>NZ_JBEPMC010000003.1:0-760915 GCF_040545535.1 Mesorhizobium robiniae
GCCTTCTTTGCAGCAGCCGGTTTGGCGGAAGCGTCGGCGACCATCGTTTTGGCCGGGATCGCCGGCGGTTCGACACGCGGCGCTTGCTCAACCCTGACGAAAGCCGGATGCACGACCTGGCCGCCATCGGTCAGCATCGTCGCCTTGACCAGATCGTCGTCGCGGTTGATGGAAAGCGTCTTCGTGGCCTTGTCGACCAGCGTCTCGAGGAAGGCAAAGAGGTTCCTGGCGTAGAGCAGCGAGGCGGATGCCGCGACGCGACCCGGTACGTTGAGGTGGCCGACGATTTTTACCCCGTTGGCCGTGGTCACCACCTGCCCGGGCACGGCTCCTTCGACGTTGCCGCCGCGCTCAACCGCGAGATCGACGATCACCGAGCCCGCCTTCATCGAGGCAACCATCGCGGCCGAAACCAGCTTCGGCGCCGGACGGCCGGGGATCAGCGCCGTGGTGATGACGATGTCCTGCTTGGCGATATGCTCGGCGGTCAGCGCCGCCTGCTTGGCCTGATACTCCTTCGACATTTCCTTGGCATAGCCGCCAGCGGTCTCGGCCGCCTTGAACTCCTCGTCCTCGACCGCCAGGAATTTTGCGCCGAGCGACGCAACCTGTTCCTTGGCGGCAGGACGCACATCGGTGGCTGTGACGACGGCGCCGAGCCGTCTTGCGGTGGCGATTGCCTGCAGGCCGGCGACGCCGACGCCCATGATGAAGGCTTTCGCCGCCGGTACCGTGCCGGCTGCCGTCATCATCATCGGCAGCGCCCGGTCATATTCGGCAGCTGCGTCGATCACCGCCTGGTAGCCGGCAAGGTTGGCTTGGCTGGACAGGACGTCCATGGACTGGGCGCGGGTGATGCGCGGCATGAATTCCATCGAGAAGGCGGTGACACCGGCTTTGGCAAGTGCTGCGACCGCGGCGTCGTTGCCGTAGGGGTCCATGATGGCGATGACGGCAGTGCCCGCACGATAGGCCTTCAGTTCCACTTCGCTGGGCCGGCGCACCTTCAGCACCACATCGGCCTTGGCGACATCGCCGGCCTTACCGATCACAGCGCCGGCCTTGGCGAATTCCTCGTCGGGAATGCGCGATGCCGTTCCGGCGCCGCTTTCGACGATCACGTCGAGCCCCAGCCCCGCCAGCCGCTTCACCGTGTCGGGCGAGGCCGCAATGCGCGGCTCGTTCGCATCGAGCTCACGAGGGATGAAAACCGTCTGTCCCACCGCATGATCCTTTCGGCTGGAACCTGTCTGCGCAGGACGCCGGCCGGATCTCCGGCGATGTCACGAGCAAGGGGGTTTGAAGAACTTACCTGAGAATGAAAGCGCCGACGGCGAGGATCAGAACGAACAGGATGAACGCCGAGAAGAAGCCGCCCGCAAAGAAGCCGAAAGCCATTGCCAGAAGCACGGCGGCGCAAAAGAGCGAACCGTATTTGGCGAGCATGACAAAGCCGGCATAGGTGCGGTCATGCTCGGCATAGTCCATCTTCGCGCCCAGTTCGACAGGACCGGTCGGCGCATGATCAGCCATAGGAATACCCCTTCGAAGACATCTTTCAGGCACATAGCGAAAAGCCAGGCTGAGGGCAATGGCGCTATTGCCGCATCGGCGAAGACAACAGCGTCAAAGAAAAGTTGAAGCTGCCCGGCGCAGGACGACGCGCCGGAGGCGACCAGCGGCTGCCACCTCGCGCTTGCTTGCCGGCCAACGCGCGCCCGCGCCAGCCGGCATTTTCAGCCGGCGAGCTGCGGAAACAGCCCAAGCAGGCCGACGACGATCAGATAGAGCGCAACGATATAGTTGAGGAGCCGCGGCATCACCAGGATCAGCACGCCGGCAATCAGCGAGATCAGCGGCGTGAGTGCGAGCGTGGAAATGGTCATGTCGGTTCCTTTCGATAATTGCGCCAACCCCATGCGGGTCGACGTCGTTCATGCGCCACCGGCGCGCTTGGCAGAACGCCGAAGCGGCCGGAAAGCTCCGGCCGGTTCTAAAAATGCTACATATCGCATCTCTGTTTTGATGCCTATCGCCGGTCGGAAATCGCTGCGCACCTCTGGCCGGTGTACATCAGGCGGCTTCGCGAAAATACTTGGCAGTGGGCAGGATGGTCAGCGGCGCGAGTTCGCCGGCGCTAAGCGCTTCGAACAGCATCCGCTGCTCCATCGGTGTCGACCGGAAGAACGGAAACCGTGAGAAAGACCGCTCGCGGATGGCGCTGACGTTGGCGCGGTAGAGCACGACCTTATAATTCAAGCCCGGATAGTCGCGTAACTCGCCGATCTGCTCGGAACAGTAAATGCGACGGTAGAAGCCTGCATGTTCCGGGCGGATGGTGGAGAGGCAATAAGGCGCGTCGAAGTAGAAACATGCCATGCCAGCGAGGCGTAGCGTCAGATATGGAATCTGCGGATAGACCCGCGACCAGTCCGGATCGGCGGCAAAGCGGCTGGGGTCAACGAAATGTGCACCAGACGCCAGCATGGGGTGCAATATGTCACCATAGACTGTCGTGGAAGGCGACTGCGGCGTGGCGCCGCTGGCATGGTGAATGCGTAGCGTGCTGACTAGAACGCCGTCGATATACATTCCGAACTTCGAGCAATTGGCCGCTTCGTCGAGCTCATCATGCACAATATGGTCGGGATTTTCCGGGACCATATCGCTCAGACGATAGGACTTGTAGCGCAACCTGTAGATGTCTTCGAGGTCTTCGCCCTTGTCGCATCGGCGGTACTCGGTGCGCTCGAGCATCGCCGAAACATTCCTGGCAAAGCCAGACATGGCGTCAGACGCATCACTCCCGTCCGCGCTCGCCGCCTGGCGAGGCGAAGTCAACTCAACAACCATGAACCCGAACCCCGTAAACTACCCCCGCAACCGACACTAAGGCAGGGTCGTACGATGTAAAGATGAAAACAAGATAGGGATCATTTACCAGTCATTAAGGTTAATAATTGAGATAATTGTACTAAAGTACGATGTTTTCTACCGACAGAAATCATCGACGCGTCGACTTCCGGGCCGTCTTGATGTCCTTGGCGAAGGGCCAAACCGTGTTCGACATGGTCTCGATGCCGGACGCGCTGAGCGCTGAACCGAATAGAAAACCCTGGACGAGATCCGGCTTGACCTCCAGCGCCAGGATCTTGAGCTGCTCGAAGGTTTCGACGCCTTCGACGGTGACCGAAAGCCCCAGCGGCCGTGACAGATTGACGATGCCTTTGAGCAGTTCGAGCGAACGGCTGTTCTGGGTGACATCCATCAGGAACGAACGGTCGATCTTGATCTTGTCGAGCGGCAGTTTGTGGAGATAGCTCAGGCTCGAATAGCCGGTGCCGAAATCGTCGAGCGCTATGCGCACGCCAAGCCGCCTCAATTCCTCGATATATTGACGCGTCTGCGACTTGTCGTCGAGCAGCGCCGTCTCGGTGACCTCGATCTCCAGGCGACCGGGGGCGAGACCGGAACTGGCGAGCGCATCGCTAACCTTCTGGACGACGTCGCGGTTACGGAAGTCCTTGGCTGAGAGATTGACCGAGACACTGGTCTGTGCGGGCCATTTGGCGCATTCGGTGCACGCCGCAAGTAGGACAAAGGTGCTGATCTCGGAAATAATGCCCATTTCTTCCGCCAGTGGAATGAAGACACCGGGCGAGATCGGCCCGAGATCGGGGTGGTCCCAACGGCACAGCGCCTCGCAACTGTCTATGCGCATCGTGCTCATCGCCACGATCGGCTGATAGACCACCCGCAACCCCTTGCTTTCCACCGCGGTGCGCAGATCCGCCTTCATCAGCTGGCGGTTGCGGAAAGCGGCGTCCATCGATGCCTCGAACAGCCGCCAAGTGTTCTTGCCGAGTTCCTTGGCCTTGTAGAGTGCGAGGTCCGCCTTGACGATCATGGCGTCGACATCGGTATCCTTGACCCGCGACAGCACCGCGCCACCGCTGGCCTGAATGCGCAGTCCATGGCCGGCGACGTCGACCTCGCCCTGCAGGTCGACGAAAATCGCGTCGAGTTGGCTGATCAGGTGGTTTTCGCCCTCGATGCGGTCGAAGAAGATCATGAACTCGTCGCCGCCAAAACGGCTGACGGTGATGCCTGGTCCAGCGACCGCCGCCAGCCGCTCGGCGACGGCGTAGATCAATCCGTCGCCGACCGGATGGCCAAGCGTGTCGTTGACGCTCTTGAAGTCGTCGAGGTCGAGCACGGCGAGCCCGCACAGACGCTCGAGATCGCCTGAGGCCATCGCCTCTCCGATCAGCTCGTGGAAGTACGCGCGGTTGGGCAGACCGGTGAGGTTGTCGTAACGCGCCATGAAGCGGATCTTATCTTCCGCCTCGACGCGGGCCGTCACATCCTCGAAGGTGATGACGCCCAGCTCCTGACTGCCTTCGCGCGCCGAGAACTCATAATGCTGTCCGTTGGCAAGCGAGACGAGAACCTTGCGGTCGCGGCCTTCGCGCAGGGCGCGTGTCAGCTGGGCTTCGATGTAGCGGCAGTCCTTCGGCGCCAGCATGCCTCCGGCAACGCCCCGCATTAGCAAACCATGGATCGATCGCCCGAGCAGCACGTCGGGCGATTTGAGCGACATCAGATGCGCGGCTTCGGCATTGGCCACCGCCACCCGGCCGTCGGGACCGAGCATGACAAGCCCATGCGACATGGTGTTCAGCGCCCGATTGAAGCGCTGGGCGATGCGGTTCGCCTTTTTTTCTTCTGACAGAGCGGCGAAAAGCACCTCCCTGACCACATCGGCAAAGCGCTTGATCGCGAACAGGAAGGGAGCCGACATCAGACCGAGTATGACATGATAGACATCGCCACGCAGGATGAAGCCCAGCGAGATCGACCACGTCATGGTCATGATGAAGATCATGACCATCCTCGGCGAGCCGTAATTGCGGCCGGCTATGGCCGTGGCGGACGCCAGCGTAACGCAGACGGCGGCTATTTCAGCATAGTTGTCATGCGCCAGGTAGATGCCGGCGAAACAGAAGGCACCCAACATGAAACCGTGCATGGAGCCGTAGAGAATGTAATCATTCTCGCGGCGGCGCGCCTCCTCCCAATTCTTCGGTGGTGGGGCGCGGCGGTATTTCCTCATATTGCGCAGGCGCAAGAAGGCGACGATCAGCAATCCGGCGGCCACCGCGAGGTAGGTCGGATCCCTGGTTTTCCAGTAGACCAGCACCACCAGCAGGGTTTGGGCAGAGAATCCAATGGCCAGCGTCAACACGTCGCGAAACAGAGTTTCCACGAACGGGATGTAGACGTCGACCGGGATCTCGTTTTTTCTGTTCAGATTCACGCCTGAATCCCAACCCTGGGGAGCCAAGCTGTGTCACATTCGCCTTAAGAAAGGTTTAGAGAGGCCGTTTCGAGCCCTGCCACGATTTCCAGTTGACCTTGCGTAAGGCAGGAAATCATTCTTCACGGTAAGCAGGGCCTATCGCTCACTCGGCGGCTTGCAGTTGCGACCGCACCGGCGTCTTTCCCAGGCGATCGAGCAGCCTCTGCCGCTCGCCAGCGGCCTTTTCGGCACTGGCTTGCCTGACGTGACCATAGCCGCGAATGAGCGCCGGCACCGAGGCAAGCGCTGCCGCGGCCTCGACCTTGCCCGGCGCCAGTGCGCCGGCGATAAGCTCCAGGTCGGCCTCGTACTGCGCAAGAAGCTGCCGCTCCATACGCCTTTCCGTGCTGTAGCCGAACACGTCGAAAACCGTGCCGCGCAAGGCTTTCATCGCTGCCAGCAGGCGGAACCCCTTCATCATCCAGGGACCGAAGCTCGACTTCCTCGGCTTGCCGTCCTTGCCGCGCCTGCCCATGATCGGCGGCGCGAGATGGAATTCGAGTTTGTCGTAGCTCTGGAACTGCTTGCCCAGCTCGGCGACGAAGGAGCCATCGGTGTAGAGCCTCGCCACCTCGTATTCGTCCTTGATTGCCATCAGCTTGAACAGGTTCCTAGCTGCGGCCTCGGTCACATCGGTCGAACCCGGCACCGCCCTGGCTTCGGCCTTGCGCAGCGCGGCCAATCTGTCGGCATAGCGCTTGCCATAAGCGGCGTCCTGATAGGCGGTGAGGAAGGCGACACGGCGGGCGACAATGTCGTCCAGTGTGTCGGCGACAGCGGCTGTCTGTGCAGTCTTGCCTGGCTGGGCCACGAGGCCGCGGACGAAATCCGGCTGGTGGGCGGCGCGACGGCCCCAGCGGAAGGCTGAGACGTTCATCGCCACGGCCTGGCCGTTGAGCTCGATCGCCTTTTCGACTGCCTCGGCCGACAACGGCAAACCGCCATGCTGGAAGGCGAAGCCGAGCATGAACATGTTGGCGCCGAGCGAACTGCCGAACAGCGCGGTGGCGGTGCGGGTGGCGTCGAAGAAATGCGCCTTGTCGTCGCCCGCGGCAGTGCGGATCGCCTTTTTCAGCCGCTCGACAGGCAGCGAGAAATCCGCCGAACGGGTAAACTCGCCGGGCATGATCTCGGCGGTGTTGGCGAGGAAGATCGTATGGCCCTCGCGCACCGCGGCGAGCACCTTTTGGGCGCCCGACACGACGAGATCGCAGCCAAGCACGAGGTCGGCCTTCCCAGCCGAAACGCGGATGGCATGGATATCGTCCGGGCGGCGCGCGATGCGGACATGGGTGAACACCGAGCCGCCCTTCTGGGCAAGGCCGGCCATGTCAATCATGCCGCAGCCCTTGTCTTCGAGATGGGCCGCCATGCCGAGCACCGCGCCGATGGTGACAACGCCGGTGCCGCCGACGCCGTCGATGATCGCCGCCCAGCCTTGTTCGCCGAGCGGGAATTCAACGGGCCCGGGCACGCCGTCGAGCGGGTCGGTCGTGCCGGCAATACCCTCGGCCTTCCTGATCTTTGCGCCATGCACGGTGACGAAGGACGGGCAGAACCCGTTGATACAGGAGAAATCCTTGTTGCAGCTCGACTGGTCGATCCTGCGCTTGCGGCCGAATTCGGTCTCGACCGGCTGGATCGACACGCAATTCGACTGCACCCCGCAGTCGCCGCAGCCTTCGCAGACCAGTTCATTGATGAAGACGCGCTTGTCTGGATCGGGGAAGGTGCCGCGCTTGCGGCGGCGGCGCTTTTCGGCAGCGCAGGTCTGATCGTAGATCAGCACGGATGTGCCGCTGACCGCGCGCAATTCGCGCTGGACGAGGTCGAGATCGTCGCGGTGATGGATGGTGGCGCCAGCGGGGAATTCGACCTTGCCGGCATATTTGTCCGGCTCGTCGGTGACGATGGCGATACGCTCGACGCCCTCGGCCCGCACCTGCCTGGCGATCATATCCACGGTCAGGCCGCCCTCGTGCGGCTGGCCGCCGGTCATGGCGACAGCGTCGTTGTAGAGGATCTTGTAGGTGATGTTGGCGTCGGTCGACAGCGCAAAGCGGATCGCCAGCGCACCAGAGTGGTTGTAGGTGCCGTCGCCGAGATTCTGGAAGATATGGTCGCGTTTAGAGAACGGCGCCTGGCCGACCCATTGCGCACCCTCGCCGCCCATAGCGGTGAAACCGACGGTGTTGCGGTCCATCCACAGCGCCATGAAATGGCAACCGATGCCGGCGGCAGCGAGCGAACCGTCGGGCACCTTGGTCGAGGAATTGTGCGGGCAGCCGGAGCAGAAGAAGGGCGTGCGCGAGGCGATGTCCGACGTGTCGGCGAGCATTGCCTGGAACTGGCGAAGTTTCGCTACCCGCGCGGCAATCTCTTCCGACGGCCCGATCGTTCGCAAGATTCTCTCGCCGAGCGCTATGGCGATGTCATTGGGATCGAGCGCGCCCTTGGCCGGGAACAGCCCGTCGCCGCGCTCGTCCTTCTTGCCGACGATAACCGGCTGCGTGGCGGTGCCGTAAAGGTTCTCGCGCAGTTGCACCTCGATCAGCGAGCGTTTCTCCTCGACGACGACGATGGTGTCGAGGCCGCGAGCGAAGTCGGCGATGTGGTGCAGGTCGAGCGGCCAAGGGCAGCCGATCTTGAACAGCCTGATACCGATGCGGTTGGCGGCGGCCTCGTCGACGCCGATATCTTCCAACGCCTGGCGAACGTCGAGATAGCTCTTGCCGATGGTGACGATGCCCAGCTTCGGGGCACGTCCACCCGAATAGACGATCCGGTTCAGCCGGTTGGCATGGATAAAGGCCGAAGCGGCGGCGCGCTTATATTCATGCAGCCGCTCCTCCTGGCCGAGCATGTCGATCTCATTGCGAATGTTGAGGCCGCCGGGCGGCATGTCGAAGTCCGGGACGACGATATCAAGCCGTTCGAGCGCGACATCGACCGAGGCCGTCGATTCGACGTTGTCCTTGACGCATTTGATCGCCGCCCAGGTGCCGGCGAAACGCGACATGGCAAAGCCGTAGAGCCCGTAGTCGATGATCTCCTGGACACCGGCCGGGTTGAGGATCGGCACCATCGTGTCGACGAACAGGAACTCGGTCGCGTGCGCGTTGGTCGAGGATTCGGCCATGTGGTCGTCGCCCATCAAGGCAAGCACGCCACCATATCTGGACGAGCCGGCGAGATTGGCATGGCGGAAGACGTCGCCGGAGCGATCGACGCCCGGCCCCTTGCCGTACCAGACCGAAAAGACGCCGTCATGCGTGCCCTCACCCAGCAATTCGGCCTGCTGCGACCCCCAGCAGGCCGTGGCCGCGAGTTCCTCGTTGAGACCGGGCTGGAAGACGATGTCCGACTGGGCGAGCTGCTTCCTGGCCTTCCAAAGCTGCATGTCGAGGCCGCCGAGCGGCGAACCGCGATAGCCGGAGACGAAGCCGGCGGTGTTCAGGCCGGCCCGGCGGTCGCGCTCGCGCTGCATCAAAAGCATGCGGATGACCGCCTGTGCCCCTGAAAGGAAGATGCGCTCCTTTCCCAGGTCGAACTTGTCGTCGAGCGCAACTTCATGCAGCGTCATCAGGCACTTCCTCTGCGGAGACCGCATTCAGGCGCGGCCAACGTCGGAGCTGGATGGATCAGTCTTTCTTCCCTTGCCGGACAGGTCAAACGAAATCGAAGATGCCAGGCGATGCGCAACAAACAATCCGGTGAAGGGCTGGCAGCGTATCAGGTCGCGCACCGGATGACCGGACAGCGCAGGAAAATTTCGGCCGCAGCCGATACCGGCAGTGAGGCGTCAGCCGGCCTTCGGACAGTCGGGCTTAGGCGCACCCGGCAGCTTGCCGTCAGGATGGCCGGCAAGCTCGGGGTTGGGCGTATAGAGTTGATCGATGACCAGCGGCCGGTCGGGCAGGACCGACTGGTCCTGGGTCGACATCAGCGTGGTGTCGATCTTCTGGAGAACCGTACCGTCGGCATTCTTGATGCTGATCGCAATCGCATAGGGCTTGTCCTTGACGATGCAGAAAAGTGCCGGGCTCTCCAGCGACACCTTGCCGAGCTTCGGCCAGATTTTCTGTTCGACGATCAGCGGCTCGCCGCCGGCCGGATTCTGAAAGCTGGCGACGGCGACTTGCCCTTCCTCCATCGGCCGCAACGGTCTCAGCGTGACGACATAGGTCGCCCTTGCGAGGCGATAGTTGAAGACGAACAGCTTGCCGGAAATCTCGAACAATCTGCCTTCGCCGTCCTTGCCTGTGTCGCGGCAGGCGCCGAGCGTTGCCGCTGCCACGAGCGCGGCGCCAGCGACGATCGCGTGCAAGATTTTTCTAGACATTGGTTATGCCTCCGGCTGCCGTTCGACGGCGGCGATAGTGGCGGCTCGCCTTCTGGCGGTTGCCGCAAACCGCCATGTCGCACCAAAGACGGCTGGAATTGCGGCTTCTGTCGACGAACAGCCAGGTGCAATTCGGGCAGATCCTCAGCCTTGCGATGGTGCCACCTTGCAGCAGCGACAGTGCGGAAATCGCCAGTGCCGCCTCGAAAGCGATGGGCGTCGCCGCATCGCCGAACGGCCGTCCCGGCGCACCGATCTCGGTGCGGCTGTGCGCGAGACCCGCGGCGCAGGCTTCAAGGAAGTCAGGCAGATCGGCTGTGGCGACCGCACCTTTCAACACCGCACCACGAAACAGCCGGTCGGTCGTCTCGCGGATCGACAGCACGACCGGCGCAATCTTGTCCGGCAACGGCGCTTCGAGCCGCCTGCCGCCAAGCTCGGCGGCGCGATAGCGGCTTGCCGCGTCGGCAAAACGGGCGATCTCGGCGGTATCCTTGAACCGATCGAAGGTTTTCTGAGGATCACACCGCAGCACGACCGTATTCGCCGTGTCGAGCGCAAGCATGCCGCCGGTGAAGCGGTGCGGGGTCCATGAAACCGTCATGAGGCTATTTCTAACCGATGAATCGCATTTGACAAGTTAGATTCCCCGATGCAAATCTGCTCCGCATGGGCGCGGTTTTCCGCGATCCAAGGAAATTCGCATGCTCTATTTCTTCCAGCAGGTCCTGAACGGGCTGCATTCCGGCGCGCTCTACGCACTGCTCGCCTTCGGATATGTGCTGACCAATGGCGTCCTGCACCGGACGAATCTCGCCTATGGCGCGCTGTTCGCGTTTTGCGGACAGACGATGATCCTCACCGCAGCCTTCGGCTATCAGGCCCTGTGGCTGACCCTATTCGCGGCCGTTGTGCTCGGCATTGTCTCGGCATTCCTGTATGCGGCACTGATCAGCCATGTCTTGTCGCGTAGCATCTTCGAGCCGCTGGCCGACCGCACGCCCAATGCGATCGTGGTGACGACGCTGGGCATATTGCTGCTCCTGTCGGAGGCAAGCCGCATTGCCGCCAACACCCACGACCTGTGGCTGCCGCCAATGCTGGCCCAGCCCATCATTTTCGCGCGAGGGCATAATTTCAATGCCACGCTGACGTTCATACAGTTGCTCGACTGCGCGACCGTCGCGGCAACCATCGGGCTCGCCGCCTGGGCGTTGGCCCATTCGAGCTTCGGGCGGCGTTGGCGCGCCGTGTCCGACGATCCCAAGGCCGCAGCCATGTGCGGCGTCGACGTGCGTACGGTGTTTCGGCACGCGGTGCTCGCCGGCGGCCTTTGCGCGGCGCTGGCCGGTGTCCTTGCCGGCCTTTACTACGGCAATGTCAGCTTCGGCTCCGGCCTGGTCTACGGGCTGAAAATCCTGTTCGTGACGGCGGTGGGCGGCTATCTTTCGCCGTTGCGGGCCGCACTTGGCGCTGCCGCCTTTGGCATGGCCGAATCGCTGTGGGCCGGCTATTTCCCGGTCGAGTGGCGCGACGCCTGGATGTATCTATTCCTGGTCGCCATGCTGGTGCTGATCGGCACCGGCCGCGACCAGAGCAAGATTGTCTGATTGCATCGGACCTGAGTAGACTTTGGTTGCATGACGTCTACAGCGCCGCGCGTCCTCTCGGACGCGCAAAGGACGCTGTAGTACTTTGATTTTGCGCATGATCCCAGCGAAAATCGATTCCGATTTTCGGGGTCATGCGCTAGTCATGCGGCGGTTTCGCCCCTTCCTCATCCCACAAGATTGTTTTACTCGGTCTGCCCTGTGTTGACCCGCCGGGCCACGCACGGCATACCGTTGGGCCACAGCGGCGCGTCGAAAAACAAGCGGGAACGGGCCGCTGCTGACGCTTTGAGTGACACATCGTGCCGATGCGTAAAGGGAGGAATGTATGGCAGGGCTTCTCGCTCTATCCAGAACCATTGATCGTGTGAACGAATTCATCGGCAGATGGGTGTCGTGGCTGATCCTGCTGGCAATTCTGGTCAGCGCCGCCAATGCGGTTATCCGCAAGACGTTCGACATGTCGTCGAACGCCTGGCTGGAACTGCAGTGGTATTTGTTCGGCGCCGCCTTCATGCTGGCCGCAGCCTACACGCTGAAGCAGAACGACCATATCCGCATCGACATCGTCTACGGCATGTTCTCGCGTCGCGTACAGCACTGGATCGACCTTCTCGGTCACCTCTTCTTCCTGATGCCGTTTGTGACACTGATGGTGATCTATTTCGTTCCCTACGTATCGCTGTCGTTTCGCAGCGGCGAAATGTCGAACAATTCCGGCGGGCTGATCATCTGGCCGGCAAAGGCGATCCTGCTGGTCGGCTTTTTCCTGCTGGCGCTCCAGGGAATCTCGGAAATCATCAAGAAGATCGCCATCATGCGTGGTGACATGGATGATCCCACTCCGTTCATATCGGTGCATGAGCAGGCCGAACTTGAGGCGAAGGCGCTCGCTGAAGAGGTGCGCTCGTGATCGAGTTCATCGCGCAGAACATGGCACCGATCATGTTCGCCTCGCTGATCGTCTTCATGCTGATCGGCTATCCGGTCGCGTTTTCGCTCGCCGCCAACGGCCTGCTGTTCTTCTTTATCGGCGTCCTCCTGTCGCCCTATTCGGGCGGCTCGATCAATCTCGCCTGGCCGCTGCTGCACGCACTGCCGGACAATTTCTACGGCAGCCGGGTGATGTCGAACGACACGCTGCTGGCCATCCCGTTCTTCACCTTCATGGGAATCGTGCTCGAACGATCGGGCATGGCCGAGGACCTGCTGGATACGATCGGCCAATTGTTCGGGCCGATCCGCGGCGGCCTCGCCTATGCCGTGATCTTCGTCGGCGCGCTGCTTGCCGCAACGACGGGTGTGGTGGCTGCTTCCGTCATCGCCATGGGGCTGATCTCGCTGCCGATCATGCTGCGCTACGGCTATGACCGGCGCGTGGCGTCCGGTGTCATTGCCGCATCGGGGACGCTGGCCCAGATCATTCCGCCGTCGCTGGTGCTGATCGTTTTGGCCGACCAGCTTGGTCGCTCGGTTGGCGACATGTATGCGGGTGCGCTGATCCCCGGCCTGGTGCTCACCGGCCTCTACACCCTTTATATCCTGATCATGTCGATTGTCCGGCCGAAGTCGATGCCGGCACTGCCGCTGGAGGCCCGCACGCTCGGCCACGGCATCTTGTCGTTGCTGGTGGCAGTGCTGGCGACGGTCGTGGTTTCCTACGCGGCCTATCGCTATCTTGCGCCCTCGCAGGGTCAAAACGCCGACATTCTCGGCGCCACTATCGGCGTGGTCTTGATCTATGTCGTGGCGATCGCCGACCAGCGCCTGAAGATCAACATGATGTCGCGGCTGGCGCAGCAGGTGATCATCGTGCTGATCCCGCCGCTGGCGCTGATCTTCCTGGTGCTGGGCACCATCTTTCTGGGCATCGCCACACCAACCGAGGGCGGCGCCATGGGCGCTGTCGGCGCGCTGGTCATGGCGGCGATGAAGGGGCGGCTGTCACTGGATGTGATCAAGCAGGCGCTGGCCTCAACAACGCGGCTGTCGTCCTTCGTGCTGTTTATCCTGATCGGCGCGCGCGTGTTCTCGCTGACCTTCTACGGCGTCAACGGCCATATCTGGGTCGAGCACCTCCTGACCTCGCTGCCGGGTGGCGAAGTCGGCTTCCTGATCGGGGTGAACATCCTCGTCTTCTTGCTCGCCTTCTTCCTCGATTTCTTCGAGCTCGCCTTCATTATCGTGCCGCTTTTGGCGCCGGCCGCCGACAAGCTCGGCATCGACCTGATCTGGTTCGGCGTGCTGCTCGGCGTCAACATGCAGACCAGTTTCATGCATCCACCCTTCGGCTTCGCGCTGTTCTACCTACGTTCGGTCGCCGCCCGCGTGCCCTATCTCGACCGGCTCACCGGCAAGCAGATCGCGCCGGTGACCACCGGCCAGATCTATTGGGGGGCGGTTCCCTTCGTTTGCATCCAGGTCATCATGATCGGGTTGACCATCGCCTTCCCGCAAATGGTGATGCATTACAAGGGCACGCCAGTCGATCCGGGCACGATCGATTACCAGGTGCCGGAAACGCCGGGGCTGTCGCCGCTTGGCGCACCCCCGGCGGATGGCACGGCGCCGACTGCGCCTGCACCGGATCTGTCGCAGCCGCCGAATTTCGGTGAAACCCCGCCTGCCAAGCCAGCAGCGCCAGCACCCGACCTGTCCCAGCCACCGAGTTTCAACTGATGCCCGAGACGCAACCGATATGAAAGCGGTGCGGCTGGAGGGCGTGGGCAGCATTGCCCTACGCGAGGTCGGCAAACCATCCGCCGGGCCGGACGATCTCCTGGTGCGGATCGAGGCGTGCGGCGTCTGCGGCACCGATCGGCATCTTTTCCACGGCGAATTCCCCTGTACGCCGCCGGTGACGCCCGGACATGAATTCTCCGGGATCGTCGAAGCGATTGGAACTGCAGTGTCCGGCTTTTCGGTCGGCGATCGCGTCACCGGCGACCCCAACATCGCCTGCGGGCGTTGCCCGCATTGCCATGCCGGCCGGGTCAATCTCTGCCATAATCTGGTTGCCATCGGCATCCGCCGCGACGGCGGCTTCGCCGACTATGTCGTGCTGCCTCAGAAGCAGGCCTTCCTCCTTCCGAAAGACCTCAATCCGACGCATGGCGCGTTCTGCGAGCCGCTTGGCTGCTGCCTGCATGGCGTGGACCTGGCCCAGATAAAGCCCGGCTCCTCGGTCGCCGTGCTTGGCGGCGGCGTGATCGGCCTGCTCACCGTGCAACTGGCGAGGCTTGCCGGTGCGACCACAATCATTCTGTCGACGCGCCAGGCCTCGCGACGTGCCCTCGCCAAAGAATTGGGTGCAACAGCGACGGTCGATCCCAGTGCTTGCGATATCATCGACACGGTCGTCGGCCCGTCGGGTCTGCTGCCGGGCGGCGTCGATGTGGTGTTCGAATGTGCTGGCGTTAGAGAAACCGTCGAGCAATCGATGCGGCTCGCCAGGGCCGGCGGCACAATCGTCGTCGTCGGCGTGACGCCTCAAGGCATGAAGGCAGAATTCGAACCCTTCGACCTGCTGTTCCGAGAATTGAAGGTTTTGGGGTCGTTCCTAAATCCGTTTACGCATCGCCGGGCCGCCGATCTCATCGCGTCGGGCGCGATCGAGATCGACAAGCTCATCTCACGGCAGGTGACGCTTGAAGAGGCGGTCGCAGTGATCGCCAGTCCGCCAGCGCCAGGTGAAGTCAAGGTGCTGGTGGTGCCGCGCTGATCCGGCAAATCCAAGTGTTACGGCGCCACGCGTCCTAAGAAGGCGGTGGCGCCGTAACCCGATGTCAGAGCTTGCCGTTGCGCTGCTGGACCATCATGAAGGTGTCGTAATTGTATTCGGCCACCTGTGCCCAGAGATAGTGCTCCTTGCGGAAGGCCTTGATCGAGTCCCAGATCTTCTTGAACGGCGCGTTGGAGGCTTCCATCTCGGCATAGACCTCGTTCGCTTTTTCGAAGCAGGCCGCCATGATTTCCGGGCTGAACGGGCGCAATTTGGCACCCCCAGCCACCAGCCGCTTCACGGCTGCCGGATTCAGATAATCGTATTTCTGCAGCATGTTGGCGTCGGCTGCCTGTGCGGCGGTGTGCACCAGCGCCTTGTAGGCCGGCGAAAGCTCCTCGTATTTCGCCTTGTTGAACATCAGATGGACGGTCGGCCCGCCTTCCCACCAGCCGGGATAATAATAGTTGGGCGCGACCTTGTAGAAGCCGAGCTTCTCGTCGTCATAAGGGCCAACCCACTCGGCAGCGTCGATCGTGCCTTTTTCCAGCGCCGGATAGATGTCGCCGCCGGCGATCTGCTGCGGCACGACGCCGAGCCGTTGCACCACTTTGCCGGCAAAGCCGCCGATGCGCATCTTGAGACCCGAAAGATCGGCGACCGTATTGATTTCCTTGCGGAACCAACCGCCCATCTGCACGCCGGTATTGCCACCCGGCAAACCAAAAAGACCCTGCGTGGCCAGAAACTCGTTGAACAGGTCGATACCGCCGCCGTGGTAATGCCAGGCATTGATGCCGCGCGCGTTAAGCGAGAACGGAACCGCAGCGCCCAACGCCCATGTCGGGTCTTTGCCCCAATAATAATATGCCACCGTATGGCAGGCCTCGACGGTGCCGGCGGTGGTGGCGTCAGCGACCTGCAGGCCGGGCACCAGTTCGCCGGCGGCAAAGACCTGGACCTGGAAGTTACCGTCGGTTGCATCCGATAGCATCTTGGAAAAGACCTCGGCGCCGCCATAGATCGTGTCGAGGGATTTCGGGAAGGACGACGCAAGGCGCCACGTCACTTTCGGATTGGACTGGGCGATAGCCGGAGCGGCAAGCGTTGCGGCAGCCGCGGCAGCGCCCACACCGGTCGCGCCGGCCTTGCGGATGAATGATCGACGATCCATGAAGTCCTCCCTATTGGATCAACAGACCGACGTTCGGGAAATGCTCTGTTTCCCGGATCGGCTTGGCGGCAAACAATACACGGGCAAGAAGTCGAGTCCAGCATGGCAGCCGGTTTTTGCTGGCAGTATTTCCGCTGAATTCGCGGTGTGAATGCCCCCTTTGCAACTATAGTCTAACGACCGCTCCGTGGCCCATGTAACCCACCGAAACTTGCCATGGCAAAGCGCCTTCGGATCGCCTATTTTAAAGGCAGAATGCATCCTTGCACTTGAATGGACCCGGATCAAAAATGCAGCAGCCGCTCGTCGCCATATCGACTGACGTCCGCCAATTCGACAATTACACTTGGCATGCCGCTCCGCAGCAATATCTGGAGGCGGCGCTTTCGGCCGCCGGCGTGTTCCCGGTGCTGGTGCCATCCTTCGGCGACCGGCTCGATTTCGATGAACTCCTGGCATCCGTCGACGGAGTCATGATCACTGGCTCGAAATCCAATGTGCACCCCTCGCTCTATGGCGGCGACGCCAGCGAGGCCAACGGCCCCTACGATCCTGCCCGCGATGCCACGACGCTGCCGCTGATCCGCAAGGCGGTGGAGCGCGGCGTGCCGCTGCTCGCCATCTGCCGCGGCATCCAGGAGATGAATGTGGCGCTGGGCGGCACGCTGGCCGCGGAAATCCAGGAGCGCGAGGGTTCGCTGGACCATCGCGCTCCTGCGAGCGACAATCAGGACGAGCGCTTCGCCATCCGCCAGACGATTTCGATCAAGCCGGGAAGTTGCCTCGCCGGCGTGTTCGGGGCGGGCGACATCATGGTCAACTCGGTGCATCGCCAAGCGGTCGACCGGCTCGGCCCGAAGCTGCAGATAGAAGCGGTCGCCACGGACGGCACGGTCGAGGCGGTTTCGGTGCGGGATGCCCGCGCCTTCGCGGTCGGCGTCCAGTGGCATCCCGAATACTGGGTCAAGTCCGACAGCGTCTCGGCGGGGATATTCCGCGCCTTCGGCGACGCGGTGCGCCTGCACGCGGCGGCAAAGTCCGGCGTGCGCACCGCCGCGGAATAAAAAAGTTAATCAGCGGATGCTGGCGGCCAGCGACAGCAGTGGCAGGGCCGGCGCATAGGATTCGTAATCGCCGCCGTCGGCGACGGCGAAAGTAACGATCGGGTCGATGCCGTTCGCGCTGAAGGTGACCGTGCCGTCATCCTGCTCACGCCAGAATTTCGCGCGTTCGATGCCCGGCAAAACCCGGCGGCAATTCACGGCGACTGTCAGCAGCGACAAGCCCTTGGAAATTTCGGCGCCGCGCTTGACCGCGCAGGACGCTTCGTCGCCATTGGCCACCAGCCTGTAGCTAACGAACGATGGTGCAGGCTCAGTGGCTGTGCCACCTTTGCTACTACTGTTATTTAACAACTGAACGCTGCCGAGCAGAGCGGCCGTCGCGAGCAATGCGGGGAGCGTCTTCATCCTGTTTCTCCGCGTGTTCAGCGAAGGATGCAGAATGATTTCAAAGCGTTAAGCCGACGTTAATAAATGTGGCAGATCGCCATTCAACGTTGCGCCTTGACGTTTGTCGTCTCCGGCACCGGCGTCAGCGCCTTTCCCCGGGAAAACCAGGAAACCAGATTGTCGACGCACAGGTCGGCCATGGCGCGGCGGGTATGCTCGGACGCCGAGCCGACATGCGGCAAAAGCGACGTGTTGGGGGCGGCAAGCAGAGCCGGCGGCACATTCGGCTCATCAGCGAAGACGTCGAGCCCGGCGGCGGCAATGGTGCCATTGGCAAGGGCTGCGGCAAGGGCCGCCTCGTCCACCGTGCTGCCGCGGCCGATGTTGATGAAGACGCCGTTGGGGCCGAGCGCCGACAGGATCTCGGCATTGATCGCCTTTTGCGTCGAGGCGCCGCCGGGCGCCACCGAGATCAGCGTATCCACCGCCTCGGCGAGCCCCTTCAGCGTGCCGTGGTATTCGTAGGACAGGCCTTCGACCCGGCGCCGGTTATGATAGGCGATCGGCAGCCCGAAGGCCTCCAGCCGCCGCGCAATGGCAAGGCCGATGCGGCCCATGCCGAAAATGCCAACGCTGCGGCCGCGCAAGGTCAGCCGGCTTAGCGGATAGTTGCCTTTGCGCGCCCAACTGCCGTCGCGCAGCCATGTCTCGGCGCGCGGCAGATCGCGGACGGTGTTGATCAGCAGGCCGAGTGCGGTGTCGGCGACCTCCTCGGTCAGCACGTCAGGGGTGTTGGTCACCATAATGCCGCGCCGTGCTGCGTGGCGGACATCGACCGAATCATAGCCGACGCCGAAATTGGCGATGATCTCGAGATTCGGCAGCGCGTCCATCAGTGCGGCATCTATGCCGCCGAAAGCGGCGATGCCGCGCACCGACCGGCGCAGCTCGTCGGTGACCAGCGACGCATCAGGCCGTTCAATCCCCATGCGGGTGAACGTCCGGTCGATGCGACCGACGGCATGATCGTTGAATTGGCCCGGCACCAGAATGGCGACTGCTTGCTGCTGTTCGGCTTTTGTCATGCACGTTCCACCGGTTTGCCGGTCGACTGGCGCACATGCAGTTCCGGCTTGATCAGTTCCTGCGACGGCCGCACCACCTGCCCATTGAGCTTGTCGAGCAGCGCGCTGGCGGCGCGGCGGCCAACTTCGCGCTGGCCGTTCCAGACGGTGGTCAGCGCCGGCGTCGCGATGGCGGCTTCCTCGAGATCGTCATAGCCGGTAACGGATATGTCAATGCCAGGCACCAGCCCGGCGCGCGCGATGCCGTTCATCAGGCCTATGGCAACGAGGTCGTTCCAGCAGCAGGCGGCGGTCGGCTTGTCCTTCAGCGCCAGGAACTGCCCGGCGGCTTCGAAACCGGCCTGCTTGGTACGCGGGCCGGCGATGCGCCAGGACGGCCTGACTTCCAGCCCGGCCGCCTCCATCGCGTTGACATAGCCCTGGTAGCGGTCGCGGCCGGTCGAGGTCTGGTCGGTGCCGCCGACCATGGCGATGCGCTTGTGGCCGAGCGAGATCAGATGGTTGGTGGCAAGCCCGGTACCGTACGCATCGTCGCCGCGAAACACCGGTACGTCGGCACCTTCGACGGTGCGCGCGATCAGCACCGCCGGCAGGCCGTTTTCCTCGGCCATCAGGATATCTTCGGGCGGCGTGCCGATGGCCGGCGACATGATGACGCCGTCGGCGCCGAGCTGCAGCAGCGTATCGATGAAGGTGCGCTGCTTTTCGAGCTGGTCGTAGTGGTTCGACAGGATGAAGGTCTGCCGGCTGCGGTCGAGCTCGCTCTCGATCGAGCGCAAGATCTCGGCGAAGAAGGGATTCATGATGTCATGGACAACGACGCCGACGATGCCCGAACGCGAGGTGCGCAGGCTGGCGGCGCGGCGATTATAGATATAGCCGATAGCGCGGGCGTGTTCCTTGATGCGGTCGCGGGTGGTCCCGGCGACCAGCGGGCTGTCGCGCAGGGCCAGAGAGACCGTGGCCGTGGACACGCCGAGCGCATCCGCGATCGTCGAAAGCTTGATCTTCTGTGCCAGCGCCTTGCGCTCCCCCGACGGTCTAGAGCCGATCCATGATCTCCAGCGAAAACCGGATTCCACTTTGCGGGATCATGATCTAAACAGTTTAAACGCGGCCTTATGCCACCCTTCGGGGACAAATCAAAGTTTTTTTGCCAACGCTTCCACCTCGACGTCGAGAGCGGCGCGGTTGCGCACGCGTAGCCGGTGCTCGCGATGGACGATATAAAGGCCGCTGGCGACGATGACGGCAGCTCCGATAAGCGTCCAGCGGTCGGGAAACTGGTTGAAGATAATCCAGCCGGCAATGATCATCCAGATCATCTGCGAATAGGGATAGGGGGCCAGTGCGGTGGTGGTGGCGAGACGGTAGGCCTGAACCAGGAGCCAGTGGCCGATCGCGCCGAAGACGCCGAGCATCAGCAGGATGAACCAGTGCCAGCCATCCTGTGGCAGCGAAAGCGAAAACGGCAGCATCGGCAGCAGCAGTACGGCCGGCGCCAGCGCGGAAAAGAGGATGAGGCTTTCCGAAGTTTCGGTCGCCGACATGCGCCGCGTCATGATGACGTAGAAACAGTTCGACAGCATCGAGCCGAGCGCGAAGAGGTGGCCGATGCCAAAGACGCCGACGCCCGGCCGGGTGATGATGAGGACGCCGACGAAGCCGCTCAGGATAGCCAGCCAGCGCCGCCAGCCCGCCCACTCACCGAGCAAAGGACCGGCGAGTGCTGTGATCACCATCGGTGCAAAGAAGTAGATCGAGGTGGTTTCGGCCAGTTGCAGGGTCCGCAGCGCCATGACATTGCAAATGGTCGATCCGAACAGGAACGCGCCGCGCATGATATGCGCTGGCAGATTGTTGGCGCGAAAGCGCGCCGGCTCGCGCCATCCGCGCAGAAAGATACCGACGAGCACGACATGGACGGCGAAGCGAGCCCAGGCGACGATCAGCGCCGAGACGCCGGCCACGACAAGATACTTGCTGCTGCTATCGAGGAAAGTGAAAAACACATAGACGGAAAGCATGCAAAGGATCGCCGTCGGAGGCGTCGCGCTTTCGTCTTGTCTTGGGGGAGGACTCAAATTTCGGGCCGGATGGTGAGATAGAGCTCACTTTTGCGGGAATTGCCACTTGCCGGCAAGCCAAAAGAGACTGGCACAACAATCAGCCGTCACAGGCTTGGTCTTGCTCCTGCATGTCGCCGCACCAAACCGGCACGTACCCGGGTGAGGCCCGAATAAGATTTTCGGGCCGATGCGCTAGGGATGCATTCGGGCACCCTTGGTGATCTTGTCGACTAGCTTCCTTTCGGCACGCAGCGCGATGCCGACGACCTTGGCGTCGTCGGGTGCGAATTCGGCAAAGACGGCGCGGTTGGCCGCGTCGTGGCCGGTCGAAAACATTTCGTCGACATAGAGCGAGGTCGTCACACCGCGCTCCAGCGCCCGCCGGTGGATCGCAGTGAGCGTCGAGCGGTCGGCCGAAAGCACGATGATCGGCTGGATCGACAGCGGATTGTAGATGTTGCCGGCGCGGTCGCGGTAGGGTTCGCCGATGATGTCTCTATACTGCGCGACGATGCCGCTGGTGAGGAAGGCGGTGACGTTGAGTTTCTGCCAGACGGGAAGATCGTCCTGCAGCACGATTGCAAATTTCGTGTCGAACATGAGAGACTTTCTAATTCGAAGGCGCAAATGAAGCGATGTCACACGATCTAAATGGCGAGGCCTTCCAGGGTCTTGGACGTTTGTGCGTTGATGCGGCGGAAAACTGCGTCATCTCGGCCCCCGATTCCGTCGGTATGGAGCGTATCGAGGCCCGGTTCCACGGCAGCGCCTTCGATCTCCATCGTCACGATACCTACGCCATTGGCGTGACGCTGCATGGCGTCCAGACCTTCCGTTATCGCGGCGCGACGCGTCACAGCCTGCCCGGCCAGATTATCGTGCTGCATCCCGACGAATTGCACGACGGGGGTGCTGGCACCGAAGACGGTCTGCGTTACAGAATGCTTTATCTGGAGCCGTCCATCATGCTGGACTGCCTCGATACGATCGGCGCACCGCTGCCTTTCGTCAGGGATGCCGTGGTAACGGATCCTGTCTTTCGCACCAGGCTGCTTTCGGCGCTGGGTCCGTTGGACCAGAAGCTGGACGATCTGTTTGCCGCCGACTTCATTGCGCAGCTGATGCAAAGCCTGGCACGGCATGCAGGCCTGCCGGCCAAACCGATCCCAAGGACAGCGTGGCGGGCTGCCAGCCTGGCACGCGACTATCTGGAAGAAAATGTTTTCCGTATCGTGCGTTCCGAAGAGCTGGAGGCGATCACCGGGCTGGACCGCTACGCCCTATCACGGCATTTCCGTGCTGCCTTCTCCACCAGCCCGCATCGCTTTCTCTTGATGCGCCGGCTTCAACGGGCACGCCGCATGATCGAGGCGAATGAACCATTGGCGCAAATCGCGATAGCGGCCGGCTTCAGCGACCAAAGCCATTTTATCAGGCACTTCAAGAAAGCGTTCGGCGTCACGCCGGGCCGCTGGTCGGCCCTGATCCGTGGATCGCCGGCAGCGGCTGCCTGATGGCGTCAGCTGCAGATTATTCGTCGGCGTCGATCTCGTCGTCGACGAGAACCATCTCGCCGTTCGAGAGATTGGCCTCGACGCGGGCGAGCAGCTTGAACAGCGCCTTCTGGTCCTTTTTGTCGAGACCCTTCAGCGCCAGCTTCTCGGTCTTCTTCACCGATTTCTCGATGGCGTGAATGATTTCGCGGCCGGTGTCGGTCAGGAAGATATGCGCCTGGCGGGCGTCGGCGGCAGAGGCGCGCTTTTCCAGGAAGCCCTGCGCCTGCAGCCGGTTGATGGTCTTGGTGATGGTCGGCGGGCGCACGCCGAGGCGGCCGGCAAGATTGCCGGGCGTCTGCCCGTCTTCACGGTCGAGCGCCAGCATGATCTGGTCCTGGCCGGCATAGAAGCCGTGAGCCAGAAGGCGCGCGGCAAGTGCCGTACGCGCCAGCCGCGCCGCCGAATGCAGCCGGCTCATTGTCGCAGTCTTGTCCGCCTTGGCCATGGTCACCCCTCTTCGGCCGAACCGGTGCGGAGAGCATAGAGGCAGCCGCCCGGTTGGCAATCGACGATCAAAAAGATCCGGCTTTGCAAAACAGCTTTGCCGGCAAGCAATGCGATGTCCGCCGTGGCTAATGCCAGATGTTTATTTCAGTTAGATGACAAACGACTTTTCTGTGCAGGTGGGAGCCTTCAGCCGGAGCGCCGTACACACGAAACGAACTCAATCAGCCTTTACAGCGACGATCATCAAGGCCTGGTAGGCGTCCGCCACCTCGCGCAACGCCGCCTGCGACAGCGGCCCGGCACGCCGCGCGATACCGTCCCTGGCATTCAGCGTATCGCGCCTGCCGGACCGGTCGGTATAGGGCGCGACAGTGGTGAATATCTGCTCGCTCAGGCTGTCGGGGAAAAACAGCTGGCCGGTCATCACCGAATTGTCGTTGGGGAAGACCTTGAAATGGATATGAGTGGTGCGGCCGCGATACCAGCCGGGATAGATGGTGGCGAACGAGACAATGCCGGTGTCGTCGGTCTTTTGCCAGCCGCGCAGAAAACTCTGGCCTGACGTGTCGACATCCTGGCCGTCACCTTGTCCCGGATAGCCCGAATAATGCCCTTGCGCGTCGCAATGCCAGATGTCGACGCGCGCGCCGGCAAGCGGCCGGCAGCCCGCGTCGACCACCTGCAGCCGCACATTGAGGGCAATGCCCGCTTTGCCTTCGGTGATGTCGGCGCGTTCGAGCTTCGGGTCGAAATAGAACGGCCCTTCGGTCGCTTCCGGCGTGATGGCGCAGACGCCGGCACCGCTATCGAACAGTGCAAGTCCGGCATATGGCGAGGCCTGCTGAGCCAGCGCGATGCCCGGCAGAAAGACGCCGCCGCCGGCGCTAACGGCAATCAGGCCGAGGGCCTGGCGCCGGCTCAACGGCAAGGACAACGGTTTGTCGGACATCCGGCGCCTCTTTGATCCTGGAACAAGCTGCATTGATCGTATCTAGGCAGTGAGGCCAGCCCGCGCCAATGAAAGTCCAGCAATGTTGGGAAAGTTCAGCAATGTTGGCGCCTGCTTGGCCCATCGGTTTGCCGCGTGCAAAACGGCCGGGGGCACCCTATATGGAGCCAACAATCCTTTTCGAGGCCCAACATGAGCGATGCACAGACGACGCAGATCCCCGTAACCGTTCTCACCGGCTATCTCGGCGCCGGCAAGACCACGCTGCTCAACCGCATCCTTTCGGAAAACCACGGCAAGCGCTACGCTGTCATCGTCAATGAATTCGGCGAGATCGGCATCGACAACGAGCTGATCGTGGAATCCGACGAGGAAATCTACGAAATGAACAATGGCTGCGTCTGCTGCACGGTGCGCGGCGACCTGATCCGCGTTGTCGAAGGCTTGATGCGCCGGCCAGGCCGCTTCGACGCCATCGTGGTCGAGACCACCGGCCTCGCCGATCCGGTGCCGGTGGCGCAGACTTTCTTCATGGACGACGACGTGCGCTCCAAGACCAGGCTCGACGCGGTGGTGGCGCTGGTCGACGCCAAGCACCTGCCGTTGCGGCTGAAGGATTCCCGCGAAGCCGAGGATCAGATCGCATTTGCCGACGTCGTCGTGCTCAATAAGACCGATCTCGTCACGCCGGAGGAGCTGAGCAAGGTCGAGGCGACGATCCGCGCAATCAATCCGGCGGCAAGGATCCACCGCACCACGCGCGCCGGCGTGGCGTTGTCCGAGGTGCTCGACCGCGGCGCCTTCGATCTTTCACGGGCGCTGGAGAACGACCCGCATTTTCTCGAGGCGCATGACGACCATGATCATCATGACCACGACCATCATGATCACGATGGCCACCACCATGATCACGACGGGCACGATCACCATCATCACGCACACCCTTCCGATATCCATGACGTGACGGTGCAATCGGTGTCGTTGCGCGGCGGCGAGATGGACCCGAAGAAATTCTTCCCGTGGATCGAGAAGATCACCCAGATGGAAGGCCCGAACATCCTGCGGCTGAAAGGCATCATCGCGCTCAAGGGCGATGACGAGCGCTACGTCATCCAGGGCGTGCACATGATCATCGAGGGAGACCACCAGCGCGCCTGGAAGGACGGCGAAAAACACGAGAGCCGGCTGGTGTTCATCGGCCGCGAGCTCGATGCCGAGCGGCTGAAGAAGAGCTTTGAGGCCTGCCAGGCCGCTTGATTTCCAAGTCTTATAACGCTAGCGCTGCACCTTCTTTCCTTCTCCCCTTGTGGGAGAAGGTGGCCGAGCGAAGCTCGGTCGGATGAGGGGTGTTCCAGCTTGGCACCAACGGCGATCCTTCCAACACCCCTCAACCGTCTTGGCGCTGCGCGCCAATCCACCTTCTCCCGCTAGGGGAGAAGGTCGCGTCGCACTTAGCCGCGCCAACGATTTGGAATAGTCTCTCATGCCGACAGTCGCCCCACTTGATCTCCAGGGACATTGCATCGCCGCCGTCTTCCTTGGCGACGTGCCGCACTTTGCGTTGGCCGACGGCGCGATCCATCGGCTTGATCATGGCCACAAGACTGTGCAGGCCAATGACGGGCTGCTCGCCGCCTTCCATGATGTGGCTAACGATCGGCTGATCACCGGTGGCGAGGACGGCAAGGTATTTGCCATCAAAGCCGGCGGCGAGGCGGTGGAACTGGCGAGTGCGGGCAAGAAATGGATCACCAGCGTTGCCGCCGGACCACAAGGCGCCATCGCCTATGCCGCGGGCAAAACCGCTTTTGTGCGCTTTGCCGACGGCAAGACCAAGGAATTCATGCATCCGCGCTCGGTCGAGGGGCTGGCGTTCTCGCCCAAGGGCATGCGCTTCGGCGTCGCCCGCTACAATGGCGCGACGCTGCATTTCCCGGCGACCGACGGCAAGCCGGTCGAGCTCGAATGGGCCGGCGCCCATACCGGCATCATCTTCTCGCCGGACGGCGCCTTCCTCGTCACCACCATGCAGGAAAACGCGCTGCATGGCTGGAAGCTGGCCGACGGCAAGCACATGCGCATGAGCGGCTATCCAGGCAAGGTCAAAAGCCTGTCGTGGGCGTCCAAGGGAAAATGGCTGGCGAGTTCCGGCGCGCCGGCGGCGATCGTCTGGCCGTTTTCGGGCAAGGACGGGCCGATGGGCAAGGCGCCGCTGGAGCTCGGCACGCGCGGCAACGCGATGGTGACCTCGGTCGCTTGCCATCCGAGCCAGGATGTCGTCGCCGTCGGCTATGATGACGGCATGGTGATGGCGGTGCGCTTCACCGACGCCAAGGAAGTGCTGCTGCGGCGGCCGGGCAAGGGCGCCATCACCTCGATGATGTGGGACAAGGAAGAGCGCCGCGTCGCCTTCGGCAGTGCTGCCGGCGACTGCGGCGTCATCGACATTTCGGCCTAGCGAGTAGGGCAATAGAGAATACATTCCCCATTCCCCATTCCCCATTCCCCATTCCCCATTCCCCATTCCCCGTGACCAATTGCGGTTCCGGCCGCCGATTGGCTAGAGTGGCGAACGAGAGGGCCTCCATGCATACAATCGATCCTTTAAAAACGTCCATCGGTGGCATCAGCACTGCCCGCATCGCCGATCTGCGCGAGACCGAAGCCGAAGCCTTCCGCCAGGCACGGCCGAAATCGGCAGCGAATGTCGGCAATGGCCTGCAGGGCTTCTTCGGCGGCGTACCGATGCACTGGATGAACGACTGGCCGACGCCGTTCCCGATCCTGGTCGGCAGCGCCAGAGGCGCAACCATCACGGATATCGACGGCAACCGGCTCGACGATTTCTGCCTTGGCGACACCGGCTCGATGTTCGGCCATTCGCCGCCGCCGGTCGCCCGCGCCATCCGTAGGCAAGCTGGACGCGGCCTCACCTACATGCTGCCTTCCGAAGATGCACTTGCCATCGGCCCGCTGCTGCAACAGCGCTTCGGCCTGCCGTTCTGGCAGATCGCGACGACGGCGACCGATGCCAACCGCTTTGCGCTGCGCGTCGCCCGCGCCATTACCGGCCGGGAAAAGATCTTGGTGTTCAACGGCTGCTATCACGGCTCGGTCGACGAGACGATGGTGCGGCTGGTCGACGGCAGACCGGGCAACCGGCCTGGATTGGCCGGCGAATTCCGTGACCTGACGCGGGCAACCGACGTCATCGAGTTCAACGATGTGCCGGCACTTGAGGCCGCACTCAAAGACAAGGAGGTGGCCTGCCTTATCACCGAGCCGGTGTTGACCAATTCCTGCATGGTGCTGCCCGATTCCGGCTTCCACGACGCGCTACGGCGTCTCACCCACGCGGCCGGCACCTTGCTTCTGATCGACGAGACGCACACGATCTCGACCGGTCCCGGCGGTTACACCAGGCAATATGGGTTGGAACCAGACCTGTTCGTGCTCGGCAAGCCGATCGCCGGCGGTGTGCCGGCCAGCGTATGGGGCATGAGCGAAGAAGTCGCCACGCGCTATGCCGACTATATCAGGACCAAGCAACCGGGCTATTCCGGCATGGGCACGACGCTCTCGGCCAATCCGCTGCAATTCGCGGCGATGCGCGCCACGCTCGAAGAAGTGATGACCGAGGAGAACTATGATCATATGGACCATCTGGCGCGGCGGCTCGACGCCGGGCTGACCGCCGTCATCGACCGCTACCGCCTGCCCTGGCATGTTGCCCGGGTCGGCGCGCGCATCGAGTTCATCTGCGCACCCGGTCCGTTGAGGAATGGCGGCGAAGCGGAAACAGCGCACGCGCCGGAGCTCGAAGCGGCGATCCATGTCGCGCTGGTCAACCGCGGCGTGCTGATCGCGCCGTTCCACAACATGATGCTGATCTCGCCGGCGACCAGCGCTACCCAGGTTAACCGCCTGATCAGCGCCTTCGGTGCGGTTGCGGCAAGGCTCGCGGCATGAGACAAGCTTGCGTATGAGAGAAGCGCACAAGCAAACTTTGAACGCCATCATCGCCTCCCCTTCGGGCTCGACGCCCGCCGAGGCGCAAACCTTTCTCGACGCCCATCCCGAGATCGAAGCGTTCGACATCGTGCTGACCGACGCCAATGGCGTCGGGCGTGGCAAGATCGTGCGCCGGCATGAGTTGATGAGCATCTTCGAGGGTGGCCGGCACATGCCGATCTCGATCCTCGGCCTCGACATCACCGGCGAGGACGTTCACGAGACTGGGCTGATCTGGACGACCGGCGACGGCGACCTGCGGGCATGGCCGATCCCCGGCACGCTGGTGCCGCTGTTCGGCACACAGCCGCCACGCGGCCAGGTGCTGATGGCGATGTATCATCTCGATGGTCAGCCGATGTCCTCCGACCCGCGGCTGGCGCTTGCCCGTCAGGTGGAGATACTGGCGGCCAAGGGCCTGCATCCTGCCGGCGCCTTCGAGCTCGAATTCTTTCTGCTCGCCAACGAGCGCGACGCCGACGGCAAGGTGCAGCCGGCGAACGCGGTGCTCGACGGCCGCCGCTCGGTCAAGACTGAGGTCTATTCCGTCGACCATCTGCACGGCATGGAGCCGCTGTTTTCCGACATCTACGCCGCGGCCAAGGTGCAAGGCATTCCGGCCGAGACGGTCATTTCCGAATATGCGCCCGGCCAGTACGAGCTGACGCTGAACTACCGCCAGGACGTGATGCGGGCGGCCGACGATCTCGTCATGCTGAAGCGGCTGGTACGGGCGCAGGCGCGCCGCCACGGCGTCACCGCCTGCTTCATGGCCAAGCCGATCGAAAAATATGCCGGCTCCGGCATGCACTTCCACGTTTCCCTGCTGGACAAGGCCGGCAAGAACGTCTTCGCTGAAGCCAGCGGCGAGACTTGGTCCTTGCCCCTGCTGCGCGGTCTGGGCGGCCTCATTCAAACCATGGCCGAATCGATGCTGGTGTTTGCACCGCACGCCAATTCGTGGCGTCGCTTCGTCTCGCAATCCTATGCGCCGGTAGCGCCGAGCTGGGGTGTCAACAACCGCTCGGTGGCGCTGCGCGTGCCTGCGGGTGATGCCAAAAACCGGCGCATCGAGCACCGGCCGTCGGGCGTCGACGCCAATCCCTATCTGGTCGCGGCAACGGTGCTGGCCGGCATCACCAGGGGTCTCGACGAGGGCCTCGATCCCGGCCCCGAAACCATCGGCAACGGCTACGAGTCGGCAGTCACGCGCACGACGATGCCGGTGGACTGGCGCGCCGCGATCGAGGCGGCGAGGGCTTCGACATTCCTCAAAGGCGCACTGGGCGAAGACCTGCACCGAACGTTCGTGGCGATCAAGCAATCCGAATATCTGCGCGTAGCACGCACGGTCAGCGAACTGGACTATCATCTCTATCTGCACGAGGTGTGAGGCGATCGCATCGCCGAACATTCTCCCGGCGAAGCACGGTCCGGGTTATTTGAAGGAACCTTTCCGGGGCTTCGCTCATTCCGCATCTGATCGCAGCAGCGGACGAAGGCCGCATCAGCCATGATCGCCAGGATGCAGACAAATCCCACGCCACACCACGCCAAGGTGCAGGCAAGACGCTTGCCCAAGCGCGAATTGCCTGAGACGGCGGAAGGCGACGACGCAAGATCTATTCCCGAACTCCGCGAAGTGGCGAAAGCCTGCCGTCGCTGTCCGCTGTGGCGCAATGCGACGCAGACTGTGTTCGGCGAAGGGCCTGACGGGGCCAAGGTGATCTTCGTGGGGGAACAGCCTGGCGACCAGGAGGACCTGGCCGGCAAACCTTTCGTCGGGCCGGCGGGCAAGGTCTTCGACGCGATCCTAGAAGATGCCGACGTCGATCGGCTGAAAGTCTATGTCACCAACGCGGTCAAGCATTTCAAATTCGAGCCGCGCGGCAAGCGGCGCATCCACTCCAAGCCGAATGCCGGCGAGGTGCAGGCCTGCCGCTGGTGGCTCGACAAGGAGCTCGATCTGATCAAGCCCAATCTTGTGGTGGCGCTCGGCGCAACCGCGGCGCAGGCGCTGCTCGGCAAGGTCGTGCCGATTATGAAGATGCGCGGCACGGTGGTGGAGCGCGAGGATGGCTTGCGCGTATTCGTCACCATCCACCCGTCCTTCATCCTGCGCATCCGCGAGCCGGCGGACAAACAGGCCGAACGCGAGCGGTTCCTGCAAGACATGAAGGCGGTAAAAAAGCTGATGGCGGCCTGAGCCTATCTGATCAATATGGCCCGGAGATCATTGACATTCGTCCCGGTCGGGCCGGGCACGAAAAGATCGCCAACGGTGTCGAATGCCGTCCAGGCGTTGTTGCCGGCAAGCATCGCCTTGGCATCGACGCCTGCCGCCCGCATCCGCGAAACCGTCGAACCGTCGGCAAAGGCGCCAGCATTGTCCTCCGAACCGTCGATGCCATCGGTATCGGCGGCCAGCGCATGGATACCCGCCATGCCGCTGATGCCGATGGCGAAGGCAAGCAGAAATTCCGAGTTGCGGCCGCCCCTGCCTTTTGCCCGCAAGGTCACCGTCGTCTCGCCGCCCGACAGGATCAATACCGGCTTTCGGAAAGGCCGGTTGCGCGTCGCCACTTCACGAGCGACCGCAGCGTGAACATTGCCGACCTCGCGCGCTTCGCCCTCGATGGAGTCGGAGAGAATAACCGCTTCGATGCCTCGGCGCCGGGCTTCGGCGGCAGCCGCTTCCAGCGATACGCCGGCCGAGGCTATCAGATGCACTTCGTTGCGCGAAAAACGCGGATCGTCAGGGCGCGGTGCGTCGGCGGCCGGCGAATTGATATGCGCCATGACAGAGGCCGGCAATTTCATGCCATAGGCGGCGATCGATGCCAGGGCGTCTTGGCGGCTGCCGGCATCGGGAACGGTCGGGCCGGAAGCGACCAGCGCCGGATTATCGCCCGGAATGTCGGAGACGACCAGCGACACCACCTTGGCCGGATAGGCGGCTGCCGCCAGCCTGCCGCCCTTGATCGTGGAAACATGCTTGCGAATGGTATTCATCGCAGCGATCGGTGCACCGGAGGCGAGCAGCGCCTCGTTGACGGCGATCTCGTCGGCCAGCGTCAGACCTTCAGCAGGTGACGGCAGCAGCGCCGAGCCGCCGCCGGAGATGAGCGCCACGACCAGATCGTCCGCCGTCAGCCCTTGCACCTTTTCGAGCAACCGGCGCGAGGCTTCGAGACCGGCGGCGTCCGGCACCGGATGCGCCGCCTCGATGATCTCGACGCGCTGGCAGATTGCGCCATAGCCGTAACGGGTGACGACCAGCCCTTCGATCGGCCCGTCCCACACCTTCTCGAAAGCCGCCGCCATCTGCGCCGAGCCTTTTCCGGCGCCAATGACGATAGTGCGCCCTTTCGGCTTTGCCGGCAGATGATCCCTGATGGTCCTCTGGGGATCGGCTGCGGCAACGGCGGCATCGAAGATGGCGGTGAGGAAGGTCTTGGGATCGGTCATTTTGCTTCCAGCGGCAGCGCAAGCTCCCGAGCATCGATGCCCAGATGGGCACACAGGGCGTCGACCACGACGCCGTGATCCTCGCGCTCCGGCAGGCCCGAAACCGCGATCACGCCGATGACGCCGGCGCCCTTGACCGTTATGGGGAAGCCGCCGCCGGCGAGTACGTAATCGGCGACATCAAGCCCTTCGCCCGGCTTGAAGCTGCGGTCGGGGCGTTGCTGCTCGAGCACCATGCGATAGGTGCTTTTCAGGAAACGTCTGACCACGTTGATCTTGCGCCGCGCCCAATCCGGATTGGAGGCGTTCGAGCCTGGCATCGCTGCATAGAACAGCGGCCGGTCGAAGGTTCTGATGTCGACGATGATCGGCAGGTCCTCGGCTAGCGCCCGTTCACGGATCGCCGAGCCGATCTTGAAGGCGACAGCCTCGTCGAAGGCTGGGAAGACAAGCGTGGCTTCCTGTTTCTCGATCAGAGCGATGTCGTCCGCAGCAGCCATGTCGTTCCCCTGTCCAACTTCGCCGCACGCTTTGGCGGATGGCTGCGGCCCGGTCAAGCCGGGCGTATGCGGCAGCTAAACCGCCATATCGCTTTTCGCCGCCCGCCCAGCAACATAGACCTCGCGCACGGCGCGGTCGTCGCCTAGCGTCTGCAGCAGAAACAGCTCCTCTGCCAGCGTGCCCACCGTCTCAATCCGCAGCCGCATCGCCGGCGTGGCGCGCGCGTCGAGCACGACGATGTCGGCATCGCTGCCTGGGTCAAGGGTGCCGATTTTTTCCACGACCGACAGCGCCTCGGCATTGCCGCGGGTGAGCTGCCAGAATGACTGGAATGGATTGAGCTTCTCGCCGTTCAGGGCGATCACCTTGTAGCCCTCGTCCATGGTGCGCAGCATCGAGTAGTTGGTGCCGCCGCCGACATCGGTGGCGGCGGCGATGCGGAGTGGTTTTTCGCGGCGGCGGTAGCGCTGATAGTCGAACAAGCCCGAGCCGAGGAACAGGTTCGAGGTCGGGCAGAATACCGCCACCGAACCTGAATCCGAAAGCGCATCCGCCTCGCGTTCCGACAGATGGATGCAGTGGCCGAACAGGCTTTTGCGCCCGAGCAGCCCGTAATGCTCGTAGACATCGGTATAGTCGCGCGCCTTTGGATGGAGTTGCAGGGTAAAGGCGATCTCGGCGTGGTTTTCCGACAGATGCGTCTGCATGTGCAGATCAGGATGTTCACGGCAGAGCGCGTCCGCCATTTCCAGCTGCTCCGGCGACGAGGTGATGGCGAAGCGCGGCGTGATGGCATAATGCTGGCGTCCCTTGCCGTGCCAATCGGCGATCAGCGCCTTGCTATCGTCATAAGCCGACTGAGCTGTATCGAGCACGCCCTCCGGCGCGTTACGGTCCATCATTACCTTGCCGGCGATGTTGAGCATGTTGCGGTCATGCGACTCGGCGAAGAACGCTTCGGCAGACTCCCTGTGGACCGAGCAATAGGCGGCGACTGTCGTCGTGCCGTGACGCACCACCTCGTCGAGAAACAGCCTGGCAATGCGGCGGCCATGCTGGGCGTTCTGGAATTTGGTTTCCTCAGGAAAAGTGTAGGTGTTCAGCCAGTCGAGCAGTTCCGCGCCATGGGAGGCGATGACCTGCATCTGCGGAAAATGCGCATGCGCGTCGATGAAACCCGGCAGCAGCAGATGTGGGCGGTGATCGATCTTTTTTGCGCCTTCATCAGCCTTTTTCTCGACGTCGGCATAGGCGCCCGCGGCAACGATCCTGCCGTCGCGGAGCAGCAAGCCGCCATCGTCCTCGTAGCGCCAGGCGGAATGGTCGTCGACGGTCTCAGGCCAACGCAGGAAGGACAGCGTGCGGCCGCGCAGGAGCGTGCTGGTCATGCTTATTTCCCTGCCTCCTCGAACCATGCCACCAGCAGCGCCCGCTCCCTGTCGGTGATATGGGTAACGTTGGCGGGCGGCATCGCGTGGCTGCGACCAGCCTGCAGGTAGATCTCGCGGGCTTGCTCGGCGATACCGGCGTCCGTGTCGAGCATCACCCCCTTCGGCGCGTGATAGATGCCCTCGTAGGACGGCTCCTGCGCATGGCACATCGAGCAACGGCCAAGCACGGTGTCGCGCACGGTGGGAAAATGTGCCGAGGCGACATAGATTTGTGCCGCCGAGGACGCCTTGACTTCGCCGGTCAGCACTTTCGGCACCGTCGACAGCCAGATGATGACGACGAACAGGACGGCCGCAGCCAGCCAGGTCCAAGTCGGGTTGCCCTTGCGCGCATGCATGGTGTTGAAATAGTGCCGGATCAGCACGCCGATGATGAACACCAGCGAGGCGATCACCCAGTTGAACTCAGTTCCGAAGGCCAGCGGGTAGTGGTTCGACAGCATCAGGAACAAAACAGGCAGGGTCAGGTAATTGTTGTGCAGCGAGCGCTGCTTGGCGATCTTGCCGTATTTCGGGTCGGGTTTGCGGCCGGCGATCAGGTCGGCGACGACGATCTTCTGGTTCGGGATGATGACCATGAAGACGTTGGCCGACATGATCGTTGCGGTGATGGCGCCGAGGTGCAGGAAGGCGGCGCGACCGGTGAACAGATGGGTGAGACCCCAGGCGATAAACACCAGCACGCCATAGAGCACCAGCATCAGGCCGGTGTCGCTCCTGCCGAGCGGCGAGCGGCATAAGAGGTCGTAGGCCACCCAGCCGACGCCGATCGTCGCCAGCGACAGCAAGATGCCCGTAGGCACCGACATGGCGAGGACATTGGGATCGATCAGGAACAGGTCCGCCCCGGCATAGTAGACGACGCACAGCATGGCAAAGCCTGACAGCCAGGTGGCGTAAGATTCCCATTTGAACCAGGTCAGGTGCTCCGGCATTTCGGCCGGCGCCACCAGATATTTCTGGATGTGGTAGAAGCCGCCGCCATGCACCTGCCATTCCTCGCCGAAGGCGCCGGCGGGCATGCCCGGACGCTGGCGCAGGCCAAGATCGAGCGCGACGAAATAGAAGGATGAGCCGATCCAGGCGATGCCGGTGACGACATGCAGCCAGCGCACGGCGAAACTCAGCCAGTCCCAGAAAATCGCGAAATCCATCATTGAAAGATCGTCCCTGCCGATTGGGTGACTTTACGGACTGGAGCGCAAACGGAAAGGGCTGAGCTGCACGATGACTTTCAAAAAAAATTGGAAAATACTAGGCTTGTTACACGCAGCCGCATGAGAGCCACGAAACCCGTATGGCCTACCTCGACAACATCGCCGTCTTCGTCCGTGTCGTCGAACTCGGCAATTTGTCGGCGGCGGGCCGCGACATGCGCATTTCGCCGGCGGTCGCCTCCAACCGCATCAAGGAGCTCGAAAAGCATCTTGGTGTCAGGCTGTTCAATCGCACGACCCGGCAACTTATGCCGACCGAGCACGGCACCGTGTTCTACTCCGGCGCCAAGCAGGTGCTTGAGGCGGTCACCGAGGCGGAAGCCGCGGTCAGCGCCTTATCCGGCCAGCCGCGCGGCACCATAAAAGTGACGGCGCCGCTCGGCCTAGGCCGGCGGCTGGTGGCCTCGGGCATCCCCGATTTCCACGACAAATATCCTGATATCGAGGTGCGGCTCAGGCTTTCAGACCACAATGTCGACATCATGAAGGAAGGCATCGACGTTGCCTTCCGGCTGGGCATCATCGAGGATTCCAGCCTCAGGATGCGCGGCATCATGGAATGCGAACGGGTACTGGTGGCGGCGCCCAAATATCTGGAGGCGCGCGGCGAGCCGATCGAGCCGCAGGAGTTGATCGGCAAGAAGCACGACTGCCTGATGCTGCGCTATTCCGGCGCGCGCGAGTATGTGTGGATGCTGCAGACAGCCGACGGCCCGCGAAAGTTCGAAGTGCACGGGCCCTATGACACGGACGACGGCGATGTGCTGACCGGCTGGGCGCTGTCGGGCCGCGGCATCATCAACAAGCCGCGATTCGAGGTCGAGCCGTTCATCCGCGACCGGCGGCTGAAGGTGATCCTGGCCGACACGCCGCCGACGCCGGTGCAGTTTGCGGCCGTCTACCCGCACAAGAAGCTGCAGGACCCGAAGGTGCGGCTGCTGCTCGACTTCATGGCCGAGCGCTGTCAGCGGCTGATCAAGGATATTCTGGCCGGAAAATGATCGCCGGCTTACCGGTTGCTTTCCGTCCAGCTGGCGAAGATAATTCTTGCGGAATCTCACTCACCAGGGAAGACCTATGGCCAACGGCGCCACAATGCATCTCGCCGTCTCACTGCTTCCGGAAACCGCCCCTTCCCATCCGTCCGACGCCGGTCCGGATTTCGATCTTCTGGCGCGGCTCGTGCAGAAGGCCGAAGCAGCCGGCTTGGACATGGTGATCCTTGCCGATACCGCGCCGGCTGCAGGCGGCGACACACCGAACCGGCAACTGCCTTTCGAAGCGACGACCCTGCTGGCGGGGCTGGCGACAGTGACCAGCAGGATCGGCCTCGTCGCCGCGGCGTCGACGGTCGCCCATCAACCCTACAATCTGGCGCGCCGTTTTGCCTCGCTCGACATCATCAGTCACGGCCGCGCCGGCTGGAGCGCGAGCATGGTCCCCAATCCGCGCGAGGCAGCCAATTTCAGCCGGCCGGAAGGGTTTTCCGGCGACGATTTTCGCCGACGTGCGGAAGAATTCATCGGCATCGTGCAGGGCTTGTGGCGCGGTTGGGACGCGGATGCGTTGCTGTTCGACAAAAGCGATGGCCGCTTCTTCGATCCCGAAAAGATGCACCTGCTCGACCACAAGGGAGAGTTTTTCTCCGTGCGTGGGCCGCTGAACGTTGCACGCTCACCGCAGGATATGCCGGTGCTCGTCATGTCTGGCCTGTCGGAGGCTGACATGGACATCGCCGCCCGCTTCGCCGATGTCATCCTGCTTGACGAGCCAGCGAGCGTGAACGCTGACGATCTGAAGCGCCGCGCGCTTGCGGTCGGGCGCAGTCCGGACGCGATAAAGGCGCTGATGAACGTCGCGCCAGATGCTGAACTGGCCGCTGGGCCGGAGGTTATCGCGGACAGGCTCGAAGAGCCCTTCCGATCCAAAAGCTGCGACGGTTTCAACATAGTCATGCCGCCGGTCGAGGCTGTGTTCGACGACTTCGTCGGCCTCGTGCTGCCGGAGCTTCGTCGCCGCGGCCTTCTTCGGTCGGATTATCCCGGCGCGACGCTGCGCTCCCATCTCGGACTGGCCGGGGAGGAGGGACAATGACCGCCCGTCAGATGAAGCTCGGGGCGTTCCTGTGGGCAACAGGCCACCACATTGCCGCTTGGCGCCACCCAAAAGCGCATGTGACGGCGGGCGTCGACATCGAGCATTACATCCGGCTGGCGCGGACGGCTGAGGCGGCGAAGTTCGATATGATCTTCTGCGAGGACGCCGCAGGCGTGCGCGAGGCCAATGTCAATATTGCCAGCCAGACGTCGCGTTCGATCGGCTTCGAGCCGATCAGCCTGCTTGCGGCCCTCTCGGTCCAGACCAGCCACATCGGTCTCGTATCCACGGCATCGACGAGCTACAACGAACCCTACGGGCTGGCGCGGACCTTCTTGTCGCTCGACCATCTGAGCGGCGGCCGTGCCGGCTGGAACCTGGTTACCTCCGCCAGCCACATCGAAGCCGCCAATTTCGGCGCGACCGGCCTGCGCCCGCATGCCGACCGTTATGAGCGCGCTAGTGAATTCGCTGCTGTGGTTACCGCACTCTGGCAAGGCAAGCTCGACGGGGTTTCCGGACCTGGCCACGACGGCCAGAGCTTTTCGGTTCGCGACCCGCTCGATCTGCCACGCTCTCCGCAAGGCGCGCCTGTGATGGTCCAGGCCGGCGCCTCGGACGTTGGCAGGGACCTTGCCGCCCGCACCGCCGATGTGGTCTTCACGGCGGCGCAGACATTTGAGGAGGCGAAGGCCTTCTACACCGATCTCAAGGGACGTCTGGCGACCTATGGGCGTGAGCCCGACGACATCAAGATCATGCCGGGCGTCGCGCCGATCGTGGCGGCAACCGAAGCGGAAGCCCGGGCGAAACATGAGGAGTTGCAAGAGCTGATCCCCGACGACGTCGGCGTCGCGCTGCTGTCCAGCTATCTCAGCATCTCCGATCTGTGGCGCTACCCACTTGATGGACCATTGCCGGAGCTGCCGGCCAGCGAAGGCATGCAGAGCCGGCAAGCTCTCATCATCGAGCAGTCGCGCCGGGACAAGCTCTCCATTCGCCAGCTTGCGCGTCACTTCGCCGGCGCGCGCGGCCATTGGCGCGTCGTCGGCACGCCGGCTCAGGTCGCCGACGAACTCGAGGCACGCTTCGCGGGCGGCGCCGCCGATGGCTTCAACGTCATGCCTTCTTATTTTCCCGGCGAGCTCGACGCCTTTGCCGCGCTCGTCGTGCCGGAGTTGCAGCGACGCGGCCTGTTCCGCAAGGACTATGAAGGGACCACGCTGCGCGACCATCTGGGCCTGAAACGACCGATGTGAGCAGCACGCTACGGAAGCGCCTGCGCAAAAATACAACTCGGCGGAATATTGGCTGTCAGTCAGCCATTGCCTTGCCACGGTGCAGCGCGGCGGATGTCGTCGCCTGGGCGACCAGCGCTGTCATGATCTCGGCTGCGGCGAGCGCTGCGATCACTTGCGGGCGTTTGTCCTTGACCGCATCGCCGCCGATCGGCGAGACGAGGCGTGCAAATTCCGCCTCGCTTCCGTTCGCCGACTTCAGGAACCAGCTCCTGAACGTCGCCTTTTTGGTCTTCGAGCCGATCATGCCGACATAGGCGGCATCTCGGCGTTTCAGGGCCTCGGTCGCTATCAGGAAATCCAGTGCGTGGTCGTGGGTAAGGATGACGAACGCGGCCCCCCGGGGGGCTTTGCGCGCAACCGCCTCTGGCATCGGCGTCAGACAGGTTTCGACAGTGTCCGGAATGCCATCCAGCGCCTCGGCCCGCGTCTCGACAACGACGGCACGCACCGGCAGCAAGGCCACCGCCGATGCCAGTGCCTCGCCGACATGGCCGCCGCCGAAGATGTAGACATACGGCAGTTGAGCCTCAGCGGCTTCCGCCGCCGCAACCAACTCTTGCGCCAACGCTGCGTCGACCAGCCGGATCAGCACCTCGACCCTGCCGCCGCAGCACTGGCCGATTTCCGGCCCGAGCGCGATGTCGAGGGTAGCGCTGACATCCCTCCCCCTTGAGGGGAGGGTGGCGGAGAAGCCGCCGGGTGGGGTCGGATCGACTCGGCTCGACATTCCGGCGGTGCCTTCTGAGACGACCCCCTCTGGCCGCTTTGCGGCCTGCCCTTCGCTATGGCTCCGGGCGTTCGTCGCTGAAAAAGCCAAATGGTTGGCTTTTTCTCGGCCGTTGGCCGACCGCTCCTCACCCCCCTCAAGGGGGGAGAAGAGCAGCTGCCGCGCCCTGTCGATCGCCATATATTCAAGTTGGCCGCCGCCGATCGTGCCCGATATCGCCGATGCCGAGACCAGCATGAAGGCGCCCGTCTCGCGCGGCGTCGAGCCTTTTGTTCCGGCGACCTCGACCAGCGCAATGCGGCCGTGGCCGGCAAGGAAGTCTCTCAGGCTTTGCACTTTCGAGTTCATGGCTCACGTTCCCGAAGGGGAAATATAGGTTTCTTCGGCCAGATTTGCACGTTTGGCCCCGATTCACGTGCCCGTCTTGGCCTCACCCTTCAGCCGTTCGATCGCCATCAGCACCCGCTCTGGCGTCGCCGGTGGGTCGAGGCGCGGGCAAATCCGGTGGCCGGCAACGCTCGCCACCGCATCCGACAGCGCATGCAGCACCGACATGCCGAGCGGGAACGGCGGCTCGCCGACCGCCTTGGAGCGGTGGACCGTCGGCTCGCTCACCTCTGGCCAGTCGGCCAGAGTCACGTTGAAGATCTTCGGCCGGTCCGAAGCGAGCGGGATCTTATAAGTCGACGGCGCGTGGGTGCGCAGCCGGCCTTTGTCGTCCCACCACAATTCCTCCGTCGTCAGCCAGCCCATGCCCTGGATGAAGCCGCCCTCGACCTGGCCGAGATCGATGGCGCGATTCAGCGAGCGGCCGGTCTCGTGCAGGATGTCGGTGCGCTCAACCATATATTCGCCGGTCAGCGTGTCGACCGAGACTTCCGAGCACGAGGCGCCGTAGGCGAAATAGTAGAACGGACGGCCCTCACCCTTGTCGCGGTCCCAGTGGATTTTCGGCGTCTTGTAGAAACCTGCCGCCGAAAGCTGGATGCGGTCCATGTAGGCCTGCCTGACGAGATCGGCGAAGGCGATCTCTTGATTGCCGATGCGTACCCTGTTGGGCAGGAACAGCATCTGGTCGCGCGGCACCTGGTATTTCTCAGCGGCGAAATTGGTCAGCCGCTCCTTGATCTGCCGGGCTGCGTTCTGGGCCGCCATGCCATTGAGGTCGGAGCCGGATGATGCTGCCGTCGCCGAGGTGTTCGGCACCTTGCCGGTTGTCGTTGCAGTGATCTTGACCTGGTCGAGATCGATCTGGAACTCTTCCGCCACCACCTGCGCCACCTTGACGTAGAGGCCCTGCCCCATCTCGGTGCCGCCATGGTTCAGATGCACCGACCCGTCGGTGTAGACATGCACCAGCGCACCGGCCTGGTTGTAATGCGTTGCGGTGAACGAGATGCCGAACTTGACCGGCGTCAGCGCCAATCCACGCTTGATGAAGCGACTGTTGGCGTTGAAGGCCTCAATGGTGCGGCGGCGCCTCGCATAGTCGCTACTCGCCTCCAGCTCGGCGACGATGCGGTGGATGATGTTGTCCTCGACCGTCTGGTGGTAGGGCGTGACGTTGCGGTCTGAGGTGCCATAAAAGTTCTTCTTGCGGATTTCGAGCGGGTCCTTGCCGACGGCAAAGGCAACCTCGTCGATGACACGCTCGGCGCCGACCATGCCTTGCGGACCGCCGAAGCCGCGAAAGGCGGTGTTCGACACGGTGTTGGTATAGAGCGGCGCCGATTGCGCGTGCACCGCCGGCCAGAAATAGGTGTTGTCGCAATGAAACAACGCGCGATCGGTTACTGGTCCTGATAGGTCCGCCGAGAAGCCACAGCGCGCCGCGAACATGAAATCGACGCCGAGGATGTTGCCGTCGTCATCGAAGCCGACCTCATAATCGACCAGAAAGTCATGGCGCTTGCCGGTGGCGATCATGTCGTCGTCACGGTCGGGCCGGATCTTCACCGCGCGATGATGTTTCTTGGCGGCGATAGCGGCCAATACTGCAAACTGGTTGCCTTGCGTTTCCTTGCCGCCGAAGCCGCCGCCCATGCGGCGGATCTCGACCGTGACCGCGTGGCTCGGCACGCCGAGCGCATGGCTGACCATGTGCTGGACTTCGCTCGGATGCTGGGTCGAGGAATAAATCGTGACGTCCTGATCCTCCCCGGGAATGGCCATGGCGATCTGGCCTTCGAGATAGAAATGGTCCTGGCCGCCGATACGCATTTTTCCCTTCAGCCGGCGCGGCGCTTGTTTGATTGCAGCCGATGCATCGCCCCGCTTCAGGGTCAGCGGCGGCGTAACAAGCTTGTCCTTCCTGGGATCGAGCACGCCGATGTCGGTGACGAAAGGCAATTCCTTGTATTCGACCTTGGCCAGCCTTGTGGCGCGGCGCGCTTGCTCGCGCGTTTCGGCGATGACGCAGAAGATCGGCTGGCCGAAGAATTGCACCTTGCCGTCGGCCAGCACCGGTTCGTCGTGACGGCCGGTCGGCGAAATATCGTTTTCGCCCGGCACATCCTTTGCCGTCAGCACGTCGACGACACCGGGTGCTGCGCGCACCGCCGACAGGTCCATGCTGGTGATGGTGGCGTGCGTGGCCGTCGAAAGCCCAAGGCAGCCATGCAGCGTGCCTGATGATTCCGGCATGTCGTCGATATAGACGGCCGTGCCGCGGACATGCTTGTGCGCGGAATCATGGCGCTGGTCGGTGGCAACGCCGCCAGCGATCTTCTGTGCCTTGAGGTTTGGAGCGTGCTTGGTCATCACGCCGCCTCGTACCGCGACACCTGGATCGGCGTCTTGGTGCCGCTGGTCTCGGCAAAGAAGCGCAGCAGAAGGTTGCGCGCCGCTAGCGCCCGATATTCGGCCGAAGCGCGCATGTCGGTCAGCGGGGTGAAATCCCTGGCGTACTCGGCCATCGCCGTCTCGACCGTCGCCTCCGTCCAAGACCTGCCAAGCAACGCCTTTTCCACGCCGAGAGCCCGCTTGGGCGTTGCGGCCATGCCGCCATAGGCGATGCGGATATCCGCGACCGTGCCGTCCGTGGCCAGGGCCAGCAGGAACGCGCCAAGTGCTGCGGTGATGTCCTCGTCGCGGCGCTTGGTGATCTTGTAGACGGCAAACTTTGTGCCTTTCGCCGGCACCGGGACATGCACGGCCTCGACGAATTCGCCCGGCTGCCGGTCCTGCTTGCCATAGGCGATGAAGAAATCTTCGAGCGGGATCGTCCGCCGCTTGTTGCCCCGGCGCAGCGTCAGCCGCGCACCCAAAGCGATCAGCGGCGGCGGCGTGTCGCCGATCGGCGAACCGTTGGCGATGTTGCCGCCGATCGTACCCATATTGCGCACCTGGTCGCCGCCGATGCGGTCGAACAGCGGCCCCAGCGGTGGGATACGCTTGGCCAGTGTCGAGAAGGCTTCGCTATAGGTAACGCCAGCTCCAATCGAGATGACGCCTTTGTCTTCGGAGATCGCGCAGAGCCCGTCGAGATTGCCGATGAAAATCGCCGGCGATATCTCGCGCATATGCTTGGTCACCCACAGGCCGACATCGGTCGAACCGGCAATAATGGTGGCGCCCGGCTCCTTGTCGAGCACGGTGGCGAGATCGTCGGCATCGGCCGGCACGACCAGCCGCTGCTTGCCGGCGCCGATCTCGATCCGCGCACCGTCTTTCATGGCCGCAAGCTTGGCCGTGATGGCCTCGCGCTCCGCCGCCAGCGGGTCCTTCGCCGCCTTGCCGTAGCTGGAGATCGCACGCGCCGCCCGCACGATCGCTTCATAGCCGGTGCAGCGGCAGAGATTGCCCTGCAGTGCCTTTTCGATGGCCGCATCTGACGGCTCCGGCGACCGCATCCACAGGGCATAGAGCGACATGACGAAGCCCGGCGTGCAGAAGCCGCATTGCGAGCCGTGGAAGTCGACCATGGCTTGCTGCACCGGATGCAGCCTATCGCCGTCGCCGCGCAGATGCTCGACGGTCACGACATGCTTACCGTCGAGCGAGCCGAGGAAGCGGATGCAGGCATTGACGCTTTCGTAAACCAACCGACCGGCCGCGAGCCTTCCGACCAGCACGGTGCAGGCGCCGCAATCACCCTCGGCGCAGCCTTCCTTGGTGCCGCGCAGCGAGCGCTCGAGCCGCAACCAGTCGAGCAAGGTCTCGTCGGGCGCCACGGTGGTTAGTGCAACGGTCTCGCCATTGAGGATGAAGCGTATCTGATTGCGTTCCGTGATCTTGGCCATGTCTCAGCTCCCCCGGTAAGTCGAATAGCCGTAGGGGGAGACAAGCAGCGGCACATGATAGTGCACCGGCTCGGCCATGCCGAAGCGGATCGGCACGCTGTCGAGGAAGGCCGGTTCCGGCAGCCTCAATCCCTGCCGGCGCAGATAGTCGCCGGCAGCGAAGACCAGCTCGTATTCGCCGGTGCGGAATTGTGCGTCGGCAAGCAGCGGCTGGTCACAGCGGCCGTCGGCATTGGTGACCGCCGTCTTCAAATGCGTCCGCATGTCGCCGTCGATGCGGTAGAGCTCGATGGACAGGCCCGCCGCCGGCCTGCCGGTCGCGGTATCGAGGACATGGGTTGTCAGACGTCCGCCTTCGGCTTTCGACGTTTCCGCCACTGGCTGCTCCCATTCCCGGTACAGTCGAAACATATTTGACGAATTGTGCGCCAATTAAAGGCGATGCATAAGTCCCGGTCGAGCGGAGTGCTGCAAAAACACTTTCAAAATTTTCGGGGGAATGCGCAAGCCGCCCTTTCGACTATCCTGATCACACCATCCGGCAGGAGTGACGATGCGTTACGAACGAGACATGCGCGGCTACGGCGCCAATCCACCGGATCCGAAATGGCCTGGCGGCGCGCATGTCGCGGTGCAGTTCGTCGTCAATTACGAGGAAGGCGGCGAGAACTGCGTTCTGCATGGCGACAAGGCTTCGGAGGCCTTCCTGTCCGAGATCGTCGGCGCCGCACCGTGGCTTGGCCAGCGCCACTGGAACATGGAATCGATCTACGAATACGGCGCCCGCGCCGGCTTCTGGCGATTGCTGCGCCTGTTCACCGAGGCTGAGGTGCCGGTGACCTGCTACGGCGTCGCCACAGCGCTGGCGCGTTCGCCCGATCAGGTCGCGGCGATGCAGGAGGCCGGCTGGGAGATCGCCTCGCACGGGCTGAGATGGATCGACTACCGCGACCATGCGCCGGAGGACGAGCGCCGCGACATGAAAGCGGCGATTCAGCTGCACTACGAGGTAACAGGGGCACGGCCGACCGGCTGGTACACCGGCCGCACGTCGATCAACACTGTGCGGCTGGCGGCGGAAGAAGGCTGCTTCGACTACGTGTCGGACACTTATGACGACGAATTGCCCTACTGGTTCGAGCATGACGGTCCGGACGGGTCGGCGAAGCCGCAGCTCATCATCCCCTATACGCTCGACGCCAACGACATGCGCTTCGCCACACCGCAGGGCTTCAACTCGGGCGACCAGTTCTTCGCCTATCTCAAGGACAGTTTCGACACGCTCTATGCCGAGGGCAAGGCAGGGCGGCCGCGCATGATGAATATCGGCCTGCACTGCCGCCTCGTCGGCCGGCCGGGCCGGGTCGCGGCGCTGAAGCGCTTTGTCGACTACGTCAAATCGCACGACAAGGTCTGGCTGGCGCGGCGCATCGACATCGCAAGGCATTGGCAGGAAACCCATCCGTTCCGGCGGCCGGCGCTGCGGCCGTCGAAAATGGAGTTCGAGGCCTTCGTCCAGGCTTTCGGCGGGGTGTTCGAGCATTCGCCGTGGATCGCCGAGCGCGCCTACGAGTTGGAACTCGGCCCAGCGCATGACAGCGCCGGCGGCCTCCATAATGCACTGTGCCGTGTCTTTCGCGGCGCTAGCGAGGCCGAGCGGCTCTCCGTGCTCAACGCCCACCCCGACCTTGCCGGCAAATTGGCGCAGGCCAAGCGGCTGACGGCGGAATCGGCCAGAGAGCAGGCTTCAGCCGGGCTCGACGCACTGACTGATAAGGAGCGCGAGCTGTTCTCAAAACTCAATGCCGCCTACGTCACGTCCTTTGGCTTTCCCTTCATCATCGCGGTGAAAGGCAAGACCAAGGCGGAAGTCCTGGCGGAGTTCGAGGCGCGCATCGGCAACAGCCGCGGCGTCGAATTCGACACCGCCTGCAAACAGGTCGAGCGTATCGCGCTGCTTCGCCTCAAGGACATGATCCCGCAATAGGCTTTGAACTGATGGATATGACGAAAATGGCCGACCGAACCTATTACGCGCCGCATGGCGGCCACCCCGGCCAGAGCGAGCTGCTGACCGGCCGGGCCGTCTTCACCGAGGCCTATGCCGTCATTCCCCGAGGCGTGATGCAGGACATCGTCACCAGCGCCTTGCCGTTCTGGGACAGGACCCGAGTCTGGGTGCTGTCGCGCCCATTGTCCGGCTTCGCCGAGACGTTCTCGCAGTATATCGTCGAGGTCGCGCCCGGCGGCGGCAGCGACCGGCCGGAACCGGATGCCGGCGCCGAGGGCGTCTTGTTCGTGGTCGAGGGCGAGCTGAGCGTCTTGCTGGCTGGCGAGAAACATGTCCTGCAGCCGGGTGGATTTGCTTTCCTGCCGCCGGCCAGCGGATGGACCGTTCGCAACGAGAGTGCTGCTGCTGTCCGCTTCCACTGGATCCGCAAGGCTTACGACGCTGTCGATGGCATTGATGTTCCGCAAGCCTTCTTCGCCAACGAACAGGACATTGCGCCCACGCCCATGCCCGACACCGAAGGAAGATGGGCGACGACGCGCTTCGTCCATCCTGAAGACATGCGCCACGACATGCATGTCACCATCGTCACGCTCGAGCCCGGGGCGGTTATCCCCTTCGCCGAGACCCATGTCATGGAGCACGGTCTCTACGTGCTGGAGGGCAAGGCGGTCTATCGCCTCAACCAGGATTGGGTCGAGGTCGAGGCCGGCGACTATATGTGGCTGCGCGCCTTCTGCCCGCAGGCCTGCTATGCTGGCGGGCCCGGCAAATTCCGCTATCTTCTCTATAAGGATGTCAACCGGCATGCCAAGCTTGGCAGCGCTGGGATCGCGAGGCGCGCTCCATGAGCCGCATTGTGGCGCGCCCGCTGACCCGCGAGAACTTCGCTGAATTCGGCGACGTCATCGATATGGGCGGCGACAATCACTACCCGATCAATGGCGGCAAGGCCGAGCGCTATCACGACCTCGCGACGGCGCAAGCGCTGGGGCCGAATGGGCGCGTGCTGATCTCCATGGTGCGCGGCACGCCTTACGGTTTTCCGCTGAAGCTCACCATGGTCGAGCGCCATCCGTTCGGCAGCCAGGCCTTCATCCCGCTGTCGCCGCGGCCGTTCCTGGTCGTTGTCTGCCGTGACGGCAAGGATGGCCCCGGCGAGCCGCACGCCTTCATCACTGCGCCCGGGCAAGGCGTCAACTATCCGCGCAATCTGTGGCACGGCGTGCTGATGCCGATCGGCGAGGCCCAGGATTTTCTTGTCGTCGACCGCGGCGGCGACGGCTCCAACCTGGAGGAGTGCCATTTCACGCACGCTTGCGAGATCCATCTTCCCGACGGGACCAAATGATGACCGACGTCTCGCTGATCGACCGCCTGCTCGACGTGATCGAAAATGACATCGTACCGAAAACGGCGGAAGGCGTTGCCCATGGCAACAAACTGTTCGGAGCGGCGATCCTGAGAAAGGACGACCACTCGCTGGTGCTCGCCGAAACCAACAACGAGATCGAAAATCCGCTCTGGCATGGCGAGGTGCACTGCCTGAAGCGGTTCTACGAAATGCCGAAGGCCGAGCGCGTAGACCCCAAGGACGCCATTTTTCTCGCCACGCACGAACCTTGCTCGCTCTGCCTGTCGGCGATCACCTGGACCGGTTTCGATAATTTCTACTATCTGTTTTCGCACGAGGATTCGCGCGACAGCTTCGCCATCCCGCATGACTTGAAAATCCTGAAAGAGGTCTTCACCCTCGACCCCGGCGGCTACAATGCCGAGAACGCCTATTGGAATAGCTTTTCGATCCGAAGACTGGTGCGATCGCTGCCCGATACCGAACGCCAGCGGCTGGAAACGCGGATCGGCACAATCTCCGCGCGCTACGACGAACTGTCCGGCGCCTACCAGGCGAGCAAGGACGAAAACGACATTCCGCTGAGTTGACGCGGATTGACCAGCGGAATTCGTTGGCTGGCCCACGACGCGGCAGGCTTGGGCTCCATCATGCGACCAGCTAGGAGCCCAGCATGAAAACCGTCACCGAATTTCCCCGCAAGGTCGTCGAATTCTCTGATATGGGCATCGTGATGCCAGACGGCTGTCGGCTGTCCGCGCGGGTGTGGATGCCGGCCGATGCCGGCGACGATCCGGTGCCGGCGATTCTCGAGCACCTGCCCTACCGCAAGCGCGACGGCACGATCTTTCGCGATCAGCTGACGCATCCCTATTTCGCCGGCCACGGCTATGCCTCGATCCGCGTCGACATGCGCGGCAATGGCGATTCCGAAGGGCTGATGGACGACGAATATTCCGAGCAGGAATTGCAGGACGCCTGCGATGTGATCGCCTGGGCGGCGGCCCAGCCCTGGTGCAACGGCAATGTCGGCATGATGGGCATCTCCTGGGGCGGCTTCAACTGCCTGCAGACGGCAGCCAAGCAGCCACCGGCGCTGAAGGCCGTCATCAGCCTGTGCTCGACCGTCGATCGCTATGCCGACGACATCCACTACAAGGGCGGCTGCCTGCTGATCGAGAATTTCGGCTGGGCCTCGACCATGCTATCCTATTCGTCGCGGCCGCCGGATCCGCTGCTGGCCGGCGACAACAGATGGCGCGACCTGTGGCTGACCCGGCTGGAGAACCAGTCCTTCCTGGCGCCGCTGTGGCTGAAGCACCAGCACCGCGACGCCTATTGGAAGCGCGGTTCGATCTGCGAAGGCTATTCCGCCATTAAAGCCGCCGTACTGTCGATCGGCGGCTGGCATGATGGGTATCGCAATACGATTTCGCATCTCGCCGCCAACATCGAGGCGCCGGTCAAGGGCATCGTCGGCCCATGGATCCACAAATACCCGCATTACGCAGCACCGAAACCAGCGATCGGCTTCCTGCAGGAGGCCTTGCGCTGGTGGGACCGCTGGCTGAAGGACATCGACACCGGCGTCGAAGCCGACCCGGCCTACCGCGCCTATGTGATGGACAGTGTGCGCCCCGCGCGCTGGCATCCGGAGCGGCCGGGCCGCTGGGTCGCGGAAGCAGACTGGCCATCGCCCAACATCAAGGCTGAGGCGATCGAACTGATCCCGGAAGGGGCCAAGCCTGTAATCGTGGCTTCGCCGCAAAGCTGCGGGCTTGCCGGCGGCGAATACTTTCCCTTCACCTTCGGTCCGGAATTGCCCGGTGACCAGCGCCCCGACGATGCGCTGTCGGTGTGTTTCGACCAGCCGCCTCTCGGCGAGGCGATTGACATTGTCGGCGCGCCGGAGGTTTTGATCCGGGTCGCCTCGGATCGACCGCAGGCGAACATCGCCATCCGGCTGTGCGACGTGCATCCCGACGGCGCATCCGAATTGATCTCCTACGGCGTGCTCAACCTGACGCATCGCAACTCGCACGAATTCCCGCAAGCGCTGGTGCCGGGCGAAACCGTCGGCGCCCGGGTGGTGCTCGACCAATGCGCCTACCGCGTGCCATCAGGCCACCGCCTGCGTATTGCCGTTTCGAACGCCTATTGGCCGATGATCTGGCCATCGCCGGAACCGGTCCGGCTCGACCTGTCGGCGGCAACGCTGAAGCTGCCGTTGCGCGCGCTGGCGCAACGCGACGAAGTCACGTTCCCCACGCCCGAGGCCGCCGCGCCCTGGGCCACCGAAACGGTCCGCGCCGCCAATTCCGAGCGTCGTGTCGACCGCGACGAGAAGACCGGAATCGTCACACTTTCCATCGTCGACGATTTCGGTGAGGTGCGCGATCTGGAGCATGGCCTTGCCAATGGCAGCATCGCCCGTGAGACATGGGCGATCCATCCGGACGATCCGCTGTCAGCGTCGGGCAAGACGCACTGGACGCAGACGCTGTCGCGAAATGGATGGTCGGTGCGCACCGAAACGTCAGCCGAAATACGGTCCGACGCGCAAAGCTTCATGGTTAGCGCCAGAATCGAAGCCTATGAAGGCGAGAAACTGGTTTTCGAGCGCAATTTCGAGGAGAAAATCCCGCGCGCGCTGCTTTGAGCGCTTATGCGGATTGGTCCAATTGCGACGTACGATTTACGCCACAGCATGTCGCATTCGGTCTTGCTTACGACCTTCCCTTGCGGTCATTATTCTCCTCACAAGAAATGATAAAAACGACCACAAGGTCGAACCAACAGAGTGAGGAACTCAACATGTCGAACGAACTGGAATTTCTCAGCTGGCGCGTCGCGTCCGGCAAACTGAGCCGTCGTGATTTTCTCGGCCGGGCGGCAGCGCTCGGCGTCACCGCGACCTTCGCCAACTCGCTGCTTTCTAGCGCGGCGCGCGCCGCGGGCCCGGTCAAGGGCGGCATGCTGAAAGCCGGCCTGGTCGGCGGCGAGTCCACCAACAGCCTCGATCCGGCCCTGTTCATGACCCAGGTGCCGTTCGCCTTCGGCAAGATGTGGGGCGAGCTGATCGTCGAGCTTTCCCCGGAAGGCGATCTCGAGAACCGTATCGCCGAGGAGATCGGCTCGTCCGACGACGCCAAGGTCTGGACGCTGAAGATCCGCGACGGCGTCGAGTTCCACAATGGCAAGACGGTGACCGCCGAGGACGTGGCTGCCACGCTTGAACGTCATTCGGACGAGAAGTCGAAGTCGGGCGCGCTCGGCTACATGAAAGGCATTGAAAGCATCAAGGCCAGTGGCAAGGAGGTGATCCTGACGCTGAAGGAACCCAATGCCGACCTGCCCTATCTGCTCAGCGATTACCACCTGATCGTCCAGCCCAATGGCGGCAAGGACGGAGCCGATGCCGGCATCTCGGCCGGCCCCTACAAGATCACCACCAACGAGCCTGGCGTGCGCCACGGTGGTGAGCGTTTCGCCAATTACTGGCAGGCCGACAAGATGGGCCATGCCGACCAGATCGAGATCATCGTCATCAACGACGCCACCGCGCGCACGTCGGCCCTGCAGGGCGGCCAGGTGAATATGATCAACCGCGTCGAGCCCAAGATCGTCGACCTGATCAAGCGCCTGCCCGGCGTGACCATCCGCAACCATGCCGGCCCCGGCCACTACGTATTCATCATGCATTGCAACACGGCGCCGTTCGACAACAACGACCTGCGTACCGCGCTGAAACTGGCGATCGACCGCGAGGAAATGCTCGACAAGATCCTCAGAGGCTACGGCTCGCTCGGCAACGACTTCCCGATCAACTCGGCCTATCCGCTGTTTTCCGAAGACATCGAGCAGCGCAAATACGATCCCGACAAGGCCAAGTTCCACTTCAAGAAGTCGGGACATGACGGCGCCGTCTTGCTCAGGACTTCGGATGTCGCCTTCCCCGGCGCTGTCGATGCCTCGCAGCTGTTTCAGCAAAGCGCGGCCAAGGCCGGCATCACGCTGGAGATCAAGCGCGAGCCGGGCGACGGCTATTGGTCGGAAGTCTGGAACAAGCAGCCCTTCTGTGCCTCTTACTGGGGCGGACGTTCGACGCAGGACCAGATGTATTCGACCGCGTACCTGTCGACAGCCGACTGGAACGACACGCGTTTCCTGCGTCCGGATTTCGACAAGATGGTGCTGGCGGCACGCGCCGAGCTCGACAACACCAAGCGCAAGGCGATGTATCGCGACATGGCGATGGTCGTCCGCGACGAAGGTGGCCTGATCCTGCCGATGTTCAACCAATTCATCGACGCGACGGGCGCCAAGGTCGCCGGCTGGGTCGACGATCCGCATCAGGAGCTGATGAACGGCTACGCTCTGGCAAAGTGCTGGCTCGAAGCCTGAGCCCGGCCTTGCGGATATGTCCTCACCCATCGTGAAACTGGTGGCCCAGCGCATTGCGCTGGGCATCCTCCTGCTGTTGGCCGTTTCGGTCCTGATCTTCGCCGGCACGCAAATCCTGCCCGGCGACGTTGCGCAAGCCATCCTCGGACAGTCGGCAACACCGGAATCGCTCGCCAATCTGCGCGAGCAGCTCGGCCTCAACGATCCGGCCTTCATCCGCTATTTCCGCTGGCTCGGCGGCGTCGTGACCGGCGATCTCGGCACTGCCATGTCGAGCGGCCAGGATATTGCGACATCGATCAAAGGGCGGTTGTGGAACACGCTGTTCCTCGCTTTCTGGGCGGCCGCGGTGGCTGTGCCGCTGGCGATCATCCTTGGCCTGATTGCGGTGCGCTACCGCAATGGCTGGGTCGACAAGCTGATCTCCGGGCTGGCACTCGCCTCGACGTCGTTTCCCGAGTTCTTTATCGGCTACGTGCTCGTCTATTTCTTCGCCGTGAAATACCAAATCTTCCCTGGCATCTCGACCGTCTATGACGGAATGCCTTTCGGCGAGCGCATGCAGGCGATCATGCTGCCGGCGGCGGCACTGACGCTGGTGGTGCTCGCCCATATGATGCGAATGACGCGCGCCGCGATCCTCAACGTCATGCAGTCGGCTTATGTGGAAACCGCCGAACTCAAGGGGCTATCGGCATTCGCCGTCATCCGCAGACATGCCTTCCCCAACGCAATTGCGCCGATCATCAACGTCGTCATGCTCAACCTCGCCTACCTTATCGTCGGCGTCGTCGTGGTCGAGGTGATCTTCGTCTACCCGGGCATGGGCCAGTATCTCGTCGACCACGTCACCAAACGCGATGTGCCGGTGGTGCAGGCGGTCGGCCTGATCTTCGCCGCCGTCTATATCAGCCTGAACATCATTGCGGACATAGCGGCGATCGTCGCCAATCCGCGTCTCAGACATCCGAAATAGGGAGCGGGCATGCTCGACATAAAACGCATCCCCATCCCGGCGCTGATCGGCCTGGCGCTGACGGCATTGTTCGTGCTGGCGGCTATCTTCGCGCCGTGGATTGCGCCGTACGGCAATGGCGAGATCGTCGGCGACGTCTGGGCGCCGATGTCGGCGACGCATTGGCTGGGTACCGACAATCTCGGCCGAGATCTGCTGTCGCGCATGATCTACGGCGCCCGCATCACGTTGTTCATCGCGGTGCTGGCCACCGCGCTGTCCTTCTCGCTTGGCGCCATCCTCGGCTTCTCGGCGGCGGTTTTCGGCGGCTGGTTCGACACGCTGCTTTCGCGCCTCGTCGATCTCTTGATGTCGATCCCGACGCTGATCATGGGTCTTGTCGTGCTCTCGGTGCTGCCAACCAATCTGGTGACGCTGATCCTGGTCATGGGCATTCTCGACTCGACCCGCGTCTACCGCCTGTCGCGGGCGGTCGCCGTCGATATCAACGTCATGGATTTCGTCGAAGCGGCCAAGCTGCGCGGCGAAGGCAGCGTGTGGATCATTTTCCGCGAGATCCTGCCCAACGCGTTGTCGCCGCTGGTTTCGGAACTCGGCTTGCGTTTCATCTATGCCGTTCTGTTCCTGTCGACGCTGTCCTTCCTCGGGCTCGGCGTGCAGCCGCCTAGCGCCGACTGGGGCGGCATGGTCAAGGAGAACAAGGACGGCATCGTCTTCGGCATCGCGGCGGCACTCATCCCTGCGGCGGCGATCGCCATGCTGGCGATTTCCGTCAATCTTGTCGCCGACTGGGTGCTCAACCGCACGACAAGCCTGAAGGGAGGACGCGGGTGATGGCTGATCAGCGAGCGAAGTCCGTGCTGCTCGACATCCGCAATCTGCGCATCGAGGCCACCGTGTTCCCGCCGGGCGAAGCGCCCAAGAACATTGTGCTCGTCCACGACGTCTCGCTGACGCTCGAGAAGGGCAAGGTGCTCGGTCTGATCGGCGAGTCCGGCGCCGGCAAGTCGACCATCGGCCTGTCGTCGATGGGCTATGGCCGTGGCGGCGTCCGCATCACCGGCGGCGAGGTCATCCTCAACGGCCGCGACATCCTCAAGGGCGGCAAAGAGGGCTTTCGCAAGCTGCGTGGCCGCGAGGTCTGCTATGTCGCGCAATCGGCGGCGGCGGCGTTCAACCCGGCGCACAGACTGATGGACCAAGTGGTCGAGGCGACGCTGCTGCACGGTACGGCGACACGGGCCGCGGCGGAAAAACGTGCCGTCGCGCTGTTCAAGAAGCTCAGCCTGCCGAACCCCGAAAGCATCGGCGAGCGTTTTCCGCACCAGGTATCGGGCGGTCAGCTGCAGCGTGTGATGACGGCGATGGCGCTGTGTTCCGAGCCCGACCTGATCGTCTTCGACGAGCCGACCACGGCGCTCGATGTGACGACGCAGATCGACGTGCTGGCGGCGATCAAGGACGCCATCCGCGACACGCATGTGGCGGCGCTCTACATCACCCACGACCTTGCCGTCGTCGCCCAGGTGTCGGACGAGATCATGGTGCTGCGCCACGGCCGACTGGTCGAATGGGGCGGCACCCGCCAGATCATCAAGGAACCGCGCCAGGAATACACCAACGCGCTGGTCTCGGTGCATGAGATCGAGCACCAGGAACAGAAGCCCGGCACGAGCCCGTTCCTGTCGGTCAAGAACATCACCGCCGCCTATGGCCGCAGCCACATCAAGGTGCTGAAGAACGTCTCGGTCGACATCTATCCGGGCCAGACGCTGGCAGTGGTCGGGGAGTCCGGCTCGGGCAAGTCGACGCTGGCGCGCGCCGTAACCGGCCTGTTGCCGCCCGAACAAGGCACCGTCACCTTCGACGGACGTCCGCTCGCCAACCGGCTTGCCGACCGACCGAAGGAGGATCTGCGGCAATTGCAGATGATCTACCAGATGGCCGACGTGGCGATGAATCCGCGCCAGACCGTAGGCACCATCATCGGCCGGCCGCTCGAATTCTACTTTGGTATGCGCGGTCGCGAGCGCGACAGGCGCGTCGCCGAACTGCTCGACAAGATCGAGATGGGCAAGGGCTTCATCGACCGCTACCCGGCCGAGCTTTCCGGCGGCCAGAAGCAGCGCGTCTGCATCGCCCGCTCGCTCGCCGCCAAGCCGAAGCTGATCATCTGCGACGAGGTCACCTCGGCGCTCGACCCGCTGGTGGCCCACGGCATTCTCAAGCTTTTGCTCGAGTTGCAGAAGGAGGAAAACGTCGCCTATCTGTTCATCACCCACGATCTCGCGACGGTGAAGTCGATCGCCGATTCGATCGCGGTGATGTATCGCGGCGAAGTGGTGCGCTACGGCGCGAAAAGCCAGGTGCTGGCGCCACCCTTCGATGCCTATACCGACCTTCTTTTGTCTTCGGTGCCCGAGATGGAGATCGGCTGGCTGGAAAAGGCGATCAAGGGCCGGCGTATGGCCAGCGCGGGGAATTAGCGCGCAACGATCCGTCTATGCCCGGTGCGACGCAGAGCGGCAGCGCCTTGGATGTGGTCACCGGCAAGAGTCGACCTCGGCCGTTCAGTTACCTCTAACCCGGTGCACCGGCGACCGATGCCCTGACCACCAGATCGACCGGCCAGACTTCGCCGCGGGTGCCCTCCTCCAATCCGGAAATCCGCGCCGCCAGGCGCTCGGCGACGCGCGCGCCGGCCAAACGGATCGACGAACGCGTCGTCGACAATGGCACCGAAAAATTCTCCGGCTTCAGCCAGGGGAAAACGTCGTCATGGGCGATCAGCGACAGGTCACCCGGAATGGTCAGGCCGAGATCGCGCACAGCGCGCACGACGCCGAGCGCCATGATCAGGCTGGAGCATGCGATCGCGGTCGGCGCGTCGCTTTGCTCGAGCAACCGCCTGGCCGCGCGGTAGCCGTTCTCCTCGGTCATGGCGAGGGAACAGACATGGCCTTCGCCAAGCACCAGACCACTCGCCGCCAGCGCCCGGCGCACGCCACGCTCACGGTGAATGGCGAAAGTCTCGCGATCGTCGCCGTTGATCAGCGCCAGCCGCCGGTGGCCGAGCTGGACGAGCAGCCGTGCCGCCTCGTGGAAGGCGCCCTCATTGTCGATGTCGGTGAAGGGGTAGTCGAAATCGAGCCCTTCGCTGCGGCCATGGACGATGAAGGGGATGCCGAGCGTGTTGACCAGCGCCACCCGCCGGTCGGCCGGCCTCGGCGACGAGATGTAGACGGCGTCGACCTGCCGGTTGGCGACGATACGCCGGTAGGTCGTCTCCTGGTCGTCGGCATCGGCCGGGGACAGCACCAGGTCGAGTTCGTGCGAACGGGCGTAGTCGCCGAGACCGGACAGGAATTCGACGAAATGCGGATCGATGTCGACTGCCGTCCCGGTCGGCAAGACATAGCCGATCATCCCGGTCTTGCCGGTGGCCAGCCGGCGCGCGCTCGGGTTGGGGCGGTAGCCGTGGCGCTTGGCGGCGTCGATCACCCGCCGGCGCGTTTCCTCGTTGACTTCCGGGTAGCCGTTCAGCGCGCGGCTTACCGTTGTCTGCGAAAGCGCCAGCATGTGCGAGAGCTGTTTGAGGTTCACTGGAGGCCTCCAAGCCTCAAAGCGCTTTAACTGTGCGTCGACCCAGCCGCGACGAGCAGCGCTGACCGATACAAAGACCATAAGCACCGTTTCTCCCTGGTTTGAAGCAAAATTTACTGCTGTACCGCCAAAAACCATGCTGCAGTGCACTTTATTGCTCCTAAATCGCGGAAACTAAATCGATTAGGCTCCCTCTCTCTTGACTTCCGATCGATTCAGTGGCCTCATCCAAAAGACCAAAGCGCTTTGGAAGGCTCTTCGAAAGGTTGCGGTTCCTTTCCGACTGAGTCACAGTCCCGCAGCGTCGGCGGACGGAATGGAGGTTCCGTCCGGTGTTTGTCACCACTGGGAGGGAATACCGATGACGAAAATGCTTCTGCTGGGCGCCGCTTTTGTCACGCTCGCCCTAGGCGCGCCGGCGCAAGCCGAACTGAAGTTCAAGCCGGGCGAGGATCCCCGCTTCAACTGGGCGAATTACGAAGAGCTCAAGAAGGTCGACCTCAAGGGCGAGACGCTGTCGATCTTCGGCCCCTGGCGCGGCGAGGACGAGGGTCTCATCCGCACGGTTCTCGACTATTTCTCGGAGGCCACCGGCGCCGAGATCAAATACTCCTCGTCAGAAAATTACGAACAGCAGATCGTCATCGACACGCAGGCCGGCAGCCCGCCCAATATCGCCGTGCTGCCGCAGCCGGGCCTGATCCAGGACCTGGCGTCCAAGGGCCTGCTGACGCCGCTTGGCGACGACACCGCCAACTGGATCAAGGACAATTACGGCGCCGGCCAGTCATGGGTCGATCTCGGCACCTTCAAAGATAAGGACGGCAAGCCGGGCTTCTTCGCCTTCCCCTACAAGGCCGACGTGAAATCGCTGGTCTGGTACTCGCCGGACAATTTCGAGGAAGCCGACTACGAGGTGCCGAAGACGCAGGAAGAGCTCACCGAGCTCGAAAAGAAGATCATCGCCGACGGTGGCACGCCATGGTGCATCGGGCTCGGTTCGGGCGGCGCCACCGGTTGGCCGGCGACCGACTGGGTCGAGGACATCATGCTGCGCACCCAGACGCCCGAGACCTATGACAAATGGGTGAAGAACGAGATCCCGTTCAACGACCCCGCAGTGGTCAACACCATCGATATTTTCGGCAAGATCGCCACCGACGACAAGATGGTCGAGGGCGGCGCCAAGGCGGTTGCGGCGACCGACTTCCGCGACAGTCCGAAAGGCCTCTTCTCGGTACCGCCGAAATGCTACTTGCATCACCAGGCGTCGTTCATCCCGACCTTCTTCCCGGAAGGCACTGAGGTCGGCCAGGACGCCGACTTCTTCTACTTCCCACCTTACGCGTCCAAGCCCGACCTCGGCACCCCAGTGCTCGGCGCCGGCACGCTGGCTATGATCACCAAGGACAGCAAAGGCGCGCGCGCGTTCATCGAATTCCTGAAGATGCCGCTCGCCCATGAGATCTGGATGGCCCAGGGCGGCTTCGTGACGCCGTTCAAATCAGTCAACAAGGACGCCTATGCCAGCGACGCGCTGAAGAAGCAGGGGGAAATCCTTGCCGAAGCCTCGACCTTCCGCTTCGACGGGTCCGACCTGATGCCGGGCAAGATCGGCGCCGGCGCCTTCTGGACCGGCATGATCGATCTCGTCGGCGGCAAGTCCGCCCAGGATGTCGCCACCGACATCCAGAAGAGCTGGGACGCGATCAAGTAGGCCCCGCTGAACATTCGGACTATCGACCCTGAATGGATCCGGACCTCAAGGGCCCGGATCCGACCGGCGGCCCGCGCCGCACCGATTGTCACGAGTACAAAGACATTCCAGCTTGGAGTGCGATCAGCAATGGTGGAAACCGGTTTGCGTTCGATCGCTCTCAACAACTGAATCGGCCCATGATCCCGTCGCCAAAGCCATTCTCGACTGGCGGATCATGCGCAGAGGGAGGGACCCGTGGCGGCTCAGATTTTCTCGGCCATAACAGTCATCATCATCGGTGTCGGCGGCTGCGTCGCCTATTTCTGGGGCGCTAACAAACTTGTCGACGTCATCTTCCCGTCGCGCGGCGTCAAGGGTGCGGCAGCCATCGACAATCTGCGCCGGCAAGGACTGATCCGTCCGTGGCTGTTCGTCGGCCCGGCCATGATCATCCTCACCATCTACCTGATCTACCCGGTGGTGGAGACGCTCAGGCTGTCCTTCCTCGATCGCGGCGGCGCCAATTTCGTTGGCTTCGCCAATTATGAATGGGCGTTCGGCGACCGCGAGTTCCGCACCTCCATCCTCAACAACATTGTCTGGCTGGCGGTCGTGCCCGCCGCCTGCACCTTCCTCGGGTTGATCATCGCCGTCCTGACCGACAAGATCTGGTGGGGCACCATCGCCAAGAGCCTCATCTTCCTGCCGCTGGCCATCTCCTTCGTCGGCGCCAGCGTCATCTGGAAATTCATCTATGAGTATAGAGGCGCCGGCCAGACGCAGATCGGTCTGCTCAACGCTATCATCCAGTATTTCGGCGGCCAGCCGCAGGTCTGGATATCGCTGCCGTTCTGGAACAATTTCTTCCTGATGGTCATCCTGATCTGGATCCAGACCGGCTTTGCCATGGTCATCCTGTCCTCTGCCTTGCGCGGTATTCCCGAAGAGACACTCGAAGCGGCCGTCATCGACGGCGCCAATCCGTTCCAGATTTTCTGGAAGATCATGGTGCCGCAGATCTGGGGCACGATCGCTGTCGTCTGGACCACTATCACCATCCTGGTGCTGAAAGTTTTCGACATCGTGCTGACGATGACCAACGGCCAGTGGAACAGCCAGGTGCTGGCCAATCTGATGTTCGACTGGATGTTCCGCGGCGGCGGCGACTTCGGCCGCGGTGCGACCATTGCCATCATCATCATGATCGCGGTCATTCCGATCATGGTCTGGAACATCCGCCAGGCCAACAAAGAGACGGGAGGACATTGAGATGGCCGTCGCGACCGGAAAGTCCTTTGCCAGCCGTTTCGGCGTCCATATCGCGGTCTTCATCTTCGTCGCGATCTGGACCATCCCGACACTTGGCATTCTTGTCTCGTCGCTGCGCGACAAAGACCAGATCATCGCCTCGGGCTGGTGGAACTCGTTCGCCAGTTCCAGCCAGACGGAAGCAGGCCGGCTGCCACCCGCCTCGGCGCAAATCGAGAGGGACGGCAAGTTCGTCCTCGAGGGCAACATTTTCGGCGACGATGCGGCCCGCGAGATCAGCGCCTTCGGCGTCAAGTCGTCGGCGCCGACGCAGTATGCCGCGGGCACGACGGCCGATCTCGGCGACGGAGAGACCTTGCTGCTCAACGCCGACGGCAGTTTCGTCATGACCTCGACGAAGCCCTTCGAGGGCGAACGCGGCCAGCGCGTCTACTACGCCTCGTCGGCGCCACCGAAATTCACCACCGACAATTATAGGACCGTGTTGTTTTCGGAAGGCATCGGCCGCTCCTTCATGAATTCGCTTACCGTCACCATCCCGGCGACCGTCATCCCGATCCTGATCGCGGCGTTCGCGGCCTATGCGCTGGCCTGGATGCGCTTTCCCGGCCGGGCGTTGCTGATCGCGGTCATCATCGGGCTCCTGGTGGTGCCGCTGCAGATGTCGCTGATCCCGCTGCTGAAGCTCTATAACGGCGTCGGCAGCTTCTTCGGCGTGCCGTCGAAAACCTATCTCGGCATCTGGCTGGCACATACCGGCTTCGGCCTGCCCTTCGCCATCTATCTCCTGAGAAGCTACATTGCCGGCCTGCCGCGCGAAATCATGGAATCGGCGCGCATCGACGGCGCCAGCGATTTCGAGATCTTCGTCAAGATTGTGCTGCCGCTGTCGTTTCCGGTATTGGCCTCCTTCGCCATCTTCCAGTTTCTCTGGGTATGGAACGATCTGCTGGTTGCGATGGTTTTCCTCGGCACAGAGGGCGACCAGATCGTGCTGACCGCCAAGCTCAATGCGTTGCTCGGCTCGCGCGGCGGCGACTGGGAGATCCTGACGACATCTGCCTTCATCACGATTATCGTGCCGCTGATCGTGTTCTTCTCGCTGCAGCGCTATTTCGTCCGCGGGCTGCTCGCGGGCTCGGTAAAGGGAGGTTGAGCTCATGCAATCCGCTGTGAAAGCGACGTTGAGCCCCGACCTCGCCGTCGACCGCGACTGGTGGCGAGGCGCCGTGATCTACCAGATCTATCCGCGCAGCTATCAGGACTCGAACGGCGACGGCATCGGCGACCTCAAAGGCATCATCGGCAGGCTTCCCTATATCGCGGCGCTCGGCGTCGATGCCATCTGGATCTCGCCGTTCTTCAAGTCGCCGATGAAGGATTTCGGCTACGACGTTTCAGACTATTGCGACGTCGATCCGATGTTCGGCACGCTGGCCGATTTCGATGCCCTGACCGCCGAGGCGCACAGGCTCGGGCTCAAGGTGATGATCGACGAGGTGCTGTCGCATACCGCCGACATCCATCCGTGGTTTAGGGAAAGCCGCTCGAGCCGCACCAATCCTAAGGCGGACTGGTATGTCTGGGCCGACGCCAAGCCCGACGGCACGCCGCCCAACAACTGGTTGTCGATCTTCGGCGGCTCGGCCTGGCAGTGGGACACCAGCCGCCAGCAATATTATCTGCATAACTTCCTGGCCGAGCAGCCTGATCTCAACTTCCACAGCCGCGCTGTCCAGGACGCGCTGCTCGACGTCACCCGTTTCTGGTTGGAGCGCGGCGTCGACGGCTTCCGCCTCGACACAATCAATTTCTACTTCCACAGCCAGGGCCTGGAGGACAATCCGCCGCTGCCGCCCGAAGAGCGCAACGACCAGACGGCGCCTTCCGTCAACCCTTACAACTACCAGGACCATCTCTACGACAAGAGCCGCCCCGAGAACCTCGGTTTCCTCGAGCGCTTCCGCGCCCTGCTCGACGAGTATCCGGCGACGGCGGCGGTCGGCGAGGTCGGCGATTCGCAACGCGGGCTGGAGGTGGTGGCGGCCTATACCGCCGGCGGCAAACGCGTGCACATGTGCTATTCGTTCGACTTCCTGGCGCCCGAAAAAATCAGCGCGTCCAAGGTGCGTTCGGTGCTGGAAGCCTTCGGCAAGGTCGCCAGCGACGGCTGGTCGTGCTGGGCCTTCTCCAACCACGACGTGATGCGCACTGCCTCGCGCTGGGCGGCCGGTGAAGCCGACCAGACCGCCTATCTCAAGGTGATCTCGGCACTGCTGATGTCGCTGCGCGGCTCAGTCTGCATCTATCAGGGCGAGGAGCTTGGTCTAGGCGAAGCGGAATTGCAGTTCGAGGATCTCCAGGACCCCTACGGCATCCGCTTCTGGCCGGAATTCAAGGGTCGCGACGGTTGCCGCACGCCGATGGTCTGGAATGCCGCCGACAGCAATGGCGGCTTCTCCAAGGCAAAGCCATGGCTGCCGGTGCCGGCCAAGCACCTTTCGCAAGCGGTCGATGTGCAGCAGGGCGACGACAGCTCGCTGCTCGAACACTACCGGCGCTTTCTCGCCTTCCGCCGATTGCATCCGGCCCTGGCCAAGGGCGATATCGACTTCATTGAAAGCGAGGGAGACACTGTCGCCTTCACGCGTCGCGAGGGCAACGAGCAGATCGTCTGCGTCTTCAATCTCGGCAGCCAACCGGCGGAAGTCAATCTCGGCGGACGCTCGCTGCAGCCCTTGCCGAGGCACGGGTTTTCGGGACAGACTGGCGCCGGTTCTATCCGCCTCGGCGGCTACGGCGCCTCGTTTGGGCGCATCGACTAAGTTTGCAATTCACTGGAGGGAACCATGGCCGATGTCACGCTAAGGCAAGTGAAGAAATCTTACGGCAATCTCAACATTCTGCACGGCATCGACCTCGACATAAAGTCGGGCGAGTTCATCGTCTTCGTCGGGCCTTCGGGCTGCGGCAAGTCGACCTTGCTGCGGTCCATCGCCGGGCTTGAGGAAATCACCTCCGGAGAGCTCAGGATCGACGGCGAGGTGGTCAACGACGTGCCGCCGTCGAAACGGGGCATCGCCATGGTGTTCCAGTCCTATGCGCTCTATCCGCACATGACCGTCTACGACAACATGGCGTTCTCGATGAAGATCGGTAAGGAGAGCAAGGCCGAGATCGACAAGCGGGTACGCCAGGCGGCGGAAATCCTGCAGCTGACCAAATATCTCGACCGCTTGCCCAAGGCGATGTCGGGCGGCCAGCGCCAGCGCGTCGCCATCGGCCGCGCCATCGTGCGCAACCCGAAGGTCTTCCTGTTCGACGAGCCGCTGTCGAACCTCGACGCGGCACTGCGCGTCGCCACCCGCATCGAGATCGCCAAGCTCAAGGAGTCAATGCCTGCCACAACGATGATCTACGTCACCCACGACCAGGTCGAGGCAATGACGCTGGCCGACCGCATCGTGGTGCTCAAGGACGGTCATATCGAGCAGGTCGGCACGCCGATGGAGCTCTACAAGAAACCCGGCAATCTGTTCGTCGCCCAGTTCATCGGCTCGCCGGCCATGAACATCCTGCCGGCGACGATCGACAAATCAGGCAACACGACCATCGTCAGCCATGTCGGCGGGCGCAAGGCGACGGTGCCGATCGCCACGCCGGCGTCAGTGAAAGGTGCTTCGGTGAGCTTCGGCGTGCGGCCGGAGGATCTGGCGATCGCTAGCGGTGCGGATTATCTTTTCGAGGGAATGGTCGACTATGTCGAGCAGCTCGGCGAGGTCCAACTCGTCTATGTCGACATCGGCCGCGCCGACCTGCCGCTGGTGACCAAGCTGCCCGGCAATGTCGAGGTCAAACGTGGGGCAAAGCTGCGGCTGAGTGCGGACGCCGGCGACCTCCACATCTTCGATACGGACGGGCGGTCCTTCACGCTTCACGAAGCGGAAGCAAAGGCGGCCTGAGAACGGCAGCAAGACTGCCGATATAAGCAGTTTGGCGAAGCCAAAAAACAAGAGCGGCGGGCAAAGCCCGCCGCTCTTGCGCTTTCAAGTCGCTGTTAGCGGCCGAAGAGGTTACGGTCGCTGCCGTGGACGGGCTTCTCGTCAGCCGGAACCGGATTCTGCGCCGAAGCAGAATTCTGAACCGAAGCCGTATACGAGCTGTCGACCGCAACCGCCGGCTGGTTGGCGCCGTTAGATCCAAAGTTGTCGCTACCGGCAAAAGCGCTGCCGGAGATGGCCAAAATGGCGGCGGTGGCAAGAATGATCTTTTTCATTTCTAGTACTCCAGATTTGTCAGATCCCTCGCGGCGGACTTGGCCGCCGCTGTCTGGGATCAGCTGTTAATGGTGGGATCAGCTGTTAATTGCCGAAAAGGTTACGGTCGGCGCCCTGGACAACGGGCTTTTCAGCGTGAGCCGGCTTCTGAATGGAAGCCGTGTAAGAGCTGTCGACCGCAGCAGTCGGCTGGTTGGCGCCGTTGGACCCATAATGGTCGCTCCCGGCAAAGGCGCTGCCGGTGATGGCCAAAACGGCGACGGCAGTAAGAGCAATCTTTTTCATTTTTGGTACTCCAGTATCTTAGTTTTCGGTCCGTCTAGCGGCGTGTCTTGGAAGGAATTCGCGTCGTTCGGACGACCCCTATCTGGGAAGGCCATCCGGCAGATTCCAATCACGAAGTTGTTCCGTGTGGACCAAGAATCTACACCTTGAAATTGTACCAGGTGCTTCTATCTGCATCGCTTTAGTTTTTGTTTTCAAACACTTAAGCCAAATTCACTATTAGCCCATTTGACGGATTGGCGGACCTGCGTTCACAGCGTCATGCACGCATTGTCAACAGAAACGAACCGTTCGGTTCGATTTTAATAGTGGCTAATAGTCACTTTTGGAAACTGTTAACCTTCTTTGCCTCCGCCGCGGGTCGGATTCGATGCCACGACCGCCAGCAATGGCCGCCGAAAAATGGGGTCCCAGCCCTGCTATTGCCAACCTGCAGGTTTGGCCGGCTGTGTCGCGCCGCATGGATACGATGTCGCTTTCATGCCGACAGTCGGCCGGCCGTCATGATTAGATCACGCCATCTCAGGTGCCGCTTGGTGACGACGAAGCGGAGAATTGGGAAGCCGGTCAGAACCCGGCGCTGCCCCCGCAACGGTGGTGGAGTTCAAGTCGCAACGGGAGACCACTGGGCCACAAGCCTGGGAAGGTGTCGCGACCGCCCGCAAGGACACTCCAGAGCCCGGAAACCAGCCCGAGGTGTTGAACTCGACTGATCGCGGTGGGCGGTCAAGAGGTGGATGATGCATGCCGGTTCTTCACTCGCCTGCGGCCGATCCTTCCTCCATCACCACCAGTTCAGTCCTTGGAGCGACGTGCGTCCACTTGGACGCACAAAGTACGCTCCAAGACTTTGAATCTGCGCATAGTGCTTTCCGAAAATCGATTCCGATTTTCGGGCCGATGCGACGAAAGCGAGGACAGGACATGGATGCGCGCAACGACATGCTGAGGCTCTTGCACGGCCGCAGGCAAGGCTTTTCGCTCGAACAGCCCTTCTACACCGATCCTGATTTCTTCAAGCTCGACATGGAGCTGATCTGGTATCGCGACTGGCTGTTCATCGGCCATGATTGCGAATTGCCGAAGCCGGGCAGCTATATCACCGCCCAGATCGGCGATTATCCGGTTGTGCTGGTCCGCGACCAGCAAGGCAAGATCAATGCCTTCCACAACTCCTGCCGGCATCGCGGCAGCCGCGTCTGCAATGCCGACAAGGGCACGGCGGCGAAGCTCGTCTGCCCTTATCACCAATGGACCTACGAGCTGGACGGCCGGCTTCTGTTCGCCCGCCAGATGGCGGACAGTTTCGACAAAAGCCAGTTCGGCCTGAAGCCGGTCGCTTGCGAGAGCGTCGGCGGCTACATCTTCATCTGCCTGGCCAAGGAGCCCGCCGATTTCGCGCCGATGCGCGCCATGATCGAACCTTACCTATTGCCGCACCGGCTGCGCGAGGCAAAGGTCGCCTTCGAATCGACCATCGTCGAGAAGGGCAACTGGAAGCTCGTCTGGGAAAACAACCGCGAGTGCTATCATTGCGCCGGCAATCATCCGGAACTGTGCAAGACATTCCCGGAAGCGCCGACCGTGACCGGCGTGCAGGGCGCCGACAGCGATCCGGAGATGCTGGCGCACTGGGCGATATGCGAGGCAGCGGGCCTGCCGAGCAAGTTCCGCATCGATCCGGCCGGACAGTACCGCGCCACCCGCGCGCCGCTGCTGCGCGACGCCGTCAGCTATACGATGACGGGAAGACGCGCCGTGAAGAAGAACCTTTCCGACAGCGTTTCCACGGACCGTATCGGCTCGCTGCTGCTCTATCACTATCCGACGACCTGGAACCACATCCTCGGCGATCATGCGGTCACCTTCCGCGTGCTGCCGATCAGCGCCACGGAAACCGCCGTGACGACCAAATGGCTGGTCCATAGGAACGCGGTCGAAGGCGTCGATTACGACCTTGCCGAACTCACCCATGTATGGACCGAGACCAACGACCAGGACCGCCGCATCGTCGAGGAAAACGCCTTCGGCATCCTGTCGCCGGCTTACGAGCCCGGCCCTTATTCGGAACTGCATGAGGGCGGCGTCATCCAGTTCGTCGAATGGTACGCCTCGTTTATCGGACCGCGCCTTGCCGAGGACGGCCGGCCGGCGCTGCGCAGCGTCGCCTGAAGAGAAACGTGAAGAGATGAACGCAATGACGGATCTCGGGCTCTACCGCCATCTCGACGATATGGCGCCCTGGAACGACAGGCTCCAGGTTCTGGAAGTGATCGGCGTCAGCGACGAGGCGCCTGACGTGAAGACCTTCACCTTCCGCTCCGACAACCAGACCTGGTTCCGCTACAGACCGGGGCAGTTCGTGACGCTGGAGCTGCCGACCGCCGACGGACCGCTAATGCGAACCTATACGCTGTCGTCCTCGCCGTCGCGGCCATTCTCGATCGCGGTGACGGTGAAGGCGCAGGCCGGCAGCGTCGGCACGCGCTGGATGTTCGACAATCTCAAGCCCGGCGTTCACGTGAAGGCCTATGGGCCGGCGGGCGACTTTTCGCTGCACAGCCATCCCGCGGCCAAATATCTGTTCATTTCGGCCGGCTCCGGCGTGACGCCGATGATGTCGATGCTGCGCTGGCTAAACGACTGCGCGCCCTGGACCGATGTCGGCTTCGTCAACTGCGCGCGAAAGCCCGAGGAGATCATCTTCCGCAAGGAACTCGAGCTGCTCGGCAGCCGCATGCCGGGCCTGACGCTCGGCTTCATGATCGAGGAGCGCTCCAGCCGCGAGGGCTGGTTCGGCCATATGGGCCGGATCGACGCGATACGGCTGCCGCTGCTGGCACCGGATTTTCGCGAGCGGGAAATCTTCTGCTGCGGCCCCGACCCGTTCATGCGCGCCGTGCGGCAGATGCTGGAGGCCGCCGGCTTCGACATGACCAACTATCATCAGGAAAGCTTTGCGGCTCCAGTGGTGGAGGAAATACCGGCCCCGTTCGGCTCGCCGGCAAAGGGTGGGCCGGCAGAGGGTGGGATCGAAGCCCCTACCGAGGCCGCAACACCGATCCGCTTTTCGCTTTCGGATATCGATGCCGACTGCGTTGCCGGCCAGACCGTGCTGCAGACGGCGCGCGCTTCGGGCGTGCGCATTCCGGCGGCCTGCGAGTTCGGCCTGTGTGGAACCTGCAAGGTGAAAAAGGTCTCAGGCACAGTCGAGATGAGCCACAATGGCGGCATCCTCGATCACGAGATCGACGACGGCTTCATTCTTGCCTGCTGTTCGAAGCCGCTGTCGGCGTTGGAAATCGAGGCCTGAAAGGCAGGCGCCCAGAGCGCGTCGCGTCTGACCGGCATCATGCGACGCATATCGTTATCGCAAAACCGCGGCACATTTTTGCGCGACATGCATCAGACCCCGTAGCGCTCGGTGCGGATGAGGCCTGCCGGAACGCCGGCATCGATCAGCGCCTGGGCGGCGGCCGACACGAAGGCATTCGAGCCGCAGACAAAGGCGAAACTTGGCGGTGCCGGAAGCCGCATCATCGATTGCTCTATCATCGCAACATCGACCCGCCGCGAATAGTCCGCCGGGCGGCGGGCGGCCTCGCGCGTCAGCGTCAGCACCAGATCGAAGCCGTCCCGGCTAGCGTGGAAATCGATCAGCTCGTCGCGAAAGATCACCTCGTCCCAGACCCGCGCGGAAAACAGCAACGCCGCGGGCACCGTCGATTTCCGCGCGGCACGATGACGGATCATCGCCATCAGCGGCACCACGCCCGACCCGCCGCCGACCAGCAGAAGCGGGCCGCCGTCGCTGTCGGACCAGACGAAGTGGCCGCCGAGCGGTCCGCGCAACTCGACCTCGTCGCCGACCGCAGCGACCTCGTGGAAGAAGGGCGAGACCTCGCCGTCATCGAGCTTTTCGATCGCCAGCTCGATCGTCTCGCCGGCTTCCGGCGCCGAGGCTATGGAGTAGGAGCGGCGCGCCTGGTAGCCGTCCGGCGCCGTCAGCCTGACATCGACATGCTGCCCGGCACGATAGGCGAAAGGCCGCGACGGCTGGAGGAAAAAGCTGGTGACGCGCGGCGTGCGCTTTTCGATGCTGGTGATGGTGACCGTCTGCCAGGGCGACTGCGCTGCCGGCCCGTCGCTCATGGATCGCTCGTATAGCGCTGCTCGCGCCACGGGTCGCCATAGATGTGATAGCCGCGCAACTCCCAGAAGCCAGGCTCGTCGCGCTCGGTGAACTGCAGCCCGTTCAGCCATTTGGCCGATTTCCAGAAATAGAGATGCGGAACCAGCAGCCGCGCCGGGCCGCCATGGTCCGGCGTGATCGGCTTACCTTCATAAAGCAGCGCCACCATCGCCTTGCCGCTGGTGAGGTCCTTCGTCGGCACGTTGGTGGTGTAGCCGTCGAACGACAGCGCCAGCGTGAAGCCGGTCGGCGGCTCGATGCCGGCATCCGCCAGAATATCGTCGACCAGCACACCCTGCCAGGCCGTGTCGAACTTGGTCCAAGCGGTGACGCAATGGATGTCGCGGGTCATCTTGCTCATGGGCAAGGCATTGAATTCGGCCCAATTCCACTTCTTGATCGGCCGCGGCCCGTGCTTGAGCGTGAACGACCACTCCTCGGTGCGCACACGCGGCGTCGGCCCGGCCGACAGCACCGGAAACCCTTGCTCGAGATACTGCCCCGGCGGAATGCGCGCATCCGCATCCGTCGGGGGCTTTCGTCCTGAAGAGAAGCCGCGGGTGACCATCGAGACAATCCGTTTGCTTGAGGCCGTTACCGGCCATCACCAGTCTTCTCGAAGATGCTCTGGCGGGCAACCATAATTTTGGCCGCAACCTCGCGGCAATGCGCCGCTTCAGCCCTTGGCGAGGGGCACGGCGACGAACATCTGCGCGTCGCCGCGTTCGACGAGCAGCAGCACGGACTTCTTGCCAGTCTTTCCGGCCTTGGCGATCGCCTGGTCCGCCTGTCTGGCGTCCCTCACCGGTGCCTGATTGACGGCGACGATGATGTCGCCGGGCTGGATACCGGAAGCCGAGGCCGCCTTGTCAGGATTGACGCTCTCGACCAGCGCGCCGCGCTGGTTGGGCGCCAGGTTCATTGCCTGCCGGACATCCGGGGTGACGTCCATCAGGCCGAGGCCGATCGCAGGAGCACGAAGGCCCGGCTGTGCGGACGGTGTCTCTGGTCCGCCGCCGGCCGATGCCGTCTCCACATCGTCTCCATTGCGCCCGACGTCGACGGAAATTTCGACAGTCTTCCCTTTGCGCCAGACATCGAGCGTTTCCGTGGCTCCCGGCGCGACGTCGGCAACGGCACGCGACAGGTCCTTGGGGTCCTTTATCTCTTGGCCGGCGAAGCTGGTGACGACGTCGCCGGTCTCGACCCCGGCTTTTGCTGCCGGCGAGCCGTCAGTGACCTCGGAAACCAATGCACCGCTGGGTTGGCCGAGACCGACGGCGCTCGCCACATCCGGCGTCACCGGCTGGATCTGAACGCCGAGATAGCCATATTGGATGGAGCCGCCCTTCATCAGCTTGGCGACGACCTTTTGCGCCTGGTCCGACGGGATGGCGAAGCCGACGCCGACGCTGCCGCCATTCGGCGAAAAGATCGCCGTGTTGATGCCGACGACATTGCCGTTCACATCCATCAGCGGACCGCCTGAGTTGCCGTGGTTGATCGGTGCGTCGATCTGAATGAAATCGTCAAACGGCCCGCTGTGCAGATCGCGGCCGCGCGCCGAGACGATGCCTGACGTAACCGTGGTGCCGAGACCGAACGGGTTGCCGAAAGCAAGCACCTGATCACCCGGCATGAGCTTGTCGGAGTTGCCCCATTTGACGGTCGGCAGGTCCTTGTCGGATTTGATCTTGAGGACAGCGAGGTCGTTCTTGGCGTCGCGGCCAACCAGTCTGGCAGGAAGTTCGGTACCGTCGTCGAGCGTTACCTTGATCGACGTGGCGCCATCGATGACGTGATTGTTGGTGACGATGGTGCCGTCGGCGGCGACAATGAAGCCGGAGCCGAGCGCCTCTGCGCGAGGCGCCTGCTGAGGTGGCGTCCTGGGGCCGGGCAGTCCCTGGTCGCCGAAGAACTGACGGAAATAGTCGTCGAAGGGTGAACCGTCGCCGAAGGGAGCAGCATCGCTCATGGTCTCCGACTGTGCCTTCATGACTGTGGTGATCGTCACCACTGCCGGTTTGTCGGCCGCGACGATCGGGGCGAACGATCCATTGGGTACCGTGATGCCGGTGACGGGAGGCGTTACTGTTTCTGCCAGAGCACTACTCAGCTTGGGGGCGAGGGGCACGATGAAAGGGCTGACGATCAGTGCGGCGCCCAGCAAGGCGGCGACGCGATGTCTGCGAAGAATGTGAATGGGTGACATGGCCGTTGTCCGGGCGAGAAATTGGTTGGGCACCGTGGCGTTCCGGCTGGGGAACCGCCCATTCGGCGTGTCGAGGGTCGCCTTGCCTGTCTCGCCTGGCGCGGCAGCCGACCGGATCGACAGCCCCCGCATCTAGGGCGCCGATTGGGGTTTCCAGATGATATTACGAAGATTTAATATACGGCTGGGTGTCGCCCGCAGAAACCCGAAAACAAAAAACCCGCCTCGGCGGCGGGTCGTAGGCGCAGTCAGCACCATGAATAAATTCCTAGCATAACTGCCGTCACAAGTCAAGCGAAATTGTTGGCAACCAGAGCCCAATCGCCTGGGTGGCGGTGGTTGGCGAAAGCCGCGATGACCGCCACTCCCCCCTTGCGGGCAGGGCAATCGCATATGGCGCTCCCCCTCTCCGTCTCGGCTTCGCCGAGCCACCTCTCCCCCACTTTGTGGGGGCGAGGAACCCAAGCCTTCAAGGCCGCGACGTCGGCGGTTGGCGTTTCCTCACCCCCATGGAATGGGGGAGAGGTGGCCGCGCAGCGGCCGGAGAGGGGGCTGGCGCTGCCGTATGCGATTGCCCTGCCCTTGCGGGGGTGATCGGCGGCTTCGCCGACGGCACCTGCCCCGCATCTCTTCCCGCCCCGCCCCTATGCGCCGATCCCGTCAGTCCGCCTGAGATAGGCGGTAGCGATCTCGCGCATCCGTTTAGCGTCGAAGCTTGGGCCGTGGCCGCCATGGCCGATGCGTATCGGCAAATCGAGCAGCCGCTGCATGGTGCGGCGGTAGGCCGGTCGGTCGGAGTCCGGCAGGTCGTCGATCAGCATGGCGTCGTAGATGGCGTCGCCGGCGAAGAACAGGCCGTCGGCCTCATCGAACAGCGCGATCGAATCGGGCGAATGGCCGGGCAGATGCAGCACGCGGAACTGCCTGTCGCCGAGATCGACCAGATCGCCCTCGTCAAGCGTTCGCGTCAGCGGGGCCGGTGGAATTTTGTAATCGGCCGCTTTCCAGCCGGGCGCCGGCAGCTTCGAGACGGCGCCGTCGAGATCGTGGAACATGTGGGCGTAGGTGACCGCTTCGTCCATGCTGTCGAAATGCCCGGCACTCATCCTCGGACCCGCCCGCGAGGGGAATTCGTGCAGCGAGCCGACATGGTCGAGATGGATGTGGGTGGCGACGACGAGCAGCGGCTTGCCACCAGGCGTGTCGATCTCCGGCGCCAGCGGGCGGATGCCCATGCCGGTGTCGACAAGCAGGTCGACGTCGCGGCCGCGCATATGCCAGATGTTGGCGCGCACGAAATCATGCACGAACGGCTCGGTCAGCATCGTCGTTTTGGCGTCCACGACGGTCTTGCTGAACCAGTCAGTCATCACAACAGATCCGGCATTAGACGAACGGCTTCCCGACCTTATATTTCTCGGGGACCAGCCGCTTCAGATAGGCCCTGCCCGCATCGGAGAGCTGGTTGACATCAGGCTTCATGAAATCGTCGGGCATGTGGCGCGTCTTGCCGGCGACGTTTTTCAGCGGCACTTTCCTCAGCACGGTTTTCTTGCCGTCATATTGCAGCGCTACCGAACCGCCGCCCTCCTCCGCCACCTTGACGGCGAAAGCACCGGCGTCGAAGGCTTCTTGCGCATCGACGGCGCTGATGGCGCCGACATAGCCGCGCGGCATGTAGCCTAGCGCATCGACGCGTGCCCGCTTGCCCGGCAATCCTTCAGCCAGCGCACGTTCGAGGGCGGCCGGCAGGTCGCTGCCCGACAGCTTGACGTTGCCATGTGCGTCGCGCTCCAGTTTGTCCGGCGGGACGAGGCTTTCGACCAGCGCCTTGCCGTCGGCGGTGCTGACGCCTTCGGAGACGGCAACGATGCAGCGCTTATGGCGATCGAGCGTGGCGCGCACGTCGTCGATGAAGCTAGCTGCCGAGAACGGACGCTCCGGCACATAGACGAGATGCGGGCCGCTGTCGGGGTCGAGCTGCCATGCTGCAGCGGCCGCGGTAAGAAAACCGGCGTGCCGCCCCATGACGATGCCGACATAGATGCCGGGCAGGGCACGGAAATCGAGATCGACCGAGAGAAAGGCGCCGGCGACGAATTCGGCCGCCGATATGAAGCCGGGCGTGTGATCGTTCTCCTCGAGATCGTTGTCGATGGTTTTCGGCGCATGGACGAAAGCCATCTTGCCGCCGGCGGCGTCGGTCAGGATCTGCTGCGTGCCCGACGTGTCGTTGCCGCCGATGTAGATGAAGGCGTCGGCGCCGGCCTTCTTCAGGCCGTTGAGGATGATCTCGCAATAGGCCTCATCCGGCTTGTCGCGGGTTGAGCCCAGCGCGGCGCTCGGCGTCGCCGCAATCAGCCGCAACCGGTCCTCGGCAATGGCGGAAAGATCGACATAGTTGCCGTCGCGGATGCCGCGCACGCCATGGATGGACCCTAGAACCTTCGCGCCGGGATGCCGCTTGCGGATCTCGAGCGCGGCGCCCACCATCGTCTGGTTGATGACGGCGGTCGGGCCGCCGCCTTGCGCGATCACAAAAGTTCCTGGCATCGTTCAGTTCTCCCGAGCAGTGAAATTGCAGGCACATTCGCCTGTCTTGCGAGATCACGCAACGGGAGAGTCGAGCGGCCGCGCCGGCCGCTGTATCACGTCAGACGACGACGACCGGGTTCTTCCTGGAGACGCGGCTGTAGAGGTCGATGATGTCCTGGTTGATCAGGCGAACGCAACCAGACGACATCGCCTGGCCGATGCTCCACCATTCGGGCGAGCCGTGGATGCGGTAGCCGGTGTCCTGGCCGTTCTGGTAGATGTAGAGGGCGCGCGCGCCGAGCGGGTTGTCGAGGCCGCCGGGCTGCCCCCCCTGCCATTTCACCAGTTCCGGTTTGCGGGCGATCATCTCGGCCGGCGGCGTCCAGGTCGGCCATTCCTTGCCGTACTGGATGTTGGCGCGGCCGGACCAGCGGAAGCCCTCCTTGCCGATGCCGACGCCGTAGCGGATCGCGTCACCGCCGGGCTGCACCAGATAGAGCAGCCGCTCCTGCGAATGGACGACGATGGTGCCCGGTTGCTCGCCGGTCGGGTCGACAACGATCTGGCGGCGGAACTCCGGCTTGACCTTGAGGTAAGGCACTTCCGGCAGCGTGAAGCCGCCGTCGGTGACGGAGGCATACATAACACCAGGGCTGGTGATGTTCTTGTCGACGCTGATGCTAGGGCGGACAGGGGTGATCGCGCCGGTGGTGACGCCGTCGAGTTGCAACGATGGCAAATTAAGCGTCTGGCTGCAGCCGGCAACGCCGAGCAGCGCCAACGCCCCGGCGCCGGACAACACGGCGCGGCGGGAAATCTGGTTTTCGGAAATTTCGATTTCGACGGCGTCGCCATTGCACGGCGGCGTCAGACCTTGCGGCAACTCACGCATTTACCCAAACCCTACGCTATCGGCGGGAAACACGGTCCGGCCGGATGAATAGCATTTTCACCAATCATGGTTGAAAAAGCGTGAAGACGTCTTGCCCTGCCTTAACCTGCTGGCCAAACGGTCATGCCGTAGTTTTCGATGCTGCCTCTTTACATCTTCGCCGGGTCAAGGATTTATCCTCTTCTTTGAGCCCAAGGAGACGAGCATGTCCTTCGAAAACTGGGCCGCCTTTGTCGCGGCCTCGACGATCCTTCTTGTCATTCCCGGCCCGACCATACTTCTGGTCGTGTCCTATGCGCTGGGCCAGGGCTGGCGCACCGCGCTGCCGATGGCGGTCGGCGTGGCGCTTGGCGACTTCACGGCGATGACACTGTCGATGCTGGGCATCGGCGCGCTGCTGGCGGCGTCGGCCACCGTGTTCACGGTGCTCAAGGTGATCGGCGCCTTCTATCTGATCTATCTCGGCATAAAGCTGTTTCGCGCCGGTGGCACGCTCAAGGCCGAGCCGCGCCTCGATGCGGTGTCGTCGGCCAAGATGATGGCGCATGCCTGGCTGGTCACCGCGCTCAACCCGAAAAGCATCACCTTCTTCGTTGCCTTCCTGCCGCAGTTCCTCGACCGGCATGCCGATTTCTGGACGCAGATGCTGATCTTCGAGACGACTTTCCTGGCGCTCGCCTTCGCCAACGCTTTCGGCTATGCGCTGATCGCCGCAAGGGCGCGCAACGTCGTGCGCAATCCACGGGCGATCCGCATCTTCAACCGCACCGGCGGCACGCTGCTGGTCGGCGCCGGCATCGCCACGGTGGCGATGCGCTCAGGTAATTAGAGCAAGATGGGGCAGACTCTTTCTTTTAACCGGTTTCCACTTTTCGGGATCATGGTCTAGCCTGCCTCACCATTTAATGCTGAGACCGAGATTGCCCTCGAATATCTCGGTCTCCTCGCCATCGATATCTGTGGTGTAGTCCGCTGTGGCGAAGAGACTGAGCTTCTCGTTGAGGTTGGCCACGATGCCGCCACCGAATTCGAGCGAGGTTCCGCCAAGCTCGGTGGTGATCGGATCGCCGTCGAAAAGGATGGTCTGATCGGCAGAGAAATTGTGCCAGAGATTGGCCTTTAGGTAAGGCTGGATCAGGCTGGCGCCGGTCTGATAATTGCCTTGCAGCCTGAAGCCGACGCGGCCTGTGACAGCATCGTCAGAGTCGAAAGAGACCGAGGAGAAGCTGTCAGCGGAATCGTCCAGCGAAAGGTGCTGCCAGATAATCTGGCCTTGCGGTTCGAGCGTCCATCGATCGGTCAAGGCAATCGGATAGCCGCCTTCGAGCGAAGCGGTGACGCCGGTGCCGTCGATATCGATGCTCTCGCCAGAATTCGATGATGCGTCGCCGTCGAACCAGGTCCCCATCAACACGGCATCGACATACCAGCCCTGCGGCCCGATATGGGTCCAGTAGCCGCCGAAGCTGGTGCCGCCGAGATCGATGTCGCCGACGGCGAGATCGTTCCAGCCAAGCGCCTGGCCCTTCACGTCGCCATCTATGTTGGCATGGCCGATGAAGAAGCCGAAGCGGTCGAAATGGCCATTGTCGGTTTCGCGGCCGAACAGATCCTGTCCGGCCTGGAAACCGAAGAGGTTGCCATCGAAGCTCGGCGCGACAGTGCCGCTCCACCCCATCTCGGTGCTCTGGCCGAAGATCCGGCCCCATGTCGCCGGCAGATAGCCGCCGCCGTGAAGGAGTATCTGCTCGCCACGGCGCTCATGGAAGGTGCCAAGCGTCGACAGCGCAAGATGATGCGCGACCGGAGGCACGACGGAATAGGTCGGTACTTCTATGCGATAGAGCGGAACCTCATCCGCAATCACCGGCGTCGCACCAGGTGTGGGCGGCGTGGCTGTTGGGCCCGGGACAGGCGCCGGGGTTGTGGGCGGCGCGGGAGGCGGTGGCGGCGGCTCGGCTGGCTCGGCCGGCGGCGGTGCAGGCGGCGGCTCCGGTTCGGGATCGCTCACATCGACTGGAGGCGTCGGATCGGTAGGCTCCGTCGTCCCGTCTCCCTCGGACGGCAGCGGAGTGTCCGGCAATTCGGACGCCGGCGGAGGAGGAACGATCTCGGGCTCTTCCGCTTGAGGTGGCGGCGCCTGCGGTTCTACCGGATCTGGAGCCGGCGCCGGTTCCGGCGGCGGACCAGCCGGAGGCGTGACGAGGGTGGAGCGGAGATACCAATTGTCTTCGGTATTTGCCGAGACGCCCCCCTTGAACAGGAGATATTCATAGGCTCCGGCGGCAACGCGGCTGTTGAGCGCGAACGCGCCGCTGTCGGTGGTGCCGTTGTTGATCGCTTCGACGACCATGATGCCGTCCTGCCTGGTGCTGTCGCCGGTGCCGCCGGAATTTATGATATTCATACCGGTGGTCCCGGAGGCCGTTCCGCCGTCGATCACCAACTTGTCGGAGGCCGAGGTGTCGTCGCCAAGCACCGTGTTCAGGAAGATCTGGCCGCCCTCGCCGGTATAATTGCCGGCGATGGTGAATGTGTCGGTCGCGCCGTCGCCACCATTGGTGAGGTCGATGCGACCGGCATTGACGACTTCAGCGAATTGCCCGGCGGTGAAGGCGGCGATACCCCCATTCGCCTGGCCGCCAAAGATGGTGCTGCTGGAATCGACCGTGAGCGATCCCGTGTTCGTTCCAGCATCGCCGAGCGTCAGCGTTTGGTCAAAGATGAGCTGGCTGTCGTTGGTGAGATCGATCGTTTCCCAACTGTCGAACCGGGCAACGTCACCCGTCTTTACGTTGTTGAAAGTGAGAGCGTCGATGCCGGCGCCGCCTGTGATCTGCGGTGTTGCACCGATATTGGCGTCGGTGAGATTGCTGAGCGAAGCCGTGTCTGCGTCCCCGCCCAAGTCGATCGCACCGTAAATGATGCCGCCACCGTCCCAGGTGAAAGTATCGGTGCCGACGCTCATGCGTATTTCGCCGCCGACCGTGCCGCCGGTCACCGTCACGCTGTCAGTTCCGCCGCTGACGCTGATATTGCCGCCGATCGTGCCGTTCGACAGGATGATCGTGTCGTTGCCGAATCCGGTTACGAGATTCTTGTCGATAGTGCCGCCGGACATGTCAAAGACATTGTCGTCGAGCTTCATGTTGACGCGGCCGATGCGGCCGCCCGTCATCACCGCATGGTCACCATCGTCGAAGAAATCGACGATACGGCCTTCAGACATCGTGAACGTGTCGAGGCCGTCGCCCTGGTTGAGCGAGCCGATCTGGCCGCCGCTCATGTTGAAATCATCGATGCCGGAGCCCTGTTGGACATTGCCGGTGACGGTGCCGCCGCCGATGACGAAGGAATCGGATCCGTCGCCTTGGTTGACCCCACCGGTGATGGTGCCGGACTGCATTTCAATACGGTCGGTCCCGGCGCCGAAGGTGACGCTCCCGCTCACCTGCCCGGTGCCGGCGGCGGGAAAAGTCAGCGTGTTGTTGCCGGCAATATCGGTGAGGCTGCCGCCCGAATCACCGCTGTCGCAAGTGAAAATGTCGTTTCCGGCAGACGGGACCAGCATGCAGGCGGCGAAGGCCACAGAATTGGGCAAGAACGCCAGCGACGTAGTTGCAAAAAGACTAATGAACCGCGCACGCGAATAAAATGGCTTTCGCCGCAGCAAAGCAACCGTCGTGTCGACGCGCTCTGAACAGCCGCCCGGCAGCTTGGTTTGTTGGTGCCGCATTGCGTCCCCTCCCGATTCGCTATTTCAAGCCCCCGCCCGATGTCGCAATGAAGCCATAATCCGCTCGGTTTTACAAAGACTAATCTGTGGCTCATGGTTGATAAACTGCAAAGGCGCTCGGATAGGCATGGAACGATTAGTCCAGGTTTCTCGTTGGCGCGCCTGCCGCGGATGCTCTAAGATTGGCTGAAACCTCCGGAATTGTGTCGTCATCGACGGGTAAGACATGGCAGTCAGGGACGCATTCGGCCTGACATTTTCGGGCGCAACCGACACCGGGTTCTCGTCCTACAGCCAGGCTGTCCGCGAGCTGCAATGCTTCGTCTGCGATCCGGTCGGCTCGGTCGACCGCGCCATCGCCGTAGATCCCGGATTCGTCATGGCCCATGTGTTCAAAGGCTATCTCTTCGGCCTCGCCACCGAGCGCGACGCGACGGCCGTGGCCAGGACATGCCATGAGGCGGCGGTGCAGTTTGCCGCGACGACGCGCGAGCGGGCGCATGTCGCAGCGCTCGGCCATCTTGCCGCCGGGCGCTGGCATGAAGCCGCCCGCATCCTCGAAGACCTCGCTATCGAATTCCCTCTCGATGCCCTGGCGCTGCAGACCGGGCACCAGATCGATTTCTTCACCGGCAACGCCCGCATGCTGCGCGACCGCATCGGCCGCGCGCTGCCATCCTGGCAGAGCGGCATGCCCGGCTACCACGCGATACTCGGCATGCAGGCCTTCGGGCTGGAGGAAATGGGCGACTATGCACGCGCCGAAAGGCTTGGCCGCATGGCAGTCGACATCGAGCCCCGCGATGGCTGGGCGCAGCACGCCGTCGCCCATGTCATGGAGATGCAGAGCCGCCAGAAGGACGGCATTTTGTGGATGCGCGCCAACCCGGAAGCGTGGACACAAGAGAGCCTCCTGCAAGTGCATAATTGGTGGCATCTGGCGCTGTTCCATTACGATCTTGGCGAGACGGACGAGGTGCTGGCGCTCTATGACGGGCCGATCTATGGCGAGCGATCGACGCTGGCGCTCAACATGGTCGATGCCTCGGCGATCCTGTGGCGGCTGCATCTCGGCGGCGTCGACGTCGGTGACCGCTGGGCGGCGCTCGCCGCCAACTGGGCGAAGACCGGCGGCGGCAACTACGCCTTCAACGATGCCCACGCGACGATGGCCTTCGTCGGCGCCGGCCAAGAAGCGCCGCTTCGCACGTTGCTTGAGGCGCAGCGCGAGGCCATGCACGGCAATGACGACAACGCCGTCTTCACCCGGGACGTCGGCCATCCCTTGACGCTCGCCATCAAAGCGTTCGGCGACGGCAATTATGCCGAGACGGTACGCCTGATCCGGCCAATCCGGGCGATCGCCCACCGCTTCGGCGGCAGCCATGCGCAACGCGACGTCATCGACCTGACGCTGATCGAGGCGGCGCTGCGTTCCGGCGACCATGCGTTGACAAGGGCGCTTGCCGCGGAACGCGCGCTGGCGCGGCCGGACAGTCCGCTGTCGGCACTGCTCTCGCGGCGGGCGGCCGATTTGTCGGAGAATTGACCGGAGGCGGATCTTGTCTTAAAAACTGCCAAGTCAGATTTTTTCGAGATCCGAAAAAATTAATGACATTGGGAGGACACCATGTATCTCGGCCTCGATCTGGGCACGTCGGGCGTCAAGGCGCTTTTGATCGATGGCGGGCAGACCGTCATCGGCTCCGGCCATGCTTCACTCGACGTCTCGCGGCCGCACCCCGGCTGGTCGGAGCAGCGCCCCGCCGACTGGATCCGCGCCTGCGAGGAAGCGATCGCCGAGCTCAAGGCCTCCCATCCAGGGCAGCTCGCTGCCGTAAAGGGCATCGGCCTGTCCGGCCAGATGCACGGTGCTACATTGCTCGATGCCGGCGATCATGTGCTGCGCCCCTGCATCCTGTGGAACGACACGCGCAGCCATGCCGAGGCGGCCAAGCTCGACGCCGATCCGCGCTTTCGCAAGCTCACCGGCAACATCGTCTTCCCCGGTTTCACCGCGCCGAAGCTGGTCTGGGTGAAAAACAACGAGCCTGATATTTTCGCCAAGGTGGCAAAGGTCCTGCTGCCAAAAGATTTCCTGCGGCTCTGGCTCTCCGGCGAGCACATTTCGGAAATGTCTGACTCGGCCGGCACGTCCTGGCTCGATGTCGGCGAGCGGGACTGGTCATCCGATCTGCTCGCTGCCACGTCACTCGACGAAAAGCAGATGCCGTCGCTGGTCGAGGGCACCGAGAAGGCCGGCGGCTTGCGCAGCGAACTGGCCTCGAAATGGGGGATGCAGGCCGGCATCCCGATCGCCGGCGGCGCCGGCGACAATGCGGCCTCGGCTTGCGGCATGGGCACGGTCGGAGCGGGCCAGGCCTTCGTCTCGCTCGGCACGTCAGGCGTGCTGTTCGCGGCCAACGCGTCCTATCTGCCCAACCCGGAAAGCGCGGTGCATACGTTCTGCCATGCGCTGCCCGACACCTGGCACCAGATGGGCGTCATTTTGTCGGCAACCGATTCGCTTAACTGGCTGTCGGAGATATCAGGGAAAGGCCCCGGCGAGCTGACCGCCGAACTTGGCGATACGCTGAAGGCTCCGTCCGGCGTATCCTTCCTGCCTTATCTCTCAGGCGAGCGCACGCCCCATAACGACTCGGCCATTCGCGGCGCGTTTACCGGGCTTGCGCATGAAACCAGCCGCACCGTGTTGATCCAGGCCGTGCTGGAAGGCGTGGCTTTCGCCTTCCGCGACAGTCTCGAAGCCCTGACCAAAGCCGGCACGACGCTGACGCGGGTGACGGCGATCGGCGGCGGCTCGCGCTCCCTCTATTGGTTGAAGGCAATCGCCACCGCGCTCGGCCTGCCCGTCGACATTCCCGCCGACGGCGATTTCGGCGCTGCCTTCGGGGCGGCCCGGCTCGGCCTGATCGCGGCGACGGGCGCCGATCCGCTCAGAGTGTGCACGGCGCCGGCCACCGATGCCACCATCGAACCGGTCGCCGCACTAAGCGGCGCCTATTCGGATGCCTATCAGCGCTACCGGGCGCTTTATCCCGCGATCAAGGCCGCCACGGCGTGAGTGGCTTCCCACCCCCGCCGAGGCCTGAGATGGTCTCACTGTGCCGGAACCTTGTCGAGAAAGCCGGTGACGCTTTTCAGGCGGCCATTCTCGATGATGCCGATGTCGGTGCCTTCGATGACCGAGTCGGCACCTTCCGGTCCGAGATTCCACGAGAAACGGATCGTGTCGCCAAATCCGTCCGGCTTACCCTTCAGCGAAAACCGGAAGCCGACAAAACGCTGCTGAACGCCGTCGATCAGTGCGGCGACGCCGGCATGTCCGTCGCCCTGCATGATCGGATCGCGATAGCTGACGTCCTCGGTGAAGGCCGCCTTGAGCAGGGCAGTCCTACGCGCGGCGTCACTCTCATTCCAGGCGGTGATGTAGTTCTGGGCGATCGTGTTGAGGTCGGTCATGGTCTGTCTCCGTTGTTGAGTGGCTTTGACATGACCCTTTTCATCCAGCGCCAACGTGAAACCAATTACGCCTGAGGTAATCAGGACAGAAACATGCGAGAGGACAGACAGACATGACCAGCGGCTTTTTCGGTGACATCAAGACGATCAAATATGAGGGGCCGGATTCGACCAATCCGCTGGCCTACCGGTTCTACAATCCCGATGAAGTCGTTGCCGGCAAGCGGCTGGAGGATCATCTGCGCTTTGCGGTGGCCTATTGGCATTCGTTTGCCTGGCCGGGCGGCGATCCGTTCGGCGGCCAAACGTTCGAGCGGCCATGGTTCGCCAAGGCCGGCGGCACCGACACGATGGAGTTGGCCAAACTCAAGGCGGACGTCGCCTTCGAGATGTTTTCGCTGCTCGGTGCGCCTTACTTCTGCTTCCACGATGCCGATGTGCGGCCGGAAGGAAAAGACTTTTCCGAAAGTGCCGCGCGGCTCGACGAGATCGCCGATTACTTTGCGACGAAGATGAAGCAGACCGGCATCAAGCTGCTTTGGGGGACAGCGAACCTGTTCTCCAATCGCCGTTTCATGTCGGGGGCGGCCACCAATCCCGATCCGGATGTGTTTGCCTATGCGGCAGCGACGGTGAAACACTGCATCGACGTCACCAAGCGGCTGAAAGGCGAGAACTACGTGCTGTGGGGCGGCCGCGAGGGCTATGAGACGCTGCTCAACACCGATCTTGCCCGCGAGCAGGAACAGGCTGGTCGCTTCCTCAACCTAGTCGTCGACTACAAGCACCGGATTGGCTTCAAGGGCACCATCCTGATCGAGCCGAAGCCGCAGGAGCCGACAAAACACCAGTACGACTATGACGTCGCCACGGTCTACGGTTTCCTGAAACGCTTCGGACTTGAGAAGGAGGTCAAGCTCAATATCGAGCAGGGCCATGCGATCCTGGCCGGCCATTCCTTCGAGCATGAACTGGCGCTGGCCAATGCGCTCGGCATCTTCGGCTCGATCGACATGAACCGCAACGACTATCAGTCGGGCTGGGACACCGACCAGTTCCCCAACAATGTGCCGGAGATGGCGCTGGCCTATTATCATGTCCTGCAGGCTGGCGGGTTCAAGACCGGCGGCACCAATTTCGACGCCAAGCTCAGGCGTCAGTCGCTCGATCCGCAGGATCTTTTGATCGCGCATATCGGCGGCATGGATTGCTGCGCACGCGGCCTCAAGGCCGCCGCGCGCATGGTCGAGGACAAGGCGCTGTCGGGACCACTGGCCGAACGCTATGCCGGCTGGAACTCCGCCGAGGCCAAGGCGATGCTTTCGGGCAAGCGCACGCTGGAGGAAATCGCCGAGCGCGTCGTCAAGAAAAAGATCGAGCCGCAGCCCAGATCCGGCCGCCAGGAACTGCTCGAGAATATCGTCAATCGGTACGTCTGAGGTGTCGCACCGGCGGGTCTCCTAACCGACCCGCCGGCCCGGAACAGCTTTGCGCGAGGGCGGAACCGACGACAAGGTTTTGCCTCGCACGCCCCTCAATCGCCTCGCTCTTGCCTTCAAACAGCCGTCACGAATCTCGTATAGTGTTGTTGGTGGCGGGAACAGAAAGAAGGAGGCGAAACGATATGCAGCACGAACGCGAAATCGACGCCCTGCTCTCATCTGGCGAGGCTGGATCGATCATCGACCGGCTGATGGCGCTGCCGCATCCGAAGCACGGTGCGCGCAGTGCAAACGAATGGGATCGCGCGGTCGCCAGCCGCTTCGAGACCCACCTTGCGAGACAGATGCGCTCGCAAATCGACGGCAACAGCGACCGCCAGGACGCTGCCTAATCCACCTTTGTCTATGCATGTCGTTACCCCAAAACCGCTACACACTTTTGGGCGACATGCATTATCCCCGACGCAGTCTCACCGGCGCTTCGCCGAAAGCTCTTGAAAACGCCCTGGAAAATGCCGCGGCGGACGAGAATCCTGTCCGCCCGGCAATATCGGCCATGGCCACGCGCGTGTCGACCACCAGCCGGCGCGCGGCGCCCAGCCGCAGCCTGAGATAATATGCGCCCGGCGTTTCGCCGATCGATTTGCGAAAAATGCTTTCCAGCGTTCGCGCCGTCACCCCGGCGCGCTTTGCCACCGCGGCAATGGTCAAGGGCTGGTCGACATGGGTCTCCATCAGCCGGATGGCTTGCGCCAGTCGCGGATCGTAGCCGTCGAGGCGGCCGAGCGAGACCAGCGGCTGCGCATCGGTCGCCGCCCGCGCCTGATCGTAAATGAAGACACTGGCCACATCGAGCGCCACCGCCATGCCGAGCCGCGTGCGGACCAGATGCAGCATCAGGTCGAAGGTCGGCGAGGCGCCGCCGGAGGTGAAGACCGGCCCGTCGATGACGTAGCGGTCGGGGCGCACATCGGTGCCGGGAAAGGCCGAGGAGAAATCCTCCATATCCTCCCAATGGGTGGTGGCGCTGCGTCCTTCCAGCAGGCCGGCGCGGGCAACCAGCCAAGTGCCGGCCTCGACGCCGCCGCAAGCGCGCGCCGCGCGGGCAGCACGGCGCAGGCCAGCAAGCAGGGCAGCGGTTGCGTAGTTCTGCGTGCCGAAACCGGCGACGACGACAAGCATATCGGTAGTCTCAGTCGCATCGAAGCGACCGCTGACCGCAACCGGCAGGCCACATGTGGTGATCGGCGCCTCGCCGGTTACCGAAACCAGCCTGAAATCGAATAGCGTTTCGCCGGCAATACGGTTGGCGGCGCGCAATGGATCGACGGCCGATGCCACGCACATGATCGACGAGCCGGAAAACACCAACAGCGTCACCTTGAGCGGCGAGCGCTCGGCGCGAAAGATCGACGGTTTTTCGTTTTTCGTCACATGACCTTCGTAAAACGCAAAACAGTTTCCGGCAAGTCAGGCATTGTTGCCATCTGTTCGATGGGACCCATGTTTGATTGGGCGACATTTGATCGGGACTGTCTGTGCTGATTGGGAGGAAAGTCGATGCCGCTTGCGATGAACCGTGAGGTTTTCATTACCTGTGCCGTGACCGGGTCCGGCAGCTCGCAGGACCGCTCTCAGCATGTGCCGCGTTCGCCCAAGCAGATCGCCGATTCGGCGATCGATGCGGCAAAGGCCGGTGCGGCGATCGTGCACTGCCATGTGCGCGACCCCGAAACCGGCAAGCCGCGCCGCGACGTTCACCTTTATCGCGAAGTGACCGAGCGCATCCGCGCGGCAGACGTCGACGTGGTGCTGAACCTGACCGCCGGCATGGGCGGCGACATGGTGTTCGGTTCGCCGGAAAATCCGCTGCCGCTGAACGAAAAAGCCACCGATATGGGCGGCGCCACCAATCGCGTGGAACATGTGCGCCAGTGCCTGCCGGAAATCTGCACACTCGACTGCGGCACGATGAATTTCGCCGAAGCCGACTATGTCATGACCAACACGCCCGGCATGCTGCGCGCCATGGGCGGCATGATGACGGCGCTCGGCGTCAAGCCGGAGATCGAGGCCTTCGACACCGGCCATCTCTGGTTCGCCAAGCAACTGGTCGAAGAAAAGGTGCTGGATCCGGATGCGCTCGTGCAATTGTGCATGGGCGTGCCATGGGGCGCGCCCGACGATCTCAACACCTTCATGGCCATGGTCAACAACGTGCCGACGAGCTGGACCTGGTCGGCGTTCTCGATCGGCCGCAACCAGATGGCCTATGCTGCCGCCGCGGTGCTGGCCGGCGGCAATGTCCGCGTCGGGCTCGAGGACAATCTCTGGCTCGACAAGGGCGTGCTCGCCACCAACGCGCAGTTGGTCGAGCGGGCGGTCAGCATCGTGTCGAACATGGGCGCTAGGGTCATCGGCCCGGATGAGGTGCGCAAGAAGCTCAATCTGACGAAGCGCGCGCCGCTTTGAACAGGGAATCGGTAGGGAGGAGCCGCCAATGAAGACCGTGAAATTTACCTCCATGAAGGACGGCGACCGCGAGGATTACGCCTTCCTCACCGAGCATGAGATCGACTATGCGGCGAAGACCGGCGAACGGCTGCTCGACGCGCTTGTCCAGCTCGACGAAGGCCTGTCCGGCTATAAGATCACCCGGCTCGGCCATTCGCTGCAGGCGGCGACGCGCGCCTGGCGCGATGGGGCCGACACGGACTGGATCGCCTGCGCGCTGTTGCACGACATCGGCGACATCTACGCACCCTACAACCACGACGAATATGCAGCTTCGATCCTAAAACCGTTCGTGCGCGAGCAATGCACATGGGTGGTGGAAAAGCACGGCGACTTCCAGCGCCTTTATTACGCGCATCATCTCGGCGGCAATCCCCATGCGCGCGACCGTTTCGCCGGCCATCACTATTTCGACGATTGCGATGAGTTCTGCGAACGTTGGGACCAGTCGAGCTTCGACCCGGACTACGAGACGCTGCCGATCGAGTTCTTCCGGCCCTTCGTGCTCGAAGTGTTCGCGCGCAACGCCTATGACGCGTCGGTGATCCGCGCCGGCGAGCGCGTGCCTCTGATCGACCGCAAAACAGCCAGCAAAAGAACCGGAGCCTCCGCATGAGCATCATCACCAAGGCAGCCGCCGTCGGCGGCGGCGTCATCGGCGCCGGTTGGGTGGCGCGGCTGCTCTTGAACGGCATCGACGTGTCGATCTTCGACCCCGACCCGGAAGCCGCGCGCAAGGTCGGTGAAGTGATGAAAGGCGCGCGCCGCGCTTACAAGCAGATGCTGCCCGGCGGCCTGCCAAAAGAGGGCAAACTGACCTTTGCCAAGACGATTGCCGATGCCGTCGCCGATGCCGATTTCATCCAGGAAAGCGTGCCCGAAAGGCTAGACCTGAAGCACCGCGTGCTGGCCGAGATCGACCTTTATGCGCCGGCCAACGCCATCGTCGGCTCCTCGACCTCGGGCATCAAGCCGACCGACATGCAGGTGGCGATGAAGAAGCATCCGGAGCGGCTGGTCGTCGGTCATCCGTTCAACCCGGTCTACCTCTTGCCGCTGGTCGAGATCGTCGGCGGCCAACAGACCTTTCCCGAGGCGATCGAGGTCGCCAAGGAGATGTACGCCTCGATCGGCATGAAGCCGGTGGTGATTCGCAAGGAGATCGAGGCCTTCGTCGGCGACCGGCTGCTGGAGGCGGCATGGCGCGAGGCGCTGTGGTTGATCAAGGACGGTATCTGCACGGTCGAGGAACTCGACGACATCATGCGCTATGGCTTCGGCCTGCGCTGGGCGCAGATGGGCATGTTCCAGGTCTACCGCGTCGCCGGCGGCGAGGCCGGCATGCGCCATTTCATGGCGCAGTTCGGGCCGTGCCTGAAATGGCCGTGGACCAAGCTGATGGATGTGCCGGAGTTCAACGACGAACTGGTCGACCTGATCGCCACCCAGTCGGACGACCAGGCGCATGGCCTGTCGATCCGCGAGCTGGAAAAGATCCGCGACGACAATCTGGTCGCGATCATGGATGCGTTGTCGAAGCAGAACAAAGGCAAGGGCTGGGGCGCCGGCGCCTTGCACAAGGACTATACCAAGCAACTCGCCAAGCTTGCGGCGACGAAGCCCACCGCCTCCAAGGCGGCCGAAAAGGCCAAGGCGACCAAGCCGGTGAAGGCAAAAGCTGAAAAGTCGAAGAAAAAGAAGAAAGGCTGAAGACCATGGATTTCGGCCTTTTAGAAGAACAGAAGCTCATCGTCGAGACGACGCGCGCCTTCGTCGAGAACGAGCTTTACCCGCATGAGCGCGAGGTCGAGCGCACCGGCATGCTGCGCCGCGAGCTGATCGAGGAGATCAAGGCCAAGGCGATCGAAGCCGGGCTTTATGCCGCCAACATGCCAACGGAAGTCGGCGGCGCCGGGCTCGATACGGTGACCTGGCTGCTCTACGAAAAGGAGCTTGGCCGTGCCAATTATGCGCTGCACTGGACCTGCGTGGCGCGGCCTTCCAACATCCTTCTGGCCGGCACGCCGGAGCAGCGCGAGAAATACCTTTATCCCTGCATTCGCGGCGAGAAATGGGACTGCCTGGCGATGACCGAGCCGGGCGCCGGCTCCGATCTGCGCGGTATGAAGGCGACCGCGGTCCAGGATGGCGACGACTGGGTGCTGAACGGCACCAAGCATTTCATCAGCCATGCCGATCTCGCCGACTTCGCCATCGTCTTCATGGCCTCGGGGGAGGAAGAGACTTCGCGTGGAAAACGCAAGAAGATCACCGCCTTCTTCGTCGACAAGGGCACCAAGGGCTTTGCCGTGCGCGACGGCTACCGCAACGTCTCGCATCGCGGCTACACCAACGCCATCCTCGAATTCGACGATTGCCGCCTGCCTGGAACCCAAGTGCTCGGCGAGGTTCACAAGGGTTTCGACGTCGCCAATTCGTGGCTTGGCGCAACCCGCCTGCAGGTCGGCGCGACCTGCCTTGGCCGCGCCGAGCGGGCGCTTGGCCATGCCATCGAATATGCCGCACAGCGCCAGCAGTTCGGCCAGCAGATCGGCAAGTTCCAGGGCGTGTCGTTCAAACTCGCCGACATGGCGACCGAGCTGAAAGCCGCCGACCTGATGGTGTTCGAAGCGGGCTGGAAATACGATCAGGGCACCGTCACCGACCAGGACATGGCCATGGCCAAGCTGAAGGCCACCGAAATGCTTGCCTTCGTCGCCGACGAGGCGATCCAGATCCACGGCGGCATGGGCCTGATGGACGATCTGCCGCTGGAACGCATCTGGCGCGACGCCCGCGTCGAGCGCATCTGGGAAGGCACGTCGGAAATCCAGCGCCACATTATTTCGCGGGCGCTGCTGCGCTCGTTTGGGGCTTAGAGCATGATCCCAAAAAGTGGAATCCGGTTTTTGGAAAAGATCATGATCAGACGAAAAGATGACCATGCACAGACTTGAACGTCTCCTGCGTCCACGCTCCATTGCCGTCTTCGGCGGCGCGCAGGCCGCCGCCGTCGTCGCGCAATCGATCAAGATGGGCTTTGCCGGCGAGATCTGGCCTGTGCACCCGACCAAGGATGAGGTCGCCGGGCGGAAAGCCTATCGTTCCGTGGCCGAGCTGCCGGGCGCGCCGGACGCTGCCTTTGTCGGCGTCAACCGGCATTTGACCATCGAGGTGATCAAGGCGCTGGCCGAGCGCGGCGCCGGCGGCGCCGTCTGCTTTGCCGCCGGCTTTCTCGAGACCGAGGCCTATGATGAGGACGGCGAACGGCTGCAGGCCGAACTGGTCGCGGCCGCAGGCCGGATGCCGATCATCGGGCCGAACTGCTATGGCCTGATCAATTATGCCGACGGCGCGCTTCTGTGGCCCGACCAGCATGGCGGCATCAGGCTGGCCGAGGGCGGCCGTGGCGTTGCAATCATCACCCAGTCGTCCAACATCGCCATCAACATGACGATGCAGAAGCGCGGCCTGCCGATCGCCTTTCTGATGACGGCCGGCAACCAGGCGCAGACCGGGCTTTCCGAAATGGCACTCGGCCTGATCGAGGACGATCGCGTCACTTCGCTCGGCCTGCACATCGAGGCCTTCGATTCGGTAGCCGGCTTCGAAAATCTGGCGGCACGGGCACGGGAGCTGAAGAAACCTATCATCGCCATGAAGGTCGGCCGCTCCGAGCAGGCGCGGCAAGCGACGGTCTCGCATACCGCATCGTTGGCCGGCTCGGATGCGGCCTCGGGCGCCTTCCTGAAGCGGCTCGGCATCGCCCGCGTCGATTCCATCCCGGCCTTCATCGAGGCGCTGAAGCTGCTGCATGTCACCGGACCCCTGCCCGGCTACCGGCTGTCGTCGATGAGCTGTTCGGGCGGCGAAGCCTCTGTCATGGCCGACAGCGCCGAAGGCCGCTGGGTTAACTTCCCTGTTCTGACCGACACGCACCGCGCCCATGTCAAATCGACGCTCGGGCCGCTGGTTGCGGTAGCCAACCCGCTCGACTACCACACCTTCATCTGGAACAACGAGCCGGCGATGACCGCCACCTTCACCGCCATGGTGTCGGGCGGCTTCGACCTCAACATGCTGGTCCTAGACTTCCCGCGTCCCGACCGCTGCTCGGATACCGACTGGTGGGCGACGCTGCGTGCCTTCGAATCGGCGCTGAAGACCAACAAGGCGCAGGGTGCGATCGTCTCGTCGCTGCCGGAGAACCTGCCCGAGGAATACACCGCCGGGCTGATGGCGCGCGGCATGGTGCCGCTGTTCGGCATTTCCGAAGCCATGGACGCCGCCCAGGCGGCCGCCTTCATCGGCTGGGCATGGCGCCAGCCGCAGGCGCAGCCGATCGACACCTCCGCGTCCGGCGCGCCGGCCGGCGACCACATCACACCTGATGAGGCCGAGGCGAAAGCGCGGCTGATCGAGGCCGGGCTTCCAGTGCCCAGGGGCGAACGCGCCGGCAATGCCGTCGAGGCTGTGATCTCGTCGATGGCGCTCGGCTTTCCGGTGGCGCTGAAGGCTTTGGGCGTCACCCACAAATCCGAGCTCGGCGCGGTGCGGCTCAACCTCAGGGATGCCGAATCCGTCAGCACCGCCGCCCATGATCTCGACCCGCTCGGCACCGGCCTCTATGTCGAGCGCATGGTGCGCGACGGCGTCGCCGAGCTGCTCGTCGGCTTCACCCGCGACCCGATGTTCGGCGCGGTGATGACGCTCGGCACCGGCGGCGTGCTGGTCGAGCTGTTGCGCGACAGCGTCACGCTGATGCTGCCGGCGACACGCGACGACATCGAGGCGGCATTGCGCGGGCTCAGATTGTTCCCGCTGCTCGAAGGTTACCGCGGCCGGCCCAAGGCCGATGTTGCGGCTGCTATTGATGCGATTTCGGGCATTGCCGCCTTCGTGCAGCAGAATGCCGGCGAGATCGAGGAGCTCGACATCAACCCGCTGATCGTCTGCGCGCAAGGCAAGGGCGCCTGGATCGCCGACGCGCTGCTGGTGCTGGGAGAGAAAAAGAATGTCTGACGTCATCACTACCCGCCGCGAGGGCATCATCCTCGAAGTCACGCTCGACCGGCCCAAGGCCAATGCCATCGACCTGAAGACCTCGCGGCTGATGGGCGAGACCTTCAAGGCGTTCCGCGACGATCCGGATCTGCGGGTCGCCATCGTCAAGACCGCCGGCGACAAGTTCTTCTGCGCCGGCTGGGACCTCAAGGCCGCGGCCGGCGGCGACGCGGTCGACGACGACTATGGCGTCGGCGGCTTCGCCGGGCTGCAGGAACTGCGCGACCTCAACAAGCCGGTCATCGCCTGCGTCAACGGCATGGCGGTTGGCGGCGGCTTCGAGCTGGCGCTGTCCTGCGACCTTATCTACGCGTCGGATCACTCCTCCTTCGCGCTGCCCGAAATCCGCGCCGGCACGCTTGCCGATGCGGCGACGATCAAGCTGCCGAAGCGCATCCCCTATCATGTCGCCATGGATCTTCTGCTCACCGGCCGCTGGATGGATGTCGCCGAGGCGCATCGCTGGGGCCTAGTCAATGAGGTGCTGCCCAAGGACAGGCTCGAGGACCGCGTCTGGGAGATCGCCCGGCTGCTGGCCAGCGGTCCGCCGCTGGTCTTTGCCGCGATCAAGGAGACGGCGCGGGTCGCCGAGGCGCTCACCTTCCAGGACGCCATGAACCGGGTGACGCGCCGCCAATTGCCGACTGTTGACGCGCTGTACGGCTCGGAGGACAATCTCGAGGGCTTTCGCGCTTTTGCAGAGAAGCGCGAGCCTGTGTGGAAGGGACGATAACGTCGGAGATGATGGCGCGAGGCACCCCCCTCTGCCCTGCTGGGCATCTCCCCCTCAAGGGGGAGATCGGATGTCGCTAAGGCTTTCGCCAATCTTCTATGTCGCAGGAAAAGCGCCGAGCTCGAAGCTGCCAATCTCCCCCCTTGAGGGGGAGATGCCCGGCAGGGCAGAGGGGGGTGCCTGGGCTCGACGTTTGCAGTCGGCACCGCAACCATGACCGACTACAAAAAACTGATCGACGCCGAGACCTGGGCCTTCATCGAGCGCACCAACTCCTACTATCCGCCTGATACGATCGACTTCACGATCGATCAGCAGCGCGGCATCTACGATCGCATGTGCCGCGAGTTCTTTGCCGGCTACCCAGACAATGTCACGGCGGAGACCACCGCCATTGCCACGCCGTCGCATCCCATCCCGATCCGCATCTACCGGACGCCGGCGCCGGAAGCGGCGGCGATGGTGCTCTATTTCCATGGCGGCGGTTTTATCCTCGGCGGGCTCGGCAGCCATGACGATCTCTGCGCCGAGCTTTGCGCCCGCACCGGCTATGAGGTGGTTTCGGTCGACTACCGGCTGGCCCCGGAACATCTTCACCCGGCCGCTTTCGACGATGCCATCAGCGCCTTCGAATGGGCGGCGACGGCCTACAAGCGCCCGATCCTGCTTTGCGGCGACAGCGCCGGCGGCAATCTCGCCGCTGCGGTCAGCCATGCAACACGCGGCCATGCGCGAAGGCCGATCGGCCAGGTGCTGATCTATCCCGGTCTCGGTGGCGACCGCTCGCAAGGCTCTTACGTGACCCATGCCGAGGCGCCGATGCTGACGGTGCGCGACCTCGATTTCTACACGAATATCAGGACAGGCGGCGAAGACCGCACCGGCGATCTCACTTTGTCGCCGCTGGCCGACGCCGATTTTGCCAATCTGCCGCCGACCGTGCTGATCACTGCCCAATGCGACCCGCTGTCGTCAGACGGCGAGGCCTATCGCGACCGCCTTGTCGCGGCGGAGGGATACGCCTACTGGCTGGAGGAGCCGGGTCTGGTGCATGGCTATCTCAGGGCCAGGCATACGGTCGGCCGTGCGCGCTCGAGCTTTACCCGCATCGTCGAAGCGGTGTCGGCTCTGGGACGCGGCGAATGGATCTGGTGATGGATCTATCCCACCCCGCGTGACGCGGCGCGGCCGGCGCTGCGGCCGGAAAAAATACAACCGCCAAGAAACGTGCCTTCCAGTGCCGCATAGCCATGCATGCCGCCGCCGCCGAAACCGGCGGCTTCGCCGACGGCATATAGCCCTTCGATCGGTTGGCCCTCAGCGTCCAGCACGCGGCTGTCGAGATCGGTCTGCAAGCCGCCCAGCGTCTTGCGCGTCAGTATGTTGAGCCGGACCGCGATCAGCGGCCCATTGGCAGGATCGAGCATCTTGTGCGGCTTGGCCGTGCGGATCAGCCGGTCGCCGAGATAGGCGCGGGCGCCGCGCAAGGCGATGATCTGCATGTCTTTGGAGAACGGATTGTCTAGCTGCCGGTCGCGGGCGCGGATCTCGCGCTCGACCTGCGCCAGTTCGAGCAGAGGCTCACCGCCGACAAGCGCGTTCATGCGGGCGACCAGCACCGGCAAATCAGGCTCGACGATGAAATCCTCGCCCTTCTCCATGAACGCCTTCACCGGACCTGGAACGCCTGATGTGGCGCGGCCGAGCACCTGGCGCCAGCTTTTTCCGGTGAGGTCGGGGTTCTGCTCGGAGCCCGACAGTGCGAACTCCTTCTGGATGATTTTTTGCGTCAGGATGAACCAGGAATAGTCGAAGCCGGTGCTCATGATGTGGCTGAGCGTGCCCAGCGTGTCGAAGCCGGGATAGAGCGGCACCGGCAGGCGTTTGCCGCGGGCATCGAGCCATAGCGACGACGGGCCGGGCAGGATGCGGATGGCGTGGTCGGTCCAGAGCGGCGCCCAGTTCCTGATGCCTTCGACATAGTGCCACATGCGGTCGCGGTTGATGATGCTGCCGCCGGCCGCCTCGGTGATCGCCAGCATGCGGCCGTCGACATGGTCGGGAACGCCGGAGATCATGCGCCTGGGCGGCGTGCCGAGCCGCTGCGGCCAATTTTTCCGGACAAGCTCGGGATTGCCGCCGATACCGCCGGAGGCGACGATGACCGCTTGCGCCTTGAGCTCGAAATCGCCTGACATGTCACGCGAACTCTTGCGGCCGCGCTGGATATCGCTCGGCATCAGGATGTCGCCGCGCACGCCGTCGATGGCGCCACCTGTCCTTGTCAGTTCGTTGACGCGGTGGCGGAATCTGAATCGGATCAGGCCGCTCTTTTCGGCCTCGCGCACGCGCTGAACGAACGGGTCGAGCACGCCAGGCCCGGTGCCCCAGGTGACGTGGAAGCGCGGCACGGAATTGCCGTGGCCGACGGCATTGCCGCCACCGCGCTCGGCCCATCCGACCACGGGAAAGAACTTTATGCCGCGCTGCATGAGCCAGGAGCGCTTTTCGCCGGCGGCGAAGCCGACATAGGCTTCGGCCCAGCGGCGCGGCCAGAGATCTTCCGGGCGGTCGAAAGCGGCGGTGCCCAGCCAGTCCTCGAGCGCCAGATCATGCGAATCGCGGATGCGCATGCGCCGCTGCTCGGGCGAATCGACGAGGAAGATGCCGCCGAGCGACCAGAATGCCTGGCCGCCGAGCGACTGCTCCGGCTCCTGATCGACGATGATGACCTTCTTGCCGGCTTCGGTCAGCTCGGCCGCGGCGACGAGGCCGGCAAGGCCGGCGCCGACAATGATCACATCGGCATCGTCAGCCATTCTCTCCTCCCCGGCTCTCCTCCCGGCTTGACGAAATTGTCAGACCGTCTCCCAGCCTTCCTTCTCGCCGGCGCGGAAGATGGCGTCGATGACCTTCTGGTTGAGCACCGATTCTTCCAGCGTGAAGACACGCTCCTTGCCGCCCTGTGCCGCCCGCGCGAAGGCCTCGACCTCCAGCCGGTATTGCTGCATGCCGGGGAAGCGGAACACTTGCGCCTCGCTGTGGTTCTGGTTGTGCAGCTCGATGCGATGATGGTCGTAAATGCCGGCGTTGAACGGCGAAAGCACCTCGATGAAGCCCTTCTCGCCGTGGAACACCATCACCTGCCGCGCCGCCATCTGCGTCGACAGATAGAACGACAGTTCGAAGTCGCCGAAATCAGCGCGGATCGAGGAGTAGATGTCGGTGCCGAATGTCTTATCGCGCTCGATCGTCGCCTGGACGCGCAGCGGCTCCTTGCCCGTCGAAAAGCGCGTCGACACCGTCGGGTAGACGCCGATGTCGGGCAGCGCGCCACCGCCGAGGTCGAGCTGGTTGCGCATGTTCTTGGGATCGACATTGTAGTAGGAAAACGCGCCCTGGACATGGCGCAGCCGGCCGATGGCGCCGTTGGCGATCAGCTCGCGCACCTTGATCCATTGCGGGTGGTAGACGACCATGAAGGCTTCGCAGACCAGCACGTTTTTGGCGTCGCGCAGCTTGATCAGCGGCGGAATGTCCCTGGCATCGAGCGCCAGCGGCTTTTCGACCAGGACATGCTTGCCGGCTTCGATCGCCTTGGCGGTCCATTCGACGTGCTGCGCGGTCGGCAGCGGGATGTAGACGCCGTCGACGTCCTTGGATGCGAGCAGCTCGTCATAGGAACCGAAGGCATGGGGGGCGCCGAAACGGTCGGCCAGGGCACGGGCCCTCGACAGGTCGCGGCTGGCGATGGCGGACAGCACGCCGTTCTCCGCCTCGACTATTGCGGGCAAAAGATGCTCGCGGCCGATCTTGGCCGTCGACAAAACACCCCATCGGAACATCAGGTTTCTCCCTCTCGATTACAGGAATGGAGGTTTGCCCGAATTCAGGAGAAAAGCCAATGCGGAGCGTGGCGGTGAAGTGCGGCCCCCCGCAGCTTGGGTTCCTCGCCCCGCAAAGCGGGGGCGAGGAACCCAGGTCCTGCAAGGCTCTCGGCCTTCATCCGGTTATCTTGAAGAAATCGACAAAGGCCCTGAGCGCCGGCCGCATCTGGCGGCGGCTCGGATAGTAGACGAAGAAGCCGTCGAAGGGCGGGCACCAGTCCTCCAGCACGCGAATGAGTTTGCCGGCGGCGATGGCATCGCGAACATAATCCTCGAACACGAAGGCAAGGCCGGCGCCGTCGACCGCCGCATTGGCGATCAGATGGTCCTCGTCGAGGATCAGCGGCCCTTGAACCGCGAGCTCGATCTCCTCACCGTCCTTCTCGAATTCCCAGCGGTAGAGGATACCGCTGGAGAAGCGGAAGCGGAGGCAACGGTGACCGGCAAGGTCGTGCGGATGGCGCGGTCTGGGCATGGTCGCGAAATAGGATGGCGCGCCGACGACGGCGCCGCGAAGGTTTGGCCCGATGCGCACCGCGATCATGTCGCGCTGCAGGCTCTCGCCGAGCCGGACGCCGGCGTCGAAGCCGCCTTCGACCACATCGGTGAAGCGATCTTCGATGACGATCTCCAGCACGATGTCGGGATAGGCCGATGCAAAGGCGCCGAGCCGCGGCGTCAGCGCCAGGTGGGCTGCGGTGCGCGGCACGGTCAGCCTGAGATTGCCGGCCGGCCGGTCGCGCGCCTCGACCGCCGATTCCAAAGCGAGGTCGATTTCGGACAATGCCGGCCTCAACCGTTCGAGCAGCTGCGCGCCTTCCTCGGTCGGGGCGACGCTGCGCGTGCTGCGCGCCAGGAGCCGCACGCCAAGACGCGCTTCCAGGCTGGATACGGCATGGCTGACCGCTGAGGGCGCGATGCCGAGCTCCCTGGCAGCGCCGCGAAAGCTTCCGCACTGGGCGACGGTTGCCAACACTACAAGCTGTGAGAGGTGAGTTCGGTTCATTGATCTATTGTTTAGAACAGCCCGTGCGAATGAGAGCCGATTATCGAACGCGGTGCAAGACGCTATCTCCGCCGCATCACAACAAGGAGATACGCGATGCAAACCCGCAAGCTTGGAAATGAACTTGACGTCTATCCGGTCGGCCTCGGCTGCATGGGAATGAGCTTCGTCTATGGCGGCCAGGCAGAGGCCGACGCGATGGCCACGCTGCGCCGCGCCGTCGAGCTCGGTGTCAATTTCTTCGACACGGCCGAGGTCTACGGCCCCTACGAGAACGAGATCCTGCTCGGCAAGGCGTTGAAGCCGGTGCGCGACCAGGTGACGATCGCGACAAAATTCGGCTTCAAAATTCTTGAAGAAGGCAATGGCGTCGAGCGCATGGCCGGTGTCGACAGCCGTCCCGAACACGTCAAGGCGGTCGCTGAGGCGTCATTGAAGCGGCTGGGCACCGAGGTGATCGATCTCTACTACCAGCATCGTGTCGATCCCAATGTGCCGATCGAGGATACGGTCGGCGCCATGGCCGAGCTGGTGCGCGAAGGCAAGGTGCGCGCGCTCGGTCTGTCGGAGGCGAGTGCGGCAACCATTCGCCGGGCGCATGCAGTGCATCCGATATCAGCCGTGCAGAGCGAATATTCGCTGTGGAGCCGCGACCCGGAAGAAGAGGTCTTTGCCGTCTGCCGCGAACTCGGCATCGGCTTTGTTCCCTACAGCCCGCTCGGCCGCGGCCTGCTGACCGGCACGATCGCCAAGCCCGAAGCCCTCGACGCCGACGACTGGCGCCTCACCCTGCCGCGCTTCCAGGCCGACGCCATGGCCGCCAATGCGGCTATTATCGCCACGCTGGAGACGATGGCTGCTGAGAAAGGCGTGACGCCGGCGCAGCTGGCGCTCGCCTGGGTGCTGCACCAGGGCGACTTCATCGTGCCGATCCCCGGCGCGCGAAAAATCCGCCATTTGGAGCAGAACGCCGCGGCGGCACAGATTGCGCTGAGCCAAGCCGAGGTGGCGGCCATCGGCGACGCGCTGTCGCCGGAAAAGGTTGTTGGCAAGCGCTACACCGAAGCGGCGCTGGCGCTGGTCAATGGGTGAGCGGTGATTGACCGAAAAAAGGGGCGCTTCGGCGCCCCTTTTTGTGCAGGAGGTAGAGAGACGTTGGCGCGAGGCACCCCCCTCTGTCCTGCCGGACATCTCCCCCTCAAGGGGGGAGATCGGCTCTCCTTCACTTTCGATCATAAAAAGTCCTGCAACTGAGCACGACTGTGGAGTTGCTAATCTCCCCCCTTGAGGGGGAGATGTCCGGCAGGACAGAGGGGGGTGCCTCGCGCCAACGTCTGCGGAGAATACTGGGCTCATCGCAGCACAACAGTGATCGCCGGGCATCCGCAAGCTCAGCCGCGCAGTACGCCGCCGGTCTGCTTGTGCACATTCTCGACGATCCGCTTTGCCAGCGCCTCGAAATCCTCGTCGGTCAGCGTTTTTTCGATCGGCTGGATAGACACTTCGATGGCGATCGACTTCTTGGCAGCGCCCAGCGACGCCCCTTCGAACACGTCGAAGACCGAGACGTTGGCGATCAGCTTCTTGTCGGCGGCAAGGGCGGCACGGGTCAGCGTACCGGCTTCGACCGCCTTGTCGACGACGAAAGCGAAATCGCGTTTGACCGCCTGAAAGGCGGACAGTTCGAGCTTCGGTTTTGTCAGCGTCGGCCTGGCCTTCGGTTCGGGCACGGCGTCGACGAAGACCTCGAAGCCGCAGAGCGGCCCGGAAACATCCAAACCCTCCAAGGTCTTCGGGTGGAATTCACCGAAGGTGCCGAGAACGACTTTCGGCCCGAGCTTGATCGTGCCGGAACGGCCGGGGTGATACCAGGCCGGGCCGCCGGCCTCGATCTGCAGCCGCTCGACCGGCGCACCGCAGGCTTCTAGTGCTGCGATCGCGTCGGCCTTGGCATCGAACACGCCGACAGCGCCGGCATTGCCGGCCCAATGACGGCCGGAGCCGTCGAGCTTGGCCGTGCCGCGCCGCACCCCGGCGGCGACGCGACGCTGCTGGTCGGCCGCATCGCCCTGATAGGTACCCGACACTTCGAACAGCGCGACATCGCCGATGCCCTTGTCGGCATTGCGCTGCGCGGCGGCAATGAGGCCGGGCAACAGCGAGGGCCGCATGTCCGACATATCGGCGGCGATCGGATTGGCGAGCTTCAATGCGGCCTGGCCACCGCCGAACAGCTCGGCATGTTTTGCCGGGATGAACGACCAGGTGACGGCCTCCATCATGCCGCGTACCGCCAGCGCCCGTTTGGCAGCGCGGGTGCGGACCTGCAGCACAGTCAGGATCTTGGCGTTGACGGCATCATGGGCGCCGAGCGGCTGCGGGGCGATGTTGTCGACGCCATGGATGCGCATGACTTCCTCGACCAGATCGGCCTTGCCGTCGACATCCGGCCGCCAGGACGGCACAGCGACATCGACGACATCACCCGCGCCCTCCGGCTTGAAGCCGAGGCGGGCGAGGATGCCGAGGCTCTCGTCCCTCGGCACCTCGATGCCGGTCAGCCGCCTCACTTCCGACAGCGGGAAGGAAACGATCTTCTCGAGATGGCCGGCATAGCCGACGACTTCGGTTTCGCTCGGCGTGCCGCCGCAGAAATCAAGCACCAGCTTGGTCGCCAGCTCTATCCCCGGGACCATGAATTCGGGGTCGACGCCGCGCTCGAACCGGTAGCGCGCATCGCTGATGATGCCGAGGGTCCGGCCGGTGCGGGCCGTGGTGATCGGATCCCAAAGCGCCGATTCGATCAACACGTCTGACGTGTTCTCGTCGCAGCCGGAATGCTCGCCGCCCATGATGCCGGCGATGGATTCGACGCCGTCCTCGTCGGCGATGACGCACATTTCGGGCGTCAGCGTGTATTCGCGGCCGTCGAGCGCCAGCACCTTTTCGCCGTCGCGCGCCCGGCGCACGGTAAGGTTGCCGGCGACCTTGTTCGCGTCGAACACATGCAGTGGCCGGCCGCGGTCGAAGGTGACGTAATTGGTGATGTCGACCAGTGCGCTGATCGGCCTCAGACCAATGGCGATCAGCCGCTGCTGCAGCCATTTCGGCGACGGGCCGTTCTTGACGCCGCGCACCAGGCGCAGCGCGAAGCCGGGGCAGAGCTCCGGCGCCTCGATCGTCACCTTCACCGGGCACATGCCGCTGCCGGCATGCGGCATGATGGCGCCGCCGACGAGGCGGCCGAGCCCACTCGCCGCCAGATCGCGGGCGATGCCGTAGACGCTGGTTGCGTCCGGCCGGTTCGGCGTCAAATTGATCTCGATCAGCGGGTCGTCGAGATGGGCGTAGGCGGCATAGCTGGTGCCGACCGGCGCATCTTCCGGCAGGTCGATGATGCCGTCATGCTCGTCGGAAAGTTCAAGCTCGCGCTCGGAGCACATCATGCCGTGACTTTCGACGCCGCGGATCTTGCCGACGGTCAGCATCACGTCGATGCCGGGAACATAGGTGCCGGGTGCTGCAAAGGCGCCGATCAGGCCCGCGCGGGCGTTCGGCGCTCCACACACAACCTGCACAGGGGGCTTGCCGTCGCCGGTATCGACGGTCAGCACGCGCAGCCGGTCGGCGTCGGGATGCTGCACCGCCGTCAGCACTTTTGCGATGACGAAGGGTTTTAGGCTCGATTTGTCGTCGACATGCTCGACTTCGAGGCCGATCGAGGTCAGCCGCTCGACGATCTCGGCCAGCGAGGCGTCGGTCTCGAGGTGATCCTTGAGCCAGGAGAGGGTGAATTTCATGACTGTGTTCCGTCTGGTCTTTGCCCATCAGGCCTTTGCAAGTTGGCTGGTCTGGGCACGCTGGTATTCAAATGGCGCGGCAGCGCGTCGGGCATGTGCAGGAAGGGAAGCTGCTCGCGCACATGGGCGTGGTGCGTCGGCTTGAAATAGGCCGGCCTATCCATGGCGCCGAGCATGAAATAGATGTGGTCGGCCAGCTGCTCGTCGACATAGGCGATCGGCGAGCCGCAGACGCCGCAAAAGGAGCGCGTCACCGAGCCGTTCTCGAACATCTTCAGCGCCTTGCCGGTGAAGGCGACCTGATCGGTCATAAAGCCGACAAAGGCCGACACCGGCGCGCCGCTGGCCCGCCGGCAATCGCCGCAATGGCAATAGCTGACATGGTGCGGTTCGGCCGAAGCCTCGAACCGCACGGCGCCGCAGCGGCAGCCGCCGGTGTGGGCCGCTGTCATGCGCTCAAGCCTGCGAATAGCGTCGGCATGTCGAGCGGCCGGAAGCCGTAATGCGACAGCCAGCGCACATCGGCGTCGAAGAAGGCGCGCAGGTCCGGCATGCCGTATTTCAGCATGGCGATGCGGTCGATGCCCATGCCCCAGGCAAAGCCCTGATACTCGTCGGGATCGAGCCCGCCATATCTGAGCACATTGGGGTGGACCATGCCGCAGCCGAGGATCTCCATCCAATCGGAGCCTTCGCCGAAGCGCACCTCGCCCGGCCGCGAGCGGTCGCACTGGATGTCGACCTCCATGCTGGGTTCGGTGAACGGGAAGAAAGACGGCCGGAAGCGCATCTTGACCTGTGGCACCTCGAAGAACGCCTTGCAGAACTCCTCCAGCACCCATTTCATGTTGGCGACATTGGCTGTCTTGTCGATCACCAGCCCCTCGACCTGATGGAACATCGGCGAATGGGTGGCATCGGAATCCTGCCGGTAGGTCTTTCCGGGAATGACGATGCGGATCGGCGGCTTCTGCACCTCCATGGTGCGGATCTGCACCGGCGAGGTGTGGGTGCGCAAAAGCTTGCGCTCGCCCTTCTCATCCGGCTGGAAGAAGAAGGTGTCGTGCATCTCGCGCGCCGGATGTCCTTCCGGGAAGTTCAGCGCGGTGAAATTGTAGTAATCGGTCTCGATATCGGGACCTTCGGCGATGGCGAAACCGAGATCGCCGAAGATCGCGGCGATTTCGTCGCTGACCTGGCTGATCGGATGGATGCGGCCGCGCTCGGCTGGTGATTGCCGCACCGGCAGCGTCACGTCGACCTTTTCCGCCGCGAGCCGTGACGCGATCGCCACATCCTTCAGCTCGGCGCGTCGCGCGGTAAGCGCCTCGGTGATGCGGTTCTTGAGGCCGTTGATAGCCGGGCCCTTTACCTGGCGCTCTTCTGCGCTCATCGAGCCGAGCGTCTTCAGCATTTCTGAGACCGAGCCCTTCTTGCCGAGCGCTGAAACACGCACGGCTTCGATCGCAGCCTCGTCGGTGGCCGACGCGATGTCGGCAAGCAGCGAGCCTTCAAGAACTTCAAGATTTCCAGCGGTGGCGTTCACGGCGAAACTCTCTTGATCGGGCAACCGGCACCATTTTGGTGCCATGTCGCCATTTTGGTTGCATTAGGAGCAAAGAAAACCCGCGCCAGCCGTGCCAGCGCGGGTTCCCCAAAATTAGAATTGCGAATGCTTGGGAAGCGCTGGCTTAGGCGACAGCGCTTTCAAAAGCGTTCGGCGTGGTGTTCTTGAGGTATTCGAGCGCAACCTTGGCCTTGGCCACAAGTGCGGCAAACGCCTGCGGCTCATGGATGGCCATGTCCGACAGGATCTTGCGGTCGATCTCGATGCCGGCCTTGTTGAGACCGTCGATGAAACGGCCATAGGTCAGGCCATGCTCGTGGGTCGCGGCATTGATGCGCTGGATCCACAGGGCGCGGAACGAGCGCTTGCGGTTCTTGCGGTCGCGGTAGGCATACTGCAGCGACTTTTCCACCGCCTGCTTGGCGATGCGGATGGTGTTCTTGCGACGGCCGTAGAAACCCTTGGCGGCTTTCAGGACCTTTTTGTGCTTGGCGTGCGAGGTGACGCCTCTTTTTACGCGTGCCATGTCATGATCTCCTTAAAAGCAATTCCAGGAAAAGTGCCTAGCGGTTTTCCGTTCGGAATTGCGTAAAACAAATGCGTGTCCAGACCGAATGCCTTAGAGGCCGTTCGGCAGAAAATTCTTGATGACCTTCTTGCCATCCGGTTCAGCCAGAACCATCGTGCCGCGGGCATTTCGAATGAACTTGTTGGAACGCTTGATCATGCCGTGACGCTTGCCGGCCGCAGCCGACAGGACTTTACCCGTACCTGTGATCTTGAACCGCTTCTTGGCGGCCGATTTGGTCTTCATCTTGGGCATTTTGCTACTCCGTTTATGTGCGCATCATCGCGCTTTTTGTTCGCTTCAGGCCGACCAAAGCCCGAAAAGCAAATGAAACCGCCACGGCATGCCCTGCCGGGCGGTTTTTGGGAACGGCGGTCCTATACGTCAAAGCGGGCCTGTGCGCAACACCCAGTGCTTAGCAACACCGGTGCTTATGGGAAACGGAACAGCACCGGCAGTATGCCAGATTGCTGGGCGCCGTCGATCGATTCAAAAAACGGCAGGGCGAGAAGGAATACCAGTCCGTCCAGCAGCGTCGTCCGCAGCAGGCGCGGCTTGAAACTGCCGGTGTCGCCTTCCTGATACAGTGAAAGCTTCGGGAAGAAGCGCGGCACCCGCGCCATATAGGCCTGGAATGGAGCACCAAGTGCCTGCTTCAGGAACTTTTCTTCGCGCAGGATGACAACATGAAAGGCGGCGGCGCAAATCACCGCGAAGCCGATCGTCGCGGTAATCGAGCCCATTTGGGCGCCGACGCCGGCGGCAGCCAGCGAGGAGAAGACATAGAGCGGATTGCGGGTGATCGAATAGGGTCCGCCGGTCACCACCTCGGCGGATTTGCGTCCGCCGATATACAGCGTCGACCACAGGCGCCCGGCAATGCCGAGAAAGATCAGCAGGACGCCGACCATTTCGATCGTTTCATGCGGCACGCTTTCGGGAGGAAAAGCAGACTGGCCGAACAGCAGCGCCGCGAGCATGACGACCACCAGCGCAGCAAGCACCATCCTGCGCGCGTGCTGATAGCTGCCCAGCGTATGGCTGACCTGCAGTTGCTCGGCCCGGGCCGATTTGACTTGGTTGAGCATGTCAGGAATCCGATCATCGAGGAACTTTGCCGGCGATCGCAGCGTCTTGCCAAGAAAACAGGCACCCCGCCGATCGCCGGGACGCCTTGCAGGATAATTCAGGCGGATTTAATGCATGTCGCCTGTTTTGTCCGCCCATCCGCCAGCTCAGTACAGCCAGAAGAGGACGGGAATTACACCGCTTTCCTGTCCGGACTCGATGAGTTCGAAAAACGGTATGGAAGCCAGGAACACCAAACCGTCGCGCAGCGTGTGATTGAAGACGCGCGGTGTGAAGGTGACCTTAGCCTGATCGCGAAAAAGCCGGGGATTGGGGAAAAACCGCGGTACCCGTGCGAGGTAGTCCTTGTACGGCGCCCCGAGCACGGTCGTCAAATGCCGTTCCTCGCGCAGCGTGACGATGTAGAACGCGGCCGCGCACAAAACCGCCGACGCCACCGAGACGATCACGCTGCCGGTCTGGGCGCCGATGCCGGCGGCCGCTACGGTAGAGAAAAAATACAAGGGGTTGCGCATCACCGAATATGGGCCGGTAGCAACCACTTCGGCCGACTTGCGATCGCCGATATAGAGGATCGACCAGAGCCGGCCGCCGATCCCGATCAGTATCAGCGCGACGCCGTACTGCCCCTCTATGCGTTCGTGGCCAAGCTCATCGTGCGCGGAGCCGCCGAAGATCAGCAAAGCGCAAAAAACGCCAACCAGCAGCGCCAGCAGGATGCGCCGGCGCCGCTGATAGCGGCCCATTTCGTCGAACGACTTTTCGATCGGAGAGCGTGCTGCAGCGGCCATGGAACAATCCTTTGCCGCGAGGACCGGCAACCAGGTTCCTTGTCGATGCAACTTGCGGAGAAATCATGGGCAACTTGCGGAGAAATCATGGCGAAGACAAAAACAAAAACAAAAGGCCGCCGAAGCGGCCTTTGCTTTGACGGGATCGCTTTTAGCGGGGTGCCAGCACCATCATCATCTGGCGGCCTTCGAGCTTCGGTTCGGCTTCGACCTTGGCGATCAGCGCCACTTCCTCGCGAACCTTGTTCAGAAGCTGCATGCCGAGTTCCATATGCGCCATCTCGCGGCCGCGAAAGCGCAATGTCAGCTTGACCTTGTCACCTTCCTCGAAAAACCGCCGGACGGCTTTCATCTTGGTCTCGTAGTCATGACTGTCGATGTTCGGGCGCATCTTGATCTCCTTGATCTCGATGACCTTCTGGTTCTTGCGCGCCTCGGCCGCCTTCTTCTGGTTGGCGTATTTCAGCTTGCCGAGATCGAGGATTTTTACGACGGGCGGCACTGCGTTGGGGGATATCTCGACCAGATCGAGCCCAGCCTCTTCGGCGAGCAGCAATGCGTCGTTGATGGAGACATCGCCGTGGTTCTGGCCTTCGGCGTCGATAAGCTGGACCCGGGGAACCCGGATGTCACGGTTGGAGCGCGGGCCCTCCTTGGTGGGCGCCGTTGCTTTGAAAGGTCTGCGAATGGTCGTGGTCTCCTTGAGCCGTTTCGTTCAGGGTTTTTCAGTTCGAGATTGTGAACGCGCCAATGTGGTGAGCGCGCGGCCGGAGTCAATAGCACAGCGTTCACAGGAAATCACCTGTTCCCTGACTGCAGCCCCTGCACCAAACGAAGAAAGTTGCCGAGCACTTTTCGTCGAACCGCCAGCTGTGGCAAAAGACCTGCGCAAGGAGTTAGCCATGGCCGCACCGGTTTTTCTCGATGTCGACGGAACCAGCATCGCCGCCAGGCGCACTGCGGGTGCAGCACCTGGCATTGTCTGGCTCGGCGGCTACAAGTCCGACATGCTGGGCACCAAGGCCGAGACGCTGTCGGAATGGGCGAGCGGGCAAGGCCGTGCTTTCCTGCGCCATGACTATTCCGGCCATGGCGAATCGGGTGGCGCCTTTGCCGACGGCACCATCTCGAAATGGCTTTCGCAAAGCCTCGCCGTCTTCCGTCACTTCACGCAAGGCAGGCAAATCCTGGTCGGCTCCTCGATGGGCGCATGGATCGCACTGCGCATGGTCCAGGAATTACAAAAGGCAGGCGAGAACCGCATCGCCGGTCTGGTGCTTCTGGCGCCGGCGCCGGATTTCACGGCAGAGCTGGTCGAGCCGGCGCTGACCAAAGCGCAGAAGCGCGATCTTGCCAAAAAGGGCTTCTTCGAGGAGCCGTCGGACTATTCGGCCGAGCCTTACATCTACACCCGTGCGCTAATCGAGGACGGCCGCAACAACCTGACAATGAACGGGCCGATCGACACCCATTGCCCCGTCCATATATTGCAAGGGCTGGCCGATGCGGACGTGCCGTCGAGCCATGCGCTGAAACTGGTCGGCCTGCTGCCGGCCGACGACGTCACGCTGTCGCTGATCCCCGACGGCGACCACCGCCTGTCGCGGCCGCAGGATCTCGACATGCTGGTGCGAGCGGTCGACGCCATGGTGCGGCAGGCAGGCTAGAGACATGCGCATTTCCATTCCGGTATCCGCCTTCGTCGCGGCAATCGTCGGCTTCGGCGGCACGCTGGCCATCCTCATCGCCGCCGCCAAGGCAGTGGGCGCGACACAGGTCGAAACCGCAAGCTGGGTGACGGCGATCTGCCTGGCCATGGCGATCGAGAGCCTATGGCTGTCATGGCGCACCAGGATGCCGGTCATCACCGCCTGGTCGACGCCGGGCGCCGCGCTGATCGCAGCATCGAGCGGCTTTTCGATGGGAGAGGCCGTCGGCGCCTTCATCGTCACCGGGATTTTGCTGATTGCCACCGGCCTGTTCAGGCCTTTGACCAAGCTGATCGCCAGGATACCAGCCTCTGTCGCTTCGGGGATGCTGGCCGGCATCGTTGTCACCTTCGCCATCAATGCGGTGAAGGCCATTCCGCTCGACCCGTGGCTGATCCTGCCGCTGATCGCCGCCTTCTTTGTCATTCGCTTGGTCAATCCGGCGCTCTCGGTGCTGGCGGTGCTGATCGGCGGCGGCGCTGCGGCCTTCCTCACCGGCCGGGTCGGCGGCCTGCCGACGCCGGAACTTTCGACATTGACGCTGATTGCGCCGCAGTTCACCGTCACGGCAATCATCGGCCTGGCGCTGCCGCTTTATCTGGTCACCATGGCTTCGCAGAACCTGTCCGGCCTCGCCGTGCTGAGGGCCGCGGGCTATCACCCAGACCCCGGCCCGCTTATCGGCGTCACCGGCCTGTTTTCGCTGCTCTCGGCGCCGTTCGGGGCATCGACCACCAATCTGGCGGCGATCTCGGCGGCGATCTGCACCGGCCCCGACGTGCATCCCGACCCGGGCGAACGCTGGAAGACCGGGCCCTTCTACGCGGTTGCCTATTTCGTGTTCGCCATTTTCGGCGCCTCGCTGGTGGCGATCTTCGCCGTGCTGCCGCAGAGCCTGATCGTGCTGGTTGCCGGACTGGCGCTGATGGCGCCGCTTGCCAACGCGCTGTCGATCGCCTTGCAGGAAGACGGCGAGCGCATGGCCGCAACCGTCACCTTTGCCGTCACCGCTTCCGGACTGACGCTGTTCGGCGTCGGCGCCGCGTTCTGGGGCCTGATTGCGGGCCTGGTCGTGCTTTTCCTTGAAATGCTCAAAAAGCGATAATCATTTCAGATGCTTGTCCGGTTTTGGCTGACACTGTCTTGAATCGCCGTTTTTCCCTTCCCATTTCGATTCCACGCAGCCGGGATTGGCTGTCTCCAACTGAAGGATTGGGAGAAATGAACACATCTGCATTGATCCGTCCGGCCTGGACGCCGGCGACCATCGCACTGATGGTGATCGGCTTCATGGTGTTCTGGCCGCTCGGCCTCGCCATGCTCGCCTACATCATCTGGGGTGATCGGCTTGACGGCTTCAAGCGCGACGTCAACCGCGCCACCGATGGCATCTTCGCCGGCTGCCGCCGCGGTTCCGATAAGGCTGCGCGCTGGGGCCACGGCTCCGCCCGCACCGGCAACGTCGCTTTCGACGATTGGCGCGAGAAGGAACTCGAGCGGCTCAATGAAGAGCGCCGCAAGCTCGACGAGATGCTGAGCGAGTTCGACGAATATGCCAGGGAATTGCGTCGCGCCAAGGACCAGGAAGAGTTCGACCGCTTCATGGCGAACCGCAACAAATCGACGTCGCCTACAACCGGTGGATCGACCGGTTCGACGGGGGCTGGCAAACGCGGTGGCAAATCCACGCCAGGCCTGCTGGACGAGTAAGCGCCTTGCCCCGATAAATAATCAAAAACGGCGTCGCGTCAGCGGCGCCGTTTCTTTTTTGTTCTATTCGTTTTCCTCGAATCGCGTATCGTCCGGCCATGTCATTCGGCTTCTTCCGCAACCTGACCAAACCCAGGCCCGCTCCCGTCGTGGAGCGAGAGCATTGTGTTGCCGGCCGCACGCTGCCGCTCAAGATCGTCGAGAGCGAACGGGCGCGGCGCCTGACACTGCGCATCGATTCCGGCGGCCGCGGCTTGCGCATCACCGTGCCGCCGGGCCTGCGCCGGGGCGAGGTGGAAAAATTCCTGGACCGCCATCAGGACTGGCTGGAGCAGCGCCTGGCCAAGGTGCCGAACCGGCCGCAGGTGCGGCCCGGCATCAAAATACCGGTGCGCGGCGTGCCGCACCGCATCGTTCATGAGCCTTCGAAACGCGGCACCGTCACGCTGTCGCGCGACGAACGCGGCCCGCTGATGATCGTGCATGGCGATCGCGTGCACCTGCCGCGCCGTATCGCCGATTTCCTCAAGCGCGAAGCCAAGCGCGAGATCGAGGCGCTGGTGGTCAAGCACACAGGGGCAGTCGGCAAGCGCGCCAAGGCAATCCGCTTCAAGGACACGTCGAGCCGCTGGGGATCGTGCACCTCCGACGGCAATCTGTCCTTCTCCTGGCGCATCATGATGGCGCCGTCGCCTGTCATAAATTACCTGGTCGCGCATGAGGTGGCGCATCTCAAGGAGATGAACCACGGCCCGAAATTCTGGAAATTGTGCGAGCAGCTTTGCCCTGACACCGAGCGCTGCAAGGACTGGCTCAAGCGCAATGGCGGCGCGCTGCAAGCGATCATGTTCGAGTAGATGACCAGCTAATGTCCTTCAAATTGTTCATCCAGAATCAAGGTTTGATATCTGTCCGCGGTGATGGCCGACAGGCGCCTTGCTGATCATGCCGAATGGGCGAATGGTATATCCTGCTGGATAGAATTCAGACCGAAATGTGAGCGAAGGGTCGTTCCTTCGTAATCGTCGCGGAACAATCCGCGTTTGCGCAAGATCGGCACCACCTCCGCCGCAAACAGCTCGAACTGCTTATGCACGATCGGCGGCATGACGTTGAAGCCGTCGGCCGCGCCGGAATGGAACCAGTCTTCAATAATGTCGGCAACTTGCTCCGGCGTTCCCGTCGCCGTGAAGTGCCCGCGCGCGCCAGCCAGCTTCTGTAGCAACTGGCGCAGAGTGAGTCCCTCCTTCAGCGCGACGTCGATATAGCCGGTCGCCCGGCTTCTGGACGCCTCCACCTGGGCAGGGTCGGGAAAATCAACGCGTGTCAGTGGCCGGTCAAGCGGAACACCGGAGAAGTCATGACCGCCGAATCGCGCCGCTAGGCGGGCCAGCCCGACCTGCGGGCTTGTCAGCGCGTCGAGTTCTTCCCAGACTTGCTTCGCTTCGTGGGTAGTCGATCCGATTGCGGCGCTGATGCCGGGCAGAACTACGATGTCCTGCGGGCGACGACCGAAAGTGGTCGCACGCCCTTTCACGTCCGAGTAGAACGATTGCGCGGTTTCCTTCACAAGGTGCGCGGTGAAAATGGCTTCCGCCCATCGCGCCGCAAAGGCGCGCCCGGATTCCGATTGTCCCGCCTGCACGTATACCGGCCGCCCTTGCGGGCTGCTTGGTACGTTGAGCGGTCCGTGCGTGCGGAAATGGGTGCCGCGATAGTTTGCCGGCTGTACCCGCGCTGGATCGAGATACTGTCCGGCGTCCCGGTCATCCAGAATGGCCTCCACGGGAAAGCTGCGCCATAGGGCATCGACCGCCTCCACGAATTCCTCCGCAAGCGCGTAGCGATCGCCATGGGCGACATCCTGCTCCAGACCATAGTTGGCGCCCGCCTGGGGCGCCCAGGAGGTGACTATGTTCCAACCTGCGCGTCCACCGGACAGATGGTCGAGGGACGCGAACTGGCGAGCATGCGTGAAGGGCAGGCTGTAGGTGGTGGATGCGGTGCCAATGAGGCCGATCTGGCTGGTGCGGGCGGCCAGAGCTGAAAGAAGCGTGATCGGCTCGAGAGCGCCCGACGCTACCAAACCACCATTATTGGGCGCAACCAGAACGTCGGCGAGGAATATGGCGTCGAATTTCGCCGCTTCGGCGATCCGGGCGGCCTCGACATAGAGTTCCAGATCGGTAAGAGCGCGGCGCGTTGAATCCGGATGGCGCCAGGCACCCTCGTGGTGCCCGCGTGGCATCAGGAAAAGGTTGAAATGCATTTTACGCGTCATGGAGCTTCTCTCACACCAGATTGGTTTCAACGCCGAGACTGCGCAGCAGGGTCTGTCGGAGTTCGACAAAGGTCGGGTGGCCAGTGCTTCGGGGATGCGGCAGGGCGACTTGATGGTCTTCGGCGATCCGGCCGTCTTTCAGAACAAGTATCCGATCGGACAGAAGCAGGGCCTCGTCGACATCATGCGTGACGAGGACAACCGTCGGCTTGCGCCGTTCGACCAGGCGGAACAACAGGCCATGCATGCGCATGCGGGTTAACGCATCGAGCGCACCGAACGGCTCGTCGGCGAGCAGGAGTTCCGGCTGCCGAAGCAGGGAACGCGCCAGCGCCGCCCGCTGCTTCTGGCCGCCGGACAGCGTGGCGGGCCAGACATCCGCCTTGTCGCCGAGCCCCACGGAATCCAGCATGGCGGAGGCTGCGACTTTTGCATCGGACCTTCTCAGGCCAAGCGTCAGGTTGTCGATGACGCTCATCCAGGGCAGAAGCCTTGCATCCTGAAACAGAACGGAAGTGTTCCGGGGGGTGCGGAAATCCCCTTGCGTTACCGCATCGTCATCGAGACCGGCAAGAGCGCGCAAAAGGGTCGTTTTTCCGGAGCCGGATTCGCCGAGAAGCGCCACGAACTGGCCCCTCGGAATGTCGAGCGTTATGTCATTCAGGATCGTCTTTTGTCCGAACCCCCTAGACAAGTTGCGCAAGGACACCGGCCCGAACGAGGGAGCGTGAATGGTCATGTTCCCAGAACCCGCCGATAGGCGAGCATCCGCGCTTCGATCAACCGAACGAGGGCGTCGGAGACGAGTCCAAGAATTGCGTAGATGAATATCCCGACCACGATCACGTCGGTCTGTCCCCAGTCGCGGGCGCGGTTCATCAGGTAACCGATGCCGGTCTGGGTGTTGATCAGCTCAAGAACGACCAGCGCCGTCCAGCAGAGCGTGACGGCAAGACGCAACGACACAAAGAAGCCGGGCAGAGCACCGGGAAGTGCGACCTTCCGTATGAATTCGGAGCGCGTCAGGCCAAGGGTTCGGGCCAGTTCGACATGGCCTATGTCTATGCCTCTGAGTGCCGCGTGAGTATTGATGTAGACGGGCACGAGGACAGCAGTGAAGATCAGGAATATCTTCATGGCCTCGCCGATCCCCAGCCAGATGATGACGAGAGGGACCAATGCCAGCGTCGGAACCGCGCGTTTTATCTGCACGACTCCGTCAATAAGTGCCTCGCCGCTCCGCGTCAGGCCGGAAAGAAGCGCCAGGACAACACCAACCGTGACGCCGAGGAAAAGTCCTGTATAGGCACGCCCGGCCGAAGCCAGCAGATGCGGCAGCAAGGTGCCGTCCGCCAACAGTTGATAGCCCGTCACGACCGCCGTGGAGGGTGCCGTCAGCGTATAGGGAGAAAGGATGCCCATGCGGGACGCTGCCTCCCAAACCAGGACCACGAGAGCAGGACCAAGCAACCTCGCACCCGGGGGAAGGCGAGACGGCACGAGGCGTACGCTTCCCATGGCTTCGCGGCCGACGCTTGCCGAGGGCTTGCGGACACTTGTCGGAAAGGGACGGTCCGAAATGAACTCTGTCACGGTTCCTCCTGCTTATCTTTCCGGCGCAAGGCTCGTTTCAGCGCTCGGCTGATACGATCGAATCGTAGGTGTCGACGAAAGACGTCTGCGCGTCGAAGCGCTCCTTGAGCGATCCGGCCTGATAAAGGATGTCGATCAGCTTCTGATGATGGGGAATTGCCTCCGCCGCGGTTTGCATTTCGAGCGGAGATTCGCCCGCAATGATAGCGGCGGTGTCGTCCGGAGTGATGCGCTGGAAGTCGGTATAGTAATATTTCGCCCAAGCTTGCCTGTTCGCGTTGGCCCATTTGGCCGCGCGTGCAAATGCGCCAAGGAAGCTCCCGATGGCTGCCGCCTTCCCGGGCTCGGCCAGAACTTCGGGCCGGGCGTAGAAATAGCTGGTGCTAGGCAGAATCTGACGCTCCAGGGGGTCGAGAACCGGGGAAGCGCCTACCTGTTTGACAAGACGCGTTATATGGGGCTCCGTAAGCACGGCGACATCAACCGCCCCGGATCGAATCGCATCCGGCAGATCCGCAACGCGAAGGTTCACGAGCTCGACATCTTTCAGCGAGACGCCCGCGCGGTTCAGGGCCTCGATCAGGAAGACCTGGCGTCCGGATCCTTCGACATAGCTTAGCTTTTTGCCTTTCAGCTCCGCCAACTTGTGGATGACCAGTCCCGGACGGCTGGTAAGGCGGTATTGTGCAACCTTACGCGTAAACGTGCCGACGATCGGCAGCAGCGTCCCTGCCGCTCGCGCCTGGATCGGCGGAGTGTCGCCGACATAGGCGATGTCCAGAGCGCCCGCGCGCATTGCCTCGAGAATGGCCGGGCCACCTGCAAAATTCGGAAAACTTCCCTTGAAGCCGAGTTTCGAAGCCTCGCCGCTGGCGTCGAGCAGGTTCCGCACCAATTCGCTCTGGTCGGCGACGGCAAGCGTTGTGTCCGGATCCTCGGTCAACGCCGCCCTTGCCGGGAGGCCGAAGGCAAGCCCAAGCGAGAATGTAGAGGCAAAGGAGAGAAACGTACGTCTGTCCATGAAGATGCGATCCCGGCTTACGTCATGCGGCGTTTGAGCGCTCGCCGGATTAAAGTGTATAAAAAATATAGACTTTATAAGGTATGGGATTTTGTGAATCTGGCGAGAGTGAGATTTCTGTTCCGGGGAGAAGGCCTCCGAGCAGGATCGCCCACTGTCTCTCGGTCAAGCTCGACGACCGGAGCGCATCAAGGTTTGCATTGCCGCCCGGATGTCACCGCATTCGCCTGCCGCTCAATCGTCGTTCGCGGCGTTGAGTTCTTCCGGCCGCATCCCCTCTTCGCCATGGCGCGGCCAAGGCAAAAAACTCCTCTCGAATTCATCGTTGCTGAAATAGGCGAGCGCGCGGTGTGCCTCGGCGCCGTTGAAGGCGGCCTTGTCCATTAAATGCGCAATGACCTCGCGGGCCTGCGCGATCTTTTGCCTGAGCTCTGCAACTGTCTTGTCCGTCATGGTTTGCTCCCGCCTTTCATCCATCCATTGAAACTAGGGCTATTCCCAACGCCGGCAAACAGGATGCTTTTTCTCGACTCTTTTGCCGTTTCGTGCCAATCCCGCGCGATGGCGCTCGACATCAAGATATGCGGATTGAAGACCGACAAGGCGTTGGCCGCGGCATTAGCCGGCGGCGCCAGCCATGTCGGCTTCATTTTCTTTGCCAAAAGCCCGCGCTATGTCGAGCCTACGGAAGCTGGCCGGTTGCGTGAAGCAGCGACCGGCAAGGCCAGGGCGGTCGCCGTGACGGTCGACGCCAGCGATGCGTTTCTGGACGAAATTGTCGAAAAGATGCAGCCCGACATGCTACAGCTGCATGGTTCGGAAACGCCAGAGCGGGTGGCCGGACTCAAGGCCCGCTATGGCCTGCCGGTGATGAAGGCGCTGTCGGTCGGCGAGGCTGCCGATCTGGAACGGCTAAAACCCTTCATCGGCATTGCCGACCGCTTCCTGTTCGACGCCAAGCCGCCGAAGGGTTCGGAACTGCCGGGCGGCAACGGCGTTGCCTTCGACTGGCGCATTCTGGCCGGCCTTGACGCAGGCGTCGATTACATGCTTTCCGGTGGGCTCAACGCCGCCAATATCGGCGATGCCCTTCGGCTTGCAAATCCGCCCGGATTAGACATTTCCTCGGGCGTGGAAAGCGCGCCGGGCGTCAAGGATCCGGCGCTGATCGAACAGTTTTTCCGGGCCGTCAGAGCCGCGCGGAACACCCGCGCAGCTTGATCGCTCCAACTACAAGCCAGGAGATCGGCGATGAACAAGCCGGCGACACCCAATTCCTTCCGCACCGGACCCGACGAACAGGGCATGTTCGGCATCTTTGGCGGCCGCTTCGTCGCCGAGACGCTGATGCCGCTGATCCTCGACCTCGAGCGGCACTGGAACGAGGTCAAAAACGACCCGGACTTCAAGGCCGAGCTGACTGACCTTTCGACCCACTATGCCGGGCGGCCGTCGAAGCTTTATTTCGCCGAGGGCCTGACCAGGCATCTTCGTGAGGTTTCCGCCGCGAAGGGCCTGGGCGGCGGCGCGAAAGTCTATTTCAAGCGCGAGGATTTGAACCACACCGGCTCGCACAAGATCAACAACTGCCTCGGCCAGATCCTGTTGGCCAAGCGGATGGGCAAGAAGCGCATCATCGCCGAAACCGGCGCCGGCCAGCACGGCGTAGCGTCGGCCACGGTGGCGGCGCGTTTCGGCTTTCCGTGCGTCGTCTATATGGGTGCAACCGACGTCGCCCGGCAAAGCCCGAATGTTTTCCGCATGAAGCTGCTAGGCGCCGAGGTGCGGCCGGTGACCGCCGGCCACGGCACGCTGAAGGACGCCATGAACGAAGCTCTTCGCGATTGGGTGACCAATGTCGAGGATACCTATTACCTGATCGGCACTGCTGCCGGCCCACACCCCTATCCGGAGCTGGTGCGCGACTTCCAGTCGGTGATCGGCACCGAGGCGCGCGCCCAGATCCTCGAGCAGGAAGGCCGGCTGCCGGACACGATCATCGCCGCCGTCGGCGGCGGCTCGAACGCCATCGGCCTGTTCCATCCCTTCCTCGACGACAAAGAGGTCCGCATCATCGGCATCGAAGCCGGCGGCCGCGGCCTCGATGGCATCGAGCATTGCGCCTCGATGAGTGCCGGCGCTCCCGGCGTGCTGCACGGCAACCGCACCTACCTCCTGCAGAACGCCGACGGGCAGATCATGGACGGCCACTCGATCTCTGCCGGCCTCGATTATCCGGGCGTCGGACCGGAGCATTCCTGGCTGCGCGACTCCGGCCGCGTCGACTATGTGCCTGTTCTCGATGACGAGGCGCTAGAGGCGTTTCAGCTGACGACGCGGGTCGAAGGCATCATCCCGGCGCTCGAATCCGCCCACGCCATTGCGCATGCGGTGAAGATCGTGCCCGCCATGGACAAGGACCAGATCGTCATCGTCAACCTGTCCGGCCGCGGCGACAAGGACGTGCATACGGTGGCCAATATGCTGGGCATGGAGATCTGATCATGACCACCCGCATCGACCGCCGCATGGCCAAGCTCAAGAACGAAGGCCGCCCGGCGCTTGTCACCTACTTCATGAGCGGCGACCCCGACTACGACACCGCGTTGTCGATCATGAAGGCGCTGCCCAAGGCTGGCGCCGACATCATCGAAATGGGCATGCCGTTTTCCGATCCGATGGCCGACGGCCCGGCTATCCAGGCGGCCGGCCTGCGCGCGCTGAAAGGCGGCCAGACGCTGGTCAAAACGCTGAAAATGGCTTCGGAATTCCGCGCCACCGACCAGGAAACGCCGATCGTTTTGATGGGTTACTACAATCCGATCTACATCCACGGCGTCGAACGCTTCCTCAGCGACGCTCTGGCCAGCGGGATAGACGGGCTGATCGTCGTCGACCTGCCGCCGGAGATGGACGAGGAATTGTGCATTCCGGCGCTGAAGGCCGGCATCAATTTCATCCGGCTGGCGACACCGACCACCGACGACAAGCGCCTGCCCAAGGTGCTGCAGAACACTTCCGGCTTCGTCTACTATGTGTCGATGACCGGCATCACCGGTTCCGCACTTGCCGACACCGATAAGGTCGCAGCGGCGGTCAGGCGCATCAAGGGCCATACCGACCTGCCGGTGTGCGTCGGCTTTGGCGTCAAAACCGCCGAGCAGGCGCGCGTGATCGGCGCCAATGCCGATGGCGTCGTCGTCGGCACCGCGATCGTCAATGCGGTCGCCAATGTGCTGGGGCCGAAGGGCGAGAAGACCGCCGACCCGGCCGAGGCGGTCGCCACGCTGGTCAGCGGGCTTTCGCAAGGCGTGCGCGCGGCTCGCCTTGCTGCCGCCGAATAGTCTTCCTACCTCTTGGTCAGGACAGGAGCCGAAGCGATGAACTGGATCACCAACTACGTTCGCCCGAAGATCAATTCGATGCTCGGCCGGCGCACCGACATGCCTGAGAATCTCTGGATCAAGGATCCCGAGACCGGCGAGATGGTCTTCCACAAGGATCTGGAACAGAACCAGTTCGTCATCCCGTCCTCCGGCCATCACATGAAGATCTCGGCCAAGGAGCGGCTGAAATTCTTCTTCGACGACGGCAAATACGAAGCGCTCGAAAACCCCAAGGTGGTGCAGGATCCGCTGAAATTCCGCGACGAGAAGCGCTACACCGACCGGCTGAAGGACGCCAAGGCCAAGACCGGCCTGGAGGACGCGATTATCAATGCGCTGGGCACCGTCGAGGGCCTGCCGGTGGTGGTGACCGTGCAGGACTTCGCCTTCATGGGCGGCTCGCTCGGTATGGCCGCCGGGGAGGCCATCGTTCGTGGCTTCGAGGTCGCTCTGCAACGCAAGCGGCCGCTGATCCTGTTCGCCGCCTCCGGCGGCGCGCGCATGCAGGAAGGCATCCTGTCGCTCATGCAATTGCCGAGGACCACCGTCGGCGTCGATCGGCTGAAGGAAGCAGGTCTTCCCTATATCGTCGTCCTGACCAATCCGACCACAGGCGGCGTCACCGCGTCCTACGCCATGCTGGGCGACGTGCACATTGCCGAGCCCGGCGCGCTGATCGGCTTTGCCGGGCCGCGCGTCATCGAGCAGACAATCAGGGAAAAGCTGCCCGACGGCTTCCAGCGCTCGGAGTATCTGATGGAGCACGGCATGGTCGACATGGTGGTGTCGCGGCTGGAGATGCGCCAGACGATCGCGCGGCTCCTGAAAATGCTGCTCAAGCTGCCCGAAGGGCAAAAACCGCTGGAACCGGAAATCCTGCCGCCGGCGGCGATCCCGGCGGAAGCACGTCCGCAAGCCTGACGCGACATCCTTCGTCGCGAACCGCGATTGCGCGCCATCTGTGGCACGCCTAGGATTCTCCCATGACGACGCTTGCCGCCGACCGCGAAATCGAAAGCCTGATGGCGCTCCATCCGAAAGGCTTCGATCTTTCGCTCGACCGCATTTCGCGGCTGCTGGAACGGTTGGGCAATCCGCAGGACCATTTGCCGCCGGTCATCCACATTGCCGGCACCAATGGCAAAGGCTCGTGTGCCGCCTTCTCGAGGGCGCTGCTCGAAGCAGCCGGCCACCGCGTCCACGTCCACACATCGCCACATCTGGTGAACTGGCATGAGCGCTACCGGCTGGCCGCCGAAGGCGGCGGCAGGCTGGTCGAGGATCATGTCTTCGCCGACGCCATCGCCCGCGTCGCCAAGGCCAATGAAGGCGAGACGATCACCGTCTTCGAAATCCTCACCGCCGTCACCTTCCTGCTGTTTTCCGAACATCCGGCAGATGCCGTCATCATCGAGGTTGGCCTCGGCGGCCGCTTCGACGCCACCAACGTCATCACCGAGCCCGCGGTGTCGGTGATCATGCCGGTCTCGCTCGACCACGAATCCTTTCTCGGCGACCGTGTCGAACTGATCGCTGCCGAAAAGGCCGGCATCATCAAAGGCGGTTGCCCGGTGGTCATCGGCGCGCAGGAAAGCGAGACGGCGCTTCAGGTGCTTATCGAAACCGCCGAACGGCTCGACTGTCCCGCCTTCGTCTATGGCCAGGATTTCTTGGCCTTCGAGGAAAACGGCCGCATGGTCTATCAGGACGAAGACGGATTGATGGACCTGTCGCCACCGCGGCTGCCGGGGCGCCATCAGTTCGCCAATGCGGCGGCGGCGATTGCGGCGGTCAAGGCGGCGGGCTTCGAGATCAGCCATCGCGTCGCCGACAAGGCGATGGCCAACGTCGCCTGGCCGGGGCGGATGCAAAAATTGCCGCCAGGCAGGCTGACGGAACTGGCGCCGGCGGGCGCCGACATCTGGCTCGACGGCGGCCACAATCCGGGCGCCGGCGTGGTCGTCGCCGAGGCGCTGGCCGAACAGGAGGAAAAGAACCCACGGCCGCTGTTCCTGATTTCCGGCATGATCAACACCAAGGACCAGAGCGGTTATTTCCGCGCCTTCAAAGGTCTGGTGCGGCATGTCTACACGGTCCCGGTGAGCCTCAGCGAGGCTAGCGTGCCAAATGACGAACTGGCGGTCCGCGCCGTCGAGGCTGGCCTGTCGGCTGAACCGGTGAGCTCCGTTGCCAATGCGCTGATGCTGCTGCGCGACACATGGGACGGACCACCGCCGCGCATCCTGATCGGCGGTTCGCTCTATCTGGCCGGCGCGGTCCTGGCCGAAAACGGCACGCCGCCGGTTTGACCCTTGCTGGTGCCTGAACCGCAAGTTATCCGCGCAACGCGGATGTTTCGCGCGCGAGATCGACGAATTCTTCTGAGAAGCTCAGCCGTCGTGGGCGCTTTTCATCGAGGAGCCGGATTGCTGCGTCATTGTGCTTCTCTCGACAGTCTGCCTTCGTCGTCGATCAGCGCGAGCTGCGACCGGGGATCATCGCCCCATTTCCATAGAACGAGGTTGAGGTCCGTCTCGACAGAGCCGACCACAAAGCTGCGAACGAGCAAGGCTTGATAGCCTTTCGCGATCAATCGGCGTGCCAGAGCCTGCGTTCTTGCTTCTCCGCTTGCCTGCATCTGGTCCCGCCAGGTGCTGTCAACAAGAGCTGTTGCATCCAATCCTTCTTGCCTGAGCGCCTCCTCGTCCCGGCTATCGAAGACCCTTTCGATTTCGGCGTCATACGAGACGAGCGTCGTCGGCTGGAGATTGCCAACCTGGTTGGCCTCGCGCAGAGCGGTCATGACGGTCAGCGACGTATAGAGTGCCGGCATGCTTTTCGGGTTGAAACGCCCGCCGAACAGTGCGGCGCCGCGTCCTGAGAGCGGTTCACGTGCGTAGATCGGGTTGATCGCCCGAAACAGTTTGCCGCGATAGTGCATCAGCTCTGTCAGGCGTGAACGCCGGCATCGATCGCATCGACATATTCAAGCACTTCAGCGGCCCGCCCGCCGCGCACAAGCTGCATGGCTGTCTGTCCCGAAAAGCCGGGCAGAGGCTCTGACCGGTACCAGGCATACGCCATCAGCGCGGAGCCAAAGCGCGGTTCGACCTTGTTGATGATTTCAACCATCTCGCGCAGGCGGCGCTGCGTCTTGTCGGAACGGATGCGTTCCTTGCGCTGGACGGCGTCGCGACCGAGCCCGGCAGTTCGGGCCACTTCCTCGCTGGTGGTGCGCAGCGCCTCAGCGATTTTGCGTGGGGCAAAGAACCCCCCATCCGCATACTGGAGCAGAGCCATTTCAGCCTTCCTTTGAACCACGCATATTCTGACGCAATATAGCGTCGATGCGAGTGGCATTCAAGGCGGACTCTTCCCGAAACACGGTCCCGCCTCAACCGGAGATGCTGCGAGGGTCCGCTCCCGGTCTACTTCAGCTCGATCTCGATGAAGGCGTATTCGCTTTCATTGGCGCTGATGACGTCGTGCTCGACGCCTTCCTTGCGGAAATAGGGCGCTCCCTGTTTCATCTCGGCAAAGGATTCGCCATCCTTCGTCAAGAGCTTCAGCTTGCCGTCCATCAGCGGCACGATGACATAGTCATGGCCATGGCGGTGCCAGCCGGTGTTGTCGCCGGGCTGGAAACGGTATTCGGTGACGATGACGCGTTCATTGTCGATGAAGACGGTGGCCTTGGCGGATCCGGTCATGGGGTTCTCCTGTCTTTCCTAGAGCGGTTCAGCTTTGATAGAAACGCTGACCCGCTCTAAGTGTTTGTTTTTACGCAATTCCGAACGGAAAACCGCTACGCACTTTTCCTGGAATTGCTCTAAGCAGAAGACATGGAGGCATCGCGCGCGAGGGCCAGCGGCGTTGAGCGATGACGCCAAAGAAAAGCCCGGCGCGATGGCCGGGCTTGTCTGCGGAATTTCGGGTCGGATCAGGCGAGATTGCCGTTGATCCAGTGCGACAGCGCCGTCTTGGGGGCTGCGCCGACCTTCATGTCGGCCATTTCGCCGCCCTTGAAGATCATCAGCGTCGGGATCGAGCGCACCCCAAACTGCGCGGCCAGCTCGGGATTCTCGTCGATATTGAGCTTGGCGATCTTGACCTTGCTGCCGAGTTCGATGGCGATGTCTTCCAGCGCCGGCGCGATCATCTTGCACGGGCCGCACCATTCCGCCCAGAAATCGACCACGACCGGCTCCTTGGCGTCAAGCACATCAGTCTGGAAATTGCTCTTGTCGACCTTGACGGTGGCCATGCGAAAATCCTTTCGAGAGTTATTGTCGCACCAAATGTGGTGGTGATCGTGCCCTTCTTCAAGCAGCTGTTGTGTCACGCTCCCGTGAGTCGGGCAAGAGCATCGTCCATGGCCGCCGGTGGCAGCTCGATCAGCCGTGGCGCTTCCGTGAACAGCAGCGCCGCGGAGACCTCATGGCCGGGGTAAAGTGGCTTGACCAGCGCGCGATAGAGCGCGAGTTGCAGAACGTAGGCCGGCGGAACGTCTGCCAAGCTTGCAGGCGCCGGCCGGTTGGTCTTGTAGTCGACGATCGACACCTTGCCTGATGTGACCGCCAGCCGGTCAATCTTGCCGGAGATAGAGCGTAATTTGCCCTTCACCTCCAGGCTGCCCATGATCGCAACTTCGGCGCGCGACGATGATGCGAACAGCGGCGCGAAGCGGCTGTCGGCAAGAATTGCCGCCACCGAGGCCAGGGCCTTGTCGCGCTCGGCATCAGGCCATTGCGCGCCGGCCCGCCTGAGATAACGCTCCGCGGCATTCCGGCGTTCGGCCTCGGCAATGCCGGGCAGCATCTGCAGCAATTTGTGCAGCGCCAATCCGCGCATGACGGCAAAGCCGGGCTCCGCCTCTGTGTCCAGCACCGGCGAGCCGGTGTCGATCACGGCCTCCTTGGCCTCGTCGATCAACGCCGAGGCACCGGACGGCGACAGCGGCCGCGGCAGGTCCTCGAAGGGCGGCAAGGGTTGGAACAGGCTCTTCGGCAACGGCTCGAACTGTTGCGTCTGCGCCGCCTCCTCGGCAGCAGCATGTGCGACCGGCGGCAATTTTGTCACGTGAAACCGATGCACGGTCTCGCCGGTGGCAGGGTGCTGCCTTGCAGCGCTTTCGGGAGCGCCGACCAGAGCGCGGCTGACGATCGAATGCCAGGTGCCGGCATTCGGCGCCCGCTTGCCGTGATAGCCGCAGACGATCAGCCGGTCCTCGGCGCGGGTCATGCCGACATAGAGCAGCCGACGGTATTCGTCGTCGGCCAGTTCACGAGCGCGGACCGAGGCGGCCCGCGAAAATCCATTGGCGACGTCGCTGGCCGAGCGCCAGAGATAGCCCTTGCCGTCCCAATGGTCGCCCGAGCCATCGAACGGCATCAGTCTCGGCAAATGCTGGTCGCTGAACGGGGCGGAACCGCCGTCGACCAGGAACACGACAGGCGCCTCCAGGCCCTTGGCAGCGTGCACGGTCATGACCCGAACCTCGTCGCGGGTCTGGTCCATTTCGCGCTTGATCTCGGGGCCGGCATTTTCCAGCGTTGACAGGAACGATTCCAGTCCCGGCAGGCCGGTCCGTTCCTCGGCCACGCAAAAGCTCAGGAACTCGTCGAGGATGTCGCCGGCCTCCGGCCCGAGCCGCGCGATCATTTTCTTGCGCAGGCCGTCGCGGGCGAGAGCCCCGGCATAGAATTCGAACACCGGCTTGAAGGCGACTTCATCAGACCATGTGTCAAGTTGGGCAATGATTGCGGCCAAGGCAGCGCTTTCGCCGGCCTGCCTGCGCAGCGAAGTAATCAGCGAGAGACCGGACGGCCGCTCGCCCGCGAGCGCGAAAAGCATCTCTTCCGAAACATCGAAAATCGGGCTGCGCAGCACGGCGGCAAGCGACAGATCGTCCTCAGGCTGGATGAGAAAGTGGCCGAGCGCGATCAGGTCCTTCACCGCGATATGGCCGGGCAGGCTGAGCCGGTCGGCGCCGGCGACCGGAATGTCGCGGCGCTTCAGCGCACGCGTCAGCGCATGGACGAAACGATCGCGCTTGCGGACCAGCACCAGGACATCGCCGGGTCGAAGCTTCGTGCCGCGGCCTTCGATGATCTCGCCGGCGCCGATCCAGCCGGCAATGGTGGCCGCCACGTTTTCGGCAACGCGCACCGCCGGCGCACGGGCGTGGTCGACGGCTTGCGTCCAGTCGTCGGGTTCGTCGACGACGTCGGCACCGATCGACGGCCAGACCTCGACATAGCCCGGCGCATCGGTGCGGATCGCCCTGTGGTTCAGCGGGTCGGGATCATGGCTGATGCCGCGCCGCACGATCGGGTCGGCAAAGACACGGTCCACCGCCGCAAGCACGTCGTCGGTCGAGCGGAAGGACCAGGTCAGCTTGAGGTCGGCGAAAGCGGCGTTGGCATCGCGCACCCTTCCGGAAAACAGCAGCCTTGAGTCGGCGAAGGAATCGGGCGCCGCGCCTTGAAAGGAATAGATCGACTGCTTTTCGTCGCCGACGGCAAAGACCGTGCGGTGAACATTGTCGCGCGCGCCGAGCCCGGCAAAGAACTCTTCCGCCAGCCGCTTCACCACTTCCCATTGGTCCGGACTTGTGTCCTGCGCCTCATCGAGCAGGATATGGTCGATGCCCTGGTCGAGCTTGTATTGCACCCATGGGCCGGCATCAGGCCGCGCCAGAAGATTGACCGTTCGGGTGATGAGATCGTTGAAGTCGAGGAAGCCGCGGGCACGCTTGAGGTGCTCGTAACGGGCGATCAGCCAGTCGGCGATGGTCAGCGCGGCGCGCGTGCCCTCCAGCATCCTGAACAAGGCCAGCCGGTCGGAGATTTCGAGGATCGCATCGGCTGCCGCCAGATAGCGCTCGGCAAGATCCGGCAACCGGTCGAGCAGCGCCTTCTTGAAGGTCTTTGCCGGCTCATAAGGCTCGCCATCCGCCCGCAGAAAGGCTTTTGCCAGCAATTGCAGCCGGCGAACCGGATCATCCTCGGCGAAGGCAAGACGCGCATAGGGCAGAAGATTGTTCAGCACGAGGCGGGCATCGGCGGCTTCGGCGGCGCGGGCAAAGGTGATGAAATAATCCGGCAGGAAGCCCGGCAGCGGCCAGACGGACGCCGCCAGGCCTTCGGCGGTCTGGCCAGCGCGAAACCTGAACTCGTCGAACAGCGCCCGGAAGCCATCGCCGCCGGCCGCACTTATGAAGGCGCGCAAACCGTCGCGCTTGCGCACGATCTCGGCCAGCAATGCGTCGAGCCCGTGTTCGCCGCCGCGTTCCAGAATGGTGGCGAAGGCCTCGGCCAGCCCGGCATCGCCGGCGGCCGTGCCCGAGATCATGTCACGGCGGGCAGCGGCGAAGAGCGACGCCTCCATCTGCGGATCGAGCATTTCGAAATGGGCCGGTATGTTGGCTTCCAGCGGGAACTGGTGCAGCACCGATTCGCAGAAGGCATGGATGGTCTGGATCTTCAGCCCGCCCGGCGTTTCCAGCGCCTCGGCAAACAGCCGGCGCGCGCGGCGCATGGTTTCGCGATCGGGCTGTCGGCCGTCCAGCGCCTCGATCCTTGTCGCCAGTTCAGCGTCGTCAAGCGCTGTCCATTCCGACAAAGTCGAAAACACCCGGTTCGACATATTGGCGGCGGCGGCGCGGGTATAGGTCAGGCACAGGATCTTCGACGGATCGGTGCCGCGAAGCAGGAGCCGGATGACGCGCTGGGCCAGCACATGGGTCTTGCCCGATCCGGCATTGGCCGACACCCAGGCGGAGTTTTGCGGGTCGGAGGCACTTGCCTGGCTGGCGGCGGTGTCGGTCGGGATGGGATAGGCCTTCTTCATGCCTCCCCTCCCTCGTCGTCGGCGTCGCCGCCGGCGGACCATTCGAGCACACGGGCGAGATGGTCGTAGTCGCCATCGGTCTCGCCCTCGCGGAAGGGCAGCGCGCGCGACAGATAGAAGGTCGCCGGGTCGGCATAGTGGATCAGCAGTTTTTCGAGCCGCGCCCAGGCCTCCTCGGCGAGATCGGCGGCGGTTCGCGGCTTGCGGTTGTGTTCGAGGATGGATTCCTCGAACACTTCGCCATTCGGCTTCAGCCTGATGAAGGCCAGTTGCGACGGCTCGCGCGGGCCAAGCCCCTTGAAGGCGCCGCGCCTGAGCAGCGCCCCTTCGAGCGCCAGTTGCGGCGAAAGCAGCGTATGGGCCTGCGCCTTGGATGGCGAGGAGCCGGTCTTGTAGTCCAGGATGTCGGCCATGCCGCCGGCCAGCAGGTCGACGCGATCGGCGTAGCCCGACAGCGTCACGCCGGACCCGCCGACGCCGGTTTTCTCGGCGCGCTCCTCGGCATACCGCATCGTCACGGCGGAGGCGCGGCCGCGCTCCCATTCCACGATGCCGGCGGCGAGCTTTTCAAAGCGCGGCCACCATACTGCCTCGACATCGGGAGGAAGAGCCGCCTCGGCAAAGCATGCGCGGCCGGCGGCGATGAGACCGTCCAGCGCCTCCGGCACAAGCGGATCGGCGACCGTGCGCGAAAAAAGATGCAGGATGGCGTGGAACAGCGTGCCACGCTCGGCGGCGCCCGGGTCGCGGATGACCGGATCGAGCGGCATCAGGCCGAGAATCCTCCTGGCATAGATCGCGTAAGGGTCGCGGCGCAGCGTCTCGATTTCGGTGACGGAAAAATGCTGCGGCCGCACGGCCAGCGGCGGCTTCGGCTGCGGCCGCGGCGCGAAATCTCTTCTTTCGCCGGCATCGAGCGCACGTGCCCAGGACAGGACTTCATCGCCGCGCCGGCGTAGCACCGCCGCATGATCCTTGCCGATGAAGGTCAGGAGGCGCTGCAGCCAGCGCGACGGCACAGCGGGCGCGTCGCCGGAGCGGGCAGAGCGCGCCAGCACCACTTTCTTCGCGCCCATCGCCATCTGGAAATCATGGGCGGCCAGGCCGATGCGCCGTTCAGGCGGTTCGAGATCGATGCCGGTCTTCATCAGCCGCGACATGAAGCGGTCGCTTTCCGGTTTGCGCGGCCACACGCCTTCGTTGAGCCCGCCGACGACCAGCGTGTCGACGTTCTGCAACCGGGCTTCCAGCGCGCCCCAGATGGCAATGTTCCTGTCGGTGCCTTGTGCCGGCTTGACCGTCTCGGGCGCGATCAGCGCCTCCATCACATCAGGCCATTCGTCAGCCGCGAAGGAGAACGACACCGAGGCGGCAACCAGCTCGCGCAAGAGCTCGGCAAGTTTCTCGCCGGCATCGCCCGCATAGAGTTCGCTCACGCTGCCGTCCGTAGTGCGGCCCAGGTTTTCGAGCACGACGACACTGGCCCGGGTCAATTCGGCAAGATCGGCTTGGGCTTGACTGCGAAAGGCAATCAGCGGCGCCAGTGCCGCGGCAAGGCGGACGAGCAATTCGCGGGCGCCTTCGATGTTTCGCACGGTCAGGCGGGAGAACCAGAAGGGCGGCCGGGTACTGCCCAGGCCGGTGAGCCGGGCTTCGAAGAGCTCCGGCAGCGATGCTATGTCGGGGCGGCCGGTACCGCCGCGCAACGCCACCAGTTCGATGATCTCCGCCGCATGACGGACGCTTGCGCGCTCCATGCCGAGGCCAAGCAAGGGATGCTTGAGCAGCGACAGCAGGGCGACCGGATCGCCGGGACGGAAGGCGGTCTGAAGCACCAGCCTGAGCAGGCTGGCGGCCGGCGTGTTGATGAGCGGCGTGCCGCCAGAATCGTCGGCGACGACGCCGAAGCGCAACAGCTCTACTGAGACCCGCCGCGCCAGGGCGCGGTCGCCGGTGACGAGTGCTGCGCGCCGACCGGTCTGCTCGACGGCGCGTTTGAGCGCGACGGCGATCGCCACGGCTTCGTCGCGCTCTCCGGCGGCTTCGAGAAGCGTCACGTCGGCGAAGGCGTCGGTGATATCGCCTGATGTAAATCGGGCGCGGGTGTCGGCCCAGAGCTCGGTGGTCTCCGCCGGCCGCAGCGCCTCGCCGACAAGTGCGGCGCGCAGCGCGAGCGGTCTTTCGGCAATCGCGATCTCCTCGACATCGCCGCGCAGCACGCCGATCTTGCCGACCAGTTTTGCCAGGCCGTATTGCGGATGGCCAAGCAAGGCAGGCCGCGCGCCGGGCGCCGCGATTGCCTGGAAGGACGGCTCGTCCAGCGTCGTGTCGAGGCCGGGCAGCACGACGGCGCCGCCGGGCAGGCCAGCGATCACGGCAAGCAATTCCGCCGTGGCCGGGATCGATCCGGTGGAGCCGGCAGCGATCACCGGCCCAGTGGGCGGGTTGCGCTTCAGCCGCGCCGCTTCCAGCCTGATCAGCGCATTGCGATGTGCGGCCGGGTTGGAGCGGTTGCGTTCATCGAGGATATCTGGCCAGTTTTCGGTGACGATGCTCAGGAAGTCGAGCGTCACTTGCCACCAGCCGGCGAGATTGCCGGTCACCAGATCGGCGAGCCTGGTCCAGTCCGTGCCTTCGGTCTCGATCTCGTCCATCAGCCGGGCCAGGTCGCGCGCCAGCCAGATGGCGTCGGCGGCAGAGGCCGGCACAACGATCTCTTCGTCGAAAAGTGCTGCGACATGGGCCGGCAGGCGGCGCTTCCAGGCGCGCACCAACGGCGCCAGCAGCAGCAGCCGCTCCATCGCGGCGATCGGCGGCGCGAGATCGATCGCCGCCGATGCATGGGCCTCGAATGCAGCTTCGTCCTCGTCGAACTCGCCAAGCGGGCGGATGACCGGCAGGATCGCCGAACGGCCGCCGAGACGGTCGACCAAGACGCCGCGCAGGGCCCGCGCAGCGCGGCGCGTCGGCACGTAGATGGTGGCGTCGGCCAGCGCCAGCGGGTCGCCATCGAACCGGAAACCGGGAACGAGACGGCCTGACAGCAGAGCCTCGGCCAGCGTCGGCAGGAACGGCGCTCCGGGCGGGATCGAGAAAACGCGGCGGGAGCCGCTCATTTCAACTCGGTAGGAGCGCTGGTCAACTCGGCAGGAGCGCTGGGCGACTGAGCAAGAGCGGCGGCGACGGCAGCTTCCGCAAGCGGAATGGCGTCGGGCGTGCCGACGGTGATCCAATGGCCCTGCATCGCCATGCCGAACAGGCGCCCAGTGGCAATGGCGGCATCGAAATAGCCGTTGAGCGAATGCGGCCCGGCCGGCGCATCCCTAAAAAGGCGCGGATGGACAATGGCCGCACCTGCATAAACCAAGCCCGCCGGATCGCCCTTCGAACGCCGCAAGGCGCCGTCGGGCGCCATCAGGAAATCGGTACCGCCGCTGTGTCCGGTTGCTGACTTGATATCTGCGAGCATCAGCAGAATATCCATTTTCGTCGCATCCCATGCAAGGGCGAGACGAGCAAGGTTTGGCGAACCGGCATCGATCCAGAACGTGTCGGCGTTGACGATGTAGAAGGGTCGTTCCCCCAATTCCGGCAAGGCATGGACAATACCGCCGGCGGAATCGAGCAGTGCTTCGCTTTCGTCCGATATGACCACCTTCGGCGCATCGCGTCCGGCGACATGCGAGACGATCTGCCCGGGGAAATAATGGACATTGACGACAGCCTTGGTGACGCCTGCCTCGGCCAGGCTGTCCAGGCCCCAGTCGAGCAACGTCTTGCCCGATATCTTGACGAGCGGTTTCGGCATCGTATCGGTGATCGGCCGCATGCGCTTGCCAAGCCCGGCGGCGAGCACCATCGCGGTTTTGGGGTGCGCCGTCACAGCGCCCGCTCCTCCAGCAAGCCGTGGGCGATGTAGAAATCCCGGACGCCTGCCAACGCCGGATGCGCCAGCGCCCGCCGTAGATAATCTCGAATGCGCGGCAGGTGTTTTAGATAATAGGGCTTGCCGTCGCGCTTTTCGAGCCGAACGAAAATGCCGAGTATCTTCGAATTGCGTTGCGCGGCCATGATCGCATAGGTCTCGACGAATTCGTCTTCGTCAAAGGCGCCGGCCTTATGGCGGGCGGCGATATAGGATTCGAGCGTCCGCTTCTCGATCTCAGGCGAAACCGTGACGCGCGCATCCATGGCAAGCGAGGCGAGGTCATAGGCGGACGGACCGACCAGCGCATCCTGGACATCGACGATCCCAAGGCGGTCGTGACCGGTACGATTGCCGCGCCAGATGATGTTGGGCGAATGAAAGTCGCGCAGCATCAGCGTGTATTCGCGCCCTTCCAGCCGGTCGAGTACCGCATTCCATTGCTCGGCATAACCGGCGCGCAAGGCCTCGCTTGCCGGGCCGCCCGATATCGCCGGCACATACCAGTCGAGCAGCAATTCGGCTTCGATCATCATCGCGTCGTGGTCGAAAGGCGGCACGTCGTGAAAGACGCCGGGCGCGGCTTCCATGCGATCGGGCCATGTTTTACTATGCATCATGGCAAGCAGTTCGGCCGCCGCCGCATAGCGTGCGGCCACCGGCTGACCCTGCTGGCCGAGAAATCCCTCCGAGCCGAGATGCTCCAGCAGAAGAAAGCCCTGGTCCAGGTCCTGCGCGTGGATCTCCGGGACGCTGACGCCGCCGGCCCGCAGCGCGCGGTCGATGGCGACGAACGCCGAGACGGATTGCGCCGTGTGGGCGATCACCGCATAGGGCTTGCCGTCGCGGACCGGCGGCCCAAGCACCAGCCGCGGCGAATTCATCAACACGCGAGGCGGCAAGCCGGCCAGCGAGACGATCTCATAGGAGCGGGCCGAGGCATCGCCGATAAAGTATCGTCTCTGCGCTTCACCCCAGCCGGCTTTATCCAGGAAATCGCGCATCGCCAGCGATCGCGCCGCGCGCTCGAAGGCAGCGCCTTGTCCCGATAGTCTCGCCAGGCGGCCGTCGCCCTGGTGGATCAGTTCGATCAGCACTGAAGTCTCTGGCAAATAGTGCTCTGCCCGTTCCGGCCATTCGATCAGGGCAGCGCCTTGCGCCAGTGCCTCGTCGAAACCCAGTTCGTCCAGTTCGGATGCCGAGGACAGGCGATAGAGGTCGAAGTGATGGACGGGAATGCGCGCCTCATAGCTCTGGACGAGCGTGAAGGTCGGGCTCGGCACATCGAGACCGCAATCGTCAGCCATTGCCCTGATCAGCGCCCGTGCCAAACTCGACTTGCCGGCGCCGAGATCGCCTTTGAGCGCCAAAACGTCGCCGGGACGCAGCGACATGGCCAGATCCTCGCCCAGCCTTGCGGTCGCAGCCTCGTCGGCGAGAAAACGCTCCAGCACCACGCCTGCCATCGAACGCTCTACTCGGCCGCGGCGCGGATGCCGGACGGCGTATCGGGAAAGGCACAAATGACCGTGGTGCCCTTGTCCTTGCCGGTCTCGATACGGACGCTGCCGCCATGCAGCTCGACGAAGCTCTTGACGATCGACAGGCCGAGGCCGGCGCCGCGCCGGCGGCCGCCATTGGTGCGCGGTTCGAAACGACGGAACACCGAATCGAGCAGGTCCGGCGGCATGCCGGGGCCGTCGTCATGAACGGAGAACTCGACGCCGTCGGCAAGCTGGCGGCAGGCGAGCGTGATGGTGCTCGCCTCCGGCGCATAATTGGCGGCGTTGCTCAAGAGATTATAGAGGATCTGGCGGATGCGGGTCTCGTCACCATGGAAGGTCTTCGGCGCGGCGGCCGCGTCGATCTTGAGCCTGATCGCATGCTCCTCCAGCCGGTCGGCAACAAGCTCGGCGGCGGCGGCGATGGTCCGGTCGACATGCACTTCCGAGATATCGAGCTGCATGATCCCGGCATCCACCGTCGCCAGGTCGAGGATGTCGTTGACGATGGTGAGCAGGACCGAGGAAGACGAGCCGACATGCTCGACATATTCGCGCTGCTTCTGGCTCAATGGCCCGGTCGACGGCAGCGAGAGAAGCTCGGTGAAGCCGATGATGTTGGTCAGCGGCGAGCGCAATTCGTAAGAGACGTGCTGCACGAACTCGTTCTTGAGCTGATCGGATTTTTCCAGTGCCTCGTTCTTGTCCTTCAGCGCCCGCTCGACATTGACGCTGTCGGTGACGTCGACGAAGGTCATCATCACCTGCCCGTTGGGCAGCGGGATCATCGCGTAGCGCAGCACGGTGCCGTTGTTCAACTCGGTCTGGCCGTGGCGGTCGCGGCGCTCATCGTCGAAACCGGTGATGGCGGCAACGAACCCGCCCCACGGACTGTCGGCGGCGCGCCGGTCGCAAAGATCGCGGATTGTGGATACGTGGACGGTGGGCTTGGCGGCGTCGGCGTCCAGTCCCCAAAGTGCTGCGAATGCCGGGTTCGACAATCTGAGCCTTCCGTCCGGGCCGAACACGGCCACACCTTCGGCAAGATTGTCGAGCGTCTCGCCCTGGACCCGCACCGCGGTCTGGTAGCGGCTTTCCAAGTCCATCTTTTCGGTCAGGTTCTCGAATACCCAGGTGACGCCGCCCTTGGGCTGCGGATTGGCGACGACACGGATGGTCTTGCCGTCCGGCAGATGCCACCAATGTTCCTGCGACTCGACCGCGCGATAGGCGCCAAGCAGGCTCTCCTTCCAGCGCCGCCATTCGGGCTGCTCGGCGATCTTGCCTTCGCTGCGCAGCCGGTCAAGCAGCAAGGCGTTGTCCGGAGCGCTGTGCAGAAAACCGCTGTCGAGACCCCATAGTTTTTGGAACGCCTGGTTGAAAAACCGCAGCTTCTCGTCGGCATCGAAAATCGCCACGGCGGTGTTGAGCTGATCGAGCGTGTCGGCATGGCTGCGCACCGTCCGCTCATATTCGCTACGGATCGCTTCGATGGCGCTGGTGTCGTAGGCAAGACCCGCCGAACCGTCGGCGCCGGCAAAGTCGGTCACGGCGAACATGCGGCGGTCGCCTTCGATCACGGTGGAAAGCGCCTGCTCGAAGACGGGATGCGACTTGTGCTGCGCGGCGATCGCGTCGCGTGCCTGGCCACCGAGGAATTCCTTCGCGTCGCGCACCGCCGCCTCGGCGCTTTCCGCTTCGACTGCCTTGGCATAGGCGCGGTTGACCCATTTCAGCCGCCCGTCGGCCGTGCGCAGCCATGACGGCATGCTGAGCGCGTCGAGCAGGCCGATCATGGTATCGTGGTCGGCGGCGAGGCGCTGGTTCTCGATCCTCAGCCTGGCCTCGCTTCGCTGCGTTTCAGACAGCGAGACGAAGCGTACAAGCACGTGTGCTGCGCTCTTGCGCCCATGCACTTCGAGCGGCGCACCGATCTGCGATTCGATGACGAGATCGAATGACTTCGCTTTGTCCCGCAGTCCGGTCACGGCATGTTCGAGCGCCGCCGCCGAGCGCGGCGTCAGCCAACGGCCGAAGGCGAGGAAGGCGGCACGGTCTTCCGGGGCGCCGCTCTCGACCGGCAATGTCCCGACGAGCTCGGGCTTTTTGTTTTCCGAGGCCCATACGATAACACGCTGGTCGCGCAGATTGAGCAACGCCTCGGAGCGCCGCAGCGCAGCGTTGACATCGGCCAAACGGGCTCTGAGTTCGACGTTCTGAGCGGCGGTGCGCGCTCTTTCGCGGATCAGGAAAATAGCCGAGACAAGTGCCGCGCCCATGACACCGACAAACATGGCCAATTGCATGACCTCAACCGTGCTGACCGAGAGCCCGGCTTTTTGCGCAGCAACCGTTTGAGCATGTGCCGCGAAGCCGAACAACGGACCGGCGAGCGCGGACGAAGCAAGCAATTTTGCGATGCGAGTGCCAGCGCGCCATAGAGGGCTTCCGCCTCTGGCAGCGGAACCCGTGACACCTGAATCGTTGCGGCCGCCGGAAACGGCCTGTCCCGCGCAAGGCGGGTAATCCCCCGGCATGTCCTGGTCCTCTTCGCCGCCTGAATGCAAGACCGCCCTGATGCGGGCGTCGGCCCTCGTCCCCGAACCCGCGAATCAGCACCATAGCGCTTGCGCGAATCGGCGTGAAGAATCATTCAGCGCAAAAATAAAGCCGGGCGAAAAGTCAATCGCCCGGCATCAATATCTAGTGGTAATTTCCGCCGTGGTTAATAGCGGTAGTGTTCCGGCTTGAACGGTCCTTGCGGGGTCACGCCGATATAGGCGGCCTGCTCGCCGGACAGTTCGGTGAGCCGGGCGCCGAGCTTGTCGAGATGCAGGCGCGCGACCTTTTCATCGAGATGCTTGGGCAGGACATAGACCTGGTTCTCGTACTGGCCGGGCTTGGTGTAGAGCTCGATCTGCGCCAGCACCTGATTGGTAAAGGACGCCGACATGACGAAGCTCGGATGGCCGGTGGCGTTGCCAAGATTGAGCAGGCGGCCTTCCGACAACAGGATCATCCGTTTGCCGTCCGGGAAGGTGATCATGTCGACCTGAGGCTTGATGTTGGTCCACTTCAGATTGCGCAGCGACGCCACCTGGATCTCGTTGTCGAAGTGACCGATATTGCCGACGATTACCATGTCCTTCATCGCCCGCATGTGGTCGATGGTGACGACATCCTTGTTGCCGGTGGTGGTGATGATGATGTCGGCCGTCGGTGCTGCATCTTCGAGCGTGACGACTTCGAAGCCGTCCATCGCCGCCTGCAACGCGCAGATCGGATCGACCTCGGTGACCTTGACGCGGGCGCCTGCGCCCTTGAGCGAAGCGGAAGAACCCTTGCCGACGTCGCCATAGCCGCAAACTACCGCGACCTTGCCGGCCATCATCGTGTCGGTGCCGCGGCGGATGCCGTCGACCAGCGATTCCTTGCAGCCATATTTGTTGTCGAATTTCGACTTGGTCACGCTATCGTTGACGTTGATCGCCGGGAACGGCAGCAGGCCCTTCTTCTGCAGCTGATAGAGCCGGTTGACGCCGGTCGTCGTCTCTTCGGTGACGCCGCGGATCGCTTCCTTCTGCTTGGTGAAGAAACCGGGTGAAGCCGCCATACGCTTCTTGATCTGGGCAAACAGGATTTCTTCCTCCTCGCTGCCCGGATTGGAGAGCACATCCTCGCCGGCTTCGGCACGCGCGCCGATCAGGATGTACATGGTGGCGTCGCCGCCGTCGTCGAGGATCATGTTGGAAGTGCCGCCGTCGGCCCACTGGAAGATCTTGTCGGTGTAGACCCAGTAGTCTTCGAGCGTCTCGCCCTTGACGGCGAAGACCGGAATGCCGGCCTCGGCGATGGCGGCGGCCGCATGGTCCTGGGTCGAGAAGATGTTGCAGGAGGCCCAGCGGATGTCGGCACCGAGCGCCTTCAGCGTTTCGATCAGCACCGCGGTCTGGATGGTCATGTGCAGCGAGCCGGTGATGCGCGCGCCCTTGAGCGGCTGCGCCTTGCCGAATTCTTCACGGCAGGCCATCAGGCCCGGCATTTCGGTTTCGGCGATCTCGATCTCCTTGCGGCCCCAGCCGGCAAGCGAGATGTCGGCGACCACATAGTCCTTGCTACCCGTCATGGCAGTGCTCCGATCAAGAATTGTCTTCGGGATGCGCCCGCGCCAAGGCGTGTCGAAGGGCGCGAGTTGCCGGCCTGACTAGCAGATCGCCGCTCGGACGACAATGGGATATAAAGAAATCTTTATCCGTGCATGTCTTCCGAGGCGCATCGACCCGAAAGTGCTAACGTCCAAAGTGGCGCGACAGCTCCAGCTGTCAGGCTTCCTCGCCGAAGCGGGAAGCGACCAGTTTCTCGAGCGCGTCGATCACCTGCTCGGCCTCCGGGCCGCTGGCGGTGACGCGGATCGAATAGCCGGGGCTCGCCGCCAGCATCATCAGGCCCATGATCGAGGTGCCGCCGACCTTGACGCCGTCCTTCTCGACCTCGACGGAGGCGTCGAAGCCGCTGGCGACCTGAACGAACTTCGCCGAGGCGCGGGCATGCAACCCGCGCTGGTTGACGATTGGAAAGTCCCGGACGATGTCATCCTTCTTGGCCGACAACGCGTTCATTTGCTGCTCAGAAGCTGGCTGGCGACATTGATGTATTTGCGGCCAGCCGCCTGCGCCTCGTCCAGCGCTGCGCTCATATTGTCGCCCTTGCGAATGCTGGACAGCTTGATCAGCATCGGCAGGTTCATGCCGGCAATGACCTCGGTTCGACCGGATTCCATCACCGATATGGCAAGATTGGAAGGCGTGCCGCCGAACATGTCGGTCAAAACGATGACGCCCGCCCCGGTGTCGACACGGGCAACGGCGTCGACGATGTCGCTGCGGCGCTGCTCCATATCGTCATCGGCACCGATCGCCACGGTCTCGAAACTGTCTTGTGGCCCGACGACATGTTCCACGGCATGGCGGAATTCGGCGGCCAGTTGACCGTGCGTTACAAGCACGAGTCCGATCATTCTTTGGTGGCTCCCGTCATCGCCGCATTATAGGCGTATTTCGTGCTCGCCGGCCATTCCAGGCGGCGGGAGCGCTATCTTGTCGACGCGGGACGCGTTGACAAGCCCAAAATTGCATAGGCCCAGGCCATTTTGACGCATTGCAGCAAAAAACCGCAACCGGATCATAAAAACGGCGCGATCGACAGCCGCGCGGTCATGGCCAGCAAGGCGACGGAAACGTTGCGTTCGGCAAGATCAATTCGAGGCACCAGCAAGCCAGCGACGGGCTCGCTGGCATCTTCCTGGAAGCGGACCATCTCGCTTGCCGGCACCAACCGGACATGAAGATCGATCACGCCGCCAGGCTCGAACGACAATGGCCGTGGACCGAAACCAGGCACCTCAGCGAGGCCGGCTATGGTGGTGGGCACCTTACAGACAAGCCGCCCCGCGTGATCGGCAGCGAGCAGCCTGTCGTCGCCGATCAGCCGCGAAAACAATCCATGCTGGCGACAATGACCGATGAGGGCGAGCGCCAGCGTCGTCTTGCCCGAGCCGGACGCTCCCGTGATGAGGATGCCACGCTCGCCGATCAGGATAGCCGTGCCGTGAATGTTCTCAGCCTGCACAATTGGTTGAGGCATGATCTTGTCCGAAAACCGGTTCCCACTTTTCGGGACCATGCCTTTTGGTTGAGGCATGATCTTGTCGGAAAACCGGTTCCCACCTTTCGGGACCATGCCTTTTGGTTGAGGCATGATCTTGTCGGAAAACCGGTTCCCACCTTTCGGGATCATGCCTTTTGGTTGAGGCATGATCTTATCCGAAAACCGGTTCCCACTTTTCGGGATCATGCTTAGTCTTCCGCAGGCAGTGTCACGACGAAGCGCGCACCCTTGATCTCGCCGGGTTTGGTGCCCGCGATGTTCTCGGCGGTCAGCGTGCCGCCATGGGCTTCGACGATCTGCCTGCTGATCGACAGGCCAAGGCCGGAATTCTGGCCGAACGCCTCGCCGGCCGGCCGGTCGGTGTAGAAGCGTTCGAAGATCCGGTCGATGTTGTCGGCCCTTATACCGGGACCGTTGTCGTCGACGGTGATGATGTTGAACTTGCCGGCGCGCGCCAGCGAGATAGTGATGTGGCCGCGCTCTTCAGGAACGAAGGAGCGGGCATTCTCGATCAGATTGGTGATGACCTGGCCGATCCTCAGATCATGGCCGGCGACGAAGTAGCCTTTGACGCCCTGTGGCGGCTTGGCGACCTTGAACTCGATCTCGACCGTCTTCTTGTTGCGCGTGGCCGTGCGCGAAACATCGACCAGATCAGTGATGAATTTCTTGAGGTCTACCGTTCCTGCGTCTTCCCGCGCGAGCTCGGCGTCAAGACGGGAGGCATCGGAAATGTCGGTGATAAGGCGGTCCAGTCGCCTGACGTCGTGCTGGATGATATCCATCAGACGGCTGCGCGAATTGTCGTTCTTGGCCAGCGGCAGGGTCTCTACCGCGCTGCGTAGCGAGGTCAGCGGGTTCTTCAGCTCGTGCGAGACGTCGGCCGCGAAACTTTCGATCGCCTCGATGCGGGCGTAGAGCGCATTGGTCATGTCGCGCACGGCGATCGACAGATTGCCGATCTCGTCCTGCCGGTCCGAGAAATCAGGAATTTCCTCGCGATTCTTGACGCCGCGCCGCACCCTGACCGCCGCCGCCGACAGCCGGCGCAGCGGGTTGGCGATGGTCGAGGCGAGCAGCATCGACAGGATTGCGGTGACAAGGGCGGCGATGCCGAAGACACGCAGGATCGCCTTGCGCTCGGCCGCGACGATCTTGTCGATATCGCCGCCTTCCGTCGACAGCATCAGCACGCCGAGGACGGCGCGGAAGCGCTGGATCGGCACGGCAACCGAAACGATCTGCTCGCCCTGTTCGGATATCCGTACGATGGTCGACGGGCTGCCGGTAAGCGCCTTGACCACCTCCGGGAATGCAGCGCCATTGCCGCCCGGCTGTTCATGATAGACCGGCAGAGCGGTGTTGCGGAAGAAGTCGAAGACGAATTTCTGGATACGCTCCAGGAGGTCGGGCTCTTCCGCGTCGACCGGCGGCAGGTCGTAGCGAAGGATCTGGCCGCGCGAATAGAGATGGCGGGAATCGAGCAGCAGATTGGCGTCGCGATCATAGATGCGGGCGCGCGTCCGCGTTGGCGAAATCAACCGCCTGAGCACCGGCGCGACGCGCTCCGGATTGATCGGGAAATCCAGATTGTCGAGCTGGTCGGACCCAGGACCCAGGCTTTCGCCGGCCTGCAGTTCCAGCAGTTTTTCCGGATCGATGCTGATCGAATCGGTCTCGACCGTCGCCGACGCCGCAATCGCGCCGGCAATGATCTCGCCCTGGGTCATCAGGCTCTCGACGCGGGCATCGATCAGCCCGTCGCGAAACGTGTTGAGGTAGAGAATGCCGGTGACCAGCACGGCCAGGCCGGCAAGGTTGAGGAAGAGAATGCGCCGCGTCAGGCTGGAAAAGATATGGTGGCCGAGGAAGCGGCGCATCGGCACCGTGATCCTCGACAGGAATGCGGGCAGAATCCGCGACGGGCGCCGGGCGCCCGTCCGTCTCACTCGCTCTACGTCCACTGCCATCGAATAGCAGTCCCCGATTAGTGAGTAGGCAGTAGGGAATAGAGAAATGGTTGGGTAATCGCGACGGTGCTGAGTGGCCGTTCGCACCATTCAAAACTGACTACCGACTATTCCCTACTGCCTATTGCCTATTTACGCTTCGCGGAACCGGTATCCGACTCCGTAAAGGGTTTCGATCATCTCGAAGTCATCATCGACGGCCTTGAACTTCTTGCGAAGCCGCTTGATGTGACTGTCGATGGTGCGGTCATCGACATAGACCTGCTCATCATAGGCCGAATCCATAAGCGCATCACGGCTTTTTACCACACCGGGACGCTGGGCCAGAGAATGCAGGATCAGGAACTCGGTGACGGTAAGCGTTACCGGCTCGCCCTTCCAGGTGCAGGTGTGACGCTCCTGGTCCATGACAAGCTGGCCGCGCTCAAGGGAACGGGCCTGCTGGTTTGGCGTCTTGGCCGACGCCTCGCGGGTACTGGCACGGCGCAGCACCGCACGGACCCGCTCGACCAGAAGACGCTGCGAGAAGGGTTTGCGGATGAAATCGTCGGCGCCCATCTTGAGGCCGAAAAGCTCGTCGATTTCGTCGTCCTTGGACGTCAGGAAGATCACCGGCAGATCGGATTTCTGCCGCATCCGGCGCAGCAGTTCCATGCCGTCCATGCGCGGCATCTTGATGTCGAGGATGGCGAGATTCGGCGGGCGAGCCGCCAGGCCTTCCAGCGCCGATGCCCCATCCGTGTAGGTTTCGACGCGATACCCCTCCGATTCAAGGGCGATCGACACCGAAGTCAGAATGTTGCGATCGTCGTCGACAAGCGCGATTGTTGCCATTTCAAGTGGCTCCCTCATGAGCTGTCCCTTCTTTGGTCGAGAAGGGGCTTTTGCAGGACAAATTAGGTACAAAATGTGGCATAGGCTTCGTCCGCTGTCACGAGCGGCATGCCGGCGGCCACAATCTCACCTCGATATCGATTGGACTGATAAAGACCGCCAATCCTTTGGGCAACCGCCTGTTTTTTTGCACATATAAACGATTTAAACAACTTTCAAAATATTTAAATCGATTAATTGTTTGATATCATTTGGCTTTTCTGGTTCTGACGCTTACAGTCTCCTCAGTGGGGGCTCCGGAAATTCGCCGGCCAGGATGCTCAAATCGAAGAAGGGACCCTCATGTCGGAAGCCGGCAAACGCAATCCCACATGGGCGATCGATCGGATCGGCCTGAAAACGACGGGCGCTGTGCGCTATAATTTCGGCGAGGCCGTCCTTTACGAAGAAGCGATCCGCCGCGGCGAGGCCCGCCTCACCGCCCATGGCGCGCTCGTCGCCGAGACCGGACAGCACACCGGCCGCTCGCCCAAGGACAAGTTCGTCGTGCGCGACGAGACCACCGGGCCGCATGTGTGGTGGGACAATAACAAGGCGATTTCGCCGACCCAGTTCGACGCACTGCTGGCCGATTTTCGCGCCCATGCGGCTGACAAGGACCTCTATGTGCAGGATCTGATCGGCGGTGCCGATGACGATTTGAGGCTGACGACCAGGGTCGTCACGGAGCTTGCCTGGCACTCCTTGTTCATCCGAAATTTGCTCATTCGTCCGGAAGCCGCCGAGCTCGAGCATTTCGTGCCCGAAATGACGATCATCGACCTGCCGTCGTTCCGCGCCGATCCGGTCCGCCACGGCACCCGCACCGAAACGGTGATCGCCGTCGATCTCTCGCGCATGATCGTGCTGATCGGCGGCACCTCCTATGCCGGCGAAATGAAGAAGTCGGTGTTCACCGTGCTCAACTACCTGTTGCCGGCGAAGGGCGTGATGCCGATGCATTGCTCGGCCAATGAGGGCGCCGGCGGCGATACGGCGATCTTCTTCGGCCTCTCGGGAACCGGCAAGACGACGCTGTCGGCCGATCCGTCGCGCACGCTGGTCGGCGACGACGAGCACGGCTGGGGTCCGCACGGCATCTTCAATTTCGAAGGCGGCTGCTATGCCAAGACGATCAAGCTTTCGGCCGAGGCCGAGCCGGAGATCTTCGCCACCACCCAACGCTTCGGCACGGTGCTGGAGAATGTGGTGCTCGACGCCGGCCGCATGCCGGACTTCGACGACGGCAGCCTCACTGAAAACACGCGCTGCGCCTATCCGCTGCATTTCATCCCCAACGCCAGCAAAACGGGCCGCGCCGGTCACCCGAAAAACATCATCATGCTGACCGCCGACGCATTCGGCGTGATGCCGCCGATCGCACGGCTCACCCCGGCGCAGGCGATGTATCATTTCCTCTCCGGCTACACCGCCAAGGTGGCAGGGACGGAAAAGGGCGTCACCGAACCCGAAGCGACGTTTTCAACCTGTTTCGGCGCACCGTTCATGCCGCGCCATCCGTCGGAATACGGCAATCTGCTGCGCGAGCTGATCGACCATCACGGTGTCGATTGCTGGCTGGTCAACACCGGCTGGACCGGCGGCGCCTACGGCACCGGCAGGCGGATGCCGATCAAGGCGACGCGGGCGCTGCTTGCGGCGGCGCTCGACGGCTCGCTGAAAGGCGCCGATTTCCGGACCGACGCCAATTTTGGCTTCGATGTGCCGATAGCGGTTGCGGGCATCGACCGCGCCATTCTCGATCCGAGATCGACCTGGGCCGACACATCGGCCTATGACCTGCAGGCGGCGAGGCTGGTCGGCATGTTCGCCGTCAATTTCGAAAAATTCGAACCTCATGTCGACGCCGTCGTACTCGGCGCCGCGCCGCGCATGCGCGAAGCCGCGGAATAATCGCGGGTAATATCTTCTCAGGGCCCGATCCGGGATCGGGAAAGCTCGACCGGGGGGAAGGCCGACCTGGGGATCGGGAAGACCCGACCCCGGGGGGGATCGGGAAGACCCGACCCCGGGATTGGGCCTTTCCTTTTTTCGTCCACCGCGCCATGACTGGGGCATGAACGCTGACGACAAGATCATCATTGCCGACGGTGCGGTGATCCATCCGGATGACCTGCATGAGGACTTCATCCGCTCGTCCGGCCCTGGCGGCCAGAACGTCAACAAAGTGGCGACGGCGGTGCAATTGCGCTTTGATGCGGCGAATGCGCCGGGCCTGTCTGAACGCGTGCGCGAGCGAACCATAAAGCTGGCCGGCCAGCGCGCCACCAAGGACGGCGTCATCGTCATTGAAGCCGGACGTTTCCGCACCCAAGAGCAGAACCGGGCGGATGCGCGGGCGCGGCTTACGGCACTGGTCGCCAAGGCCGCCGAACCACCACCACCGCCGCGCAAGAAGACGAGGCCGTCGAAAGGCGCGGTAGAAAGGCGGCTGAAGACTAAGGCTGGGCGCGGCACGATCAAGAAGCTGCGCGGCCGGGTAGAGAACGACTAGGCGCGACATGGATTGCGCGAACGAAGCGGCTTCCAATTCAAGGTTGCAAATGGCAAGTTCGGTATTCGTCAGAGCAAGGGAGACCACAGATGGGCATATTTGATTTCGTCAAGGGTGTCGGCAAGAAGCTCGGCATCGGCGACGATGAGCCGGAGCCGACCGCCGATACGCTCAAGAAGGAGCTCGATTCGCATGCGCTCGGCACCGACAATGTGGAAGTCGTCGTCAAGGGCGATACGGCCGTCCTAAAAGGCGTGGTCAAGGATCAATCGATCTTCGAAAAGGCGGTCGTCGCCGTCGGCAACACACTCGGCGTCTCCAAGGTGCAAGCGGACGAATTGCAGGTCGCCACACCCGAATCCGGCGCACCCGCAACGCCGGCCAAGGAACCGACCTTTTATACGGTCAAGAAGGGCGACAACCTCTGGAAGATCGCTGAAAAGAGCTATGGCAAGGGCAAGGGCGCGAAGAACAATATCATCTTCGAGGCCAACAAGCCGATGCTGACCCACCCCGATAAGATCTATCCGGGGCAAGTCCTGCGCATACCGGACCTCGACTAAGGTATGTTGATATTCAGGTGATGCCGGCCTGCAAACGGCGGTTTCCTGCGCTTCCGGTGCTCACGTACTTAAGTACGCTCCGCTCCGGTTCTCGGAAACCACCATTTTCGGCTCGGCCTGACCTGAATCTCACCACACCTTAAGCTGGCGATTGCCATCCAAGGACAAGAACGGCGGCTTTCGGGTCGCCGTTTTTGTTTGTTGGTGGCATTGTCTGCCTGATGAAGCTGATGAAGCGACCAGACTGATGCTCGTTCTGCCCAAAGGCGTCCGCCACATGCCAGGCTATCTGTCCCGCGCAGCGCAGGAGGCGCTGGTCGAGGATGTGAGACGGGTCGTGCAGGAGGCGCCGTTGTTTGTGCCGGCCATGCCGCGCACCGGCAAGGAAATGAGCGTGCGCATGACCAATTGCGGTTCGCTTGGCTGGGTCACCGACAAGGAGCGCGGCTATCGCTACCAGCCGACGCACCCGGTGACCGGAACGCCCTGGCCACCGATCCCGGACGTGCTGCTGGAGCTGTGGCGGGACGTGTCCGCCTATCCGCATCCGCCGCAGGCCTGCCTGGTCAATTTCTATTCACCGGACGCGAAGATGGGCCTTCACCAGGACCGCGACGAGGAGGATTTCTCCGCACCGGTCGTCTCCGTTTCGCTGGGCGACGATTGCCTGTTCAGGGTCGGCCAGAGCACGCGCGAAGGCGGCACCAAATCATTCAAGCTGAAAAGCGGCGACGTCGTCGTGCTTGGCGGCGAAGGCCGTCTCTGTTTTCACGGCGTCGATCGCATCTATCCGTCGACCTCGGCGCTGCTCAGGAATGGCGGGCGGATCAATCTGACGCTGCGGCGGGTGACATATCCTGGCCGGGAGGCGGACCTTCAAGCCTTTGGTTAAACATCGGATTTTGCCAAACCGGCATCCGTTTTGGGGTCACCGGTCGAGGCCCGCCGCTGAACGGCCGGAAAAGATCCAGCGGTCGAGAACGACAAAGTTGACGACGGGAATGAGGATGCAAGTAAGCAGTATCGGAATTGCGACAGGCAGGCCGAACTGTCCGACGAGGACCATCGGAAGGAGATAGGCGGCGGCAAGACCGAATCCGGTCAGCACAGCGAAGCGCGGCGCTTCGAATTGATGCGAGCCGGCCGACATGAACGTGAAGAACTTGTGGCCGAGATAGGAGAATATGGCTGCAATCGCGTAGGCGGCGACGGAGGCCAGGGCCGGCGACAGGTATCTTGACCCGGCGCTGGCGAAAAGGCCGGCACAAAGCGCATAGAGGATGGTGGCCGCAAGCCCCACCGAGGCGAATTTGAGAAGCCGGCGCGGGGCGAGTGTGCTGCGCCAGGCGGAAATGTCGGGCAGGCGCAATGCAGGCATGATGATCACCGGCTGCTCCCGGCAATTGCTCTGGGATTGGCAACGAACGATAGCGGATACTGCCTAAAGCGCCGTTAACCGCTTCGTTACAGCTTCCTGAGCGCCACCTCCTCGACCAGATGGTTGGCGCCCTTGCGCAAGATGAGATCGGCCCGGGCCCTGGTCGGCAGGATGTTCTCGCGCAAGTTCTTCAGATTGATGTTGGCCCATAGGCCCTCGGCAATGGCGCGGGCCGAGTCCTCGGAAAGCTGCGAATAACGGTGGAAGAAGGAGGCCGGGTCGCGGAAGGCGGTTTCGCGCAGCCGCATGAAGCGGGCGATGTACCAGTGATGGATCAGTGCCTCTTCGGCATCTATATAGATGGCGAAGTCGAAGAAATCCGACAGGAAAGGCACGATCTTGCCGTCCTTCGGCAGCTTGCCAGGCTGAAGGACATTGATGCCTTCGAAGATCAATATGTCCGGCCGGTCGATGGTCTGGAACTCACCGGGAATGACGTCGTAGGTCAGGTGCGAATAAACAGGCGCGCGGACATTGCGCTGCGCCGACTTGATGCCCGACAGGAAACGCAGCAGGGCGCCGACATCATAGCTGTCGGGAAAGCCCTTGCGTTCCATCAGATTGTTGCGGCGCAGGATTTCGTTGGGAAGCAGGAAGCCGTCGGTGGTGATCAGATCGACCTTGGGGCTCGACGGCCAGCGCGCCAGCAATTCCTTGAGCACGCGCGCGGTGGTCGATTTGCCGACTGCGACAGAGCCGGCAATGCCGATAATGAAGGGCGTTTTGACGATATCCAATGCGTTGAAGAAGGCCTGGCGTTGCCTGAACAGCAATTGGCTGGCCTCGACATGGGCCGATAAGAGGCGAGACAGCGAAAGATAGATGCGCTTGACCTCTTCGAGGTCGACCGGATCGTTGAGCGAGCGCAGGCGATGGATCTCGTCCTCGCCCAGCGTCATCGGCGTGTCGGCGCGGAACTGAGACCATTGCTCGGCCGAGAAAAAACGAAAGGGCGAATACTTCTCGGTGGGGGCGAGCTGGTCCATCGAGTTTCCTTCCGCAGCGATCAGCCCCGGTCCTGCCGAGACGCCTTTTCGGCGATGCCCGAACGACTGGTGCGGCGCTCGAGTTCGGTCAGGACATCGGCAAGCGGAATGCCGGCGACACCCAGAACGACCAGCCAATGATAGATGAGATCGGCGCTTTCCGAAACGAGGGCTTGCCTGTCCCCGCCAACGGCTGCGATTACCGTTTCGACCGCCTCTTCGCCAAGCTTCTGCGCCGCCTTGTCGATGCCGCGGGCGAACAGCTTTGCCGTCCACGAATCCGGATCGCCGGAATGCGCGCGCTCCCTGATGACCGACTCGAGGTCGGAGAGCGAGAACTCAGTCATGGCGCCATCTATCTGCTTGTTTAAGCATGATCTTTTTCGAGAACCGGTTCCCAGTTTGCGCGATTATGCTTAGAGCCGATCACCCGTTGAGTCCAGTCGCATCGGCAGCCCGGCGCCGGCCATATGTGCCTTGGCCTCGGCAATGCTGTACGTGCCGAAATGGAAAATCGATGCCGCCAGCACCGCACCGGCATGGCCGTCGCGAATGCCCTCGACCAGGTGATCGAGCGTGCCGACGCCGCCGGAGGCGATGACCGGCGCACGCACGGCGTCGGCGATCGCGCGGGTCAGGGCAAGGTCGTAGCCGGCCTTGGTGCCGTCGCGGTCCATCGACGTCAGCAGGATCTCGCCGGCGCCGCGATCGACCATCTGCCGAGCGAATTCGACCGCGTCGATGCCGGTCTTTTCGCGGCCGCCATGGGTGAAAATCTGCCAGCGGTCGGCCTCGCCTTCACCGGATACTTTCTTGGCGTCGATGGCGACAACGATGCACTGGTTGCCGAATTTGTCGGCCGCCTCGGCGACGAAATCAGGATTCTTCACGGCCGCCGTGTTGATCGACACCTTGTCGGCGCCGGCCAAAAGCAGCTTTCTTATGTCGGCGACCTGGCGCACGCCGCCGCCGACGGTCAGCGGCATGAAGCATTGTTCGGCGGTGCGGGCGACAATGTCGAAGATCGTCTCGCGGTTGTCGGACGAAGCGGTGATGTCGAGGAAGCAGAGCTCGTCGGCGCCAGCGGCGTCATAGGCTTTTGCCGCCTCGACCGGATCGCCGGCATCGACCAGGTCGACGAAGTTGACGCCTTTGACGACACGGCCGTTCTTGACGTCGAGACAGGGGATGACGCGGGCTTTCAGCATCAGATCCTCTCACGGGCGGCAAGAAAATCGCCAAGCAATTGACCGACGACAGGCGGAACCTCGCCCTTGGCGTCAAATGCCGGGTCGTAAGCGGACAGGGTGACGCCAGCAATCGGGATCGACCTGGCCAGCCCGCAAACGAGTCGCCGCAGTTGATCCGGGCTTGGGCCTCCTGGCTGCGTATAGCGGTTCACTTGCAGCAAATGCGGGTCGTGGACGTCCAGATCCAGATGCAGATGTGCCTGAACGGCGCCGGCTGCTTTCAGCCTTCCGACACTGTCGAGCGCATCGGCACATTGGGTGCGAATGACAGGCAATGTGTCCAGCAGGCGCTTTTCGTCGGGATCGAGGTCGCGCGCATCGACCAGCATGCACCGGGACGGATCTATCGCCTGGAAGCCGGGAATCGTGGCTGCCATCGGGCGCCAGCAGAGACCCAGCGTCGTCGCCAGCGCCATGCCGTCGAGGAAGCCGTAGGCGGAGGTCTCGGGCGTGTTGAGGTCGCCATGCTGATCGATCCAGATGATCGAATCCGCGGCGTCGCCGGCCACCGCACCGGCGGCGGTCAGGCAATTTCCAGTGAGCACGATGGGGAAACGCTCATCGTCGCGCGCCAGTTCGACCTTGGTGGCGACTGCCCGGCAAACCGCGAAGCCTGTTGCGATTTCGCGTCTCTGGGCATCGCCGACCTCGCCGATATCCTCGACGACGACATCGTGGCCGCGCAAGGCAAGCTCATCGACGAGACCGCCGGCAATAATGGCGTCGGGGCCCTGGCCAAAACCGGAATGGTAAAGGCCGCTGTCATAGGGGGCGAGGATGATCGTGAGTTTCATCGCGCCCTCGCCTTCTCAGATCCGGCCGCCAGGATCGCCAGTGCCTCGGCCGGGTCGATACGCCCGTCGTAAAGCGCGCGGCCCGAGATCGCGCCTTCGAGTTTTTGCGCATCGGGCATGGTCATGCGCACGATGTCGGTGATCGAGGCCAGACCTCCCGAGGCGATGACCGGGATCGACACCGCTTCGGCGAGACCGATCGTGGCGTCCCAGTTGATGCCGGTCAGCACGCCGTCGCGGTCGATGTCGGTGTAGATGATGGCGGCGACGCCGGCGCCCTCGAACTTCTTCGCCAGTTCGATAACGCCGAGGCTTGAGGCCTCGGCCCAGCCCTCGACCGCCACCTTGCCGCCCTTGGCGTCGATGCCGACGGCGATCTTGCCCGGGAACGCCTTGCAGGCCTGCCTGACCAGATCGGGATCGCGCACGGCCACAGTGCCGAGAATGATGCGGGCCAGCCCACGGTCGAGCCAGTCCTCGATCTGCGCCAGCGTGCGGATGCCGCCGCCGAGCTGCACCGGGTTCTTCGTCGCCTTGAGGATGGCGCCGACCGCCGCGCCGTTGACGCTTTGACCTTTGAACGCGCCGTTGAGGTCGACGACATGCAGCCACTCGAAGCCTTGTTCTTCGAAGGCTCTGGCTTGCGCGGCCGGATCGTCATTGTAGATCGTCGCGGTCGCCATATCGCCGTGCTTCAGGCGCACGCACTTGCCGTCCTTGAGATCGATGGCCGGGAACAGGATCACCGTTCAGGCGCCTTCGACGATGACGAAGTGGCCAGTCGAGGCGGCAAGCCTGTATTTCACGGCCTCCTGGTATTCAGGCGATTCGTAGCACTCGATCGCTTTATCGTAGGACTCGAACTCCACCAGCACGTGGCGATTGCCTGTCGGCCCTTCCGGGTTCGCATGGCGCCCGGCCCGCACGGCAAATTTCGCGCCGTATTTCGCAAAAGCCGCCGCGTTCGCCTCGATATACTGCTTGTAGATCTCAGGGTCGCGGACATCGACCATCGCCATCCAGTAGCCCTTCTTGCTCATGATTTTCTCCTTCAGGGCTTCCAGCGCAGGAAATTGGTGATCAGCGCCAGGCCAAGCGCCTGGCTCTTTTCGGGATGGAACTGCGTGCCGGCGAGATTGTCACTGCTGACAGCGGCCGTCACCGGACCGCCATAGTCGGCAATCGCCAGCACATCGTCGGGTTTCCTGGCGTCGAGATGGTAGGAGTGGACGAAATAGGCATGCAATCCCTTGGCGCCGGTCGGAATGCCGGAAAACAGCGGATGCTTGCGCTTGAGCTCGATCGTGTTCCAGCCGATCTGCGGGATCTTAAGCGCAGGATCGGCCGGGGTGATCTCCCTGACGTCGCCGGCAATCCAGCCAAAGCCTTTTGTAACGGTCTTTTCCAGACCTCGCTCCGACATCAGCTGCATGCCGACGCAGATGCCTAGGAACGGCCGCCGCTTGACGATCGCGACCTCCTCCACCGCTTCCCACATACCCGGCACAGCGCGCAGCCCGGCGGCGCAATCGGCATAGGCGCCGACGCCGGGCAGGACGATGCGGTCGGCGGTTCTGACGCGCTCGGCATCGGCGGTCAGGTCGATGGCGGCGGCGATGCCGGCTTCGTGCGCGGCGCGCTCGAAGGCCTTGGTGGCCGAGCGCAGATTGCCCGAACCATAGTCGATGATCGCGACCCGCATGTCAGGGTCTTCCCGGCGTGTGGTTCAGCCCTAGCGCGATGCCCATCTGCGCTGGCCGCGCATGGGCGGCATCCGGGACGATGCGTGGCGCGGGCGCTTGCTCGTCCGGATGCGTTTCGGCTTCCAGCACATAGCGCGTATCGGCATCGTCGAGCCTGTCGGCCTCGACCACGCCCCATTCATGCCAGCCACGACGGCGCAGTGCGGCAATCCGCAGGGCCTGCCCTTCCAGCCCGACATAGAGCGATACGAGCAGCGACAGCAGCGGGCCGGCCAGCCCAAGGCTCAATGCTTCGGCAAGCACCGAAAGGAGAGCCATGGCGACAAAGGCCAAGGCTGCCTCGATCCATAACCGGTGCCAAAGCAGCCACAGCGGCGGAACGAGGAAGCCGAGCCAGGAAAAACCATCCCGGATAAAGGCCGTCATATCAGACTTTTCGGCGCGGCCGGGCGGTTCCATCACGACATAGATGGCCATGATTTATCCCTTCAGAGATCCCTTGGTGGAAGGAACCGCGTGCGGCTGGCGCGGGTCGCTTTCAAGCGCGAAACGCAGCGCACGCGCCACGGCCTTGAAGCAGGTTTCGGCGATATGGTGATTGTTGGCACCGTAGTGGTTGGTGACATGCAACGTGATGCCGGCATTCTGCGCCAGGGCCTGGAAGAATTCGCGCACCAGTTCGGTATCGAACGTGCCGATCTTCGGCGATGAGAACGCAACGTTCCAGACAAGGAAGGGACGGCCGGAAACATCGATCGCCGCCCGCGTCAGCGTCTCGTCCATGGCGAGATCGATCGAGGCATAGCGCATGATGCCGCGCCGCTCGCCCAGCGCCTTGGCCAGTGCCTGGCCGAGCGCGATGCCGATGTCCTCGACCGTGTGGTGGTCGTCTATGTGCAGATCGCCCTTGGCCTTGACCGTCATGTCGATCAGCGAATGGCGCGAAAGCTGGTCCAGCATATGATCGAAGAAGCCGACGCCCGTCGAAATATCGGATTTTCCCGAGCCGTCGACCTGAACCGACACTGAAATGTCGGTTTCCCCAGTCTTGCGGCTTGCGTTGGCGGAACGGGGCGGCATGACCTCATCCTTGTCCAGAGTTCAGTCCAAGCGATCACTTGCTTGAAAAACGAGAGCCTTCTAGCAGCATGATCCGGCGATTGCCAGTTGCCATGCCAGGCGGTATCGAGCCTAGCGGATGACCGGTTTGCAATCATCGGACCTATGCATACATATGGCCGATCAAGTCACTCGTAACGCGCCAATCGCCTTCTTGGATCGGTGCTGATCGGAGCAGGAAATGTCTGATAATCTGACCATGCACGCCACGACCATCGTGACGGTGCGCAAGGGCAGCAAGGTGGTCATCGCCGGCGACGGCCAGGTCAGTCTCGGCCAGACCATCATGAAGGGCAACGCCAAGAAGGTGCGCCGCATCGGCAAGGGCGGCAACGTCATCGCCGGTTTCGCCGGCGCCACCGCCGACGCCTTCACCCTTCTGGAGCGGCTGGAAGCCAAACTCGAACAATATCCGGAGCAACTGACGCGGGCTTGCGTCGAACTTGCCAAGGACTGGCGCACCGATCGCTATCTGCGCCGGCTGGAAGCGATGATGCTGGTCGCCGACAAGTCGGTCTCGCTGGCGCTGACCGGCACCGGCGACGTGCTCGAACCGGAATATGGCGTCATGGCGATTGGCTCGGGCGGCAATTACGCGCTGGCCGCGGCGCGGGCGCTCATGGACAGCGACAAGGATGCCGAGGAGATCGCCCGCAAGGCGATGCAGATCGCATCCGACATTTGCGTCTACACCAACAACAACTTCGTCATCGAAACGCTCGATGCCGGCTGATCCGGCCCTAGGCCATGATCCCGAAAAGTGGAAACCGGTTTTTGCTTCGCTGACCTCCGGTTCGGGGGGAGATCATGGCCAAACAAGAGAATAGATATGATTTTCGGCCGGTGACGGAGGCGGACCTGCCGATGATCGCGGCATGGCTGGCCGAGCCGCATGTCGCAGCGTGGTGGGATGATCCAGAGACGGAGATCGCCCAGATCCGCGAACACATCGACTCGATTTCCGTCGAACCGCTGATCATCGAGCTCGATGGCGAGCCGATCGGCTATCTGCAGAGCTACGACCCGCATCTGGAGGATGGCCATCCCTATAGCGATCAGCCGTTTGGCACGCTCGGCATCGATCTGTCGATCGGCAGGCCTGAGCTTGTCGGACGCGGCCACGGCTCGGCAATTGTCCGGCAGTTCGTGGAACAGCTGTTCGAGGAAGGGGTGCCGCGTGTCATCATCGACCCGGATCCGGCCAACGGACGAGCGATCCGCGCCTATGAAAAGGCCGGTTTCAGAACTATCGATCGCAGGCAATCGGAATATGGCGACGCCGTGCTGATGGCAATTGACGCCGAAGAGGGGCAGTAAACAGCATGAGCACAACCGGCGCCGACAAACCCGTCTCGGCCTATGAAGACAGCTGGCGGATGGGGCTTCTGCTCGTCCTCGGACTGATCATATTCCAGGCTGGAGCCCTTTACGGCATGGGCCGAACGCCGATCTGCACATGCGGCTATGTCAAGCTGTGGCACGGCATCGTGCAGAGCTCGGAGAATTCCCAACATATTTCCGACTGGTACACATTCTCGCACATCATCCATGGCTTCCTGTTCTACGCGTTGGCGTGGTTTCTGTTCCCGCGCTCGCCGGTCGGGCTCAGGCTGGCATTTGCGGTCGCCATAGAGGGCGGCTGGGAACTTCTCGAGAACAGCCCTTTGATTATCGAGCGCTACCGCGCCGGCACGATTTCGCTCGATTATTACGGCGACAGCATCATCAATTCGGCGGCGGACACGCTGGCGATGGTGTTGGGATTTGTGATGGCGCGCAAGCTACCTATATGGGTGATCGTGGCCCTGGCTGTCATCTTCGAATTCGGTGTCGGCTACATCATCCGGGACAATCTGACGCTCAACGTGATCATGCTGCTGCATCCGTTCGAGTCCATCCGGCAGTGGCAAAGTGGAATTTAGGGATATGAGCACATTCTCGCCCCGCGAAATCGTTTCGGAACTCGATCGCTTCATCATCGGCCAGAAAGACGCCAAGCGCGCCGTGGCCATCGCCTTGCGCAACCGCTGGCGCCGCCAGCAGCTCGAAGGCCAGATGCGTGAAGAGGTGATGCCGAAGAACATCCTGATGATCGGCCCGACCGGCGTCGGCAAGACCGAGATCTCGCGCCGCCTGGCGCGCCTTGCCGGTGCGCCGTTCGTCAAGGTCGAAGCGACCAAGTTCACCGAGGTCGGCTATGTCGGCCGCGACGTCGAGCAGATCATCCGCGACCTGGTCGAAATCGCCATCGGGCTGGTGCGCGAGAAGATGCGCGAGGACGTCAAGGCGCGCGCCCATATCAATGCGGAGGAGCGTGTGCTGGAAGCGCTCGTCGGCAAGACGGCGAGCCCGGCCACGCGCGACTCCTTCCGCAAGAAGCTGCGCGACGGCGAGCTTGACGACAAGGAGATCGAGATCGAAGTGGCCGACACCGGCACTGGCGGCATGCCCGGCTTCGAGATTCCCGGCATGCCGGGCGCCAATATCGGCGTGTTGAACATCAACGACATGCTGTCGAAAGCGATGGGCGGCCAGAAGACGAAGACGCGCAAGACGACGGTGAAGGAATCCTACGCGCTGCTGGTCGGCGACGAGTCCGACAAGCTGCTCGACCAGGATGAGGTGGTGCGCAGAGCGCTCGAATCGACCGAAAACGACGGCATCGTCTTCCTCGACGAGATCGACAAGATCGCCTCGCGCGAGGGCGGCATGGGCGCCGGTGTCTCCCGCGAAGGCGTGCAGCGCGACCTGCTGCCGCTTGTCGAAGGCACCACGGTGGCGACCAAATACGGACCGGTGAAGACCGACCACATCCTGTTCATCGCATCGGGCGCGTTCCACGTGGCCAAGCCGTCGGACCTGCTGCCGGAACTGCAGGGCCGTCTGCCGATCCGCGTCGAGCTGCGGGCGCTGGAGAAGGACGATTTCGTGCGCATCCTGACCGAGACCGAAGCCAGTCTGATCAAGCAGTACATCGCGCTGATGAAAACGGAGGGCGTCGACCTGGTCTTCACCGACGACGCCATCGATTCGCTGGCCGGCATCGCCGTCGATCTCAACGCCAGCGTCGAGAACATCGGCGCCAGGCGGCTGCAGACGGTGATGGAGCGGGTGCTGGACGAGATCTCCTATGACGCGCCGGACCGCCACGGAACGTCGGTCAGCATCGACGCCGCCTATGTGCAAAAGCATGTCGGCGACCTGTCCAGAAACACGGATCTGTCGCGTTTCATCCTGTAAGACGGACCGGGCGGCGGGAAGATTTCCGGACAGTCTGCAGTGTGTGGCCAAATGGAAGCATCTGGCCACCTTTTGTCTCTGTTGTCGAAGAGCTCTCGACTCGAACTGGAGCTTTACCTAGTTTGCCCGGCGACTACAGCGCCGAGCGTCTTGTACGCGCAGCGGACGTTGTAGCACTCGATTTGGCGCATGACCCCGAAAATCGGCTCCGGTTTTCGGGGTCATGCGCTGTCACAGGCGGCGGGCGCATGAAAAAACTCTTTCTCGTCATTCTCGGGCTGACGCTGGCGACAGCCATGTTCGCCGCGCAAGCGGCGACGATGGTGCCGCCGGGCAACCGCCATGCCGAGCAGCCCAACATACCGGGCGCCTCGAGCCGGCGCACTCAGGCCACCAGCACCACCTTCCAGGCGAAATACCGCAAGGTCTATGCGCTGCTGCAGCACGACGCCGGTCTTCGCGGCAAGATCAGCCAAGCGGCGGCGACCTACGGCATCGATCCGATGCACATCGTCGGCGCCATCGTCGGCGAGCACACCTACAATGTCGACGCCTACGACCGGCTGCAGACCTACTACGTCAAGGCGATCTCCTATCTGTCGAGCAAGCTGTCCTTCGCCTATGAAGGCGAGGACATCACGGATTTCGTGCAACGGCCGCAATTTGCCAAATGCGCCGGCAAATCGGACAGCTACGCGCTTTGGGCGTGCCGCGAGCAGGTCTGGAACCAGTCCTTTCGCGGCAAGAATGTCGGGGGGACAAGCTTTCCCAACGACCGCTTCGGTGCCACCTTCTTCCAGCCCTATTATGCCGGCCAGACCTTCGGTCTCGGCCAACTCAATCCGCTGACCGCGTTGCAGATGAGCGATCTCGTGCACCAGGTCTCCGGCCTGCCGAAGCTCGACGTCGGCGATCCGAACGGGGTCTACAAGACCATCATGGACCCGGACCTCACCTTGTCCTATGTCGCGGCGACGATCCGGAAATCGATCGATGCCTACGAGAGCATTGCCGGCTTCGACATTTCGGCCAATCCCGGCATCACAGCGACGCTCTACAATGTCGGCAGTCCGGAACAGCGAGCCTATGCGCTGAAGGCCGAAAACGACAAGCGCCGCGCCGCGGGCGAGCCGGAGAAGTTGCCCGAGGAAAATTACTATGGCTGGCTGGTCAACGATAAATTGCCGGAGCTGAAGGCGCTGTTTTAGAGCGTGTTGAGATTCGGATTTTGAGCCGGATCGAAGTCGCCCCTTTCGGGCGTCTGCGCTGCCCCTCATTGCCCTGCCGGGCATTTCTCCCCGTATAGTGACGGGGAGAAAGAACGCTGGCATCGGCTGCAACGCCGTTCTGCGGCGCTGGCGATTGGCGAAATCCTAAGCGACAGTGTCCTTCTCCCCGTCACTATACGGGGAGAAGATGCCGGCAGGCAGATGAGGGGCGGCGCTGGCTTTCGGCAATCGGCGCCACGGCTCACGCCGCCAGCAGCGACTTCAGCTTGACCGTTTGCGAACCGAGCGCCTCAGGCGCCGGCTTTGCCCTTTTGGCGATCAGCATCTCGGCCAGCCTTATGTCGCGGGCGACCGCGTTGCCCGGGCCGATGCCGCTTGCCGCGACCAGCCTGCCGTCGTCGGCGAGATGGAACAGGATGAAGGCGCCATCGTCGAGGTCGCGGCGCACGACCGTGCTGCCTTCATCGGAAAGCCCTGAGATCTGCAAGGTCAGGCCGTATTGATCCGACCAGAACCACGGCACGGCCGCATGGACCTCGCCGGCGCCCAGCATGTTCCTGGCAGCAAGCGCGCCCTGTTCCTGCGCGTTGCGCCAGGCTTCCAGCCGGACACGCCGGCCGCCATAGACGCCAAGCGGAAACGAGCAGCAATCGCCGGCGGCGAAGATGTCCGGATCGTCGGTGCGAAGCTCGGCATCGACTGCTATGCCGTTATCGATCGTTAGCCCCGCTTCCGCGGCAAGTCCGGTCACCGGCACGGCGCCGATGCCGATCACCGCGAGATCGGCGACGATATCCTGTCCGCCGGCAAGCGTGATGCGCACCTCGGCGCCGTCGTCGGCGATCGCGGCGATGCCGTCGCCGCACAGGATTTTCACGCCTTCGGCTTCATGCGCCTCGTGGATGACTTTGGCGATCTCGGCCGGCACGCCGCGCATCAGGATGCGCGGCTGCGCCTCGATGACGGTGACCGCGGCCCCCAGCCGTCGCGCCGCAGCGGCGAGTTCGAGACCGATGAAGCCGCCGCCAACGATGGCGATGCGGTTTCCGGCGCGGAGATGGGCGCGAATGGCGAGCGCGTCGTTGAAGGTCCGGAGATAGACGCAGCGCGCGCCAAGGCCGGGCATCGGCAGCTTGCGCGGCACAGAACCCGTCGCCAGCAAGAGCTTGTCATATGGAAGGCCAGAGCCGTCCGACAGGCGCACGACATGCGCCGCGCGGTCGATCGCCACCGCCTGAACCGAATGGATATGCCGGATCGATCTCTCGGCCAGGATCTCATCGCTGGCGATGGCCTTGATCACCGGCGCATCGCTAGCCATCGCGTCTTTCGACAGCGGCGGCCGCTCATAGGGCAGATGCGGCTCGTCGCCGACCAGCGTCACCGGCCCAGCATAGCCGAGATCGCGCAGCGCCAAGGCAGCCCGCCCGCCGCATTCGCCGGCACCGATGATGACCATTCCTTTCGCCATCACCGTCACCCGATCTGGACCAGGACTTTGCCGGCGTCGACCCTGACCGGATAGGTCTTCAGATTGACGCAGACCGGCGCACCCCTGGCCGCACCGGTCTTGTAGTTGAAGCGGCCATTGTGCTTCGGGCATTCGATGATGTCGTCCATCACCAGCCCGTCGGCCAGGTGCACCTTCTCATGCGTGCAAAGGCCGTCCGTCGCGAAATATTCGTCGTCGGGGCTGCGATAGATGGCGAAGGTGCGGCCGCCATGGTCGAACCGCATCACGTCCTCTTCATCGATGTCTCCGGCATCACAGGCCTCGACCCAGTCGTTCATCAATCCTCCCGATGGTTTTTTGCTTGGTCAACTTGCCCGGCATGTTGCCTGGTATGGGCGCATATCATTCCGCTGCTGCCGCGACAGCATCGTTATCGTTGTGGAATTCCTCGCGATAGGGCTTCGCGGTCGGCGGCAGTTCGCGCCTGAGGAAATAGTCTTCATTGCGCAGCTGGCGCAGGAAGGCAGGCACCATCTCGCGATAGCCGGCCAGGATCGACGGTGTCGGCGCCGGCAGGTCGTGCTTGATCAGCTCATGCAGCCTGGGCAGCGCATGATAGGGCACCATCGGGAACATGTGATGCTCGACGTGGTAGTTCATGTTCCAGTAAATGAAGCGGCTGATCGGGTTCATGTAGACCGTGCGGCTGTTGAGGCGATGGTCGATGACATTTTCGGCGAGGCCGCCATGCTGCAGCAGGCCGGTCATGACATGATGCCAGGCGCCGTAAAGCCTGGGCAGCCCGACCAGCATCAAGGGCAGGAACGAGCCGCTATAAAGTGCCAGCGCGATGGTCCCGGCATAGATCGCGGTCCAGATGCGGGCAATGCGGATTGCCTTCGGTTGCTCCTGCTCGGGAATGAAGGTCTTTTCCGCCGGGCTGATGATGCCGGCCGCATTGCGCAGCATGTCGCTCATGGCATGCCAGGCATCGAGAATGCCGAAGAAATTGAGCACGACGCGCAACAGATCCGGCGGGCGCATCACCGCGATCTCCGGGTCGCGGCCGACGATGATCGTGTCGGTATGGTGCCGCGTGTGGCTCCACCGCCAGGTCACCGGGTTGCGCATGATCATGAAGCAGGCGAGCTGATAGATCACGTCATTCATCCACTGCGTCCTGAACGCGGTGCCGTGACCGCATTCGTGCCAGCGTGAATCGGTGGAAGAGCCGTAAAGGACGCCATAGACGAAGAAAAACGGCACGCACCACCAGGTGCCCCAGAACCAGGCGCCGCCTGCTCCGCTCAGGATCAGGGCGCCGAGCCAGATGATGGTGTCGCGGATCGCCGGGCCATCGGAGCGCTGCATCAGCGCCTTCATCTGCTTGCGGGGCACGTCGGTATGATACCATTCGGCCGCCGCCAGCCCGTTGTCGACGGCGAGCTTGGCGTCGCGGCCAATCAGGCTGTAGTCGCGCCGGGACGGTGCTACGTCCAAGGTTGCGTCCATGAGAAGTGCCTCCACCAGCATCCTGCAATCTACCCGGCCAGTGACCAGGCCGCGGCCGCAGATCTCGTAGTCTAGAAATAACCCCAAGCCATGATAGGCTCAATGTCATGAAGATAGTTTCTATCATTTTCTATCAGAATGATGTAAATTGGCTGGCAAGCGGAGAGAGCCATGGCCAAGCGACCAACCATAACCGATCTGGCGCGTATTTCAGGGGTCAGCGTCGCCACCGTCGACCGGGTGCTCAACAACCGCCTGCCGGTGCGCGAGGAGACCGCGCGCCGCGTCTATGAGGCCGCCACCAGCATCGGCTACCACGCCGCCGGGCTGATCAAGCAGCGCATGCGCCAAGACTTGCCGGAATATCGGCTCGGCTTTCTGCTGCTGAGGGGCAATGATGTTTTTTACGGCGATTTCGCGCGGGAGCTTGAACTGGCGGTGTCGCAATCGCAGCGCTTCCGCGGCGTCGCAACCATCGACTTCGCCACTTCGCTGGCTCCCGGCGAGATCGCTGCCCAGATGCGCAAGCTGGCGGCGAAATCCAGGGCCGTCGCCCTTGTCGGCCCGGACCATCCGACGCTGACGGCAGCCGTCGAGGCGCTGAAGGCGAGAGGGCAACCGGTCTTCTCGCTGCTGTCCGACTTTGCCGCCGGCATCCGCGAAGGTTATGTCGGCCTCGACAACCGCAAGGTCGGCCGCACCGCGGCCTGGATGATCGCCAGGGCGGCGAGGAGGCCCGGCAAGGTCGCGCTTTTTGTCGGCAGCCATCGCTTCCATGGCCATGAGCTGCGCGAGATCGGCTTCAGATCATTCTTCCGCGAGCATGCGCCGGAATTCACGTTGCTGGAGACACTGGTCAATCTGGAGGCCAACCAGGTGACCCATGATGCGATGATCGATCTTCTGGCGCGGTACCCGGATCTTGCCGGCTGCTACGTGGCCGGCGGCGGCATGGAAGGCGCGGTTTCCGCGCTACGGGCGGCGAGGCCGGCAAACATGCCGGTGGTCGTCTGCAACGAGATCAATGCCGAATCGCGCGCGGCGCTCGCCGACAACATCCTGACCATGGTGATTTCGACGCCGCTGGCAGCACTATGCCGCGAGCTTGTCGATCTGATGGCGCATGCCATCGAGGCAGGCGCGGCCAATGCGCCGGGCCAGACCTTCCTGCCCTTCGACATCTATCTGCCGGAAAACATTTAGCGTCGGGCAACTGGGCTCAGCCAATGCATCCAGATTCAGATCAGGCACCACGATACGCCGGTAATGATGTGAACCATCAACCTGATAGATTCTTGCAGAAGATTTGCCGACCCTCAGCCACGTTATCCGAAAATCCGTCATCCGATTTCGGAATCTCCTTGACGCCCGCAGGCGGAATGGAATAAATATTTCACTAGACAGGCATTTTGGTTCTTTCGTTCCGGAACATCTGTTTCAGGCAGAGGGCTGGCGTTCCAGTCGACGCAGAAATCGCCATCGGGAACGGAGATGGCAATCGGGAGAGATTCCCCTGGAGATCGGGGATTCCGGGTAGATCGGTGCAGCCGGACACCAATTCTGTGGAGGAGAAAATAAAATGAAAAAACTGCTTTTGGGCGTCGTGTTTTCGGCGCTGATGAGTTCGTCCGCTCTCGCTGCCAAGATCGGCGTGTCGATGGCGCTGTTCGACGATAATTTTCTCACCGTGCTGCGCAACGGCATGATCGAGCAGGCCAAGGGCATGGAAGGCGTGGAACTGCAGGTCGAGGACGCGCAGAACGACGTCGCCAAGCAGCTCGACCAGATCAAGAATTTCGTCGCCTCGGGCGTCGACGCGATCATCGTCAATCCGGTCGACACCTCGGCCACCCAGGCGATGTCGGACGCCGCCGCTGCGGCCAAGGTTCCGCTGGTCTACGTCAACCGAGAGCCCGTCAACGTCGATACCCTGCCGGACAACCAGGCCTTCGTCGCCTCGAACGAGGTTGAATCAGGCACTCTCGAAACCCAGGAAGTCTGCCGCCTGTTCAAGGAGGCCGGCAAGACCGAGGCCAATGTCTATGTGATCATGGGCGAACTGTCGAACCAGGCCGCGGTGCAGCGCACCAAGGACATTGACGATGTGATCGCCACTCCGGAATGCAGCTTCATCAAGATCATCGACAAGCAGACGTCGAACTGGAAACGCGAGGAAGCGCAGAACCTGATGACCAACTGGCTGTCGACCGGCACGCCGTTCGATGGCGTGATCGCCAACAATGACGAAAGCGCCATCGGCGCCATCCAGGCCATGAAGGCTGCCAATGTCGACATGAAGTCGGTTGTCGTCGGCGGCGTCGACGCCACTCAGGACGCGCTTTCCGCGATGCAGGCGGGCGACCTCGACGTGACCGTGTTCCAGGATGCGGCCGGCCAGGGTGCCGGGGCGCTGGACGCCGCGCTCAAGCTTTCCAAGGGCGAGGCGGTCGAACAGAAGGTCTACATCCCCTTCCAGCTGGTCACGCCGGCGAACATCGACAAGTTCCTGCAGAAGAACTGAGAGGCAGAGGACCGTTTTCGATAGGGAGCGGCGCGGCAGAGCATCGGACCGTTTTAAGAATCCGATGTTCGAAAAACAAAAAGCGCCGCTCCTCTTTCCCTCGTCGCCGCAGACAGGCGGCGGGGGCGACTGCTGACGGAGGAAGCAAGATTGGCACAGACAACCCATGGCGTCGGCGGACTCAGCTATGATGCGAAGAAGCGCACATGGCCTGCCGAATTCAACGTTTTCCTGGCGCTCCTTATCCTCGTCGGCGCCTTCGAGCTGATAGGCCGGGTCTTTCTTGGCGACAGCTTCCTGTTCAACACCCGCGCCAATGTCGATACGATCTTCAACGAGGCGCGCCTGCAGATCATCATCCTGCAGGTGTCGATCGTCGGCATCATCGCCATCGGCGTGACGCAGGTGATCATTTCGGGTGGCATCGATCTTTCCTCCGGTTCGATCGTCGGCGCCACGGCGATGATCGCCATGAGCTTCGCCCAGGTGGCGACGGTCAACGGCAACCCTAACCCCAAGGCAGTGTTCCTCGCGCAAGGCTGGACCGATCTGCCGGTGATCGTGCCGGTGCTCGTCGCAATCGGCTGCGGCCTCTTGGCGGGCCTGATCAACGGCACGCTGATCGCCTACACCCGCATCCCGCCGTTCATCGCCACGCTCGGCATGATGGTCACCGCACGCGGCGTCGCCAAATGGTGGTCCAAGGGGCAGCCGATCTCGTTTCCCACCGAGAGTTTCGCCGCCATCGGCAAGGGACTGATGCCGGTCATCATCTTCATATCGCTGGCAATTCTGTTCCAGCTGATCCTGTCATACACCAGGTACGGCAAGCACTGTTATGCCATCGGCTCCAACGAGGACGCCGCGCGCATGTCCGGCATAAATGTCCAGAACCACAAGATCCTCGTCTTCGTCATTGCCGGCATCCTCGCCTCGCTTGCCGCCGTGGTGCTGAGCTCCAAGAACCTCACCGCTCAGGCCGGTATGGGCGTGATGTACGAACTCGACGCGATCGCCATGGCGGTCATCGGCGGCGTCTCGCTGTCTGGCGGCCGCGGCTCGATTATCGGAACGGTGATCGGCGCCCTGATCTTCGGCGTCATCATCTCCGGCTTCACCTTCCTGCGCCTCGACGCCTATTACCAGGAGATGGTCAAGGGCGTGATCATCATCGGCGCAGTCGTTCTCGACCAGTGGCGCCAGCGCCTGCGGGCAATGAGGGCTTGATCATGTCGGATATCGTCCTGAAGACCGAAAACCTGACCAAATATTATGGCGGCGTGCATGCGCTCGAAAGCGCGAATTTCGAACTGCGCAAGGGCGAGCATGTCGCCATCATGGGTGACAACGGCGCCGGCAAATCGACCTTCGTGCGCCAGATCACCGCCGTCGAACAACGCACCAGCGGCAAGGTGTGGTTCGACGGCAAGGAAGTGAACTTCGCCGGCCCGATCGCGGCGCGCGAGGCGGGCATCGAGACGGTGTTCCAGAACCTGGCGCTTGCCGACGATCTCGACGTGCCGTCGAACCTGTTTCTCGGTCGCGAAAAGGTGCTTTTCAATCTCGGGCCTTTCTCGATCCTCGATCGCAAGTTCATGCGCAAGGCGACCGAGGCGGCGTTGATCCGCACGGCGGTCAAGATTCCCAACCTCAACAACACCATCCGCCACATGTCGGGCGGCCAGCGCCAATGCGTGGCGATCGCCAGAACCGCGACCTTTGCTTCCAAGCTCATCATCATGGACGAGCCGACGGCAGCCCTCGGTGTGCAGGAAACGATGCAGGTCGAAAACATCATCCGCACGTTGAAAGCCAATGGCGAGCCGCTGATCCTGATCAGTCACAACATGCGCCAGGTGTTCGACCTTTGCGACCGCATCGTCGTCTTCCGGCGCGGCCGGATCGTCGCCAATCTGCGCAAGCAGGACACCGACGGCAACGATATCGTCTCATACATCACCGGCGCCAAGACCGGGGAGGCGGAACTGGCGGCCTAGCGCGGCGCCGGCGCGGCCAGCCATCGGCCTGTCGCTGTCACATAAGAAATTCCACCGCGCCCCCCTGAACGGTGCGGTAAAGACGCACTCCATTTCAAACCACCCTCAAAGGAATTCCCATGCCTCTCCGCTTCGCTCTTCTCGGTGCCGGTCGTATCGGCAAGGTCCATGCCCGCGCCGTCGGCTCCAATCCGCAGGCCAGGTTGGTCGCGGTGGCGGACGCGTTCGAGAAGGCGGCGACGGATCTGGCGTCGGCCTATGGCGCCGAAGTGCGCACCATCGAGGTCATCGAAAAAGCCGGGGATATCGACGCGGTCATCATCTGCACGCCGACCGACACCCATGCCGATCTGATCGAGCGGTTCGCCAGGGCCGGCAAGGCGATCTTCTGCGAGAAGCCGATCGACCTCGACGCCGGCAGAGTGGAACAATGCCTTGAAGTGGTCGACAAGGCCAGCGCCACTTTGATGGTCGGCTTCAATCGCCGCTTCGATCCGCATTTCGCCGCCGTGCGTAAGGCGATCGACGATGGCGCCATCGGCACGGTCGAGATGGTGACCATCACGTCGCGCGATCCCGGCCCGCCGCCGCTCGACTATATCGGCCGCTCGGGCGGCATCTTCCGCGACATGACCATCCACGATTTCGACATGGCGCGCTTCCTGCTCGGCGAGGAGCCGGTGGCGGTCAGCGCCCATGCCTCGGTGCTGGTCGACAAGAAGATTGGCGAAGCCGGCGACTTCGACAGCGTCAGCGTCATCCTTGAAACCGCTTCCGGCAAGCAGTGCATCATCTCCAATTCGCGGCGAGCCACCTATGGCTACGACCAGCGCATCGAGGTGCATGGCTCGAAAGGCATGGTTGCGGCTGAGAACCAGCGGCCGGTATCGATCGAACTGGCCAACGAGAAAGGCTATACGCGCCCGCCGCTGCACGACTTCTTCATGACCCGCTACCTCGACGCCTATGCCAACGAGATCGCCGCCTTCATCGCGGCGGCGACATCAGGCAACAAGGCGGCGCCGAGCGGCAAGGACGGTCTCGTCGCGCTGAGGCTGGCGGACGCGGCGCTGAAATCGGCCAAGGACGGCAAGACCGTTCGCCTCGACAAGACCATCTGAGCAACACCAAGCACGGGAGCAAGGCGATGAACGGTTCCGCCGGTCGCAATTCCGAAACACGCGCCATCGTCACCGGCGGCGCGCAAGGCATCGGCTTCGCCGTCGCCGAGGCGCTGGCCGACGAGGGTTGCCGAGCGCTGGCGCTGATCGGCCGCTCGCAGGAGAAGGGCGACAAAGCCGTCGCCACCCTCAAGAAGTCGGGCGTCGACGCCATCTTCATCAGCGCCGATGTTTCCAAAGTGGCCGACTGCAAGCGCGCCGTCGACACTGCGATCCGCCATTTCGGCACCGTCAATGCGCTGGTTAATGCCGCCGCCACCTCGGCGCGCGGGTCGCTGGTCGAAACGAGCGAAGAGCTTTTCGACACGATCTTTGCGACCAATGTGCGCGGCCCCTTCTTCCTGATGCAGGGCGTGGTGGCGCATCTGCTCGGACGCGAGGCGCCGGGCTCGATCGTCAATGTGTTGTCGATGTCGGCGCATTGCGGCCAGTCCTTCCTGACGCCCTATTCGACCAGCAAGGGCGCGCTGATGACGCTGACCAAGAATGTCGCCAATGCCTATCGCGGCCATCGCATCCGCTGCAATGCGGTGCTGCCCGGCTGGATGGACACCGAGGGCGAGGCGATCGTGCAGAAGAAATGGCACGACGCGCCTGACGACTGGCTGGAAAAGGCCGAGGCGGCGCAGCCGATGGGCCAATTGGTGAAGCCGGACCAGCTTGCCCGGCTGATCAGCTATATGGTCAGCCCGCAGTCGGGCGTCATGACCGGGTCGCTGGTCGACTACGACCAGAGCATCGCAGGGGCCTCGCCGGAGTAGCTTCAGGCAGCGTCAGTTTGAAACGTCGGCAGAGGATTAGGTCCTGTGTGCATCGTGCAACCCCGCCAACTCAACCTGAACGTCGGCCAACTCTTGTTTCCAGTAGGCGAGATCCTCCGGCGTAGCTGGCGTCCCGAAGGCGTTGGCCTCGTAAGCGCTCAGCATGGCTTTGGCTGTTCTTAGGCGCGCCTCTGCCGCCGCTCGCAGCAGCGCATAAACATCGACCGGTTCTTCAGGATTTGGGTCCATTACCCCTAAACGTATCGAAGCTTGGGCTGGATCGCGAGAGGCAGGCCGTCAGATTTCAAGCTGAGGCGTTCCCTATATCAGACGCGTGACAAGCGCCTTCGCTTCGACTATATGAGCCTCATGATCAACCTGACCGCCACGTATTGGTACTTTAGGAGCTCGCTGGCGGCGGGAGGATTGCGCTCGATCTGAAGATTGCAGCAACAACATCCGAACAGCCGCCAGACCTGGCGGCTTTTTTGTTTCAGCCGGCAGGTCTCCCAATCAGGAGCAGAAAGCCGTGTTGACCACCACAGATGATCTTCGGGTCAAGGAAATCCGAGAACTGAGTACGCCGGACCAGGTGATGCGGGAGATACCGCGCACGCTGACGGCGACGCGTACCGTTACCGCATCACGCAACGCGATCCACGCCGTGCTGACCGGCATTGACGATCGGCTGATCGTCGTCGTCGGCCCCTGTTCGATCCACGACCCGGCCGCTGCCGTGGACTATGCCAGCCGCCTGGCGACGCTGCGCGAGAGCCTGTCGGATCGGCTGGAGATCGTGATGCGCGTCTATTTCGAGAAGCCGCGCACAACGGTCGGCTGGAAGGGCCTGATCAACGATCCTGACCTCGACGGCAGCTTCAACATCGACAAGGGATTGAGACTGGCCCGCAACGTGCTCTCGGCCGTCAACAATCTCGGCCTGCCGGCGGCGACCGAATTCCTCGACATGGCCACCCCGCAATACATTGCCGACCTCGTCGCCTGGGGCGCGATCGGCGCGCGCACGACCGAGAGCCAGATCCATCGGGAACTCGCATCCGGCCTGTCCTGCCCGGTCGGCTTCAAGAACGGCACCGACGGCAATTTGCGGATCGCCGCCGAGGCGGTGAAATCCGCCGCGCAGCCGCATCATTTCATGGCCGTTACGAAGGGCGGGCGCAGCGCCATCGCGACGACCACCGGCAACGAGGACTGCCACGTCATCCTGCGCGGCGGCATTCAGCCCAATTATGACGCGGCAAGCGTCGCGGCGGCCAGTGCGGACCTCGCCAGGATCGGCGTAGCACCTCGGCTGATGATCGATGTCAGTCACGCCAACAGCAACAGAAGCCTGAGAACCAGCCGAAGGTAGCAGCTGACGTGGCGGGCCAGGTTGCGGCAGGCGACGAGCGCATCATCGGCGTCATGATCGAGAGCAACCTCGTCGCCGGCCGGCAGGACGTCGTACCCGGCAAGCCGCTCGTTTACGGCCAGAGCATCACCGATGGCTGCATCGACTGGGCAACCACCGAAACGGTGCTGCACGGCCTTGCCGACGCCGTCGAGCGGCGCCGGTCAGCACGACGCGCCATGATCGCCAGCCGTCCGGGCGCTGCCTGAGACAGCGGACGCCGTTGGCCGCGAAAGCGCGGCCGGCGGCCAGCTGGAAGCAGCCTCTACCGCACCGCCACCCAGCGCTGCTCCTCGAACGAACGCGCCATGGCGTGCACGGTGCGCTCGATCTCAAGGCCTTCGTCGAAATCGATGATGCGTGCCGGTTTGCCGGCCAGCCTGGTCAGCAGTTCCCGGCATTCGATCATCTTGAGATCGTTGAAGCCGAGACCGTGGCCGGGCGCCGGCAGGAAGGCATCGTAGGGCTTGTGGTGCGGCGCCACCAGGATGGTTCGGTAGCCCTGCTCGGTCGGCCGGTCGGCGGTGAGATAGAGCTGGAACTCGTTCATCCGCTCCTGGTCGTACAGGATCGAGCCCTTCGAGCCGAAGATCTGGATGGCAATCCGGCCCTTGCGACCCCAGGCCGAACGGTTGACCAAAAGCGTGCCGGCAATGCCGTTTTCGAGATGCATCAGCACGCTGGCGATGTCGTAGGTCTCGACCGCGCGGCGTCCGCCGGACGCGAGTTTGCGGTCGACGTAGGGCTTGGCCATGTCGCACATGACGCGGGCGACGCGGCCGAACAACACGGCAACCAGCGACAGCGGATGCACGGCGAAATCGTCGAGCGCGCCGTAACCGGACGCCGCCTCGTGCTTCCAGAAGAATGGCGCCTCCGGGTCGGCCATGAAATCCTCGTCCATCTCGATGCGCAGATGATTGACCTCGCCGATGATTTTCTCGCCGAGCAGCGCACCGATATGGCGGATCGCGGGATTCTGGATGTAGTTGTAGCCGAGAGCGGCCACTTTGCCGGACCTTTGGGCCGCCGCCGCCATCGCTTGCGCCTCCGCAAAACTCGGCGCCATCGGTTTTTCGCACCATAGATGCTTGCCGGCCTCGAGGATGGCGATGGCCATTTCCGGGTGAAACTGGTTCGGCGTGGTCAGCGAGACGATATCGACGTCCGGGTCGTCGACAACTGCGCGCCAGTCGCCGGAGCCCTTGGCGAAACCGAATTCGGTGGCACGGCGCCTGGCAAGGTCCTCGTCGACCTCGCCGAGATGCACTAACCTTGGTTTGGCCACGTCGGGAAAGACGGTGCCGACGGCGTTCCAGGCGATGGCGTGGCACTTGCCCATGAAGCCTGTGCCGATGAGGCCTACTCCGACCATTTCCCTTGTCTCCGCCGTCAGAAAGATTTGTGTGGATGAATTAGTCCATTTTATCCAGAAATGGAACGGATGGCTCATTTTTTATGGCCTTCTTGCACAGGCTCGCTATGATGGGGCACACACGGCATCGATTGATGGCCTAGGCGGAGCGACATGGACGAACGGGTGCCCCGCGATTTCGAGACGCTGCGTACGACGATCCTGGAACGGCGCCATAGCCTGCCCAAGCGTATCGCGCAGATCGCTGCCTATGCGCTCGACAACCCCGACGATATTGCCTTCGGCACCGCCGCCAGCATCGCCGCCTCAGCCGGCGTCCAACCTTCGACTTTGATCCGCTTCGCCCAGCAGCTCGGCTTCGACGGCTTCACCAGCCTGCAGCTGGTGTTTCGCGAGCGGCTGCGCGAGCGCAATTCATCCTATGATGAAAGGCTGGCGGCCTTGCGCGCCAAGGCCGAGGAAGGCGCCGGTCACCGGGCGATCTTCGACGGCTTCGTCGCCGCGGCCAGCACGTCGCTCAACGATATTTCAGGCAGGTTGAACGAAGACCATTTCGAAGATGCGATCGCCTTGCTGGCAAAGGCGGAGACCATTTATGTGCTGGCCAAGCGCCGCTCCTATCCGGTCGCCTCCTACATCGCCTATGCGCTGGGCAAGCTCAAGATCCGCAATCAGCTGATCGAATCGGCCGCCGGCCTCAACGCCGAGATGATCGGCTTTGCCTCGCCCAGGGATGCCGTCATCGCCATCAGTTTCTCACCCTATGCCCCGGCGGCCATCGAGGAAGCGCGCGTCATCTCGGAGCAAGGCGTGCCGATCGTGGCGATCACCGACAGCTCGTTTTCGCCGCTCGCCCAGTTCGCCAAGGTCTGGTTCGAGGTCGCCGAGGCCGATTTCGCCGGCTTCCGCTCGCTGTCGGCGACGATGGCACTGGCCATGGCGCTGACCGTCGCGGTTGGCGAGAAGCGGCGCGATGCCGGCCGCAAACGCAAGGCTTAGGCGGCCATCGCGGCAGCACTTTTCAGCAAAGGAATGCGCGTTCCATATTGACTATGGATTGGAATTATTATTTCATATTGCCGGCGCCACGCTGCCGCTCGCGCGTGTACCCCAAGACAACAAGGCCGATGGGAGGTTCGAATGGGCGAAGCCGTGGACGCGAAACATGCGCCGCTCGATGTTATCACCATCGGCCGAGCCTCGGTCGACCTCTATGGCCAGCAGATTGGCTCGCGCCTTGAGGACATCACCTCCTTTGCCAAGTCGGTCGGCGGCTGCCCGGCCAATATTTCGGTCGGCACGGCGAGGCTTGGCCTGCGCTCGGCACTGCTCACCCGCGTCGGCGACGAGCAGATGGGCCGCTTCATCCGCGAGCAGCTGATTCGAGAAGGCGTGTCGGTTGACGGCCTCAGGACCGACCCGGACCGGCTGACGGCGCTGGTGCTGCTATCGGTCGAGGACGAAGGCGTCTCGCCGATGATCTTCTATCGCACCGACTGCGCCGACATGGCGCTTTCGGAAGACGATATCGACGAAGCGTTCATTGCCTCGGCGCGCGCGATCGTCGTCACCGGTACGCATTTTTCGCGGCCCAACAGCGATGCTGCGCAGCGCAAGGCGATCCGTGCTAGCAAGGCCAAAGGCGGCAAGGTGGTGTTCGACATCGATTATCGCCCCAACCTCTGGGGGCTCGCCGGCCATGCCGAAGGGTTCGAGCGCTATGTCAAATCCGACCGGGTCTCCGCCCAGTTGAAGACGGTGCTGCCCGACTGCGACCTCATCGTCGGCACCGAAGAGGAGATCATGATCGCGTCGGGCGCCGACAATTGCCTGAGCGCGCTGCAGACGATCCGCTCGCTGTCCAAGGCCACCATCGTCCTGAAGCGCGGCGCCATGGGCTGCATCGTCTATGACGGGCCGATCAGCGGCGATCTCGAGGACGGCATTGTCGGCAAGGGCTTTCCGATCGAGATCTACAATGTGCTCGGTGCCGGCGATGCCTTCATGTCGGGCTTCCTGCGCGGCTGGCTCGGCGGCGAAAGCCTTGAGACAGCGGCGACCTGGGCCAATGCCTGCGGCGCCTTCGCCGTGTCGCGGCTGCTCTGCGCGCCGGAATACCCGACCTTCGAGGAATTGCAATTTTTCCTCAAGAACGGCAGCAGGCATCTGGCGTTGCGCAAGGACGAGGCGATCAACCATATCCATTGGGCGACGACGCGCAGGCGCGACATTCCCTCGCTGATGGCGCTGGCCTGCGACCATCGTATCCAGCTTGACGATGTCGCCGCGAAGGCCGGTGCCGACCCGTCGCGCATCCATGATTTCAAGGTGCTGACTGTCAAGGCTGCGGCGAAAGTTGCCGCCGGCCGCGCCGGTTACGGCATGCTGCTCGACGAGAAATATGGCCGCGAGGCGATGTTCGAGTTTGCCCGCCATTCCTTCGCCTGGCTTGGCCGGCCGGTCGAACTGCCCGGATCTCGCCCGCTTCGTTTCGAATTCTCGCAGGACATCGGTTCGCAACTGATCGAGTGGCCGGTCGACCATTGCATCAAATGCCTGTGCTTCTATCACCCTGACGACCCGGAGCCGCTGAAGACCGAGCAGCAGCAGAAGCTCAAAGGCTTGTTCGAGGCCGCACGCAAGGTCGGCCGCGAGCTGCTTATCGAGATCATCGCCGGCAAGCATGGAGAGCTCGACGACACGACAATTCCACGCGCACTGGACGAACTCTATGCGCTCGGCATCAAGCCCGACTGGTGGAAGCTCGAACCGCAGGCTTCAGCCGGCGCTTGGGCAAAGATCGAGGCGGTGATCCTGAAGAACGATCCGTGGTGCCGCGGGATTGTGCTGCTCGGCCTGGAGGCGCCGCAGGACGAACTGGAAGCGGCCTTCGCTGCCACTGCCAACGCGCCCATCGTCAAGGGTTTTGCCGTCGGCCGCACCATCTTCATCAACGCCGCCGAACAGTGGCTTGCCGGCAAGATGTCGGACGAGGAGGCGGTGACCGACATGGCGTCTCGCTTCGAGAGACTGACCGAGGCATGGCTTGCCGCGCGCGGCCGCAAAGCAGCATAAGAAGGCGCGGCATAAGGACTGCGGAGGAAAACAAGATGACCAAGACAATCTGCCTGACGATGGCGCAGGCGCTGACCCGCTTTCTTGCCCGCCAGATGACCGAGATCGACGGCAAAAAAGTGCCGATCTTCGGCGGCGTCTGGGCGATCTTCGGCCATGGCAATGTCGCCGGCGTCGGCGAAGCGCTTTATCAGGTGCGCGACGAATTGCCGACCTTCCGCGCCCACAATGAGCAGGCGATGGCGCATGCGGCGATCGCTTATGCCAAAGCCAATTTCCGGCGCAGGTTCATGGCGGCGACCAGCTCGATCGGCCCCGGCGCGCTCAACATGGTGACGGCGGCGGCATTGGCGCATGTAAATAGGTTGCCCGTCCTGTTTCTCCCCGGCGATGTCTTCGCCAATCGCATCCCCGACCCTGTCCTGCAGCAGGCAGAGGATTTTTCCGACGGCACGGCGACGGTCAATGACTGCTTCCGGCCGGTGTCGCGCTATTTCGACCGCATCACCAGGCCGGAGCAGATCATCCCGGCGCTCAATCGCGCCATGCAGGTGCTGACCGATCCGGCCGAATGCGGACCGGTGACGCTGTCGCTCTGCCAGGACGTGCAGGCCGAGGCCTATGACTACCCCGAGAGCTTCTTTGCCGAACGGGTCTGGCATCAGCGCCGTCCGCGTCCCGACCGTAGCGAGTTGGCGGCCGCGGTGGCGGCGCTGACGGGCGCGAAAAAACCATTGATGATTGCCGGCGGCGGCGTGCTTTTTTCGCAGGCATCGGGTGAATTGGCGAAGCTGGTGCAGGACGCCGGCATGCCCGTCTGTGAGACACAGGGCGGCAAATCCTCGCTGCCGGACGATCATCCGCTCAATATGGCGGCGGTCGGCGTCACCGGCACTTCGGCGGCCAACCGGCTGGCTGAAGAAGCCGATGTCGTGCTTGCCGTCGGCACCAGGTTGCAGGATTTCACCACCGGCTCGTGGGCACTGTTCAAGAATTCCGGCAAGACCATCGTCGGCCTCAACGTTCAGCCTTTCGATGCGGGAAAGCACCAGGCGTTGCCGCTGGTCGCAGACGCGGCGGAAGGGCTCGCCGAACTCGGCGCGGCGCTGAAAGGCTGGAAGGCGCCGGCCGCCTGGACCGACAATGCGGCCAGGGGCAAGAAGGACTGGCAGGCCGATGCCGACAAGGCGACGGCCTCGACCAATGCCGCCTACCCGTCCGACGCGCAAGTGATCGGCGCCGTGCAGCGCGCCATGGGCTCCGACGTGATATTGCTTCATGCCGCCGGCGGCCTGCCTGGCGAATTGCACAAGCTCTGGCAGGCGGGCGCACCCGGCTCCTACCACGCCGAATACGGCTTCTCGACCATGGGCTACGAGATCGCAGGCGGGCTCGGCGTCAAGATGGCGAAACCCGAAGAGGAGGTCGTCGTGATGATCGGCGACGGCTCCTATCTGATGCTCAATTCCGAGATCGCAACGTCTGTCATGCTCGGCCTCAAGCTGACCGTCGTCCTGCTCGACAACAGAGGCTATGGCTGCATCAACCGGCTGCAAATGGCGACCGGCGGCGCCAACTTCAACAATCTCCTGAAGGACGCCCGCCACGAGGTTCTGCCCGATATCGACTTCGCCGCGCATGCCGCGAGCCTTGGTGCGATTGCCGAGAAAGTCTCGTCGATCTCAGGGTTGGAAACGGCGCTGGCGCAAGCGAAGAAAAATACAAGGACAACCGTGCTGGTCATCGACACCGATCCGCTGGTTTCGACCGAAGCCGGTGGAAGCTGGTGGGATGTTGCCGTGCCGGAAGTCTCGGTGCGCCCGCAAGTGAACGCGGCGCGCAAGAAATACGAGGAAGCGCTGAGCGGGCGGCCTTAAGCCGTCCCTGAAGCTGATCCTGAGGCTTGAACTGGAGTAATGACTTGAAAGCCAAACTGGGTATGTCCCCCATTGCATGGTGGAACGACGATCTTGCGGAACTCAGCGATGACGTGTCGCTGGAGGAATGCCTGGCGCAGTCGCGTTCGGCGGGCTTCACCGGCATGGAAATGGGCCGTCGTTTTCCCAGTGACCCTGATATCATGCTGCCGATCCTGAAAGAGGCCGACGTCACGCTTTGCGGCGGCTGGTTCTCCGGCACGCTGGTCGATGAAGAGATGGCCAGGAATAAGGATCGCATCCAGCCGATGATCGAGCTGTTCAAGGCGGTGAACGCGCCTTGCATCGTCTATGGCGAAGTCGGCCGCTCCATCCAGGGCGATCGCTCGAAACCGCTCGCCACCAAGCCGAGGCTTTCGGACGACGAGATGAAAGCCTATGCGAGGCGCCTGACGCAGTTCGGTGAATGGTGCGCCGAGCAGGGCATGCCGCTCTCCTATCACCATCATATGGCGGCGGTCGTCGAGACGGAGCCGGAGCTCGACGCGTTCATGCGCTACTCCGGAGAAGGCATTCCGCTGCTGCTCGATGCAGGCCATCTGGCTTTTGCCGGCGGCGATGTTCTGCGCGCCATCGACAACCACCACAAGCGCATCAACCACGTGCATGTGAAGGACGTGCGCATGGAGGTGATCGAGAAACTCGACCGCCAGAAGCAATCCTTCCTCGATGCCGTGGCGCTCGGCGCCTTCACGGTGCCGGGAGATGGTTCGCTGGATTTTGGTGCCATTGTGGAAAGGTTGGCGAACTATGGCTATGAAGGCTGGTTCGTCGTCGAGGCCGAGCAGGATCCCAAAAAGAATCCGCCGCTCAAGATGGCGCAAGTCGGCTACAAGGAGCTGATGCGGGTGATGACGGCGGCAGGCTACACGGTTGAAACACAGGGCTTCCCCAATGCTTGAATGCAGTGTCCCCGGGGGCGGGCTGATCCGATGCGAGGGCTGATCCGATGAAGGACTCTGAGCATCCGTTCTTCCGACCTCTGTGGCGGCGCGTTGCAATCGTCGCGGTCTGCCTGGTCTGGGCCGTGGTCGAGTTTGCCACCGGCGCGCCATTCTGGGGCACGATCGCGCTCGGCTTCGCCGGCTATGCCGTGTGGCAGTTCTTCTATCTCTACAAGCCGGCCGCTGGGGACAAGGCTTCGGCCGACACCGAACCGAAGGAATAACCCTAGATGTCAAAACTGCTCGTCAAAGCCGATAAGGGCCATGGCCGCGTAGCCCATGTGACGCCGCAAAGTGCCGGCTGGACCTATGTCGGTTTTGATCTGCATCGATTGCGGCCAGGCGAGACGGCCTCGGGGCAGACAGCGGATCGCGAAGTCTGCCTGGTATTCGTCACCGGCAAGGGCAAGGCCAAGGCCGGCGACAAGGATCTCGGCCTGCTCGGCGAACGCATGTCGCCCTTCGAAGGCAAGCCGTGGTCAGTCTATGTGCCGCAGGGCTCTGACTGGTCGGTGACTGCCGACACCGATCTCGAACTCGCCGTCTGCTCGGCGCCTGGGCATGGCGGCGGACTGCCGGTCCGCGTCATCGGGCCGAAGGATCTCGGCCAGGAGGTTCGCGGCAAGGGCACCAACACGCGCTACGTCACCAACATCCTGCCCGAGGGCAAGCCGGCCGATTCCTTGCTGGTGGTCGAGGTCATCACGCCGGGAGGCCATACGTCGAGCTACCCGCCGCACAAGCACGACCAGGACAATCTGCCTGATGAGTCCTATCTCGAGGAGACCTACTATCACCGGCTCAACCCGCCGCAGGGTTTTGCCTTTCAGCGCGTCTATACCGATGCCGACAGGAATGGCGCTCGTTCGCTCGATGAGACGATGGCGATCGAGGACGGCGACGTCGTGCTGGTGCCAAAGGGCTATCACCCTTGTGCCGCCTGCCATGGCTATGACCTCTACTATCTCAACGTCATGGCCGGGCCGAAGCGGACGTGGAAGTTCCACAACGCGCCCGAGCACGAATGGCTGATGAAGAGCTGATCGCGCGGCTCTTCCGGGTCGGCAAACTGGCCCAAAGCGAAAAAATCGTCGGCTAATGACCCGCCTGAACAACTTTGTTATCAGCAGCGATCATCAGCTTCGTCATTTCGTCATGCAAATCGCCTATGGCAGCGGGAGTTGACGAGGACTTTCGATGCGCTACGCTATCTATTTCACCCCCCGGCAGGACGAACCGCTGGCGCGGATCGCCGCCAATTGGCTCGGCCGCGACCCATTCGGCGCCGCCACAAGGCCGGTCGAGGCCGTGGGCGAGCTGTCGGCGGCGGAGGTAGCCTTCCATACCGCTTCGGCGCGGCGCTACGGCTTCCATGCGACGCTGAAGGCGCCCTTCCGGCTGGCCTCGAACGAGACGGAGGCCTCGCTTCGCGCGGCCCTCGACGATTTCGCCGAGACGACGCCGGTGGTGACGATTCCGCGTCTGGTCGTCAGCCAGATCGATGGCTTCTTCGCGCTGGTGCCGGAAGGACCGCTGCCGGCGCTCAACCGCTTCGCCGACGACGTCGTGCGCAACTTCGACCGTTTTCGCGCGCCGCTGAGCGAGGCGGAAATCGAGCGGCGCAGCCCCGATTCGCTGAAGCCGGCTGAATTCCGCAATCTCTGCCAGTGGGGCTACCCCTATGTGTTCGAGACCTTTCGGTTCCATATGACCCTGTCCGGCCGTGCCTCGCCACAGGAAAGCCCACGTCTTCGCTTAGCAATCGACAGCCTGTTTGCGCAGGTCCTGCAAAAACCGGTGCCGGTGGACGCGCTGACCCTGTTTGTCGAAACCGAACCTGGCGCCCCGTTCATGGTGCTGTCCCATCACGCGCTCGGACGTCGCCCGGCCAGAAAAACTGCCTGAAATGACCATTTGTTTTAACCGCATTTGTCCGACGCCAATTGATCCCAACTGGCTGCAAGATGCTCCAAGGACTGCCCTGAAATGACCGCCGAGACCGTTCTCAACAATGCCCGCATCGTGCTTGCCGACGAGATCGTCGAAGGATCGATCGTGCTGCGCGACGGCTTGATCGCCGGGATCGATGCCGGTGCCGGCCGGAGCGGCGAAGACATGGGAGGCGATTTCATCATTCCCGGGCTGGTCGAGCTCCATACCGACCACCTCGAAGGTCATTACGCGCCGCGGCCGAAAGTGCGCTGGAACCCGATCGCCGCGGTTCTCGCTCATGACGCGCAAGTGGCGACCGCCGGCATCACCACCGTGCTCGATGCCTTGCGCGTCGGCATGGACGACGATGCCGACATGAATTCGGCCGATATGCGCAAGCTGGCCGACGCGATCGAGGACAGCGTCCATCAGGACCGGCTGCGGGCCGATCATTTCATCCATCTGCGGTGCGAGGTTTCGGCGCCGGATTGCCTCGCAGGCTTCACCCATTTCGACGGCGATGACAGGATCAAGCTGGCGTCGCTGATGGACCATGCGCCGGGGCAGCGCCAGTTCGTCGACTTGGAAACCTATGCCTATTATTACCAGCGCAAGCTGAAGCTGACGGATCGCGAATTCCAGCAATTCTGCGAGAAGCGGATGGCAGAGTCGGCGACGAATTCGGGGCCAAACCGCGCCTTCATCGCCGCCGCCTGCCATCAGCGCGGCATCGTGCTGGCCAGCCATGACGACGCGACATTAGCCCATGTGGACGAAGCAACCGAACAAGGTGTCCGCGTCGCCGAGTTCCCAACCACGGAAGAAGCCGCCAGAGCCTCGAAAGAGGCGGGCCTCGGCGTGCTGATGGGTGCGCCCAACGTCATGCGCGGCGCCTCGCATTCTGGAAACGTCTCAGCCCGCACGCTTGCCGGCGAAGGCCTGCTCGACATACTGTCGTCCGACTACATTCCGTTCAGCCTGATCCAGTCGGCCTTTTTCCTCGGCGAAGTGGTCGACGGAATTTCCCTGCCTCAGGCGGTGGCGATGGTTTCGAAGAATCCGGCCGAGGCGGTCGGCCTCACCGATCGCGGCGTCATCGAGCAGGACCGGCGCGCCGACCTGGTTCGTGTACGTCTCGACGACCATGTCCCGGTGGTCCGCACGGTCTGGCGGCAGGGACGACGGGTCGCATGATGGCGTCGGGGTTGATCGAGCGTGAATTGTCGGCCGCGGCGTTTCCGATCCGCGACGGCGTCTTCGTCGCCGTTGTCGGGCCTAGCGGCGCCGGCAAGGACACGGTGATCGGCTATGCCCGCACCCTGTTTGCCGACGAGAGCCGGCTGGAGTTCGTCCGCCGGGTCATCACCCGGCCGAGCGACACGGCAAGCGAGGATCACGACACGCTGGCCGACGCAGCCTTTGTCGAAGCCGAAGCGGACGGCGCCTTCGCCATCTCCTGGGAGGCGCATGGCTTGCGCTACGGCATCCCGGCAGACGTCGACTGGTCGGTCGCCAATGGCCGCGTCGCCATTGCCAACGTCTCCCGCGCCATCATCCCGGTTCTACGCGAGCGTTACGCCAATCTGGCGATCGTCGAGATCACCGCTTCACCCGAAATCCTGGCCGAACGGCTGGCCATGCGCGGTCGCGAGTCGCGCGGCGAAGTGCTGGCGCGGCTTTCGCGCAGCGCCAATCTGGCGTTGTCCGGGCCAGGTGTCACCTCGATCGACAATAGCGGCCCACGCGAGGCAGCCGGCGAGCGCTTTGCCGATGTGCTGCGCAAGGCGATGGCGTTCTCGGATATGTCGGGCCTGATCTAGGCTGCCCCTTACCTTCTCCCACAAGAGGAGAAGAGAGGCGGAGCCACTATTCCGCCGCCGCACCAGCCGCGCTCTTGCGGGCTGCCCCCAGCATCAGCCGCCGCTCCCGGAACACGCCCCATTGCTGGTCGACCAGCACGCCGATGAGGATCACCCCGCCCATCACCGCGAAGTTGAGCGAGGACGGGATGCCGAGCAGGTTGACGAGGTTTTGCAGCTCCTGCAGGAGAACCGTTCCGAGGATGACGCCGATCAGCGAGCCTTCGCCGCCGCGCAGCGAGAAGCCGCCGAGCACGGCTGCGGCAATGGCATAGAGTTCGTAGAACTGGCCGTGGCTCGCCGGCGAGATCGAGCGCGTGTACATGGCGAAATAGATCGCCGACAGCGCCGTCAGCACACCGCAGATGACATAGGCCGCTATGACGACGCGCCCGGTGCGGATGCCGGAATATTTCGCCGCCTCCTCATTCTTGCCGATGGCGTAGAGATAGCGGCCGAACACCGAACGGTGCAGCACCACCCACATCACGATGGCTATGACGATCAGCGCGATGAAGCTGTTCGGCACGCCCCAGGATCGTCCCGCGGTCAGGAATTCGAGCTCCGGAAAGTTCTGTCCGAAGGCGAAGCCCGCCGTGCCGTCGGCAGTGTAGAAACGCGCGACGCCGCGATAGATCAAAAGGCCGCATAGCGTCACCACGAAAGGCTGCAGTTTTAGCCGCGTGATCAGCCAGCCATGCGCCAGCCCGATGAGGCCGCCGAGCACGAGGATCAGCGGCAGCGCCACCGGCCATGCCATACCGCGCGTGGCGATGAAATCGACGAACAGGACGCCGAGCAGCGCGACCACCGAGCCGACCGACAATTCGATGCCGCCGGTGATGATGACGAAGGCCTGGCCAATCGCCAGGATGCCGAACAGCCCGATCAGGTTCGATGTGTTGGCGAGGTTGATCGGCAGCAGGAAGCGCGGATTGATGATCGCCACCACCGCCCCCACCACAAGGATCAGGATCAGCAGGCCGAGATCTTTCTTGCTCATCGTGTTCTCCCCGTTGCCTTGCCAGCGAACTATTTCGGCTGTTTGCCAACCGCCAGCAGCAACACGTTTTCCTGGCTGAACTGTTCCTTGTCGAGAATGCCTGAGATCTGGCCCTCATGCATGACGGCGATGCGGTCGGAGACGCCGATCACCTCCTCCATGTCGCTCGAAATCATCAGCACGGCGACGCCGGCATCGGCCAGCGCCCGCATTAGGCCGTAGATTTCGGCCTTGGCGCCGATGTCGATGCCGCGTGTCGGTTCATCGAGGATCATCACCTTCGGGTTCATGGCAAGCCATTTGGCCAGCACCACCTTTTGCTGGTTGCCGCCTGACAGCGTGCCGGTGCGCGTCGCCACCGAGGGCGCCTTGATGCCGAGATTGCGTTTCTGCTTCTCGGCGGTGACGGCTTCGGCGCCGGCAGAAACCAGGAACCGCCGGGCATGCGCCGGCAGGTTGGGGAGCGAAATATTCTGGGCAATAGACAGGTCGAGGAGGATGCCGGTGAGTTTGCGGTCTTCCGGGACGAGGAATATCCCGCTGGCGACCGCGTCGGCAGCCGAACCGAGAACCAGGTCTTTTCCATCAAGCCGGAGCGCACCGCCTAGGCTCTTTTCGATGCCAAAAAGCACGCGCGCCAGTTCGGTGCGGCCGGAGCCGACAAGACCCGCCAGGCCGAGGATTTCGCCATGCCTGACGCCGAGATCGACCGGCCGGTCGGGATAGGCACTGGTGCGAACGGCCCTGGCCGATAGGGCGACGGCGCCGGGCGGGCGCGCCGATTCCGCGGCCTTCTCCCTCTCCTTCAGCATGCGGCCGATCATCAGCTTGACCATCTGGTCGTGATTGATGGCGTTCTTCGGCAGCGTCCCGGCGAGCATGCCGTCCCTGAGCACGACAACGCGATCGGCGACCCGCTCGACCTCGTGAAGGCGGTGCGAGATGAAGATGACGCTGATGCCCTCTGCCTTCAGCGCCTTGATGACGTCGAGCAGCTTGTCGGTTTCGGCAAGGGGCAGGCTCGAAGTCGGCTCGTCGAGGATAACCAGCCGCGCCTCGATCGACAGCGCCTTGGCGATTTCGACCATCTGCTGCTGGGCAAGCGACAGCGCCGATACCGGCATGTCGGCCGAGAAATTGGCGCCCACGCGTTTGAGCAGCGGCGCCGCCAGCGCGCGCAGCCTGGCGCGGTCGACCAGCTTGAGCGGCCCAGCACGCAGCGGCTCGCGGCCGAAGAAGATGTTGGCGGCGACGTCAAGGTTTTCGAACAGGTTGAGTTCCTGGTGGACGAAGGCGATGCCGGACCGGATGCTGGCCTCGACGGTCAGCCCGTCGTGCGCGACGCCGTCGACGGTGATCGTGCCGGTGTCGGGGGTGGTCACGCCACCGAGGATCTTCATCAGCGTCGACTTGCCGGCGCCGTTTTCGCCGACGAGACCGATGACCTCGCCGGGCCTGACCTCCATCGAAAATCCATCCAGCGCGACCACGCCGGGATAGGTCTTGCGCACGCCCTCAAGACCGAGGAACGGGGCGATCGTGGAAGCGATGGATGCGTCGGAATAATTCATCATGCCTGACAGCAGCCGGGTGGGCCGTTCTGGCCACATCTGCAGACTGACGACCCTCGCAGGGTTCGTCAATGCGAGCTTGCCGGCCCGGGGCGGACCCCGAACCGGCGCAACTGCCTTCGTCTTAATTGCCGGACATCGCCTTCAGATTGGCGGCATAGGTGTCGACGTCGTCCTTGCCGATGATCTTGGTCGGCACGATGATCAGCCCGTCGGCGGGAACGCCTGACTTGTCGCCCTTGAGATAGGCGGCCATCAGCTTCATGCCCTGGTAAGCCCATTCGAAGGGCTGCTGCACGACGGTGCCGGCGATGGTGCCTTCCTTGACGCCGCCCAGTGTGATCGGATCGTCGTCGAAGCCGACGACAGTGACCGAGCCAAGCTTGCCGGCGTCGCGCAGCGCTTCATAGATGCGCGGCGTGTTGTAGGAATAGAAGCCGACCATGCAGGTGACGTCGGGGCTGGCGACCAGCGCGTCCTCGACGTTCTTCTTGGCGCGGGCCTGGTCGATGTCGTCGCCACGAACGTCGATCAGCTCGATCTTGGTGCCGGCGAGCCCTTCCTTCATGCCCTCGATGCGCTCCTTGGCATTGTCGGCGCCGAGCAGGCCGACGAAGCCAAGGCATTTGCCGCCGTCAGGCATCGCCTTCTTGGCGATCTCGGCCGCTTGCTTGCCAGCGTCTATATTGGACGAGCCGATATAGGCGACCCGCTTGGTCTGCGGCGCGTCGCTGTCGGTGGTAAATAGCACCGTCTCCGAAGCGATCTTGTTCAGTCCGTCGGTCGAGGTCTTGGGATCGACGGCCGAAACCATGATTGCCTTGACGCCGGCCGTCACCAGATCGTCCATCAGCCGCTGCTGGATGGCGACCGACGACTGCTCCGGATATTTGAGCTCCAGATTGTAATCGGGCAATTCGCCCTGCGCCTTCTTGACGCCGGCTTCGGCCGCCTTCCAGAAGTCGGAAGCGCCGTTGACGACGAAGGCCAGCGTCGGTTTGTCCTGGGCGCGGGCAATTGCCGTGATGGACAGGCCAAGAGCCAAGGCCACGGCGGCGACGGACGCACTTCGTATCGCAGATTTCATGTTCAACCTCCCGTTTGATTCAGTCATTTTCGCTGATCTGAATTGTCGAATGCGGCTTGGACGCCCTCCTCCTCAAGGGGTGCTGGCAGCGAAAGAACGGCGCCATTCCAGCCGCAATCTGAACTCTAGAGACTCATTGGCTGTTCGTATAGTCCGATTTGTCCGACATTTCCGTAATTGCGTGGCGTTGCGTTTGCCGGCCCAAGAGCCGCGAATGCCGCGCCACACACCTGCTTCCCGTCATCGCCCGTTCGATCCCGGGCCGGCATGACAAATTGACTTTAGAGCGCTTACGGCTATTAGTAAATAGTATTAGTCTTCTGGGGCGAACCTTGCTGCCGTCTGCCCATAGCTGCTGCCGCAGGGATGCGAGAAGGGAAGAAACCCGTCTTTCGGGACCGCACCTTGTCTCATATTGATCTCTTCGCGCTGATGGTCATTCGACTGCCAGGATGGTAATAATGATTAATGAATTGCTTCTCTTATAAACGCGGCGCGCCGTCCTGCGGCCTTTAACGACGCCTAGAACGGCCTCTGGGTTAGCAAGCCGGAAATTTGGAACACAATGCCATGAGCGACCCGACGGATCTGCGCGATCCACCTCTTGAAGCCTCCAGACGCCGAAAGCCATCGGGCAAGAAACCCAAGGGCCGCGTCACCATGACTGATATCGCAAGGGCCGCCGGCTGCTCGCAAGCGACGGTTTCGTTCGTCCTCAACAACACGCCGGGCATCAGGCTCTCGCAGCAGACCCGCGATCGGGTGATCGAGGCCGCGCGGGGTCTCGGCTATGCGCCACCTGCCTTCTCTGCTCTTCGCGGTCCTGTCGCCTCGTTCGAGGGGCTGGACGGGGTGATCGGCTTTGCAGTCGATCAACTGGCGACCAGCCCCGAAGCGGTCGTCGCCATCGAAGGTGCGCGCCAGGCCTCGTGGAATGCCGGCAATGTCGTGCTGGTCGCGCAGACCTTGGGCGATTCCGTCATGGAGCCGCGCGCCATTGCAGCACTGACCAAGCGGGGCATTTCGGCGCTGATCTATATGACGATCTTCACGCGCGAGATCGTCGCGCCCGATTATCTCTATGGTCTCGACATCCCGGTCATCCTGCTCAACTGCTATACCGCCGACTACGCCTTCCCTGCGGTGGTGCCGAGCGAAATCGCCGGCGGGCAGAGCTCCACCCGCCACCTGATCAGCCATGGCCACCGCCGCATCGCCACCATCACCGGCGAGCCCTGGATGCAGGCGGCGCAGGACCGGCTGAAGGGCTATCGCCGGGCGTTGGCGACGGCCGACATCCCGTTCGATGCAGAGCTGGTGGTCGAGGGCGACTGGTCGGCGAGCGCCGGCTACGCCGCGACCGTCAAGTTGCTGGCGCTCAAGGACCGCCCGACCGCCATCTTCTGCCAGAACGACCGCACCGCGATCGGCTGCTACGAGGCGCTCAAGGAAGCCGGCCTGCACATCCCCCGGGATATCTCGGTCGTCGGCTATGACGACGAGGAAATCGCCCGCCATCTGTTCCCGCCTTTGACGACCTCGATCCTGCCGCATATGGCGATGGGGCAATGGGCGATCGAGCAACTTGAGCTTCCCGCACCGCCCGGCCGCGGACGGCACCCGATCACCAAGCTCGAATGCCCGCTGGTCGAACGGGAATCGGTCGGTGCTGTGGCGCCTGCGCGCGCAACCGGTCCGGCAACCGGCTGAGGACCTCCCGACTTCAGGCAAATGCAAACGCTGCACTGATATACGATTGCCGCACTCTGGTCGCGGCGCAGTCTGGTTGTGGCGAAATCTTGTACCCAAGGGTACAATGGATTTGATCTCGCTCACCGTTCCGCGCCGGCTTTCGAGCCCGATCTCTTCGCTGACCCGTCCGTTCGGATCGGCAACCCGCCAGGAGCGATCTGCATTAGGGGAATAGGATGCCTTTGACGCTTCTCATCGATTCGTATTGTGCTGCCTGGTCGGATGAGAACGCCGAGAAGCGACGGGCGTTGCTGTTGCCGATCTGGAGCGAGGGCGCAACGTACACGGACCCTACGGTCCATGCGGCTGGCGCGGAAGAATTGCTCGCGCATATCGCAGGAGTTCTGGCCAAGCATCCCGGTGCCCGCATCTTACGGACAAGTGACGTGGATGTTCATCACGGGATCGCACGCTTTGCGTGGAAGTTTGTGATGCCTGATGGATCGTCCTTCCCTGAGGGTTTGGACATCGCCTTCCTCGATTCCAGCCAGAAGCGGATAACGCGCATCATCGGCTTTTTTGGGCCGTTGGTAAGGTCTTCGGCGTCATAAGCCACAACCCGATCGATCATCTTCGGCAATCACATCCCCTGCACCTCTTAAGAGACCGAGCGGCTACCGCATCTCGTCCCGGTCGCAAAATCGTCGCGTCGATCCAGGCGGCGCCCGGAGATTCAAGGAATATGTTCAGTCGGCCGGACCAGCAAACAGTATGAGATTTCCGTCCGGGTCCAGAATAATGAAATTTCGAGCACCCCACGGCTCTTTCTTGAGCGTTTGGTGAAAATCCACTCAGGCGGCTTGGAAATCCAGAAAGAGGCGCTTGATCTCGCTTGCGGTTTCGACCGTGATTGAGGCGGAGAGCAGATGTTCGCGTTGTCGTATATCGTCAACAAACACAGGCTCGCAGACCAGCCGCAGTGCGAGCTGCGCTTTGTCACGTATAATCTGCCCGTAGAACGGTGGATCCCCGTAAACGAAGTCGATTGCAAAGCCGAGTTTGTCCACGAAAAAGTCACACGACGCTTTGATGTCGGAGACGAACAGTTGCGCAGAGGCGGAACTCAGAATGGGGCGGGGGGTGTTCTGTCTGGTTTGTGTGGTCATGGCATGGGCTCCTGACTTGAGCGCCTGCCATCCCTCGAATCCCAATTGACGCGCGACAAGTTCTTGCGCGTCATTTAGCTTGAAGCTGGATTCCAGTATCTGGGTATCGTCGAGGTGCTGAAATCGTGGCAAAACAGCCCGGATCTGAGCCGCGACCGGATAATAACGCTCGCGATGCCACCGCAAATACTGCTTGGCTTGCTTCTTAAGGTTTTCGAGGTTCGGCATAGGCGCTACCTCTAGAGTTCGCAGGCGGGCATTGCCCAGTCGGCCCAAAGCCGGTGCACCCTACGTAGCGCTATTTTCAAAATGCAAAATTCGCGTGAGATCGTCAAGAACCACGCCTTTAGTGCTCTCCTGCGATTAACAGTGCGAAACAGAACTTAGGAGTTTTGCGACAAAGCCTTCGCCATCATCACGCTGATCGGCCCGCGCGTGCCAGCCCGTGCGCGACCAGCCGATCGATGATCTCGGGGTAGCTGATGCCGCTTGCCGCCATCGCCTTGGAATACATGCTGATATCGGTGAAACCGGGAATGGTGTTGAGCTCGTTGATGAGGACGCGCATGTCCGGCGTCACGAAGAAATCGACGCGGGCCATGCCGTCGCAGCCGACCGCCCGGAAGGCCTTTGCCGCTATCGCGCGAATATTGTCTTCGATCTCCTGCGGCAGTTCGGCCGGGACTTTCAGCGCCGCGCCGTCCGCGTCGACATATTTGGCATCGTAGCTGTAGAAACCGTGGCTCTGTGCTGGCACGATCTCGCCGGGACGGGAAACGAAAAGACCGCCTTGCGTATCCTCCAGCACGCTGCACTCGATCTCACGGCCTCGAATGAATTCTTCGGCCAGCAGCTTGCGGTCGTGGCTAAAACCTTCCGTCAGTGCTGCCTCGTAGTCTTTTTCAGCCGAAACCTTACTGACGCCGACAGAGGAGCCCTGCCGGGCCGGTTTGATGAAAAGCGGAAGCCCAAGCGCGCTCTGCAGTTCCGCAAAGGCCGGTGCGGCGCCGCGATCGATTGTCATCGACCGCGCGGTGGGCAAGCCCGCCTCGTTCAGCAGCCGCTTGGCAATGTCCTTGTCGAGGGCTGTGGCCGAACCGAGAATGCCGCAGCCGGCAAGCGGAACGCGCGCCACCTCCGCGAGCCCCTGCACGGAGCCGTCCTCGCCGTGGAGGCCATGCAGGGCGGGAAACAGGATGTCGATACCAGGCAGTTCATGGGGCGCACTATTCGTCGGGATCGCCAACACCCGTCCTTGTCCACCCGGCACCAGACAGACTTCCGTACCGCTCGAAGGTTTCGCCAGCGTGCCGTGCGCGAAGCTGCTCAGCAGCCATTGTCCTTGGCGGGTGACGAAGATGGGAACGGCATCGTATTTCGCGGGTTCCAGCGCACGCATGATATTGGTTGCCGACAGAACCGAAACGTCATGTTCGGCGGAGCGTCCGCCAAAGAGGACTGCAATACGGAGCCTGTTCGAGGTGTCGGCCATGGGCGTCTCCAAATGGTCTGGCAGGATTCCGTCAGCGGCACGTAGGCCCGCGTCTTGGCGCGCAGCCTGAATATTCCCTGACGAAGGTGGCGAAAGTTAAACAGAATGGTTATTCGTATACCGGTATACGAAGTTCGATCTGTCCGTTCAATACCTAGCCGAACCTATCCGAAAAAAGGGGTGTTTGGGGCGGTCTTCTCCTGTGGGCGGCCGTAACAGGATGCGCATCTGACAATGCCGGGAGGACGCCTCTTCGGGTACGTGAAAGGTGCGCTTCAATTCGCGATGCAAGTGCTGTAGTTAGACGATGAGGGCGGCTTGCCGCTTACTGAGACAACGGCGGCGAAAGCGTATTTTGCCGCAGTGTATGACGAACCGTACCGGTGAGATGAGACGAAGCGGTCGAAGACAGGGTAGCCTAAGGCCCGGCATTCTGCTCAGCATGGGTGCTGGTCTGCGGCTGCTCGCTTCGTTGCTCTTTTTGATCTGGACCATCCCTGCGGCAACAGCCGACCACGTCGGACAGGACCTTGCCAAAGAGCAAATGCGGCTCGGCGCAACCGAGCCAGCCACACACCCGACTTTCCATGTCCGCGACATTGCGCGCCGTGTTGCTGCCGAGACTTCCCGTTTCAAGACGGGAACGCCTGCCATTGCGGGAAACGGCAAGCCCTTTTGCATTATCCCGGATCTGCGCCTGCCGCTCGAAACCGCGTCAGCCGCACCGTTTTCTGTATGGTCTGAGGACGGGCCGAACCTGTCGCCGATCCGCGCCTTCGATGCGCGCGCACCTCCGCTTCTCACGGCATGACGTTGGCCGCGCGACCGCGGCCCTCGACTTCCAAAACTTTCACATCGCGTTCCCGGGCTCTCATCGGGTGGCTCGCCGATCGGAACGCCAAAGCACTTGTCGGAGGCGGTTTTCCGCCCGATATGGGCTGAACGGATAAAAATATGCTGCACTTTTCGCGCTGGAAGACCATTCTCATCTGGCTGACGGTCCTGGCCGGTGTCCTCTACGCAGCGCCCAATTTGGTTCCCGCCTCTACTCTGGCATCGCTGCCGCATTGGCTGCCAAAGCAGCGGCTGACGCTGGGGCTCGACCTGCAGGGCGGCTCGCATATTCTGCTCCAGATCGATCGGCAGGACCTCGCCAACGAACGCCTCGAATCGGCCCGCGACGAGGTCCGCACATCGTTGCGCGACGCCCAGATCGGCTATACCGGGCTTACCGGCACCACGAATTCGATCCAGGTCCGCATTCGCGACCAAGCTCAGATCGAAGCTGCGAAGAGCACGCTCGAGAAGTTGACGCAGCCGATCTCGACCGGACTTTTCATGAGCGGCTCCGTGACCGAGATGGAGATGGCCGAGCCGGAGCCGGGCCTGCTGCGTTTTACGCTGACCGAAGCCGGGATCGACTACCGGATCGCCGCGGCGCTGACTCAATCGATCGAGGTGGTGGGCCGGCGCGTGAACGAGCTCGGCACGACCGAGCCGATCATCCAGCGCCAGGGTTCGGACCGCATCATGGTCCAGGTGCCGGGCCTGCAGGATCCGCAGCGGCTGAAGGATATCCTGGGACAGACCGCGAAGCTGACTTTTCAGATGGTCGACCACTCGATTCCGGTCGAGGAGGCGATCTCCGGCCGGCCACCGGCGGGCTCGACGGTCATGTATTCGACGGACGAGCCGCGGGTTCCCCATCTGATCGAGAACCGGATCATCGTCTCCGGTGAAAACCTCGTCGATGCGCAGGCAACCTTCGACCAGCGCACCAACGAGCCGGTGGTCTCGTTTCGCTTCGACAGCCGCGGCGCCGGCCGCTTCGGTCAGGCTACTCAGACCAATGTCGGGCGCCTGTTCGCGATCATTCTCGACAATGAGGTGATCTCCGCGCCGCAGATCCGCGAACCGATCCTGGGCGGCACCGGGCAGATATCCGGCAGTTTCACGGTGGAAGGCGCGAACGACCTTGCGGTCCTGCTGCGCGCCGGCGCACTGCCTGCCGACCTCACCATCGTCGAGGAACGCACCGTTGGCCCGAGTCTCGGCAGCGATTCGATCGACGCGGGCCAGTTCGCGGCAATCGTCGCCGGATTCCTGGTCGTCGGCTTCATGCTGTTCGCCTATGGCCGGCTGGGACTTATCGCCAACGTCGCGCTCCTGGCCAACGTCGCATTGATCATCGCCGTCCTGTCCATTCTCGGCGCGACGCTGACGCTGCCTGGCATCGCCGGCATCGTGCTGACGATGGGCATGGCGGTGGATTCCAACGTCATTATCTTCGAGCGCGTCCGCGAAGAGAGCCGCCAAGGGCGCTCGATCGTACAGTCGATGGATTCCGGGTTCAAACAGGCGCTGGCGACCGTCGTCGACGCCAATGTGACGACGCTGATTGCCGCCGTCATCCTGTTCTTTCTCGGCTCAGGACCGATCAAGGGGTTTGCCGTCACCCTCGCCATCGGCATCGTCACCACCGTGTTCACGGCGTTCACGCTGACGCGTTGGCTGGTCGCATTCTGGCTTCGCCGGCAGCGCCCGAAAGCCATGCCCAGCGGCGTCATGCGCCTGGTGCCCGACGATACGCGCGTGCCTTTCATGGCATTCCGAAAGTACGCCTTCACACTGTCCCTGCTATTGTCGATTGCTTCGGTTGCGGCGTTCTTCACTGTCGGCATGAACTACGGCATCGACTTCCGCGGCGGGTCGAGCATCGAGGTGCAGGCGAAGGGTCAGCAGGCCGACATCGGCGACATTCGCGAGCGGCTGACCGGTCTCGAACTGGGCGAAGTGCAGGTGCAGGAATTCGGGTCGACCCGGGATGTGCTGATACGCATCGGCACCCAGGGGGGCGGCGACGTTGCCGAACAGACCGCCGTCCAGAAAGTGAGAAGCGCGCTCGAAGCCGACTACGAGTTCCGCCGCATCGAGGTCGTCGGTCCGACTGTGTCCTCGGAACTCGCGTTCAACGGCACAATGGGCGTGCTCGCTTCGCTGCTGGCAATGCTCGTCTACATCTGGGTCAGGTTCGAGTGGCAGTTCGGGCTCGGCGCCATCATTTCGACGTTCCACGACGTGATCCTGATGGTCGGCTTCTACGTCGTCGCGGGCATAGAGTTCAATTTGACCTCGATAGCCGCGATCCTGACGATCGTCGGTTATTCGATCAACGATACGGTTGTCGTCTATGATCGGGTCCGCGAGAATCTACGCCGCTACAAAAGGATGCCGATCGCCGAGTTGCTCGACCTGTCGATGAACCAGACGCTGGCGCGAACGGTCCTGACCGGCGTGACCACGCTGTTTGCGCTGGCGGCGCTTTCGATCTGGGGCGGCGAAGTCATCCAGTCCTTCACGATCGCGATGATCTTCGGCATCCTCGCCGGGACCTATTCCTCCATCTTCGTCGCCGGCCCGCTGCTGATTCTGTTCAAGCTGCGGCCGGGCGCCCTCAGTTCGGAGGAAACCGCAGCGGCGAAGGAACCGCCGGGTCGGCCCGCCTGATGACGCAAGGATGGGCGGTATCAAAGGATCTCGTTGACACCGGTGGCGACCACCGCGCCGTCCCGCACCAGCACTGCGCCGAAGGGACGGCCGCCCTTGCCTATACTGGCGCGGGCGAGTTCGATGGCGTCGAGAAAGCGGGTCCCGTCGATTGCCTTCATCGATGTGCTGGATCTTCAGACGCGCCGGCTGCCAATAGCGTTGCCTCGATCTCCTTGTAGCCGCCCGCGCGGGCGTGCTGGAGCGGCGTCATCCCCTTGCCGTCGGCGAGGTTGACGTCGGCGCCGGCTTTAACCAGCAGGTCGACGATCTGTTGGTGCCGCTCGCCGCCATCGCCGAGGATGATCGCCTCCAGAAGCGCGGTCCAGCCGAGCTTGTTGACATGATCGACGGCGACGCCGGCCTCGATCAGCGTTCGCACCGTCTCGACATGGCCCCGCTCTGAGGCAGGTATGAGGGCCGTGCCGCCGTAGCGGTTAACGCTTTTCAGGTCGGCCCCGTGCATCAGCGTCATCTTGAGGATTTCAAGATGCCCGTGGGCACCGGCATAGAGGTAGGGGCTGTCCTGGATCTTGTCCTTGGCGTTGACGTCTGCGCCGGCCTCGATCAACGTCCTGGCAGCGTCGATCCGGTTGGCGTGCGTAGCGACCAGCAGCGCGGTGGCGCCGGCATCGTCGCGCGCATCGATTTCCGCACCTTTGGCCAGAAGCCTGGTGATCGTGGCGACATCGTTGTTTCCGGCCGCCGCATGCAATGAAGTTTCGCTCATGGTTTCTCCTGTCGCAACGAGAGGGGCCGTCAGCAGCAGTAGGGAAGCGACACCTGCGAGGACAGATCGGCGAAGCATTTTCTGTTTCCTGTCATGACGGACTAAGTTATCCTGGCGGTTGCCGGCTACGACGTCTAGATAAGTGGCAATAAATACTTGGAAAGTAAATTTTCAGATCAAATCTATTACACCTACGAATGTTAGTCCCAATTTGGACCCATCTGAGCTGGACAATATGCTCGATCCACGCCTTTTCCGCAATCTTGGATGCGCGGTCGAAAGCCAGAAGAGGATTTCCGTGTTGAGCTTGCCGGCACAGGCATGTGTCACGCACCAGAAGCGTGGTCTCGAAGGCAAGGGTTGGCAGGAGCGTGCATCTGAAAAGGTTGACATCCACGGACTTCCTACGTTGCTATCAACGTAGATGAGGAAGCGTCAATCGGCGTCGATGACGCTCTCCTTGAGGATCTGACGCAGAAAGCGACCAATGTCCACGATGCAACCATTCCTCATGTTCCAGGGCGGCCATGCCGAAACGGCTATGGACCTCTATGTCTCGCTGTTCGACGATGGTGAGATTCTCGATGTCACGCGCTGGCAGAAGGGCGAGCAAGGCGCGGAGGGCAGCATCAAGCTGGCCCGCTTCAGGGTTGCCGGGCAGAGCGTGCTGGCCAGCGACAGCCCGGTAAAGCACGCGTTCGATTTCACCCCGTCCTGGTCCTTCTTCGTCGACTGCACGTCGAGCGAGGAGCAGGAGCGGCTCTGCGCCGAACTGTCGGAGGGGGGCAAGGTGCTGATGCCGCTGGACGATTACGGTTTCAGTAAGCGCTTCGCCTGGGTCGCCGACCGCTTCGGCGTGTCCTGGCAGCTCAATCTCGCCTGAGTGTCAAACGCCCGATCAGAAAGGAGACGACAATGAAAATCGTGACCAGCTTGAGCTTTCGGGGCCAGTGCCGCGAGGCTTTCGAGTTCTATGCCAAAGTTCTTGGCGGGAAGATCACCGCTGCCATGCCCTATGGCGATGCGCCTCCGGGCATGCCGATCTCCGATGAGAAGCACAAGACCTGGCTGATGCATTGCTGGCTCGATGTCGGCAACCAAGCGCTGATGGGCGCCGACATGGACGTCGAATGGGCTCCCAACATCGACAAGCCCAAGAACGGCTTCGACGTCACCCTGCACACCGAAGACAAGGCCGAGGCCCAGCGCTGGTTCGACCAACTGTCTGAAGGCGGCAAGGCGATCATGCCGTTCGGCGAGACTTTCTGGTCGCCCGGCTTCGGCTCCCTGATCGACAGGTTCGGCGTCCCGTGGATGGTCAACGTCATTCCGTCGGCTGACTGGAAGCCGTCGTCGCAGGGCTGATCCCGTATCCAAAACACTTGGGGAAGAATCCCCGGACGCCGGCGCCGGGGACGGCTCCTTGTGACATTAACCGGCGTCCGCTGCGGGAGGGACCCGGCGCCACTCCACTCTCGTTATCGGCTCCGGCTGAAAAAGCCGCGGCTTACGGCAGTATTTGGCGCCCGCCTCGGGACCGGTCATGCATGTCACATTCCGCCGCGCCTTCCTCTTTCTCTTTCTTGACCAGCAAGGTCATGGCTGCCGTTGCGGCGATCACAATCGTGCAGCCCAGCCACTGCGGCGGCGTCAGCCCCTCGCCAAGGAAAACCATCGCACCACTAACGCCGAAGACCGGAATCAAGGTCAGGATCGCAGCGGCCGTTCCAGCCGGCAGCACCTGAAGCCCTATCAGATAGAACCAGAAGGCCAGCGCGTATTGGACGACGCCCGAGGCAAGCGCGAGGAAAATCAGCCATGCCGGAATCGATTCCGGCAAATGCTCCAGCCCAAACAGCCAACTGCCTATCAGCAGCAGAAGAGCGAAAACGAAGCCGACGCTCTGCTGCAGAGCGGCAAGCGGCAGCGGTGCGACGTCCGCAATCAGCACACGCGAGTTGATGACATAGAGCGCCGCAAAAACCGTGCCGAGCAGGACCAGCAGGTTGCCGGCGGCGCTTCCTCTACCCACGCCTTCTGCGGCGCTTGCCGTGATCAGCATCACGCCGCCCATTGCCACGACGATCATGACGAGAAGGCGGAGTTTCAGCCGCTCCTTGAGCAGCAGCCAGGCAAACAGCGTGACCAGCGCGGTTTCCGTCGCGCCGATGACCGAGGCGGAAGCGGCACTGGTGAGCGCAAGCCCTGGTACGCCGACGCCATAAGAAAGTCCCGGCTCCAGCACGCCGGAGAGCGCGAGCCTCGTCGCGCGTTTGTCGAGTTGGACCGTCTGCTGCGTGACGCCGACGGCAAGCCATAGAAATGCGATGCTCGCGCTGAGCTGCATGGTCAGCATCAGGAACGGCGGCACGGCCGACAGAGCGTCCTTGGTCATGACGGTCGCCAGCCCCCAGCAGGCGGCGGACAGAACCACCGCCAGGATCGCCTGCCAGAGTTTCGGGCGCCACGCGTGGCATCGTTCTGACGCCTTGTTGTTCATGACACCTCCCCGGTCAAGCGCACAGCCTCCCGTTCCACGGGGCAGATGTCGGACGCGCAGATGTCTTCGTCGCAAAGCCTGCAGATGTGGTCTGCGCGGGCGCGGCTCCGTGTCAGCCGGGTCAGCATTGTTGCCAGGACTTCACCAAGCACTTGCGTCGAACGAGCGTCGACGGCGGCCAACGCGTCGGCCAGCACCTGCTCGCGTGCCGTGACGATCCTCGCACGCAAGGCGCGGCCTTTGGCGGTGAGCCGCAGCTCGACTTGCCGTCGGTCCTTGCCCGGCTTGCGCTTGACCAGCCCGTCCGAGACGAGGTCCTCGACGAGGCGAACGGCGACCGAATGCGTCAGTCCGAGGGCGCGAGCCAGCAGTTTGATGGTTGTGCCGGGATAAGGGCCAAGCGTCACAACGGCCGCGCATCCGCTGGGACTGAGCCCCGAGGCTTTTCTGCCGGCGGCCAGGATTTCGTCGGTGAGAGAAAGCGCGAAAGCGCCGAGCAGGTTGGGCGTTATGTCACGTGCCATTTCTCCATTATATTCGTTCGGAATACATATTCAATGGAACCTGCCTGAGGGTCTGGGCATTCAGCTGTTGTAACAAGGCCCGACGATCGATGCCGCAAACTGTCAGGCACCGGTTCTGACGGGATGAGAAAAGGAGGATCGATGTCCATGCATCCTTATGCCATCATCGAGGCACCTTCCACGCTGGGTCTGGCGACCGACGGTGTCGAGGGCCTCCCCGGCAGGCTTCTTGGATTCGGCCTGGCCGAGCGCATCGGCGCACGGCGCGCCGGCCGACTTCAGGTCCCGCAGAAGGACCCAACGCCCGATCCCGACACGCGGACGCTGAATGCCAAAGCCATCGCGGATTGGTCTCCCAAGCTGGCGAATGCTGTAGAAGCAGTGTTGGACGCGGGCGAATTTCCGGTGGTGCTGGGTGGCGACTGCACGATCGTGCTGGGCTCGATGCTCGCCCTCAAGCGACGCGGGCGCTACGGCCTGCTCTTCATCGACGGCAATGCTGACTTCTTCCAGCCTGAGGCGGAGCCCAACGGCGAGGGCGCGTCCATGGACCTTGCCTTCCTCACCGGACACGGGCCGGCGCTGCTGACCAATATTGAGGGCCGTTCTCCGCTGGTGCGACCCGAGGATGCCGTGGCATTCGCCTTTCGCGATCACGAAGACCAAGCCAAATTCGGCAGCCAGCCCCTTCCGCCTGAGCTCCGCGCCTATGATCTTCACGCTGTGCGCAGCATGGGTGTGGAAAGCGCCGCCCGCGCCGCGCTTGACCACCTGATGCGGGCGGAGCTGGACGGCTTTTTCATCCACCTCGACGCCGATTGTCTCGACGATGCCATCATGCCGGCAGTCGATTTCCGTGTGCCGGGCGGCCTGTCGTGGAACGAGCTTGAGGCTGCGCTCCGCATCGCCCTCGCGAGCGGAAAAGCGGTCGGCCTCGAGGTCACGATCTACAATCCGCGCCTTGACGAGGACGGCAGCGCCGGTCGCGGCTTGGCCGACGTGCTAGCCGTAGCCCTCGGAACGGCGGCGCCCTGGCGTGGCGGACCCTCTCAGTAAAGCCATCCAGGGTAAGCGCCGCCCTCGTTTCAAGAATCCATGGCATAGGAGCAGAGAAATGACTGTCAACCACTACACGAACGAAGACGCCAAATTTTTCCAGTACCTCGACAAAGAGATTTTCGTAGGCGACGTCCTCGATCAATCCAACAGCGGCCACATGAGCGCGGGTTACTATCGCAACAAGAGGAAAGGGGAAAAGAATGAATGGGTCGTCACGTATGACGAAGTCCTCATCGTCACCAAGGGTGCCCTTACGATCCGGACCGCCGACGGTGCAAAGACCGCCAAGGCGGGTGAAATCATCTTTCTCACAAAAGGTACCGCGCTCGCCTACGAAGCGGCAGAAGACGATACCGAGGCCGTTTACGTAAGTTATCCACACTGGATGGACGCGCAGGAGCATTCTAAGCACGCGCACCTGCTCAGCTCGTACCACCCAATGAGCGGCCCGGCGGAAAGCGCATAAGCTAGCCCTGTTGTTTTGGCGAACTGCCAAGACTAGGCTGGGTGAGCAGCCCATGCGATCATCTCGATGGTGAATGGCGATGACTTTTCATGATCGTATCTTCGAGATTTCACCTGACATTCGGTACGTCGCGACCTATCGGGGCGACCGTCTTGATCGGGCGGAGCGTGAAGGGATCGCTGATGCGTCCAGTTCAGAGAGCGATCGCTATGAGGAATTGCTGGTCAATCCGGCACTCCTCACCCTCGTGAAGCAACGAGGTGACATAGATTGCGGCGGGGCGGAATTCATCATCGTGGGTTACGGCAAATTCTTGCAGCTTGTCATAGCGCTGCCTGACGGGCATGTTTCGATCGCGTTCGAAAAGACGGCCAACCCCCTCGCTTTTGTCGGTGCGATTCAGGCCGTATTCGATCGCACCTAGCTGTGGGCTTCAGTAGGCTGTCAATGCGGTTCGAACGGGGCCGAAGCCCACATCGTCTCAGCCTGGCGCGCGGTCATTCCGGCTGACCCGAGCAACGGAGCTGTTCGCCCCAGCGGCATAAGCCCTCTGCCTCAGCACAGAGCGTCGATCCGATTTCCGTCAACGAATAGACGACCTTGGCCGGAGAGCCTGGATGGACTTTTCGGTTCACAAGCCCGTCTGCCTCAAGATCTCGCAGCTGCTGCGTCAGCATCTTTTCGCTGATCGTCGGAATCGACTGCCGCAGCCGGCCGAACCTGCGTGGTGTCGCGCCGAGTTCGCAGATGATGTCTAGCTTCCACTTGCCGGAGACCATCTTTATCGCGGTTGCAAAACCATTCTCGGTGGGTTTGTTCACTTGCCCTCCTTACCGGCAGGTAACCACTTACGCTTCCGTGCGTATTGGCGTCGCGCTTCCCAAATCATAGCTCTCCCTCGAACGACAAGCGAGCCGAGCGTTGCGCCAATGAAATGGGGTGTCGGAATGATGCCTGCAATCAGTGCTGGACAGTATGGGATCGGCGCTCGTCGGCGATGCTCGATCCACCGCCGCTACAAGCGGGTTTCATGACCAACCGTATTCTTAGGAGAAAACGCATGACGAATGCACAAACGGATACAATGCAGGCCGCCGCCATCGACCGGTTCGGCGGAGCCGATCTGATTACTGTGCGAGCCGTGTCAGTGCCCAAGGTCGGGCCGAGCGAAGTCCTGATCCGGGTCGAAGTGGCGGGCGTGGCCTCGTGGGACGCGGTCGAGCGTGAGGGTCGCTACGACGGGGCTTTCGGAATGCCGTCGACATTCCCCTATGTGCTCGGCTGGGATTGCGCGGGCGCAGTCGTCGCCGTTGGCGGCCAAGTCAGCCGCTTCAAGGAAGGCGACCGGGTGTACGCCGCATCCATGCCACTTCCCAAGGGTGGAACCTACGCCACGTACGCAGTAACGGATGCGGACAACGTGGCGCTCATCTCCGCCAAGCTCACGATCGAACAAGCGGGCGTCATGGGCTGGGATGCGTTGACCGCGCTCAGCGGCCTGGAAGAGATCGGCATAAAGCAGGGCGATACGATAATGATCTTCGGCGCCAGCGGCGGCATCGGGCACGTGGCCATCCAAGTGGCAAAACGATTGGGCGCCCGCGTCTTGGCGGTGGCTTCGGGCGATGACGGCGTGGCGCTATCGCAGCGGCTCGGCGCCGACGCCATCGTCAACGGGCGCAAGGACGACGTGCTGGCGGCCGCTCGTGAATTCGCCGCTGGCGGCCTCGACGCTGCCCTTGTCACCGTCGGCGGTGAGGCGGCCGACCACGCGCTGACGTCAGTGCGCGACGGCGGTCGGGTCGCCTGCCCCCACGGCGTGATGCCCGAGCCAAATGTCCGGCCCGGCGTGGAGCTCATTCGCTACAACGGCGCCCGCAGCCAGCACGCGACCGACAAGCTCAACCGCCTGATCGACTCTGGCCCGTTCGACGTCCACGTCGCCCGTACATTCCCGTTCGACCAGGTTGTCGATGCGCACCGAGCGCTTACCACCCACTATGTTGGCAAGCTCGCTTTGCGGGTGAGTTGAGCAAATGGGTGATTTCATCAAACAATTACCAGGCGTTGCGACGGCGAAATAGGGTCATGGTAGACATGGAAATGTGGTGGCGCGTCCCATGTGTTCCGCCGATCGCCGCTGATCTGCCAGAAACAAACATGCGCTGCCGTTTGCGGTCACCGACTATCGCGGCGAAAAATGGCGCGCCAGCGTGGACGAAACCAATAGCTACGTTTCCGCTGGGGCATTCTGATATTTCAGCGGCGCGGCTGCTTCCGTCGCGGTTCGGACTGCCCTCACCGCTCCGACCTTCGCCTTCTCCGTCCGCTCCTGGTGCTTTTTGCCCCATTCCGCCAGCGGAGCGAGCGCCAGGTCGAGCTCGACGCCTTCCGGCGTGGCCGAATATTCCACGCGCGGCGGCACCTGGTGAAACACCTCGCGGTGGATGATGCCGTCCGCCTCCATCTCGCGCAGGTGCTGGATCAGCATCTTCTCGCTGATTGCCGGCTGCAGCCTTTTCAGTTCGCCGAAACGGCAGGGCTGCGCCTGGTGGATCTGCCAGAGCAAAAGTGCCTTCCACTTGCCGCCGATCACCCCGAGCGCGGGACCCAATCCGCAACTGTCCGGCAGTTCTCTTTGTTTTTTTTCCAAGGAAGTCTCCAATTCTGAGGATCTGGTAAGTACCTTACTTTTTTGTCTGTACTTGTGCAATCGAAAGCACCCGCCTAGCTTCGTTAAGGACGCGGAGCATGCGGGCAGAAGGCCAGCGGCAAGGCTTCCACTGGGATAGTTTCGCGCGGCAAAAAAGTGGCCGCTCCCGACAGTTTCAACCGACAGACCGCGGCGCCCTTCGCGCCGGGATAAGGACGAATCATGAGCAGATTTCAGGGTAAGAAGGCCGTTGTCATCGGCGGCACGCATGGAATGGGACTGGCGGTGGCGCAGGCGTTGATCGACGGCGACGCCGAGGTCCTGATCACGGGGCGCAGTGAAAAGAACCTCGCGGACGCCCGTCAGGCGCTTGGCGACAGCGTCCATACGGTTCGGTCCGATGTCGCCAGCATGGGCGACATCGCGGTGCTCAACGCGGAAGTGGAGCAGAAGCTTGGGGAGATCGATTTCCTGCACGTGAACGCCGGCGTGTCGGAGCTGGAACCGTTCGACCAGGTCACTGAAGCGTCCTACGACCGCCAGTTCGACATCAACACCAGGGGCGCCTTTTTCACCGCCCAGCGCCTCATTCCTCTGATCAAGGAGGGCGGCGCGATCGTCTTTACCTCGTCGATCGCCGAGGATTCCGGCATCGCCGGCATGGCGGTGTATTCCGCCAGCAAGGCGGCGCTGCGCGCCTTCGGCAAGGTGCTGGCATCGGAACTCCTGTCGCGAAAAATCCGCGTCAACGTGGTGAGCCCCGGCTTCATCGACACGCCGACCATGGGTGTGGCCGGCGCCTCGGCGGAAGAGCGCGCCGCCTTCATGAAGATCGGCGATGAGGTGACGCCGATGAAGCGCCACGGCACGCCGGAGGAAGTGGCGCGCGCCGTTTTGTTCCTCGCCTTCGACGCCACCTTCACCACCGGCGAGCGGATCAAGGTCGACGGCGGCCTCGGCCAGGACTTGTCGCCGGCCATGGGGTGAATAGGAACGCCGCAGCAGAGCTCGCTGCGTAACTTCACAATCGAACCGAAAAAGAAAGGAAAACAGATGTCCGACGTATCCGTCATCGGCCTTGGCGACATGGGCTCGGCCTTAGCCGAGGCGCTCCTGAAAAGCGGCCTCAGCGTGACCGTGTGGAACCGCTCGCCGGCCAAGGCTGAGGCCCTCGTGGCCAAAGGCGCTGTCGCCGCCGCGGGCGTCAAGGATGCCGTCGAGGCGAGCAGACTCGTGGTCGCCTGCCTGCTGGTCTACGATACCGTGTATGAGGCGCTCGAGCCGGCGAAGGATGCACTTGCCGGCCGCACGCTGGTCAACCTCACCAACGGCACGCCAGCGCAGGCGCGCGAGATGGCGCAATGGGCAGCCACCCAGGGCGCCGACTACCTCGACGGCGGCATTATGGCGGTTCCGCCGATGATCGGCCAAGCCGAGGCGCTGATCCTCTACAGCGGTGCGCACGCGGCGTTCGAGGCCCATGAGAAAGCGCTCGGCGCGCTGGGGGCGGCGAAATATCTCGGCGACGACGCCGGGCTGGCACCGTTGCACGACATTGCCCTGCTCACCGCCATGTATGGCCTGTTCTCAGGCGTTACGCATGCCTTCGCGCTGACCGGATCGGAAAAGGTGCCGACGGAAAAATTCCTGCCAATGCTGACCAACTGGCTCGGAGCGGTCATGACATGGCTGCCCGACATGGCACAGCGCATCGACAGCGGCGACTACCGCAGCGATGTCGTCTCGAATCTCGAGATGCAGGCGGCGGCCTTCGACAACTTTATCGCGGCCAGCGAGGGCCAGGGTGTCAGCACCGAGCTGATCGCGCCGATGTTCCAGCTCCTAAAAAAAGCCGTCGCATTGGGCTATGGCGATGCCGACCAGGCCAGCCTGGTCGAGATGATCAGGACTAGGCCGCAGCCCGAGAGGCAGCGGGCGGCGGGCTGAGCTGAACTCAAGCGACCACTGCCAAGCCCGGCGAAGCGCGCAGACGGGCTATGTCGCGCGCCGGCGGATCTCCAAAGTGGCGGCGATATTCACGGCTGAACTGCGACGGGCTTTCGTAACCGACGCGGAAGGCGGCAGTCGCGACGTCGATGTCCTGGACCAGCATCAGGCTGCGCGCGTCCTGCAGCCTGAGTTGCTTCTGAAACTGCAGCGGCGTCATCGCCGTCACGGCGCGGAAATGCTCGTGCAGGCTCGACGGACTCATCCCTACTTCCGCGGCAAGCCGCTCGATGCTGAACCGTTCCCGGAAGTTCTTCCCGATCCAGGCGATGGCGCGGCCGACCTGGGCCACCCGACCTTGGCTGGAGGTGATGTGGCGCATCCTGGCGCCGTCCGGGCCGGCGAGCAGGCGATAGAGAATTTCCTGCTCGGCAAGCGGCCCGAGCACGGGCAGCGCTGCCGGATCGTCGAGCAGGCGCAGCAGGCGTAGAGCCGCGTCAAGCAGACCGGCGCCGGCGTCGGAGACGGTCTTGCCTATGGGCGGGGGTGGTGCTTCCGGTGGCGGCGGCACGCGCAACGCCAACTCCCCCAGCATGACCGGATCGAAATCGAGGTACAGGCAGAGATAGGGCTTGTCGGGCGTCGCCTCGACCACATGGCCTATAACAGGCAGGTCGTAGGTCACGACCCCATAGCGCCCCGGTGCATATCTGAACATGCGGTCGCCCAGCGTAACCTCTTTGCGCCCCTGCGCGACAAGGCACAGTTGCGGCCTGTAAACATTCGGCATCGGCATCGTCACCGTGGAGGATCGAACAAGCGTCACACGCTCGATGGGGGTGGCGTGGAAGCCATCCTTCGAGACGTGCCGGGCGATCACGGCGGCGATTTCGATCAATGTTTCCATGAATCGGACCATCGCACGCGCGCGGAAGAGCGGCAACGCGAACCCGCGGCTTCTGGAGGATTGGGCAGTAATTCCGGCGCATCAGGCTAACGGTTCGACGTCGCCGCGCATCACAGTGTCAGCGGCGCCTGGTCACAGCAAACCTGGCCGCGGAACAAGGATGGAGCAAACATGACAAGCGATAAACTGAAGACACCCACGGTCGCACTGGGCACCTGGGCTTGGGGCGACAGCGGCGAGACTGGCAACGGCCATTTCGGCAGCCACCTGACTCAGGAGGGTCTGGAAGAGGTCGTGGACAAGGCGCATGCGGCCGGATTTACCCTCTGGGACACCGCCGTTGTGTACGGCATGGGCCGTTCAGAGATCGTACTCGGAGAACTATTGAAGCGCTACGCCCGCAGCGACTATCAGCTCTCCACGAAGTTCACTCCGCAGGCCGCGGGAACCAGGGACGATCCGGTGGCGGACATGCTGGAGCAGAGTCTGGCACGCCTCGGTACCGACTACATCGACCTCTACTGGATTCACAATCCAGCAGATGTAGCGCGGTGGACGCCGTACCTGATCCCGTTGCTGAAGAGCGGGAAGGTTAGACATGTCGGCGTCTCAAATCACAACCTGAGCGAAATCGAGCTCGCCGATCAGATCCTTGGAGAAGCCGGGTTTCGGGTCGAAGCCATCCAGAATCACTATAGCCTCCTCTACCGCAGCTCTGAGGATGCTGGCATCTTGGACTACTGCCGCAACCATGACATCCCGTTCCTCGCCTATATAGTGCTTGAACAGGGTGCCCTGACCGGCGAGTACAGTCCGGAGAACCCGCTGCCGGAAGGCAGCAGCCGGGCGGAGAGTTATAATGGCATGCTGCCTCCGCTGAAGGCGCTGACGGACAAACTCGCCTCGATCGGCCAAAAGCAGGGTGCAGCAGCGCCCGATGTCGCGACAGCTTGGGCCATCGCCAAGGGCACGACGCCGATCATCGGCGTCACCAAGCCCAACTACATCGATGGTCTGGTCCGGGCCACCGATATGACGCTCTCCAGCGACGACATCGCGGAGTTGGAAGCTCTCGCTGACGCCGCTAACGTGAACACCCGCGGCTGGTGGGAAAAAGAGATGTAAGTCTGAGTCCGCGGACCGCCGCTCCGAGCAATACGCCAGGCGATCATCGGTCGCGGGTAATGGCTGGAGGAAGTGGCCGTTGATCATGCCGGCCGCCTGCATTCAGGCATGAGCGGCCGGCTTGTGGAGGCGGGGATGACTGAGCTCGATAAGCAGTCAGCGTGTTGGCGCCGATCGCTCAGGATTTCCGTCACCCCCGCCCAGATCAGCCCGCGGCGCTTGGCACCGGCGTGTTGAGAAGCTGCTGCTCCCAAAGATACGCGATGCCGCTGCCGCCGAAGTGCTGGATGAGAATCTCGGTCAGCTCCTCGACATGCTCGGTGCGTGCCCAATCGCGTTGCCATTCGCCAACGAGCGCCATCACGGTCATCACGTTCGCGCCGGCCGCGATCATTCGCTGGATGGCAACTTCGTGAGACTCCTTCGAAATCCCGCCCGACGCGTCGGTGATCACGGTCACGTCCCAGCCTTGGCCGGCGGCCTGGATCACAGGCATTGCGACGCAGACCTCGGTCCACAGGCCGGCGATGATCAGCTGCTTGCGGCCGGTCGCCTTGACGACGTTCACCACATTCTCGTCCTGCCAGGTGTTCACCCAGGTGCGATCGATGACTTCCTGGTCCGGAAATACGTCGGTGATCTGCTTAAAGAGAAGTCCACCGCGCGCCGCGATCACGCTGGTGAGAATGGTCGGAACATTGAAGGCTTTTGCCAGCTTCGCCAGCGCGGTCGTGTTGTTGACCACAGCTTGCGGATCGTGGCTGTTCACGTTTGTGAGCTGATAGGGCTGGTGGTCGATCAGAACGAGGACCGAGTCTTCAGGACGAAGAAGCGAATCGAGGCCGTTACGAGGGGTCATCAAGACTTCCTTTCTCTGCCGCTATGGGCGGCGATGGGCTCACGGGAGACATGCGCCAGCGGGCGACGTTGCCTGGACGCAATTTGCCGTTCCCTTTGGCGATGCGGTAGTGTCATAGACAGGCAAGCTGTGTCGCGAAACAAGGAACGCCGAATTGGACATCGAAGACCTACAGACATTCGTCGCAGTGGCCGATGCCGGGGGCGTATCGGCCGCCGCGCGCCGGCTCGGCGTCTCCAAGTCAATCGTCAGTCGGCGGCTCTTTCGGGTTGAAGCGGAGCTTGGCGTCCAGCTTCTTGCACGAACGACCCGCGGCGCCGCGCTCACCGAAGCGGGGATTACGTTCAGGGACCATGCGGCCCGAGCCAGCGCCGAGATCGATACGGCCAGGGAAGCGATCCTCCCAGCCGGTGATCTGCGCGGCCGCCTGAGGGTCGCGATGCCGCTTTCCTTCGGCCCGACGCACTTCGCCCCCGTGCTTGCGGAAATGGCGCATCAGCACCCCCAGCTCCACATCCATACCTCCTACAGCGATCGCTTCGTCGATCTCATCGCAGAGGGTTTCGACTGCGCGATCCGGGTCGGGTACCTTCAGGACTCCAACCTGATCGCGAAGCGCATCGGACCGATCTATGGAAAGCTCGTCGCAAGTCCGGATTATATCAAAACGCGCGGTTCACCTCAGACGCCAGATGAGCTCATTACCCATCAGGCCCTCATGCAGGGGACGGAAACCTGGCAGTTCATGAATGGCGACAAGATCGTCACGGTACAGCCGCAGGGCAGGTTCAAGGCCGACAACGCCACGGCGCTCGCCGCCGCCGCGGTGGCAGGACTCGGCATCGCTTGGCTCCCTGATTGCATCACGTACGACCATGTGGCCTCCGGAGCGCTCGTTCCGATTATGACACGCTATCCCCCACCTTCAGCAGGCGCGTATGTCGTCCGACCGCCGGGTAAGCACCCCACACGGAAAGTCAGGGTCCTCACCGAGATGCTGATCGAGTACTTCGCACGAAATCCGGAAGTTTGGGGTCTTGACCGTTAAAACACGAACGGAGGGAAATCGGCGGTATTGGCGCGCCGGACGAGATGAAACTGGGCACCGCTATGTGATTGAAGCCGCTCTGTTAAAACCTTCAGGCGGTTTCAGGCGCCTTCGCCCGTGCGAGGTCCTGCAGGAACTCTTCCATCAGCGGCCTGTCACCGAACCGGCGGTAGGCGCGCTCTGCTTCCAGCGAGAATGCCGGATGCGCCTCGACCAGCTTTGCCATCGTCTGCTGGGCTGCCTCGACCTCGCCGCCCCCGGCCTGCAAAGCGGCCTGAATCAGAAGGCAGTTTGCATCGCGCGGCGCCCGGATCAGGCATTCTTCTATGACGGCGGAAGCCTCATCGCGGCGGTCAGCCGCGTAGAGCGCCTGCCCGTGCACATAGGCATAGTACTCAGGCGCCATAGGATGAAGGCGGCGGGCCCGCTCTGCGTTGGCGACGGCATCATCATATTCCCCGAAGCGAACCTGCGCCTTTGCAAGCGCCATCATGCTGTCGGGATCGTTAGGGTTGAGCTCCACAGCGCGCCGTGCGGCCTGCAAGCCGCCTGAATAGTCGCCCTGAAGGGCAAGCCCGAAGCTGATGACCTGATAGCCAAGGCCAAGATTGGGATCGAGACGGACCGCCTGCCGGGCCTCGCTAAGCCCCAGGTGGAGCTCGGGCGCGTTTTCCCGACCGTCACCGCTCTGCGCCACGCTGGCGATAAAGGTCAGCGCGAGGCCCGCGCGGGCGGCCGCATAGGACGGATCCATTTCAAGGGCGCGCTGGTAGAGGCCCCGCGCCTCCAGAATGTCCTGCGGATCATCGCCGCCGTGCCGGTAGCGGTTGCGGGCCTGCAGCACGAGGTCATAGGCCTGCAGGTTGTCGGTCGGGCGCTCCGCTGCCGCCGCCGCCTCGCTCCTGCCGATATAGGGCGCGATCTGCGCGACGATTTCAGTGGTCAGTTCGCTCTGGACCGTGAACACGTCGGCGACCTGCCGGTCAAAACTGCGCGACCACAGGTGCGTGCCTGTCTTTACATCGATCAGCTGCGCCGACACGCGAAGCTGGTCGCCTTCACGGCGGGCGCTGCCTTCAACCACATAATCAACCCCGAGCTTCGCTCCGAGCTTGCGCACGTCCCTATCCTGCCCGCGAACGGCGTAGGTGGAATCGCGCGCGATTACCTGCAGTTCTGAATTGCGGGCAAGGGCTGTCGTCACATCCTCGGTCAGTCCGTCGGCGAAATACGATTGCTCGTCGCTGCCGCTCATCGCGGCAAAAGGCATGACCGCCACTGACGGCCGGGGGTCGGCGCGGCTCTGGTCCATCGACAAGACCGCCGGGATGCGGCTGACCATGGCTGCCAGGGAGAGCGGCTGGATTTGGGTGCCGATGAGGATGAGGCCTATGGCGGCCGCGCCATAAGACCAGCGGGCGGCGGTGCTGCGCAGCACCTGCGGCACCTGTCGCCATGGCGACCACGGAGAGCCCGCACGGCTTACGCGGTAGACGTTGAGAAGTTCGGGAATGTTCTTGGCCCGCCTGCGGCCGATGCGGACGAACCTGTCCGCGCTGTTGCGTTCGGCCGCCATCACCACGGCGCCGCTGACGAATATCTGCCCCGGATCGCACATGGTCTCAAGACGGGCGGCCACATTGACGCCGTCGCCGTATACGTCGCCGTCATCTTCGATGACATCGCCAAGATTGATGCCGATGCGCAGCTCGAACGGGCCCTTGTCGAAGCCTTCCTGGATGGCCAGCGCCGCATCAACCGCTTCGTTGACGCTGGGAAACATGGCGAGAAAGCCGTCTCCCGCCGTCTTGACGATGCGCCCGCCATGGCTGGCAATGGTCGGGTCAATGAGCTCATCGAAAACAGCGCGCAGCTTCGCGTAGGTGGAAGCCTCGTTTTCAGCCATCAGCAGGCTGTAGCCGACGATATCGGCGGCCATAATTGCCGCGAGCTTGCGTTCCATCAGCATTATTCCTGAGCGGCGGGCCACGCACGGACTATTGTTACTGATATTTAAGGCGACGCACGGCCCAAGATTAGACCCATAATCCCGGAAAGACTTATACACAGCTCACAAATGCGTGACGATTGTGGCCTATACCGTTCTGACCTTCGTCAGCCATGATCTGCTTCGTCCGGAGCCGCACTGGCCGACGGCGACGCCGCATTGAACGACCGGGCCTTGCCTGCCGGCCCGACCACGCGCTGCACCCCTCCTTGCTGAATGACGGCTTCAGCAGGGGCTGGCTGCTTCGCCCTTCGTCGCAATTTGATCTGTGCCATTAACTAGGTCGGGATGTACATTCCAATTGGCGCGCCCGAAGAGATTCGAACTCCTGACCCCCAGATTCGTAGTCTGGTGCTCTATCCAGCTGAGCTACGGGCGCGCAACAGGCCATGCTTTGCGTGGCCCGCGATCCGATCCTGGCGACCGGCCGCGATGTGACGTGTTCCCTAGCGACTGAATTTCCGAAAAGCAAGCCGATCCGGCAAAAGTTTTGTTGTTCGCGCTGGCCGGCTCGTTGTTCTGAGCAATTGCGGACGGAAAACCGTTACGCACTTTTCCTGGAATTGCCCTGGATCAGGCCGGGCGGCGCAGGCCGGAGCGGGCCTGGTCGAGCCGGACCGGCTCGTCGGGGATGGTGACCGCGAATGTGGTGCGGCCGCCTCTGCTTTCGACAAGCTCCACCGTGCCGCCATGAGCGCGGATCAATTCATGGGCGATCGCCAGGCCAAGGCCGGTGCCGCCGCTGCGGGCCGAGCCGCGGAACGCCGCGAACAGGTTCTCGCGCGCCTTCGGCGGCAGGCCGGGGCCGGTGTCGGTGACGGTGATGCGGCTGACGCTGCCGACGCGCTCGGCCGATACCGCCAACCGGCGCACCACCGCGCTTTCCGCATCCGCCGCCATTGCCTGCACGGCGTTGCGGCAAAGATTGGTGAGCACGCGAAAGAGCTGATCGGAATCGGCATCCACCTCGAAAGCCAGATCGACGGCGTTGACGAATTCGATGCCGCCTTCGGTGTCGAGCAGGCCGTGAACGTCGTCGACCAGCTGGCGCAGCCTGAGCCTGCGGCGCGACGGCGGCGGCTCCTGGGTGCGGCCATAGGCGAGCACGCCTTCCGAATAGGATACGGCTCGATCGAGCGCGCGCAGCAGTTTCGGCGCAAAGGCCTGCACGGTCGGGTCCTTGACCTGGCGCAGACGGTCCGACATCAGCTGTGCCGACGCCAGGATGTTGCGCATGTCGTGGTTGATCTTCGACACGGCGAGGCCAAGGTCGGCGAGGTGCTTCTGCTCGGCAAGCATCTTTTGCAGCCGCTCCTGCATCTGCGAGAGCTCGCGCTCTGCAACGCCGATCTCGTCGGCGCGGGCGGCTGGGTGGATGATCCGCCCAGGGTCGTCCGGCGCCTCGGAGAAGGCCAGCATCGAACGCGTCATTGTCCGGATCGGCCCGATCATGATCAGGTCTATGGCGGCATAAACCAGCATGGCGGTGAACAGCGAGATCAGCAGCGAGACGAAGGCGACGTTGCGCGAATAGATGAGCATGGCATTGCGCAAGCTGTAGTCGGGCATGATCAGCTCGAATTCCTTGTCGCTGTCGCCGACAGGCCCAAAAACGCGCAGCATCCGCTCGCCGCCGAAAAACAGCGTGTCCAAAGCACTGGTCATGCCCTCGATCAGGCCGACATTGGCGATATCGATATGCTCGTCGACCTGCGGCGGCATTTCAGCCACGACCAGAAGGCGCGAAACGCCGCCGTCGCGCACGGCGATCGCCTTGGCGCCGATCGCCGTGAGCACGTCGTTCTGGGCCGCACGGGACAGCGAGGCGGGCTCCCCCTGCACCAGCACGATCGAAACGGCAGCGGCGGTGTTCAGCCTCTCCTTCAGCCAACTCAGCCGGTAGCTGGCGATCCAGGGCAGAAAGATAAGGACCTCGGCCAGGAGCACGAAGACGATGGTGAGCAGCAAGAGCTTTGTCGACAACCCACGCGACAAGGGCACGGTACGGGCGGCGGTCGTCGCCCGATCGGTCCTGTCATCCGCGGATGGGATTTCACTCATGCTGCTTTTCTTCACGATCGCTTGATCGGCCAAGATTAGGCCATTGCGGCTTTTTTGCCAATTTCGTCCTTCGTCCCAGTACGGGATAAGACCGCCCAGAGTTCAGCGATCACTTCGCCATCAGCCTGACGGCGCCTGATGTCGGCGCTGGATTGACTTCCAAAACCCTTCTTTCTATAAGCCCGCTCACGCTCGGGCCATTCGTCCCGGCGCGGTTTCGATCGCGCCAAAACCGACCCGGCAAAGCTCCTGTTACAGAGTGACAGAATCAAGAAGGGCCGCACCCCGCGGTATTAAAACAAATGAAGCGTACATACCAACCGTCCAAACTCGTCCGCAAACGCCGGCACGGTTTCCGTGCCCGCATGGCCACCAAGGGTGGTCGTGGCGTCGTCGCAGCCCGCCGTAACCGCGGTCGCAAGCGGCTCAGCGCCTGACCGGAAGACGAGATCGTTGTCCGCAACCGGCAAGCCAGCGGGAGCACATCCCAAGCGGCTTCTGAAACGCGCGGAATTCCTGGCTGTCCGGCGTGGCGAAAAGCGCCGCGGGCGGCTTTTTCTTGTCGAAGTTCTGGACCGCAGCGACGCAGAGGCACCTCGCGTCGGCTACACGGTCACCAAGAAGGTCGGCAACGCAGTCGTGCGCAACCGCATCCGGCGGCGGCTGAGAGAAGCCGTGCGCACCCATGCCGCGGGTGACATGGCGCCTGGCAATGACTATGTCATCGTCGGGCGCGAAGACGTGCTTACCACTCCGTTCGGCCAATTGAAGGCCGAACTCTCCCGCCGATTGCGCGGAACACGATAGGCCAAGGCTTTCGATGGAAAACAACCGGAACTTCTTCATCACCATCGCACTGTCGGTGCTGATCCTGTCGCTTTGGCAGTATTTTTATGTGCTGCCGCAGAGCGAGGCACAGCGCGAGAAGGCCCGCATCGAAGAACAGCGGGTAGCGGAGCAGAAGAAGGCGGCCCAAAGCACCAGTCCGGGCGGTAGCGAAACGCCGGTGCCGCAGCAAGGTGCCATTCCCAACTCAGCGGGCCCCAACGCATCCGGAACCGACGGCACGACGCCGGCCGGCCGCGAGCAGGCGCTGGCGTCGACCCAGCGCGTCAAGATAGACACGCCGAGCCTGGAGGGCTCGATCAATCTCACCGGCGCCCGCCTCGACGATCTCAGGCTCAAGCACTACACGACGACGGTCGACAAGAACTCGCCCGAGATCGAGCTGCTCAACCCGGCGGCGCTGCCTACGGGCTATTATGCCGAGATCGGCTTCGTCGGCAGCGACAAGACCGGCGCGGTGCCGGGGCCGGAAACGGTGTGGACCGTCGACGGCAATGCAACACTGACCCCGGCGACGCCGGTTGCGCTGACCTTCACCAACGACAAGGGCCTGACTTTCAAGCGCACCTTCTCCGTCGACAGCGACTATATGTTCACGGTCTCGGACACGGTGCAGAATTCCGGTTCGACCGCCGTTACCCTGTCGAATTACGGCCGTGTCACCCGCTTCGACAAGCCTGCCGTCGCCAGCATCTATGTGCTGCATGAAGGGCTGATCGGCGTCACCGGCACGGAAGGGCTTCAGGAGCACAAATACGCTTCCGTCGAGGAGGACAAGCAGTTCACGCCGGGCAAGTCGACCGATGGCTGGCTGGGTATCACCGACAAATACTGGGCGGTGACGCTGGTGCCGACCGAGAAGCAGCCGTTCCAGCCGCGCTACGCCTATTTCGAGGACGGCCGCCCGCGCTACCAGGCCGATTTCCTCACCGACCCGATCACCGTGGATGCCGGCCAATCGGCGACTGTAGAGACCGAGATCTTCGCCGGCGCCAAGGAAGTGGCCAAGGTCAACGCCTATGCACAAGACCGCCATATCAGGCTGTTCGACCGTTTGATCGACTGGGGGTGGTTCATCTGGATCACCAAGCCGATGTTCTACCTGATCGACACGATGTACAAATTCTTCGGCAATTTCGGTCTGGCCATCCTGGCCACAACCGTCGTGGTCAAAGCCGTTTTCTACCCGCTTGCCAACAAATCCTACGCGTCGATGGCGAACATGAAGAAGGTGCAGCCGAAGATGCTCGAGATCCGCGAGAAATACGCGGACGACAAGATGAAGCAGCAGCAGGCGATGATGGAGCTCTACAAGACCGAAAAGATCAATCCGCTCGCCGGCTGCTGGCCGGTGGCGTTGCAGATCCCGGTCTTCTTCGCGCTCTACAAGGTGCTCTACATCACCATCGAGATGCGGCACGCACCGTTCTTCGGCTGGATCCAGGATCTGGCAGCACCCGATCCGACCTCGATCTTCAACCTGTTCGGCCTCATCCCGATCGAACTGCCGCATATGTTGATGATCGGCGTTTGGCCGCTGATCATGGGCGTGACCATGTTCCTGCAGATGCGCATGAACCCGACGCCGCCGGACCCGACGCAGGCCATGATCTTCACCTGGATGCCGGTGGTCTTCACCTTCATGATGGCGGGTTTTCCGGCCGGCCTCGTCATCTACTGGGCCTGGAACAATCTGCTTTCGATCATCCAGCAAGGCGTGATCATGAAGCGCCAGGGCGCCAAGATCGAATTGTGGGACAATCTGGTCGCGCTTTTCCGGAAGAAACCGTCGCCGGCGGAATAGCCGGCGCTCCCTTTTTGCGAATCCAAAAGCCCCGGTCGGTTCATCAGACCGGGGCTTTTTTTCGCACAAGCCAAGCCGCCGACGGACGACGAAACCAGTCGGCCCGGCGGTAGACGCCGCTGCGGTGCATCCCTATAAGCTCGCTCTCGTTTCAGGAGCGTTCCTTTGAACAGGTAAGGATGATCCTGCGCGCATACGGTTGGTTCTGCCGGGCGGATCGCACTATTTTGACCTTGTCTGTTTTTTCGCCGATGGAGCCAGACCATGATCGGACCCAACCCCAACATCAAGCACCCGATTCCGATGCATACCCGCGTCGGTTTCCTGAAGGGATTGGTCACGGCGCCGAACATCGAGATCGGCGACTTCACCTATTATGACGATCCGGACGGGCCCGACAAATTCGCCGAGCGATGCGTGCTGCATCATTATCCGTTCATCGGCGACCGGCTGATCATCGGCAAATTCTGCGCCATCGCCGAGGGCGCCCGCTTTATCATGAACGGCGCCAACCATGCCATGTCCGGCTTTTCGACCTATCCGTTCAACATCTTCGGTCATGGCTGGGAAGAGGGTTTCGACCCGGCCACCTGGTCGAAGGAATTGCGAGGCGACACAGTGGTCGGCAATGATGTATGGATCGGCATGGAAGCGGTGATCCTGCCCGGCGTGACGGTCGGCCATGGCGCCATCGTCGCGGCAAAATCAGTGGTGACGCATGACGTGCCACCCTATGCGATCGTCGCCGGCAATGCGGCCAAGGTGGTGAAGATGCGCTTCGACGACAGGACCATCCGGCGGCTTTTGGCAACGGCGTGGTGGGATTGGCCGGTGGAAAAGATCAGCCGCAACCTCAATGCCATCAGAGGCGCCGATATTTCTCTTCTGGAGGCAGCGGTTTGAACGCGTTGAACAAGACCGTGATCGGCACCGAGCTGTTCACGAGGTCGTGGATCTTCATCCGCGGCGTGCCGGCAATGAAATTCCTGCCGCCGGAAGGACCGCCGGAGATTGCCTTTGCCGGCCGCTCGAATGTCGGCAAATCGTCGCTGATCAACGCGCTGGTCAATCAGAAGGGGCTGGCGCGCACATCCAACACGCCGGGACGGACGCAGGAACTCAACTATTTCGTTCCTGGAGGATTTTCCGGCGAAGGCGCCGACCTGCCGCCGATGGCGCTGGTCGACATGCCTGGCTACGGCTATGCCACCGCGCCCAAGGAAAAGGTCGACGACTGGACGAAACTCGTCTTCGACTACCTCAAGGGCCGCGTCACGCTGAAGCGTGTCTACGTGCTGATCGACGCCCGCCATGGCATCAAGGCCAAGGACGACGAGGTGCTGTCGCTGCTCGACAAAGCGGCGGTGTCCTACCAGATCGTGCTGACCAAGACCGACAAGATCAAGGCCGCCGGCGTGCCGCGATTGATCGAAGAAACACTGCAGAAGATCAAGAAGCGGCCGGCCGCGTTTCCATTCGTTCTCGCCACGTCGTCGGAAAAAAACGAAGGCCTCGAGGAATTGCGCGCGGCGATCGTGCTGGCGGCCAATGGCGGCTAGGACTTTGCCTCTAGTGCAATCGTCTGGGTGCTTTCTTCCGTGGCAAGCCTTTCGGTGCCGTAAGCTTTCAGGAACATGCCGACGCCCGACCTGACGATGTGGTCGATTTCTTCCTGGCTCGGGGCTTTGGTGCGGTAGGCGAAAATGCACTGACGGAAAAGACCTGCAAGGCACAGCTCGGTGAACTGATAGGCGGCAAGATCGACATCGTCGATCCGCAACAGGCCGCGCTCGATGGCGGCATTGAGAAAAGCAACGACCTTGTCGTGGCCGCGTTTCGGGCCGCGTTCATAAAAACGCGCGCCAAGTTCGGGAATCCTGTCGGATGCGCCGATTACCGTGCGCTGCGCCTGGACGACCTTGGCCGAGGTGATCTTGAGGGACAGCACCTTGCCGAACTTCACTAGCGTCTCGCGAAGGTCGTCGGCGCGATCGAGCAGATCGTACATGTTCTTGAAGATCGTGCCGCGTTCTTCCTCGATCAGCGCTTCGAACAGCTCTTCCTTGTTGGCGAAATAGACATAGATCGTGCCCTTGGAGACACCGGCCTCGCGCGTGATGTCGTTCATCGACGCCGCCTCGAAGCCCTTGTCGATGAAGACACGACGGGCGCCGTCGATGATCTGGCTGCGCTTGACCGGGTCCTGTCCCGCCGCGGGGCGGCCGCGACGCAGGCCATCCAGCAGATCGCACTGGTCCTTGTCGGGTTCGGTCATAACGTCACACCTCGAAAAATATTCGAACCGATCGGTTCGATCACCCTTGATATGGCCCTCTCCCTGCGCTAAGTCAACGCCTACATCGAACCGAACGGTTCAGTCTGACAGACTTTCCAGAGAGATGGCTCGTTTCCAGAGAAATGCCAAGAGAGATTCCATGTCCTCGAACGCAACCCCCACCGCCGACGTCCGCCCATTCCCCAACGCCAAGGTCGCGCCAGCAATCGAGGCGCCGAATGCACCGACCGAGCCCGCAATAAGTCCTCCGGCCGAGACGCCGGCCAAAAAGAAACGTTCGGCGCGCTCCCTGCTGTTGCCGATCATCGCGCTTGGCTTGCTGGGCGCAGGCGCCTGGTATGGCTATGACTACTGGACCGACGGGCGCTTCATGATCTCAACCGACGACGCCTATGTCCAGGCCGACATGGCGTTCATCTCGCCGAAAATTTCCGGCTATGTCGATCAGGTCAAGGTGACCGAAAACCAGCAGGTCAAGGCCGGCGATCCGCTGCTGGTCGTCGACAATGGCGACTACAAAATAGCGGTCGCCCAGGCCGAGGCGCAGATCGCCACCCTGAGCAAGACGCTCGACCGCATCGACGCCCAGACCGAGGCGGCGCGCGCGTCGCTCGAGCAGGCGCAGGCGCAGAAGACCGCCGACCAGGCCGCCGCCGACAATGCGGCGCGTGTTCAAGCGCGCGCCGCCCAATTGCTCAAGACACATGTCGGGACCCAGGCGCAGTTGGATGATGCCCAGACCGCGGTCGAGCAGGCCAATGCCGCCCTTGTAGGCGCCGATGCCCAGATCGCGGCGGCGCAGGCCAATATCGGTGTGCTTCAGGCGCAGCGCGCGGAGACGGCAAGCACGCTGGCGTCGCTGCAGCTTGCCCGTGACAAGGCCGCGCGGGACCTGTCCTTCACCGTGCTGCGCGCGCCCTATGACGGCGTCGTCGGCAACCGTTCCGTCGAGCAGGGCGACCTGATCAGCCCGGGACAGAAGCTCGCCGTCATCGTGCCGATGGACAAGCTCTATATCGTCGCCAACTTCAAGGAGACCCAGCTTGCGCGGCTGGTGCCTGGCGAAAAGGTCAGGATTTCGGTCGACGCGATCGACGGTGAGGATTTCGAAGGCACCGTCTCGTCGCTGGCACCGGCATCCGGCGCGGTGTTCTCGCTGCTGCCGCCGGAAAACGCCACCGGTAATTTCACCAAGGTCGTGCAGCGCGTGCCGGTTCGCATCGATGTGCCGGCGGATGTGCTGAAGACAGGCAAGCTGCGCGCGGGCTTAAGCGTCGTCGTCGCCGTCGACAGCCGCACAGCGCCAGCCGCGTCGAACTAAGCGGCCGCTTGGGAGCAATGCCATGGCAACCGCGACCTTGACAGCAGGATCGCCGCCGGCACGGCCGACTACGCCTGACAGCATTTCCACGCGGCGGGTCATCGCTTTCCTGGCCATGGTGTTCGGGATGTTCATGGCGATCCTCGACATCCAGATCGTCTCGGCCTCGCTGGCCGAGATCCAGGCGGGCTTGAGCGCCAGTTCCGACGAGATCCCGTGGGTGCAGACCGCCTATCTGATCGCCGAAGTCATCATGATCCCGCTGTCGGGTTTTCTCAGCCGGATGCTGTCGACGCGCGTGCTGTTCACCGTCTCCGCGGCTGGCTTCACCGCCGCGAGTGCGCTGGCGGCGACCGCCACCAATATCGACCAGATGATCGTCTACCGGGCCATCCAGGGCTTCATCGGCGGCGGCATGATTCCGAGCGTATTCGCTGCCGCCTTCACCATCTTTCCGCCGTCGCGCCGCGCCATGGTGTCGCCGATGATCGGTCTGGTGGCGACGCTGGCGCCGACCATCGGTCCGACCGTCGGCGGCTATATAAGCCATGCCATGTCCTGGCACTGGCTGTTCCTGATCAATGTCGTGCCCGGCATCCTGGTCACCGCCGCGGCATGGTCGCTGATCGACTTCGACAAGCCCAATCTCAAGCTGTTCAGCAAGTTCGACTGGTGGGGCCTTGCCGGCATGGCGGCCTTCCTGGGCTGCATGGAATATGTGCTGGAGGAAGGTCCGAACAACGACTGGCTACAGGATCAGGCGGTGTTCATCTGCGCCACAATCATGACTGTCGGCGCGGTGCTGTTCTTCTGGCGTGCTTTCACAGCCGAGGAGCCGATTGTCGACCTGAAGGCCTTCACCAACGTCAACTTTGCTTTCGGCTCGCTGTTCTCCTTCGTCGTCGGCATCGGCCTCTACGGCCTGACCTATCTCTATCCGGTGTTCCTTGGGCGCATCCGCGGCTACGATTCCCTGATGATCGGCGAGGCGCTGTTCGTCAGCGGCCTGGCTATGTTCTTCACCGCTCCCATTTCCGGCATCCTGTCGAACAAGATGGACCCGCGTCTGATGATGATGATCGGCTTCTTCGGCTTCGCCACGGGTACCTGGTGGATGACGCATCTCACCGCCGACTGGGATTTCTATGAACTGCTGATCCCGCAGATCCTGCGCGGCTGCTCGATGATGCTGTGCATGGTGCCGATCAACAACATTGCACTCGGAACCTTGCCGCCCGAGCGGTTGAAGAACGCGTCGGGCCTGTTCAACCTGACCCGCAATCTCGGCGGCGCGGTCGGCCTGGCCGTCATCAACACGGTGCTGATCGACCGTAATGCCTTCCACTACGCCAGGCTCTCCGAACATGTGCAATGGGGCAGTGCGGCCGCGCAGGAGAAGCTGCAGAACATGACGCTTAACTTTGAGCAAACTGCCGGGCTCGACGCTTCCAAGGCGGCGATCTCCAAACTGTCAGGCATGGTCCAGCAGCAGGCATCGCTGCTGTCCTTCATGGATGTGTTTGTCATGCTGACGGTGCTGTTCGCGACGCTTGGGCTGTTCACCCTGGTGATCCGCAAGCCAGCCGCACAGGGCGGGGGCGCTGGCGGACACTGAGGAGCGCCGGATCCCCCGCCTGGCGCCCTCGCGCATGACCCCGAAAAGCGATTTTCGGGGTCATTCGAAAATCAACTGTCACGATGTCTGGGAGCGGCGGACTCTCCGCCCCTCTACCTCTTTGTTTCCATCTCAGGCCGTGGCCGGCTTGAAGGCCAAGGCCACGCCGTTGATGCAATGGCGCAAGCCGGTCGGCGGCGGACCGTCGTCGAAGACGTGGCCGAGATGACCGCCGCAGCGGCGGCAGTGGACCTCGGTTCGGGTCATGCCCATAGACCTGTCCACGGTCTCGCCGACGGCGTTGGGAATCTCCTGCCAGAAGCTCGGCCAGCCGGTACCGGAATCGAACTTGGTTTCGGAGGAATAGAGCGGCAGGTCGCAGCCGGCGCAGGCAAAAATGCCCTTGCGGTGTTCGTTGAGCAACGGACTGGTGCCGGGATATTCGGTACCTTCCTTGCGCAGCACATTGAAAGCCGCGTCGGACAGGATAGCGCGCCACTCGGCCTCGGTCTTGGTGACCTCGAAGGTTTCGGCCGCGCGTGCATCCTGCGGCCGGCCCATGCGCAGCGCTGCTGCCGTGCCTGCCAGCAATGCCACGGCGGCGGCACCGCTCCAAAGAAAGTCGCGCCGGATCATCACCATTCCTCCTGTTGTCCGTTTGCCAAATTCGACCGTCACACGGAAATCAAAAGCCGGTGACGGCCAGCTCCTGACAACGGGCACTCCGCACCTGCCCCAAGCGGAGGGGGCGGACGGCGCGGAGTATACGCTTGTCGATAGCGCGGGTCACGCGAGCGGAAACCCGCGCCATCGGCATGGAGCCTCAGCCATATCTTCGCTGGCAGCAGGCCGTTCGTTACATCTTCGGCAGGAGAACCTTGTCGATGACGTGGATGACGCCGTTCGACTGCTCGACATCGGCGATCGTCACGTTGGCGACATTGCCGTTCTCGTCGGTCACCGTGACCTTGCCGCCATCGGCCTTGAGCGTCAGCTCGCAACCACCTGCTGTCTTGGCCTTGTGCGCGCCACCATCGTCCATGACCATCTTGGTGACGTCGGCAGCCAGCGCCTTGGCACCGATGACATGGCAGGTCAGGACCTTGACCAGCTTTTCCTTGTTTTCCGGCTTGAGCAGCGTGTCGACGGTGCCGGCTGGAAGTGCTGCAAAGGCCTCGTTGGTCGGCGCGAACACAGTGAAGGGACCGTCACTCTGCAGCGTGTCGACGAGACCACCGGCCTTGACGGCCGCGACCAGTGTCGTGTGATCCTTCGAGTTGACGGCGTTCTCGACGATATTCTTGGTGGCATACATGGCGGCGCCGCCGACCATCGGATTTTCGGCATAGGCGGCGGTGGCGAGCGCTGAGACGGCGATCGTTCCGGCAAGCAAAAGGGTGGCGATTTTACGCATAATTTCAATCTCCTCAGTTTATTTTTCCCCTCTTTGGGGGCGCAAGGAGATACGGCGGGATCAGTGCGTGAGTTTCCCCGATCATGGAAAAATTTTAATTTTCATGACGATGACTCAGAGCATGGACTTCTCGGGCTCATGCTCCCTAATCTAATACCACCACGGAGTTTGATTTAAGCCATTCTCGATAATGCGAGACGGCAGGGGCAATCAGATGCTCTTCAAATCGCCCGCAGCGACCACGGGGCCGGTCGGCTGACCGGTCGGCGAACCGCCGGCAGGCTCGAGGCTGACCGCAAGCACGGCGCCCTGCGCAAGCTTTTCCTGAGCGGCCGGCGAGAGGGTCATATGCGCGGTCTGACCGGCCGGGATGACACCTAACGAGACCGGCTGGTTCTTGCCCTCGATCATCCACAGTTCGAAATCCTTGCCGGCGGCACGCTCGCCCGAGACATGCGACAGGCCGACCTCGCGATGGGCGGCGTCATAGACGGCAAGATATCTGACGTCGCTGCCGTCGGCGGCCAGCGAGGCGACAAGCCGCGGCTGTTCGACTGGCGGGTTGAGGTAAGGCACGGCGACGGTGATCGCCAGCGCCGCGACAGAAGCGGCGGCAAGACCGCGCCAGAAGGCAAGGCTCGACCAGAGGCCGGCGCGAGGCTCTGCTACGAACAGGCGGCGATCTATTGCTTCCTTGACCCTGATTGGAGGCTCTGTCTCCGGATAGGTGCCCGCGACCGGCGAAAGATGCGCCTCCCAGGCATCGACAAGGCGCGCAAACGCTGCGTCCGCATCGATGCGGCGTGACGCGATCTCACGTTCGTCCGCGTCCAGGACACCAAGAACATATTCGGCGGCGAACAGGTCGTCGCCCCCAGGTTCCGGTTCGTTATCGTCTGCCGGCGTCATCTTTCCAGGCACTCTCTGAGCTTCAGCAGGCTGCGCCGCAGCCAGGTCCGCATCGTGTTCAGCGGCACGTCATGGCGGGCCGCCAGTTCGGCATAGCTTTCGCCGTCCAGATAGGCGCCCCGGACGGCCGCCGCCCGGTCCTTTTCCAATTCATCGAGACAACGATAGATGCGCTCGGATTCACCGCCCGCAACAGCCGCAGCCTCTGGTCCCGGCGCCGGATCGGCCACCTCGAGCGCGGCATCGATATAGGCGGCAGGCTCTCGCCGCGCCCTGATGCGATCGATCGCATGATTACGCGCAATGGCCACCAGCCAGGAAATCGGGCTTAGATCCGAAACGGCGAAACGGTCCGCCTTCGTCCATATCTTGACGAAGACCTCCTGCAGCGCCTCTTCTGCCTCTCCCCGGTCCTTCAATACACGAAGACAGACGCCGAAAAGTTTCGCGCTGGTCTGCCGGTAGAGCAGATCGAACGCAGCCCGGTCCTTCATCGAAGTCCGGACGATCAGGTTGCTGATGTCCTGCGGCGTCATCGGCTGCCAAATTAGGCAATTGCTATGTATTTGCAACGGCGGAAGCGATCTTGTGTCACCGAGAGCATCATCGCTTCGATTGCCAAGAAAACCCGCAGCCGCTAGCCTTCTCATAGCGGGGAGAGTGGCAATGTCGGTTGAACGGGTCTTGTGGGAGCACGACGCAACCGGGCTTGCCAGCCTGGTGCGCAAGGGCGAGATCCCACCGCAGGAGCTTGTCGATGCGGCGATCGCGCGGGCCGAGGCCACCCGCTCTGATATCAACGCCATCGCCGAGCCGCTTTACGAGGCGGCGCGAACGCGGGCGAAAACCATCGACCGCAAGCTGCCGCTGGCCGGCGTGCCCTTCGCACTGAAGGATCTCGGCATCGCCATGAAGGGCGTGCCATCCCACGGCGGCAGCCGCATTCCGGCTTTCGTTGCCGATTTCGATTCGGTGATGACCGAACGCCATTTGGCCGCCGGCCTTGTTCCGATCGCCACCAGCACCTCGCCCGAACATGGGCTGAGGCTGATGACCGAATCCGCCGCTTTCGGCATCACCCGCAATCCGTGGAACACGGCGCATACCAGCGGCGGCTCGTCTGGAGGTGCGGCGGCGCTGGTCGCGGCCGGCGTCGTGCCGGTGGCGCATGCTTCGGACGGCGGCGGCTCGATCCGCGTTCCCGCAGCCTGCACCGGGCTGGTCGGGCTGAAAACCTCGCGCGGCCGCGTGCCGCTGTCGCCGCTTGTCACCGAAAGCTGGTACGGCCTTGTCGTCGACCACGCGCTTGCCCGCTCGGTCCGGGATTCGGCCTTGCTGCTCGACCTGACCTATGGACCCGATCCGCTGTCGCCCTATGGGGCGCTGCCGCCCAAAGGCAGCTTTGCCGCCGCAGCAGCGCGCGACCCCGGCAGACTGAAACTTGCCGTCTACCGGAAATCGCCGCTCGGCCTGCCGATATCGGCTGAGACACTGACAGCGCTGGATACGGCAGTGGCGATGGCGCGCGATGGCGGACACACGGTCGAAGAGATCGACCTGCCTTGTATCGATCGCGATTTCATGGCGGATTTTTGCAAGATCGTCGCCGCGGCGGTGGCCGGTACGATGCGCGCTGAAGCCTTACGCGTCGGACGCTCCGTCTCGGGCGACGTCGAGCGCGCCACACGCCTGATGAGCCGTTTCGGCGAGATCGTCTCGGCCGGCGAGATCTATGCCGGCCTGCAGCGACTGCACGCCACGTCGCGCCGGCTGATCACCGAGACCGCGCAATACGATGCCGTGCTGATGCCTGTTATCGCCCATCCGCCGCTCGCCTGCGGCGCCATGGACCCGAAAGGCGCCGACGCTTTCATGGAGGACATCCTCGACAGGATGCGCCTCGCCCGCCTGCTGAAATTCAAACCGCTGTTCGGCCAGTTAATGGACAAGAGCCTTTGGTTCACCCACTGGCCGGCGATCCAGAACGTCAGCGGCCAGCCGTCGATCACGCTACCTGTCTATGTCACCGATGCCGGCCTGCCGCTCGGCATCCAGGCCGCCGGCCGGCCCGGCGACGAAGAGACGCTTTTGTCGCTGGCCGCGCAGATGGAGAAGATTTCAGGGTGGCAGGCGCGGCGGGCGCCGCTGCAGGTGCCGGCGTAGAGTTTGATCAATCATGACAGCAAAGCCGTTTGCGGCCAGCCGCAATTCCCGCTAAGACGCCGCCGATCATTTCAAGCTGGGAACCACGCCGATGACGGACATCGCCGCCACCGCCGAAATGCAGGCCGCGCTGCTTTCGAGGGCGCTGCCTTACATGCAGCGCTACGAGAACAAGACGGTGGTGGTGAAATATGGCGGCCACGCCATGGGCGATATTGCGCTCGGCAAGGCCTTCGCCCGCGACATCGCGCTGCTCAAACAATCCGGCGTCAATCCGATCGTCGTTCATGGCGGCGGCCCGCAGATCGGCGCCATGCTGAGCAAGATGGGCATCGAATCGAAATTCGAGGGCGGCCTTCGCGTCACCGACCAGAAGACGGTCGAGATCGTCGAGATGGTGCTGGCCGGCTCGATCAACAAGGAGATCGTCGCGCTGATCAATGCCGAGGGCGAATGGGCGATCGGCCTGTGCGGCAAGGACGGCAACATGGTTTTCGCCGAAAAGGCGCGCAAGACCATGATCGACCCGGACTCCAATATCGAGCGCGTGCTCGATCTCGGCTTCGTCGGCGAGCCGGTGGAGGTCGACCGCACGCTGCTCGACCTTCTGGCGCGCTCCGAAATGATCCCGGTGCTGGCGCCGGTGGCGCCCGGCCGCGACGGCCACACCTATAACATCAATGCCGACACCTTTGCCGGCGCGATTGCCGGTGCCTGCCAGGCGACACGCCTGTTGTTCCTCACCGACGTGCCCGGCGTGCTCGACAAGAACAAGAAGCTGATCGACGAGCTGACCGTGACCGAGGCCAAGGCCTTGATCAAGGACGGCACGGTGTCTGGCGGCATGATCCCCAAGGTCGAGACCTGCATCGAGGCGATCGAGCGCGGCGTCGAGGGCGTCGTCATCCTCAACGGCAAGACGCCGCATTCGGTGCTGCTCGAACTGTTCACCGAGCACGGCGCCGGCACCCTGATCGTGCCGTGAACGTCGGCGGCTGACGGGCGCTCATCGGCGAAAACGCAAGGTCGAACCCACCGGGGCATATTCATCGCCTGAGGTGCCCAAGCGGCACATGGCCCGGCCCCTTGATGTTTTGCAGCACGAGCTGTGTGTGGACGTCGCGCACGCCGTCGAGCCGCATCAGCCGGTGCATGACGAAGGCATTGAGCTCGTCGACCGATGGCACCATCACATGCAGCAGGAAATCGTAGTCGCCGGTCATCGTCCAGCACGACGACACCTCATCCATGCGCTGCACGGCAGCGATAAAGGTTTCGGGCGAACCGTCGCTGTGGGTTACGAGGCGCACTTGAATGAACACTTCGACCATCAAGCCGACGGCCCGCCGGCTGAGCACAGCGGCAAAGCCCTTGATGATGCCGGCGCCCTGGAGGGCTTCGAAGCGGCGCGCGCACGGCGTCGTGGATAGACCGATCTCCTGGGCCAGTTCGGACACAGGCTTGCGTCCGTCACGTTGCAAGATATCGAGCATCTTGATCTCGAAATCGTCAAACTGAGGCACTTTCACTCTCCTACAGCTTATCTGTGGTGGCTTTTACCTCAAATCACGTGTTCGAGCCATCATCAAAGCGGATTTACCTCACCGGATCCGGCTAGATTTTTTATGATGAGGTTAGCCGTGATTTCCAGGGAGAACAGCCATGACGATCAACGTTGCCGACTACGCCCGCGAATGCGCGGCGCAAGGCCTTCGCGGCGACTATTCGGTCTGCCGTTCCGATTTCACCGTGGAGCAGAGCTACAACTACACCGCTGACGAGCAGGCGGTGTGGCGTACACTATGCGATCGCCAGACGAAGCTGACCAAAAGGCTGGCGCACCGGTCCTATCTCGACGGCGTCGCCACGCTGGGCCTGCTCGACAAGATTCCGGATTTCGGCGTGGTCGGCGAAAAACTGCGCAAGCTTACCGGTTGGGAAATCGTCGCCGTGCCGGGGCTCATTCCCGGACCAGCCTTCTTTGTCCACCTCGCCAACCGACGCTTCCCAGTGACCAACTGGCTGCGGACGAAACAAGAGCTCGACTACATCGTCGAGCCGGACATGTTCCACGACTTCTTCGGCCACGTGCCGGCGCTGACGCAGCCGGTCTTTGCCGATTTCATGCAGATGTATGGCGAGAAGGCCGAGGACCTGATCGCGCTTGGTGGCGACGAGATGATCAGCCGCCTCTACTGGTACACCGTCGAATATGGGTTGATACAGGAAGCCGGCCAACCGCTGAAGGCTTTTGGGGCCGGGCTGATGTCGTCCTTTGCGGAACTTCAATTCGCGATTGAAAGCAAGGACGCACACCACGTCCCCTTCGATCTGGAAACGGTGATGCGCACCAGCTACGAGATCGACAAGTTCCAGCGCGCCTATTTCGTGCTGCCGTCCTTCGACGTTTTGCGCGATGGATTCCAGAACGTCGACGAGATGGCAGCGATCGTCGGACGCCACAAGGGCAAGCCGGCGCTCGACCCGGCGAAACTTTAAACGCAGGGGAGGCTCGCAGCCGGCGCGGGCGTTGTGGCGGACGACGATCCCCTGGCCGGCCGGCTGAGCCGGCCGTCTATACGCCGATGACTTTGCCAAGGTGGTCGCCCAGCCGGCAGGCCAATGCGACGATCGTCGTCGTCGGGTTGCATTCGCCGGACGTGCAGAACACCGAAGAGCCGCCGACATAGAGATTGTCCATGCCATGCACCTTTGAGTTGGCGTCGACAACGCTCTTGGTCACATCCGTGCCCATACGCGTGCCGCCCATATGGTGGTGGCCGGCCAGTTCCTCATTCGTCGGATAGTCCCCGCCATTGGTAAGCCAGTCGGCGATGCGCACCCGGCCGAGATCCTTCTGGACGAGCGTCGTCCCGAACAGCCTCAAGCCCTCGAGGAGCGTGCGACGCTCCAGCTCCGACTTTTTCCAATGCAGCTCGATGCGCGGCACGCCGGCATGGTCGATATCGGCCTTCGATAATTGAACCCGGTTCGAGGCCAGCGGCGCCTGTTCCCAGGTGACATAGAGCTGGGCGGCGCAGCGCAGGTCCTGGCTGAGCTGGTAAGACACCCATTCGGCCATCTCGGGCGCCGTGCAGGCGAGGTCGGCGATGATGCGTTTGACGCTGGGGTAGGGCGTCTCGATCAGCCTGATGCCGAAATTCATGATCTCAAGGCGTTCCATGGCGGCAAGCGTCGGCGAGAAAAAGGCCTCGTTGGTGGCGTCGACCTCGAACGCGCTATAGTCGGCAAGGATGGCATTGCCGCCCTCGAAGGTCGGATGCTCCATCCAGTAGCGTCCGAGTGCCGTAGCCTTCGGCACCACGCCGCCATTCGAACGCTGGTTCGACCACAGAAGCAGCCGCGAGTTTTCCAAGCCGCCGGTACAGACGATGAAATAGTCAGCGGTGAAGGAGCCGGCATCCTGGCCGTTCGACCACAATTTGGCGCCGGTCACTCGTCTGCCATTGCCGGTAAGCTCGGTGGCATAGGTGTTGAGCACCACGGCGACGTTCCGGCTCTTGTCGAGCTCGTCGGCGAATTTTTCGCCGAAGCGCACGGCCGGGCTTTTGATCAGTTGCACCCAGCGAATGTCGTCCGAGATCGAGGTATCCGGCCGGAAGTCGGCAAGTTCGAGGATATCGTGGACTTCAGGCAGATAGGGCTCGATATCGGCGCGGCTGATTGGCCAGCCGGTGTCCGGCGCCCAGGCCTTGGGCTCGAAATCTTGGCTGTCGAGCACGCGGCACCAGCCGGCCCAGTGATTGGAGCTGCCGCCCATGAAGCGCAGCCGGGTGATGTCGAGATCGAAATAGGGATCGCCGACCGTGGCGCCGCGGTAGAAATCCTGCGAATCATCGCTGAACTCACGGGAGCCGGCCTCCAGCACCACAACCGGAATGCCGGCCGCGCCAAGCTTTCTGGCGATCGTGGTGCCGGCTGGCCCAGAGCCTAGAATGCAGACCTTGGCGGTGAAATTCGCCGCCCGAAATGCCTCGTAGCTGTCAAAGATCAAGCCAGGTCGCTCCTTTTGAGGATCCAACCGTTGATCTCGACGATCGCGTCCGGATCGGCATCGGGCAGCTTGCGGAACAGCGACAAGGCCGGCAACGCAATCAGCGCCTGCATGATCGTGCGGCGCGACATTTTCCTGCTGAAGAACCTCATGACACGTCTCTCGATGGGGCTTCGATCCATGCATGGCGTTCCCAGAACGGCACTTGCTCGCCAAGAGAAGCCAATTCCGAGACAAACCTAGCCGCACATTTGCTTAAACCGTGTAAACGGCCGGCTCAGTGAAAAGAGGCTTACGCTTTCTTAGCGAGCGGGACCGCTCAAGCCGCTTCGGAAATATCGGTATCCAGGATGGTCAGATTGCGGCCGCGGTGCTTGGCCTGGTAAAGGCGCTGGTCGGCGGTCCGCATCAGGTCGGATACGGTGGCATCCTCGCCGCAGGTGACGCCGCCGATGCTGACGGTGAGGGATATGGTCCGCTCATCGACTGGCCGGAAGCGGATCAGCTCGACTTCACGGCGGATGCGCTCGGCAACGCGTTTGGCTTCCTGCTCGGTGGCGCCGACCAGGAACGCACCGAATTCCTCGCCGCCGATGCGGCCGATCACGTCGCCGCTGCGCACGCCGCGCTCGATCGCGCTTGCAATGAGGAGTAGCGCGTCGTCGCCGGCCAGATGGCCGTAGCTGTCGTTGATGACCTTGAAATGATCGGCATCGACGACCAGCAACGCACCGCGATCGGATTTACGCCGGGAGGCGTCGAGCGCAGCAAAGAAGCTCTCGCGGTTGAGCATGCCGGTCATATCGTCGCGGCTCGCCTTTTCCGACAGGCGCCGATGCGCGGCGGCGAGCTGGGCATGAGCGCGGGCGAGGTCGCGATGGGCGCTTTTCAATCTCTCACTCTGCCAGAAAGTATAGGCACTGGCGACCCAGGCAAGAGCGAGCGGGCACACTGTGGATGTCAGCCACATCGTGCGGTTGAACGGAAAGCCCATTGCCGGCACGACGATCAGCGTCAGTAAAAGCGAGACCGCGAGGGAGGCGAAAGCGACGGCGGCAGACTTCAGAAATATGCGGCTCATCGCTGGCTCCCCCCTGGACCGTCTGTGTGCCAGCAAGCCCTGAATGCCACCTTTCTGCGATGGCTAAAATTTGAATCATGGCGTCATTTTCGCCACTCGAAACCCGCATAAGTTGTGGATAAAGCCTCTGCCAAAAGCACTGTTTCGTGCCATAAGGACTGCATGACCACGCTCCCGGATCCCGCCCGCTTCGCCCATGTTACCGACTGGGTATTCGACCTCGACAACACGCTCTATCCGCACCATTCGAACCTGTTCTCACAGATCGACGTGAAGATGACCGCCTATGTCGGAGAACTGCTGACGCTGCCGCGCGACGATGCCCGCAAGCTGCAGAAGGAGCTCTACCGAGAATACGGCACGACGCTGAACGGTCTGATGGCGCGCCACGGCATCGATCCCGACGACTTTCTAGAGAAGGTCCATGACATCGACTATTCCTGGCTGGTTCCCGATCCCGTTCTCGGCACCGCCATCCGCCAGCTTCCCGGCCGCAAGTTCATCTTCACCAATGGCGACCGCAGGCATGCCGAACGCACCGCGCGCCAACTCGGCATCCTCGACCACTTCGACGACATTTTCGATATCGTCGCCGCCGGACTGAATCCCAAGCCGGCGCGCCAGACTTACGAAAAGTTTGCGGAACTCCACGCGGTCACCGGCCACAATGCGGTGATGTTCGAGGATCTGGCCCGCAACCTGTCCGTGCCGAAATCGCTGGGCATGACCACGGTGCTGGTCGTGCCGCGCAACTTCGAGCCCACCTTCTCTGAAATCTGGGAACGTGACCCGGCCAACGAGGACGATGTGGATTTCGTCACCGACGATCTTGCAACTTTTCTGACGGCGATCGTCGAGGTCACGGCGTAGACGCGGCGGCGCCATCCCAAGGCGCAGAAAGAGGCGTTTCCGCCAATCTCCGACTGAAACGAGCTAAATTCCAATCAAGCCTGCGCCGTCACAGCTTGTAAAAGCGGCTGATAATTCCCCAGGCCTCGTCGGCGGTGTCGACGAAATCGATGATGTCCTGGTCGCCCGGGGTGATCGTGCCTTGCTCGGCGAGGAAATCGAGGTCGATCGCTCTTTTCCAGAAAGCCTTGCCAAACAGGATCACCGGCACGCGCTCCATGCGGCCGGTCTGGATCAGGGTCAGCGTCTCGAAGAATTCGTCCATCGTGCCGAAGCCGCCCGGAAACACCGCGACAGCCTTGGCGCGCATGACGAAATGCATCTTGCGGACCGCGAAATAGTGGAAGTTGAAACAGAGCTCCGGCGTCACATAGGCATTCGGCGCCTGCTCATGCGGCAGCACGATGTTAAGGCCGATCGACGGTGCGCCGACATCATCTGCGCCACGGTTGCCGGCCTCCATGACGCCGGGTCCGCCGCCAGTCACCACGACGAACTCCCGATAATAGGAGGTGGCCGACTGCTGCGAGCAGAGGCGGGCGAATTTTCGCGCTTCCTCGTAATATTTGCTGTTCTCCTCAAGGTTCTTCTTCTGCGTCTCGTTCTTGGCCGCCCAAGCTTCACCGCCCGGCTCGGGGATGCGTGCGCCACCGAACAGGATGACGGTCGAACGGATGCCACGCTCTGCCAGGATCATTTCCGGCTTCAACAGTTCGAGTTGTAGCCGCACGGCACGCAATTCTCGCCGTGTCATGAAATCGGGATCGTTCCAGGCCAGCCGGTAGGTCTCGGCGCGCGTCTGCGGCGTGTCCGGCACGCTCTTCGACCGCTCCAGATCCTCATCCGAATGCGGCAGCGGCGTCCACCCCGCCTTTTCCATAGGAGTCATGTTACCTGCCCGTCCAATTATTCACTGGCCCAATTATTCACTGGCGCCGTCCCGTGACGCAGCCGCGATTGACCCTCACCAAGCCTTCACATAGGGTCCGGCGACTTTCAAAACAGGTTAAGGTCCGGCCCCTTAACAGCTTGGTAATGGAGCGAATTCATGTCGAAGCCCGATCTGGCGAGCCTCGAAAAGACCGTCGAAGAAGCTTTCGAGGAACGCGAAACGATTTCGACGGCGACCCGCGGCGCGACGCGCGACGCCATCCAGTCGGCGCTCGACCTGCTCGACCGCGGTATCGTCCGCGTCGCCGAACGCCAGGCCGACGGCAAATGGCATGTCAACCAGTGGCTGAAGAAAGCGGTGCTGCTATCGTTCCGGCTCAACCAGATGGAGATCATCAAGGGTGGTCCCGGCCAGGCCGTTTGGTGGGACAAGGTGCCGTCGAAATTCGACGGCTGGAGCGCCATCGATTTCGAGAAGGCGGGCTTCCGCGCCGTGCCGTCGTCGATCGTGCGGCGCTCGGCCTATGTCGCGCCGGGCGCGGTGCTGATGCCGTCCTTCGTCAATGTCGGCGCCTATGTCGACAGCGGCACCATGGTCGACACATGGGCCTCGGTCGGCTCCTGCGCCCAGATCGGTAAGAATGTGCATCTGTCGGGCGGCGTCGGCATCGGCGGCGTGCTGGAGCCGATGCAGGCCGGTCCCACCATCATCGAGGACAATTGCTTCATCGGCGCACGCTCCGAGGTGGTCGAAGGCTGCATCGTGCGCGAAGGCTCGGTGCTCGGCATGGGCGTCTTCATCGGCCAGTCGACCAAGATCGTCGACCGCGCCACCGGTGAGATCTTCTATGGCGAAGTGCCGGCCAATTCCGTCGTCGTCGCCGGCTCGCTGCCCGGCAAGCCGTTGCCCAGCGGCGAGCCCGGTCCGAGCCTCTACTGCGCTGTCATCGTCAAGCGGGTCGATGCCAGGACCCGTTCCAAAACCTCGATCAACGAACTGCTTCGCGATTGATCCTTCGCAAAAAGACGGACTGACCCGATTGCTCGACAGACCTCGATTTCTATGGCTTTTCTTCAGCCTTTCCGGGCGAGTGAACCCCAGTGCCTACGTTTTGGCCGGTCTTTTGCCGCTCCTCGTTCAGCTTTTTCTGCTCTACCAGTTCTCGCGAACGCCGCTCGGCACTGCCGCAAGTCAGTATTGGGCGCTCGCCTGGTGGATCGCTGTGGTCGTCTCGACATGGTCGACCTTTGCGCTGACGGCGAAGCGGTTCCATGATTTCGGCAAGCCTACCTACTATGCACTGATCTCTCTCGTCATCGGCGCCATTCTCCTTGTCATTCTGGCCTTTTTCAAAAGCGATCCCGGGCCCAACCGCTACGGCAAACACACCAATGCACCGGCCGAATCCTGAACGTCGATCGGGTCTCTTGCCATGCGCTACCGCACGCTTGATTCGAAACTGATCATCCAAACCGCCGAGCAACTGGAAAAACGCGTCGCCGACCGTTTTCCCGATGCAGGCTTGCGTGGCGTCGCCATTGAACTTGTGTCGCTGTCGCGTGATCTGGCGGAGGCGGCGAAGGCGCTGGAAGCGCCGATCTGGTGGCTGCGCGGCATCGTATCACATTGCCGCCGGTGCGCTGATGTTCCTGTTCGTCGGCACCATCCTGCCGCTGGGCCGTATCTCGGAAACCCACGATGCCATCCAGTCGGTGCAAGGCATCGAATCCTTGATCAACGTGGTCATTCTCGCGGCGCTTGGCTTCCTGGCCTTGATCCGAACCGAGGAACGTATCAAGCGCAAGCAGGTGTTTCGCAAGCTTCACGGCTTGCGATCGTTGATCCACGTCATCGACATGCACCAGCTGACCAAGGACCCGGCTGTGCTTTCAACCGATTTCAAACCGGCGTCGCATTCGCCGGCACGCATAACCGACCGTGCCGACCTCGCCCGCTACCTCGACTACTGCTCAGAAATGCTGTCGATCACCGGCAAGATCGCCGCGCTGTTCGCCCAGTCGATCAACGACAATGTGGTCGTCGATGGTGTCAACGACATCGAGACCCTCGCCTCCAACCTGTCGCGAAAGATCTGGCAGAAGATCACGCTGATTGAAGGCCGGCACTGACCACTTCCGGCGTCAGGCCGGGCGATCCACGATTTTCCTGCTCTGCCTTGCGAATCAGTGCCGTGACACGCTTTATCAGCGGCGCCGGCGTGCCCGCTCTGTCAGCCAGGCGCAGGATCGCACCTTGCAGTTCGTCGATCTCGGTCGGCCGGCCGCGCTGCAGATCGTCCCACATCGACGAGCGTGCCTCGGGATCGATCGCCAGCATGCGCCGCGCCAGGACCTTGAACAGCCAGTCGGGCAGACGGAGCAGTTTTGGCAGCAGCGCCGGGCTCAGGCCAGCGATCCGCGCCGGCTCGATGCTCGACGCCCGCATTGCCGCCAACGCCTCGTCGATCTGGCCGGCCAGGATCAGCCGCCAGCGGCGGTCGGCGAGCTCTGTCGCGAGCGGCAGGCCGGACAGCGCCACGAGTGCGTTGTTGAGGTTCATCAAAAGCTTGCCCCACAGCACCGCGGTCATGTCGCCATGCGCGGCGACTGCGAATCCATCGACGTCGAGCACTTCATCGAGACCGGCGACCCCTTCTTCGATCATCACCTTGCCTTCGCTGGCACGATGCACACGAAGCGGCAATTCGCCATCCAGTGACTGGACCACGTTGAACGGCACCATGCCTGCGAGCACAGGTCGCCCAGTAAGCCCTGCCCGCAGCCTGTCGGCATTGTCGACGCCGTTCTGCAGGCTGACCACCGCCGCGTCCGGGCGGGCATTGGCGGCAATGAGCGCCGCTATGTTTTCAGTCGCGCCGCTCTTGACCGTCACAAGAATGATTTCGGCACTGCGCAAAGCGGCCGCCGGATCGGCGGTGGCCGAAAGCCCCTCCGGCTTGATGGAGCGGTCGCGGCCATCAAGGTCGGTGACCCGCAAGCCGCGCTTGCGCAAGGCCTCTGCAATGCGTGGCCGTGCCAGCAGAGTCACCTGCCGCCCGGCGAGCGCCAGGCAGCCGCCGGCATAGCAGCCGATGCTGCCGGCGCCGGCAATGACGATCGTTTTGTCCTCGTTGGCCATCCGATGGTGGCTGCGACTATACGACATGAAAACCATAATGTCGGCGGGATGACTGGCCCTTATGTCTGGTCGTGACAGGCCCTACGCTTTCGACTATCGCTTTTGCCCATGACGCTGCCGACCGATCCCGCCAGAAATCTCGCCGCCCTCATCCGCTGCGCCTCGGTGACGCCCGCTGAGGGCGGGGCACTGAGCACGCTGGAAACAATGCTGAAACCGCTCGGCTTTTCCGTCGAGCGCCCGGTGTTTTCGGAAGGAGGCACGCCCGATATCGAGAACCTCTATGCCCGACGCTCCGGCAACGGCCCGCATCTGATGTTCGCCGGACATACCGACGTGGTACCGGTCGGCGACGAGGCTTCATGGACGCATCCGCCTTTCGCGGCCGAGATCGCCAAGGGCGAGATGTTCGGCCGCGGTGCCGTCGACATGAAGGGCGGCATCGCCTGTTTTATCGCGGCGGTGGCGCGTCATCTCGAAGCGAAAGACAGCCTGAAGGGCTCGGTCTCGCTGCTGATCACCGGCGACGAAGAAGGACCGGCCATCAACGGCACGACAAAGCTGCTCGAATGGGCGGCCGCCAAGGGCGAGAAATGGGACGCGTCCATCGTCGGCGAGCCGACCAATCCCGACGCGCTGGGCGACATGATCAAGATCGGCCGGCGCGGCTCGCTGTCGGGCAGCATCGTCGTCAATGGCAGACAGGGCCACGCCGCCTATCCGCAGCTTGCCGACAACCCGGTGCGCGGTCTGATGACGCTGGTCGATGCCTTGCTGCATCCCGTCTTCGACCGGGGCACAAAGGACTTCCAGCCGACCAATCTGGAGGTGACCTCGATCGACGTCGGCAATCCGGCCACCAATGTCATTGCGGCGAAGGCGACCGCCAACTTCAACATCCGTTTCAACGACACATGGACCGCCGAGACCATCCAGGCGGAAATCCACAACCGTCTCGACAAGGCGGCGAAGCGAAAGAAGTACCGGGCCGGAAAGAAGGCGCCGGTCGATTACGAGCTCGTCTGGCGCGACCGGCCGAGCCACGTCTTCCTCACCCGAGACGACCGGCTGATCGAAGCGCTCAGCGGTTCGGTCGAGACGGTGATCGGCAGGAAGCCGGCGCTTTCCACCTCCGGCGGCACCTCCGACGCGCGCTTCATCAAGGACTATTGTCCGGTGGTCGAGTTCGGCCTGGTCGGCAAAACCATGCACATGGTCGATGAACGCGTCGCGCTTGCCGACCTGGAGACGCTGACGCAGATCTATCAGCGCTTCATCGAAGACTGGTTCGAGCGAGACGTATCGTAATCATGCTTTCGTCGGATGAAACCTACGCTTCGCTGAACGGCGCCTGGCGACTGATGCTCGGCAAGGCCGACGGGCTGCGCCTGCTCGATCTTTCGGTCGACGGTTTCTGGAATTCCTTCTTCGCCATCGTCGTCGCGGCACCGGCGCTGATCGTCGGTTGGGTCGGCCTTGCCAACGAGATCGGCGATCCCGATGCATTCGCAGGGCGCTTCAGTATGCTGATCCGCCTGGCGACGGTCGACATCGGCGCGTGGGTGTTGCCGCTTGCCGGCCTTGCCTTGGTCGCTCCGCGCGCCGGCATTGGCGGGCGCTTCGTCCACTATGTCGTCGCCAGCAACTGGGCGTCGGCGATCACGGCCTGGGTGATGCTGCCGGCGGCGTTGATCAGGCTTTTCCTGCCATCCACCAACGAGTTCGTCGTGCTGGCATCGCTGCTTTTGTTTGCGCTGTCGATGGTCCTGACTTGGCGGATGACAAACGTCGCCATCGGCAGGGGCGCGGCTGTCGGCACTGCTGTCTTCGCCGGCATGTTCGCGGCGTCGCTGGTGATTTGGTTCGGCATGGAGACGCTGCTCGGCATCGGCGCGCCGAGCGCGTGAATTTATCCAAGTTCATAGTGCTTTCGCGGCAGGTATGATAATATCATACTGTTCACCTCATAGGAGGAATAATGTCCGCCACTGAAAAACGCACGTTCAGCCTACCGGCGGAGCAAGCCGCTTTTATCGATCGGCTCGTTCAATCCGGGACCTATGCAACCAGCAGCGAAGTTATCCGCGCTGGGCTTCGCGCGTTGCAAGAGCGCGATGCCGCCGTGGAACGTTGGCTGCGCGAGGAAGTCGCGCCGACCTATGACGCTTGGAAAGCAGATCCTGGTGGGGGTATTTCGCCAGAGGAGATGGCCGAACGGGCGCGCGAGCGCCACAAGGCCCACTTGCAGAGAAATGCGTGAAGCGTCGAACTGTAATTTACGCGCTTGAGGCAGGCGGCGATCTCGATCGGATTTACGACATCATTGCGGAAGCCAGCAGTGCCACCACAGCCGACCGCTATGATCAGCGTATCCGGGCATTCTGCGAACGCCTTGAATACGGCTCCGAACGTGGCACACGCCGCGACGATGTGCGGCAGGAGCTTCGCATCATCGGATTCGAACGCCGCGTCACCATCGCCTTCATCGTAGAGTCCGAGCGGGTGGTGATTTTGCGCGTGTTCTACGGCGGGGCCGATTGGCAGGACGATCTGGCCTAGGTGACGCTGGCTGACCGGCACATCTAGCTTCGTCATCCGGATGCCTGCGGATAGTCGACGCCGATAAGAAAAAGCCCATCGGGCGGCGCTACCTGGCCACAGGCTGCACGGTCGCGCGCATCGAGCGCCGCCTTCAGGTCGACAATTGTCCAGCCGCCTTCGCCGACGCGCTTCAGCGAGCCGACCATCGAGCGCACCTGATTGTGGAGGAACGAGCGCGCCGAGGCTCGCACTTCGATCACGTCACCCAGCCGGCTGACATCCAGCCGGTCGAGCGTTCGGACCGGGCTCTCGGCCTGGCATTGGGTCGAGCGGAAGGTGGTGAAATCATGCCGCCCCAGCAGCACCTTTGCCGCCTCGTGCATGGCCTCGGTGTCGAGCCGCTTCGGCACCCACCAGATCTTGCCCTTGTCGAGCGCGGCCGGCGCGCGACGGTTGACGATGCGATAGAGATAGTGGCGGCCGATCGCCGAGAAACGCGCATCGAAGCTATCGGGCACGACGGCGGCCTTGAGGATGGCGATGCGCGCCTTGGCCACTTGCAGATGGGCGTTGACGGCGTCGCGCACCTTGTCATCAGGCCACGCCTTGACGAGATCGACATGCGCCACCTGGCCAGAGGCATGGACGCCGGCGTCGGTGCGGCCGGCGCCGCGCAGCGAGACCTGTTCGCCGCAGAATTTCTCGATCGCCTGCTCGATCGCCTGCTGCACCGACGGCTGGTCGGCCTGGCGCTGCCAACCGGCATAAAGGCTGCCGTCATATTCGATGTCGAGGCGAAAACGCGGCATTCCTAAAGCAGGATGAGTTAGGCGGCGAGCGCGGAGCCGAAAGCCGAAGCGTAGACCAGCTTGCCGGTCTCAGGCGCCTCGCCCCAGGCAAGCGCCTGCAACGCGTCGCCCTGGTATTCGCTTTCGAATTTTTCAGCGCGTGCGTGGCTGTAGCCGAAACGGCCGTAATAGGCGGGATCGCCAAGCACCACCGCCAGCAGTTCGCCGGCGTCCTTCAGGCGGATATGTGCCTCGCGGACCAGCGCGCCGCCAATGCCGGTGCCATGGAATGACGGCTCGACCGCCAAAGGCGCCAGCGCCACCGCCGCAAAGCTCTTGCCGCCGTTCTGCACGAAAAGCCTGGAAAACAGGATGTGGCCGACCACCTGTCCATCTTCGTCCGCCACCAGTTCGACGACGGCATCGCCGCCGGTGACCAGCGCGTCGACCAATCCGGCCTCCGCCTGCTGGCCGAATGCATGTTCCTCGACGAGGCGGATCGCCTCACGGTCCCGCGGCGTCGCCGCGCGTATCGACATCATGCTCATGAGAATTTCATTCCTTTTTCGAGCTTGGCCCCGCGCAAAAACTCCTGCGCGGTAATGGGCCTTCCGCCCGCACGTTGAACTTCGACCAGCCTGATCGCGCCTGACCCGCAGGCGACCGTCAGCCGGTCGTCGAGAATTCCTCCCGGCTCGCCGGCGCCTTGCGAAAGCGTCGAGCGAATGAGTTTCAGCCGTTCCAGGCGGCCGCCGATTTCGGTCTCGCACCATGCGCCAGGAAAGGGCGACAGGCCGCGAATATGATCGTGGACTTCGCCAGCAGGCCGCGTCCAGTCCACGCGCGTCTCCGCTTTATCGATCTTTTTGGCATAGGTCACCCCCACCGTCGCTTGCGCGGTAAATGTCAGGGCATCCCGTTCCAGCCGTGCCAGCGCTTTCGCCATCAGCGCAGCGCCAATAAACATCAATCGATCGTGCAGATCGCCGGCCGTCATATCGGGGCCGATGGCGCATTTTTCAACCATGGCCACCGGGCCGGTGTCGAGGCCTCCTTCCATACGCATCACCATCATGCCGGTTTCCGCATCGCCAGCCATGACGGCGCGCTGGATGGGGGCAGCGCCGCGCCAGCGCGGCAACAGCGATGCGTGGCCATTGAGGCAGCCGAACCGCGGCGCCTCGATGATGGGTTTGGGCAACAGCAATCCATAGGCGACGACGACGGCGACGTCGGCCCGCAAGGCGCGGAACGCCTGCTGCTCGGCTTCGTTCTTCAGCGACACCGGCGTCCGCACCTCGACGCCCAGTCGTTCTGCCTCGCGCTGCACCGGCGACGGCGTCAATTCCAGCCCGCGGCGACCGGCGGCGCGCGGCGGCTGGGTATAGACGGCTTCTATTTCATGCCCGGCTTTCGCGATTGCCCGCAGCGTCGGCACCGAGAATTCTGGCGTACCCATGAAAACGACGCGCAGGGGCATTTTTGTTCCGGTCCTGGTCTGGCCGTTAAGTCGGCTCAGGCACCTGCTTCAAACGGATTTACGAGCTTCAGGTCAAGCCCGTCGAAGTCTCTGATATTACGGGTCGCGAGCGTAGCGTCATGCGCAAGGCAGCTTGCGGCGATCATCGCGTCAGCGAGACTGATCGGACGGCCACGTTGCTCCCGTGCAGCGCGAAGCTTCCCAGCCAGCCGCGGGACCGAGCCGGTAAAATCCACGATGCGGCCGGCAAACTGCTGCGAAATCAGGTGGTCGAGCACGCGAACATAACGGTCCGACCCCGTCTTGTTCAAGAATCTTTCCGCACCGAAAGACTGCTCCATGATGACAGGGCCACACATATAGAGCGCAAGAAGGTCCTGTTTGCGAAACCATGCGGAGACATTCGGGTCGGGCGCGGGCTTGCTGGCTTCAGACACAACGTTGGTATCGAGAACAATCACTCGAAATCCTCGACCGGGCGACCGAAATCGCGTTTCCGTTCCCCCTCGATTTCGTCCATTATCTTTGCGAACTCGTCGTCAATCGCGTTCTCGGCGGCGAATGCCGAGCGAATCGCTTCCCACGCCGAAAGACCCGGTTCCGGCTTGGCTTCTCTTTCCGCAACCATGCCTTTGCGCAACAGATCGATCGCTTTGCCCGAGAGACTCTGGCCGCCCTTGTGCGCCGCCTGTTCGATCTCGCGCTTCAAGGGTTCGGGAATATTTCTGATCAGCATATCGCCCATCGGCATCTCCAAGCTTGATATCAATGATATCGGAGCGCGGGCCTTTGCTCAACATCAATTTCAGGCTGTTTGAAAATGCCCTATCCCACCAACTTGCCCGACGCCTTACTGCCCGGTGTCTTCTCCCTGGCGAGCTTCTTGAACTTCTTCACCACCATGTCGCGCTTCAGCTTCGAAATGTGGTCGATGAACAGAACGCCGTTAAGATGGTCGATTTCGTGCTGGAGGCAGGTCGCCATCAGCCCTTCCGCCTCGATCTCCTGCAGCTTGCCGTCGCGATCGAGATATTTCACGCGCACGGCGGCGGGGCGCTCGACCTCGGCATAGTAATCCGGGATCGACAGGCAACCCTCCTCATAGACCGAGCGCTGATCGGCGCTCTCGAGGACCTCGGGATTGATGAAGACATGCGGCGCCGGCGTCTCGTCTTCCTTGGCGAGGTCGATCACCAGCATGCGCAACGGTTCGCCGACCTGTATCGCCGCCAGGCCGATGCCCGGCGCATCGTACATGGTCTCCAGCATGTCGTCGGCGAGTTTGCGCAAGGCGCCGTCGACGCGCTCAACCGGTTTCGAAACCTGGCGCAGGACGGGATCGGGAAGGATGATGAGCGGCTTGATCGACATGGCGTCTCACCTAAGACGTCGCACCGAAAGCGTCAACCTGGGCAATTGAAGCTCGTTCACGTTTTGATCTGTGCCGTCGGGCCGAATCATTTATGCTGTCCGATATGAACGAGTTGACCACCATCCTATCCGAACCGATCGCTCGGCTCGGCGCCGCCACGATCACGCTCGGCCACGCACTGGCATTCGGCGCGATCCTGTTCCTGGGCCTGTTCGTGGCGCTGGTCGTCGCGCTGTGGCGGTCGGCCAAGGCGCGTGCGGTGGCGGCCGCGGAAGCCGCCGATCACGCACGCGACGCCGAGGCGCGGATGGCCGGCATCTTGCAAAGCCAGGCCGAGATGCAGGGCCGCATGGGCGCCATCGCCGAAGTGTTCGGGGCGCGGCAGGCCGAACTCACACAGTCGATCGGCCAACGCCTCGACGCGATGACCGGTCGTCTCGGCCAGACCATGACCGAGCAGACGAGATCGACGCATGAGAGCCTCGCCAAGCTACAGGAGCGGCTGGCGGTCATCGATACGGCGCAGGGCAACATCCAGTCGCTGGCCGGCCAGGTCGTTCAGCTTCAGGCGATCCTCTCCAACAAGCAGACGCGCGGCGCCTTCGGCCAGTCGCGCATGGAAGCGATCGTCGCCGACGGCCTGCCGCACGGTGCCTATGAATTCCAAGCGACCTTGTCGAACGGCAGCCGGCCCGACTGCCTGGTGAAGATGCCGAACGGCGCACCGGCGCTTGCCATCGACGCAAAATTTCCGCTGGAGGCTTGGAATGCCATCCGTGCCGCCGAAGGCGCCGATCTGCAGAAGGTCGCAGCACAGGCGTTTCGGCGTGACATCGAGGTGCATGTCCGCGATATATCGGAAAAATACCTGATCCAGGGCGAGACGCAGGACACCGCCTTCATGTTCGTGCCGTCGGAATCGGTTTTCGCCGAAATCCATGAGAATTTCGAGGGAATTGTCCACAAGGCGCACCGGGCCCGCATCGTTATCGTCTCGCCGTCGCTGCTGATGCTGTCTATCCAGGTCATCCAGGCGATCCTGAAGGACGCACGCATGCGCGAACAGGCGCATCTGATCCAGGGCGAAGTCATCCGGCTGATGGAGGATGTCTCGCGTCTCGACGAGCGGGTGCGCAAGCTGCAGAGCCATTTCGGCCAGTCTGCCAAGGACATCGACGAGATCCTCGTCTCGACGTCGAAGGTGACCAAGCGCGGCCAGAAGATCGAGGCGCTGGAGTTCGGCGCACAGCCGACGGAGGAAGACGCCGGATCGGCCGCGACGAAACATGGGAGCGGCGCGAGGGCCGAAGCAGGCGCACGCGTCGCCGACTCCAAGACCGGCCAGCTGAGGCTAAGGGTCGTCGAAGGCGACGACTAAGAGGCTACTGCTCCTCGACGATCGTCGTGCCTTCGAATTCCGGCAGCCAGTGCAGCGCCGAGCGGTGCCAGATCTGTCGTCTCGGGATCAGTTCATCGCGCTGCCGCGCCGTGCCGACCCTGATGCCGTAGACTTTCGGCCCGTCGCCGACCGACGTGGCGTAGAGATGCGAACCGCACTCGCCGCAAAAACCCTGGGCGCGCCTGGCGCCGCTCGGTGCGGTCTTGATGTAGATCTTCGGCGTGCCCTTGGTGATCCGGTAGTGATCCTCCGGCGCCGGCACGGTCACTCGAAATGCCGTTCCGGTCAGCTTCTGGCAATCGGTGCAGTGACAAATACTGGTCTTTTCCGGATCGACCTCGGCCTCATATGTGATGGCGCCGCAATGGCAGCCGCCGTCGATTTTCATCTTCGTTCCTCCCGAAATCCGTTCAGCAATGGTTGAGCGACGCGAGCCAAGACTGACGCTAGGTACCGTGCCAGGAATGAGCTATAATTCAGATGCTAATCACTGCCGGGCGCCTGCACAATGGCTGGATTGGGTGAACAGGTTGCGCGTCAGCAGCGCACCATCGGACCGCTCCTGGTGGCGGCGGTGGTCATCGGTCTTATCGGCCTGCCCGTCGCAGCCTGGCTCGACCTCCGAGACCTATCGGAACGGATGCTGCGCACGCAAGCCAGCGAAATCAGCCGGATCATCGACGAAATGCGCGGATTCTACGGCAGCGACGTCGTGGGACGCGTGCTGCAAGCAGACGACGCCGTGACCGCGACGCACAACTACCGGGACGTGCCAGGCGCGATCCCTATTCCAGCAACCCTCTCGATCGAACTCGGCAAGCGCATCAGCGCTCACGACGGGTCCGTCAAATATCGGTTCGTCTCGGATCTACCTTTCAAAGGTCGCGACCCCCACCAGCTCGATGTATTCGAGCGGAATGCAATCTTTGCTTTGCGCGCCAACCCTAGGGAGCCGATCATCGAAGTCTCGGGTTCGCTGTTTGACCGGCACGTCCGCGCCGCGGCCCCGGTTGTCATGGGACAAGTCTGCGTAACCTGCCATAACTCACACCCGGACAGCCCCAAGACGGACTGGAAGGTAGGGGATGTCCGAGGTATCCAGGAGATATCAGTCAATCAGCCCATCGCTGCGAACGTCCTGGCTTTCAAGTATCTTCTCCTATATTTCGGGTTCGCGGCGGCGGCTGGCCTGGCGTTCATTCTCCTGCAGCGTCGGCAGTCCGCCTTGGTTCAGGGCATCAATAAGGAGCTTTCCGAGGCAAACGACTTCCTGGCCGCGATCTCATTGAAGATCGCCAAGTACCTCTCACCTCAAATTTACAAAAGCATCTTCAGCGGCCAGAAAGACGTCACCATCGCGACCGAGCGCAAGAAACTCACGATCTTTTTCTCCGACGTCAAAGATTTCACCGCGATCGTGGAACGGCTCCAGCCCGAGGACCTTACGGTTCTCCTCAACGAGTATTTCACCGAGATGTCGACGATCGCGCTCAAACACGGCGCCACCGTCGACAAGTTCATCGGCGACGCGCTTCTTGTGTTCTTCGGAGACCCCGAGACGCAAGGCGTCGAGGAAGACGCGAGAGCCTGCTTGCGCATGGCTGTCGACATGCAGCATCGGCTGGAGCAGTTGAACAGGGTGTGGCGTGACCGCGGAGTTGAACGGCCCTTCCAAGCTCGCATGGGTATCAACACGGGCTATTGCAATGTTGGGAACTTCGGTTCCGATGATCGGATGGACTACACGATCATCGGAGCTGAAGCGAACTTGGCGGCCCGTCTGCAGTCGATTGCCGAGCCCGGCGGCATCTGCCTCAGCTATGAGACTTACGCGCTCGTCCGCGACCTTGTCCGGGCACGTCCGTTAGCACCGATTGCCATGAAGGGGATCAGCCGGGAAGTTGTCCCCTACGAAGTCGAGGGCCTCCTGGGTGAACTGGCCCAGCGCCCTCAGGTCATCAGCGAGCACGCGACTGGCCTCGACTTGTTCCTGGATGTGGAAGCAATCGACGAGAACGGAGTCGAGCGGGCGAAGAAACGACTTTCGGAGGCGCTCCTGGCCTTAACCATCCGAAGCAAGCCCGCCGCTTCTTAGGTTCTTGAACGTCTGACCGCATTCGAGACTTTGGCAGCGCCACTACAGCTCAAGCTAATCTAAGTAGGCCGCCTCTAGAAGCTATCCCACTGTCCGGACACTCTTTGCCCAGCGTCATCTCGTCGAGTGCTGCTCCTCCAAACTCAAGCAGTTCCGCCGGGTCGCAATCCGCTTCGAGAAACCCGCCCCGCGCGGTTGTCTCTCTCGCGGCTATTGTCTTGTGGTTGGGGTAACTGTCCGCACGACCTAAAGCGCGTCGCATTTTTGACCGGCCCCATGAGACGGTTGTTGTTTTTATGCATGTCTATATCGCAAAACCGCTGCACACTTTTGCGCGACATGTATTAGTCGACGATCTCGTCCGTCCAGACCTTGAACCCGGCCAGCGTGCCCGGCCCGAAAATATGGGTCAGCGGCACATCGGCTGCGTCGCGGCCGGAAGCGATCAGGATGCGACCTATGCGTGGCGCATTGTTGCGCGGATCGAAAGCATGCCAGCGACCGCCTAGATAGACCTCCATCCAGGCAGCGAAATCCATGTCCGACCATGGTTTCGGCAGGCCGATGTCGCTGATGTAGCCGGTGCAGTAGCGCGTCGGGATGTTCAGGGCGCGGCAGAAGGCGACGGCGAGATGGGCAAAATCGCGGCAGACGCCGCTTTGCTCACGATAGGCCTCGGCTGCCGTGCGCGTCGGCCGCGCATTGCCGTAATTGAAGACGATGTGGTTGTGGACGAAGTTGCAGACCGCCTGCACCCGTGGAATGCCGAGCGATGTGTGGCCGAACAGCCGCCATGCCTCGTTCGCCAGGACGTCGCTCTCGCAATAGCGGCTCGGCAGCAGGAACAGCAATGTTTCCGCCGGCAGGTCGCGCACCTCGTGCTGCCACGCCACCAGCTCGCCCATTTCGAAGGTTCCCGGGTCGCGGATCACGGCGTCCGTGCCGAAGGTGAAGCGACCCGGCGGGGCGACAAGACGGTTGCACCAATTGCCGAAACTGTCGCGGTAGCTCTCGATCGGCACCGGCGGGTTCGAAGTCAGGAAATCCGGCCGCTCGAGATCGGACGCCCGGGAATAGTGGACGTTAAGCATCGCGATCAGCGGCGTTTCCTGCGGAAAGTCGAAGCTCATCTCGCAGCCGATGTGGATTCGCATTATCGTCCTGACCGGCCTGCCGGATCATCACCCGGCGAAGGCGCGGGCTGTTGCTGCAGTGCAAAAAGATCATTGCACGGACCAACGCTGTTTACGAGCGAATTAGAAGCCGGTTGATGGCCGCCGGCCGGCACCGGCGCCAGATTATGCCTCTTGCGGTCCGGCGTTTCTCTTGGTTCATTTCGCTTGCCACAATCGGAGGAAAACGAATCATGGCTAAAGGTGCGATGAAGGCGGGCAAAGAGGCCCGCAAGCCGAAGAAGGACGCGAAGAAACCCGCCGCTGCCCCGACCCTGAAAGCGCCGCCTGTCAAGGCGACCAAACTCAAGAACAGGTAAGCCTCGGCGTTCGGTTCAAGGTGATGACCGGCGGCATTTCAGGCCCGATCGCCATCAGCGATTGGTGCTGAAATGTTGCTGGTGTCGCTGTTGATAGGGCGTCCGAAAATTTCTATATCAATGCAGCGAAGACGACTTCGCGCTTTCCCCGAAATCGGCCGGGACGACCCGCAATTCAATGGAGCGTTCCGATGTCGTGGATTCTTCTCTTCTTCGCCGGCCTATTCGAGATCGGCTGGGCAATCGGCCTCAAATACACTGCCGGCTTTTCGAAGCCGCTGCCGACGGTCCTGACGGTTGTCTCGATGGTCATCAGTCTCGCCTTGCTCGGACTGGCGCTGAAGACGCTGCCGGTCGGCACCGCCTATGCGGTGTGGACCGGCATCGGCACCGTCGGCACAGCGCTGCTTGGCATCTGGCTGCTCGGCGAGCCTGCGACCGCGATCAGGCTGGGCTGCATCGCGCTTATCGTTTGCGGCATCATTGGGCTCAAGCTTGCGGCCTAGTTTTGCTGCAAGATCGCAACGCAAACGCCTTCAGGGCCGCTGCAAGGCGGCCCTGAATTTGATTCGTGAAATCGCGCTATAGGAGCGCTAGCGCGCGGAAAAGCCCGGAGGCGTCCTGCCGGTGCGCTGCTTGCGCGCCGCATAGCGTGCGTCGCGCTTAGCTTTGCGCTCGGCCTCGTCGGCGAGCAAACGAGCGATGCGCTCGTTCTCTTCGGCTTCCCGGATCTTCGCTTCCGCCTGTGCCGCTTCTTCGGCAGCGATACGCGCCGCTTCGGCAGCAGCTTCGCGCTCGGCCTTTTCGGCCGCTTCGCGCGCCAGCTTTTCCTGCTTCAGTCTGGCCTTTTCAGTCTCGCGTATAGCACGAGCCTCGAGGATCGCCTTGCGTTCGGCCTGTCGTGCCAACACCGCTGGATCGTCTGCTGCCGGTTTTGACTTGAAGCGCTCCAGAAGCGCCTTCTTTGCCTCGTTCGCGGCATTGCGCCGCTCGAAAATGTCTTTTTCCCTGTAGATAGCCAAGTCCACTTCCCTGAAGTCAATTTGCGAGGCTTACATACGCGTGAAAGCCGAGAGTTCAAGCGCCAAAACGGTATGCCAGCCATGAATTTCTGAGCTGTTGCAGTCGGGAGACGCCTTTTTGGCTGAATTCGGCTGAAACGGACATGCACTGTTCACCATCCGGCCCTCTGGCGGCGCGGCGGACTGGTCGCTACCTGTAGCGCGGAAAACAAAACACGGGGATGACACATGATGGAACTCGGTCTCTATACCTTCGCCGACGTCAGCCCGGAACCGGGGCCCGGCGCCATCGGTGCGCATGAGCGGCTGCGCAATTTGATCGAGGAGATCGAGCTGGCCGACCAGGTCGGCCTCGACGTGTTTGGGCTGGGCGAGCATCACCGCCCCGACTACGCCGCTTCAGCGCCGGTCGTAGCCCTGGCCGCGGCGGCCGAACGCACCAGGCGCATAAAACTGACCAGCGCGGTCACAGTGCTTTCCTCCGACGATCCGGTTCGCGTTTTCCAGCAGTTTGCGACACTCGACCTTTTGTCCAGCGGCCGGGCCGAGATCATGGCCGGGCGAGGCTCGTTCATCGAATCGTTTCCGCTGTTCGGCTACGATCTCGAAGACTATGACGAGCTCTTTGCCGAAAAGCTCGACCTGCTGCTTGCCATTCGCGATCATGTCAAGGTGACCTGGTCGGGCAGACTGCGTGCTCCGATCAACGATCGCGGCGTCTATCCCCGCCCCTTCCAGGACAGATTGCCGATCTGGATCGCGATCGGCGGTACGCCGCAATCGGCCGCGCGGGCCGGCGCACTCGGCTTGCCGCTGGCGCTGGCCATCATCGGCGGCGAGCCGGCGCGGTTTGCGCCGCTGTTCGATTTTTACAGGGAGGCAGCCAAGCGGGCCGGCAATTCGGCTAATCTCGCCACCAGCCTCAATGTCCACGGCTTCATCGCCGAGACTACCGACCAGGCGGCCGACGATTTTTATGGACCGCAGGCCGAGGTGATGAACCGCATAGGCCGCGAGCGCGGCTGGGGTCCGACGTCGAGGGCGCATTTCGACCAATCACGCGGCCCGAACGGTGCGCTGTTCGTCGGCAATCCCGAACAGGTGGCCGAGAAGATCGTTGCCCAGCACAGGATATTCGGCAACGACCGCTTCCTGCTGCAAATGGCGATCGGCACCATGCCGCACGCCAAGATCATGAAGGCCATCGAACTCTACGGCACCAAGGTGGCGCCGATCGTGCGCAAGGAAACGGCGAAGACCATTCCCGCCGTGGCCGCGCCGGCCGCCTGATTCACTGGCATGGCCATAACCGCCTGCCGTCAATGCGCCGACGCCGGCTAACGGAACTTTGAAGCGACAAAGGCGTTTTTGCCCGACGGCCTACACCATTGCGGTGTGCCCCCCCGAGGGTCAGAATGAAAGCCGAACCCGCCGCTTTGGGCGTCGCCGAAAGCCCGGATCCTCGCGCCGAGGCACGCGCCGATACGCATCTGATGCGTTCGCTGCTCATCGGCATCTTCATCCTTATGGCGATCTACGCGCTCTACTTCGCCCGTGCTTTCTTCATGCCGGTCATTCTGGCTTTCCTGCTGGCGCTGACGCTGACGCCGATCGTCCGCTTCCTGCGCAAGCATGGCATGCCCGATGTCATGTCGGCGACATTGCTGGTGTTGCTGTCGTTCTGCGTCATCGCCGTCGCAGGGTATCTGCTCAGCGGCCCGGTCATTGACCTTATCAACAACACCTCGTCGATCGGCCAGCAACTTACCGAACGACTCGCGCAATTGCGGCGTCCTTTCGAGAGGATCCTGGAGATTTCGCGGCGGATAGAGGGGCTGGCAGAGACATCCCAGGAGCCGGGCGTTCAGAGGGTTGCCATGGCGCGATCCGGCATTCTATCGCAAGCCGCCGGCAATCTGCTGTCGGCGGGCACCAGCATTGCCATCGTCTTCGTCCTTTCGCTGTTCCTGCTCGCCTCCGGCACGATGTTCTATGAGAAGATCGTCCAGTCCTTTCCCAGGCTCAGCGAAAAGAAGCGGGCACTGCGCGTCGTCTATGACGTCGAACGTGAAATCTCGCACTATTTGCTTACCGTCGCCGTCATCAATACATGCCTAGGGTTGGTCATCGGGCTCGGCCTCTGGGCACTCGGCGTGCCCAACCCGCAGGTCTGGGGCGCCGCAGCGGCTCTGCTCAACTTCCTGCCCTATATCGGGGCGCTGATCACGATCACGTTGGTTACGATCATCGCGCTGATCAGCTTCGAGACGATCTCCTACGCACTGCTGGCGCCAGCCTTCGTCATTTTGTGCGACGTCATCGAAGGTCAGTTCGTGACGCCAACGGTGGTCGGCCGCCGCCTCGAGATCAACGCGGTGGCGATCCTCATCGCCATCGCCTTCTGGTCCTGGCTGTGGGGTTTCGTCGGCGCCCTGCTAGCGGTGCCGCTGCTGGTCGTCATCAAGGTGTTCTGCGATCATTTCGATGGCCTCAGCCATGTCGGCAATTTCCTTGCGGCGCAGCATACGGCGGTTGAGGACGAAGAGATTTCCGATGCCGAGAAAGCGGCGGGCGCGTGATCCGGGAACCGGAATAGGTCCTGAAGGGACTGCGGATCCAAATGCGACAGCGTCCTATGGTGTCCGCTTGGACGCGCGGCGTCTGTTCAATTTTTTGAATTTGCGGCGGTGACGGTCGCTTCCTACATCCCTCCCGTCCACAGGATCCCGCCCATGACCGCTCTTTCCGTTCTCGACCTGTCGCCGATCGTCGAAGGCAGCAACGCTTCGCAATCACTCGCTAATTCGCTCGATCTCGCCCGCCATGCCGAGCGGCTGGGCTACAAGCGCTACTGGCTGGCCGAACATCACAACATGCCGGGCATCGCCAGCGCCGCCACCTCGGTCGTCATTGCCCATGTCGCCGGCGGCACCAGGAAGATACGCGTCGGCGCCGGCGGCATCATGCTGCCCAACCATTCGCCGCTGGTCATCGCCGAGCAGTTCGGCACACTCAACGCATTACATCCAGGCCGCATCGACCTCGGCCTCGGCCGGGCGCCGGGCACCGACATGAGCACGGCGCGAGCGTTGCGCCGCAACCTCGAGGCCGGCGCCGACAGTTTCCCGCAGGATGTCGTCGAGCTGATGGGCTATTTCCAACCGGCCGAAGATGGTCAGCGCATCCGCGCCGTGCCCGGCGAGGGCGAAAAGGTGCCTATCTGGATTCTCGGCTCAAGCCTCTATGGCGCGCAGCTCGCAGCCATGCTTGGCCTGCCCTACGCCTTCGCTTCGCATTTCGCACCGGCCGAACTCGATCACGCGCTGGAGATCTACCGCTCGCGCTTCCAGCCTTCGGAACAGCTCGACAAACCTTATGTCATGCTCGGTCTCAATGTCTTTGCGGCACCCTCCGACGCCGAGGCGCGGCTGTTGTTCACTTCGCTGCAGCAGGCCTTCGTCAATCTGCGAACCGGCCGGGCCGGCCGATTGCCGCCGCCGGTCGAGGGATATGAGCGCGATCTCGACCCGATGGCCAAAACCATGCTTAGCCAGGCTCTGTCCTGCGCCGTCGTCGGCGCCCCGGAAACGGTCCGGCAAGGCATCGATGCGTTTGTGCAGCGCACCGGCGCCGACGAGCTGATGGTCACGGCGCAGATGTTCGATCACGCGGCGCGGGTGCGATCCTTCGAGATCCTGGCCGACGTCCATAAATCCCTGTCGGAAGCAGCCTGAGTCTTTTATGAGGCTGCGAAGGCGCGTTACGCCCTGACGCTTTGTGCGATCGCCCCCAAGGGCGCCCCCAGTGGCCGGCATGAATTGCGGATCATCAGGCGTCCCTTGAGCGCCAGCTTGCGCGGCGGCGCGTCCCTGTTTCCGGCGAGCCGGTCGAGCAGGAGATTGGCGGCCTGCTCGCCGATCGCCTGCACCGGCTGGGCGACCGTGGTCAGTTGCGGCTGGAACACGTCCGACCACGGAAAATCATCGAAGCAGGCAATCGAAATATCCTCCGGGCAGGACAGCCCGATATCGCGGATCGCCTTCATTGTGCCGATCACCATCGGGTTGTTGGCCGAGAAGATGGCGCTCGGACGGTCGTGCAGCGAAAGCAGCTGCATCGTCGCGTTGTAGCCGTCGACTTCGTGGAAGTTGCCGTAGCGAACGAGCTCGTTCTCGACCGGCAGGCCGGCGGCCTTGAGCGCCTCGCGATACCCTTCCATGCGGTCATGCATTGGCGAGATGTCGAACGATCCGGAGATGTAGCCGATCCGTCGGTGGCCGAGATCGATCAGATAGGTGATGGCGTCGAACACCGCTCGCTGGTTGTCGAGAACGACGGTGTCGGTGTCGACGCCTTCGCAGACCCGGTCGAGCAGCACCACCGGCACGTTGGCGGCATCGACAATTCCCTTGAGGATCGCGCCGTCGCCGACGCGCGCGACGATCAGCCCGTCGACCATCCGGTCGAGCAGCAGCCTGATCTGGTCGTCCTGCGTGTTCAGATCCTCGTCCGTGCAGCACAGCATGACCGCGTAGCCGGCGCGATCGAATGCCTGTTGGATGACCGACACGACATCGGTGAAGAACGGATTGGTAATGTGGGGAACGGTAAGCCCGATGGTGCGGGTCGTGCCCATTTTCAGACTGCGGGCGATCGCGTTGCGCTTGTAGCCGATGTCGCGGATCGCCTGTTCGATGCGCTGGCTGAGTTCGGGACTGACAGTCGCGGTGCCATTGATCAGCGCTGAGACGGTGGCGACGGAAACACGTGCCACTTGAGCCACGTGCAGCATGGTCGGCGCCGTGGACTTCCGCTGCTTTTTTCGCCCTGACGCCATCATTTTCGAAACGTTTCACCGCCTTCTAGCTGCAATACCTACGGAATCTTGCGGTTCTGCGCAAGAATTGAAATTCGTTCACCGACCTCACCAGATATCAGCTTGACATGATCGAAACGTTTAGATTAGCGTTTGAGACGTTAGACAACGACGGAAGGGAGGCCGTTCTGTCATGGAGCATGGCAATTCCATCACGTCCGGAGATGACACGGCTAAGGCCGACCGCTCGGCTGTGGTTCTGAGCGCCGAGCACATCTCCAAGACGTTTGGTGGCATCGCCGCCCTTGTCGATGTCGGCTTCGATCTGCGGCGCGGCGAGGTCCATGCGCTGATGGGGGAAAACGGCGCCGGCAAATCGACGCTGATGAAGATTCTTTCCGGCGTCTATACGGATTACGATGGAACGGTGAACGTCGATGCCAATCCGGTCCGTTTCGCCGGCGTCCGCGACGCCGAGCGCGCCGGCATCGCCATCATCCACCAGGAACTCAATCTCGTCCCTGAGCTCAGCGTTGCCGATAACATCTTCCTCGGGCGCGAAAAGCTGATCGCCGGGCTTGTGGTCGATCGCAAGGCAAGCAGCCAGGCCGCCGGTGCGCTGCTGCAGAGGCTCGGCATCGAGCTCAATCCGGAAGCGCGGGTCGGCAGCTTGCGCGTCGGCGAGCAGCAGCTGGTCGAGATCGCCAAGGCGCTGTCGATGTCGGCGCGCATCCTGATCATGGACGAGCCGACATCAGCGCTTTCGCCGGCCGAATGCCAAAGGCTGTTCCGGATCATCCGCCAGCTCGCCGACAGCGGCGTGGCGATCGTCTACATCTCGCACCGCATCGACGAGGTCATGCATTTGGCCAGCCGGGTCACCGTGTTTCGCGATGGACGCCACGTGCTGACCGAGGCGATGGCAAAGCTCGACGAAGACACCATCATTTCGGCGATGGTCGGGCGAAGCCTGCTCGCCTCTTCCCAGGAGGAGCGCGGCTCCAGCGGCAAGGTCGTCCTCTCCGTAAGCGGCTTGTCGCTGTCCAAACCCGATCGCCACGGCTGGCGCACCGCACTCGACGGCGTCGGCTTCGATCTTGCCGAAGGCGAAATTCTCGGGATAGGCGGGCTGCTGGGCTCGGGACGCACTGAAATCCTGGAGACCATCTTCGGCTCCGGCGGCGGGCGTGCCGGCGGCGAAATCCGGCTCGACGGCGAGCCGGTTGAAATCCGTTCGCCGCGCGACGCCCGCCGGCTCGGCATCGCCCTGGTGACAGAGGACCGCAAGACGCAAGGCCTGCATCTTCAGGCGTCGATATCAGACAATGTCGCGCTGCCGCTGGTCGGCGCGCTGGCGCGGTTCGGCCTTCGCTCGCTGGCCGGAGAGCAAAGCCTGGCGCGGCACGCCGTCAAGGCGCTGGGCATTCGCTGCGGCACCATCGAGCAGCCGGCCGGCACGCTGTCCGGCGGCAACCAGCAGAAGGTCGTCATCGGCAAGTGGCTGGCGACGCGACCGCGGGTGCTGTTGCTGGACGAGCCAACGCGCGGCATCGATGTCGGCGCCAAGCGCGAGATATACGATCTCATCTTCAAGCTGGCGCGCGATGGGCTCGCCATCGCCGTCATCAGCTCGGAATTGCCGGAGCTGCTGCATCTTTCCGACCGCATCCTGGTCATGGCGGATGGTCGCCAGACGGGGATCCTCTCGCGCGCGCAAGCCAGCGAGGAGGCCATCATGCGGCTTGCGGCGCCGCGCCGGACCATAACGAGACCCGCAGCATGAGCATCTTGAACATCCTGTCCCGGACGAAGCTCTATTGGGGCCTGATCGCCATCTTCCTGATCGGCGTGCTGGGCTCGCCGATCAGCTCCAAGGGCAACAACATCTTCCTGTCCTACGGCAATCTGCTCGATGTGCTGCGCCAGGTGTCGACCACCGGCCTGATCGCAACCGGCATGACGGCTGTGATCATCACCGGCGGCATCGACCTTTCCGTCGGCTCGCTGATGGCGATCTGCACCGTGGTCTGCGCCATGCTGCTGACGGTTCCGGGCGTCACGCCGGCGGTGGTGCTGGGGGTGCCGACCGTTGCCGTGGTCGCCCTTTGCCTCGGCATCCTGGTCACCCGTTTCATCTTCCTGAACATCGAAAAATCCCGCGCCGGCGCGCAGGCCACGCACGACATCAGGCTGGATAGCGTTCGTGGGTTGGTCACACCAGGCATCGTCGGGGTGATCCTTTGCTCCCTCGTGCTGTGGTTCCTGCTGCCGCAGGTAGGCTCGAAATTCGGCGTACTCGGCGTGTTGCTGGTGGCGCCTTGCGTCGGCTTGCTGTTCGGCGCGCTCAACGGCTTCATCATCGTTGCCGGGCGGCTGCAGCCCTTCATCGTCACGCTGGCGATGATGGTGACGGCGCTCGGCATCGCCCGGCTGACCGCCGGGCAGAACAATGCGGTGCTGCCGGTATACACCGGCTCGAACGCCACCGCCGATTTCGAGGTCCTGCGTTCGCTGGTGTTCGGCGTGATCCCGATGCCGGGCCTGTTCTTTCTCGGAGCTATCCTGATCTATGGCGCCGTGCTGCGCTTCACGCCGTTCGGCCGTTATGTCTACGCCATCGGCGGCAATGAAGAGGCGGCGCGGCTGTCCGGCATCGCCGCCGGCCGTGTCAAGATCGCCACCTACGCGGTGTCAGGGCTGCTGGCCGGCGTGGCGGCAGTGCTTTACGTTGCGCAATACAGGCAAGGCAAGCCGGATGCCGGCGCCGGACTTGAGCTCGATGCCATCGCCGCAGTGGTCATCGGCGGCACCAGCCTGATGGGCGGACGCGGCAGCCTTATCGGCACATTCTGCGGCGTGCTGATCTTCGGACTGCTCTCGAACATCCTGCAATTGCACAACATCAATTCGAACCTTCAGCTCGTGCTGAAGGGGATGATCATCATCGGCACCGTGCTCGTGCAGGAGCGCAATGCCTTTGATCTTCTCTTCTATCTGCGCCTGCCCAGTGGAAAAGCGGCGCACAAGGAAACGACCGCAGCAAAGCGGCCGTCACAAGAGACCCCGTCTCTAAATCTTGGAGGAAACAAGAAATGAAACGACGTGACATGTTGAAGCTTGCCGCCGTCACTGCGGCGCTGCTGACCACGACCGCCCTTTTGACCAGCGGCAACGCCTACGCGCAGGACAAGAAGTGGAAGATCGGTTTCTCGCAGGTGACGACGATCGAGCCCTGGCGTGCCCAATTCAACAAGGACATTCTGGCTGAGGCCGCCAAGCATCCGGAAGTCGAGCTCATCGTCACCGACGGCGAGGACAAGACCGAAAAGCAGGTCGCCGATGTCGAGAACCTGATCCGTCAGGAGGTCGATGCGCTGCTGGTGTCACCGAAGGAATCAGCCGGCTTGACCGGCGTCGTGCAGCAGGCGGTCGACGCCAAGATCCCGGTCTTCGTGCTCGATCGCAATGTCGAGACCCAGGACTACACACAGTTCGTCGGCGGCGACAACAAGCTGATCGGCCGGGCTGCCGGTGAATATGCCGTCGAGCTTCTGGGCGGCAAGGGCAAGGCATCAGGCAATGTCGTCGAGATCTGGGGCGGCATGGGCACCCAGCCGGCGCATGACCGCCATGACGGCTTCCATGAATTCACCGACAAGGAGCCGGGCATCAAGTACCTGCTCGACCAGCAGTCGGGCGACTGGAAACAGGACCAGGCCTACAACATCATGGCCACCGCACTGCGCAACAACGAGAAGATCGACCTCGTCTATGGTCACAACGACCCGATGGCGTACGGCGCCTATCTTGCCGCCAAGGATGTCGGGCGCGAGAAGGACATCAAGTTCATCGGCATCGACGGCCTGCCCAATGAAGGCGTGACGCTGGTCAACAATGGCGAACTGACGGCGACCTTCACCTATGTGACGCCGGGTGCAGAAGGGCTGCGGCAGGCGATCAAGTTCCTGAACGGCGAGAAGGTCGAAAAGACCATTACCTTGCCGACGGAGAAGATCACCAAGGAGAATGCGGCCCAGATCCTGAAGGACAACGGGCTCTGAGTTGAAACTCCCTGCCGGGCGGCATCGCCCGGCAGGGAGAGAAATTCACGTCTCGACAGGCAAGCAGCACCGCTCAGGCCAGCTTGGCCAAAAGCCTCATGAAAATGGCGACTTCCTTGGCGGAAAGCGGCGCCAGCGTCTCCTGCGTGATGTCGCGAGCGATCGGGATCAGGCGTTCGATCGCATCGCGGCCCTCAGCGGTCAGATTGACCAGCAGGCGCCTCTTGTCGACCTCATGCTTGGAAAGCTCGACCAGGCCGCGCGCCTTGAGCCGGTCGATGACGCCTTTCACCGTTGCCGCATCCATGGCGATCAGGCTGCCAAGTTGGTTCTGCGAGGTCTCGCCGACGTCGTGCAATTTGGCCAGGGCGGCGAATTGCGGCGGCGTCAGGTCGGCGATGTGCGCGGCAAAGATCGACACGTGGCGCTGATGCGCCTTGCGCAGGATGAAGCCTACCTGCTCCTGCAAATGATAGTCGTTTTCCTCAGGCTCCTCGGCCTCGACCAGCTTGAGCAGGTTTTCCTCGCTCACAGCAGCCCGTCCCAAGCCTTGACGCCTTTTGCGCCGACGGAAAACTCAGGCATGGGCAACTTCCTTCCCTAGGATTTTATTGGGCGCGACGAGCGCCATGGAACCACTGACGCGGCTTTGCCCGACTAGGAAAAGCGCGGCGGCGGCAATCAGGCCATTTCGGCGAAAATCATCGGCGACAGCGAGCCCGCTGTCCAGTGCAGTGGCGATTTCAGCGGGTGAAAGCGGGCCAACAGCAATTGTGACCAGACGATCGCCTAGATCGCTATCGGGTGCCAGAGCGCGCGCCGGCACGCGCTCGATGGCGGGATGACCGGACAGGTCGACGGCGTTGGCGATCAGGGTCGCGGCGGCGTCGGCTTCGGCACCCGTCCGCGCCAGCACGGTGACGGCGTCGGCGATGCCAAGCGAAAAGGACCGGCCGCGCCAGCCACTGGTTGCGACGCCGCGGATCCCGTCTTCGGCGGGGATCGTGATGCGGTCCGCCAGCCCATGCCCTGTCCCGGCAATGGCGAAGGTCATAAGCTGGCCGCTGCCGAGATGGATCGCACTGTCGCCGCCATTGTTGACATAGGCGCGATCGAGCCGGCGGCCGGCCAGCATCGCGCCGAGCATTTCGTCGGCTACCGAACCGGCGACGGCAGCCATCGGCGTGATGAATTGTTTCGCTAGCGGAACGACCACCGCTTCCATGCGGCGCGCCGTCGGGCCAGCGAAAGCACGTGGCCGCAAGGAGGCCGGGCGGCGCAGTTCCGGCAGTTCGTCGACGAGTTCGGGCAGGATCGTTTGAAACCGCGCCACCGCCTGGCCGTAGGCGGCGCGGCACTCGTCCGCATCGCCAAATGCCTCGATAATCAAGTCGATCGGGCCATGATTGAGATGCAGCCGCCTGCCGTCCTCGAGCCAATGTGCCTGCGGGCCGTTCATCACCCGGCTCCGTTGCCCGCTGCACGCCGCAACTGCGCCAGCGGCGGCCACGGATTGCTGGCCGACGCGCCCGTGCCGCGGCGCGGGTTGAGATATTCGCCGCCCTTGGCAAGAATATCCTCGACGCTGCGGATCTCCGCTTCGTAGCCACCGAGCCTGACATAGTCGTCGCGGCGCAGGGTGAACTCGATCGGCGCCACCAGCGCCGGCGTCGGCACATAACCGAAGGCACCTTCCGGCACGCTGACAACATCGACCATCAGCGTGATGCCACCGCCCGGCCAGACATAGACCGGCGCGCCGCCCACGGTGACATAGGTCGTCAGGCCCTGCACCGAGCGGGTCAGGTTGACCGGGTTCTCGGTGACGCCGGCGCGCAACGAGCCGCCGGCACCGCCGACGAACAGCACGGTGCACAGTGCCGGCTCGCAATTGTCCTCGATCAGACCGACGGACTTCTGCAGCCGCTCCGGGAACGGTTTCTGCACTGGCTTCAACTGGTCGTCGAGCTCGTAATAGGCGAACTGCTCGCCGGTGGTCGAGACCATCAGCAGCGACAGGCCAGGCCGCGCACCCTTCTTCGCATTCCATTCGCCAAGGATCGACAGCGGATCGGAAATGCTGGTGCCGCCCCAGCCGAGGCCGGGCTCCGACACCTTGAAATAACGGCCCGGCGTCGAACGGCGGCCGATGATCTTGATGCCGGTGTCCTGCCAGCCCAGCACCTTGCCCGCCTGATGCTCGGAGACGACGCCGGTGATGTGGTCGTCGACCACCACCACCTCGTCGACCAGGCCGCGCCACTGGGTGGCGAACATGCCGATAGTGGCCGAGCCGCAGCCGACCCGCATGCGATGTTCGGGCTTGCCGTCGATGACCGGCGGCTTGCCGGCTTCGACGATAACCGTAGCACCGCCGTCGATGGTGAGTTCGACCGGCTTGCGGTTGCATAGATTGAGCAATGCGTCGCAGGTGGCGCGGCCCTCCGCCTTGGAGCCGCCGGTCAAATGGTGCACGCCGCCCAGCGACAGCATCTGCGAGCCATATTCGCCTGTCGTGACATGGCCGATCGCCTCGCCCGCGACGCGGACCGTTGCCGTTTCGGGGCCGATATGACGGTCGGTGTCGATCTTCACCTTGACGCCGCAGTAGGAGAAGATGCCCTCGGTGACGACGGTGACGAGATCTACGCCTTCGACCTGCTGGCTGACGATGAATGGCGCCGGCTTGTAGTCGGGATAGGTGGTGCCGGCGCCGATCGCGGTGACGAAGCGGCGGCCGGTGTTGACCAATTCGCCGTCCCAGGCCTCGCCTTCGGCGACAAACGGCACGACCGCAGCGCCGGTCTCGGCCGCATGGTCGAGGATAGTCAGCGGGTCCATCCGCACGATTCTGCCGCCGACATTGCCGTAGCGATCACAGGCGCCGGTGCGGCCGTCTGATATGTAGCACATGACCGGGCAGGCATCGCAGCGGATCTTTTCCGCCACCTGCTTCTCGCCGGGATCATGCGTCTCGAAGCGTTCGGCAAGTTCGCTCATCGGCGTGCCTCCTTGTCGCGGATCGCGGCACGGATGCGGCTCGGCGTCGCCGGAATTTTGGTGACCAGAACACCGGTGGCATGACGGATGGCATTGAGGATCGCGGGCGCCGTCGGGATCAGCACATGTTCGCCCAGGCCCTTGGCGCCAAAGGGTCCTTCCGGATCCGGAACTTCGATCAGGATGGTCTTGATCGGCGGCACGTCGCCGATCGTCGGGATCAGGTAGTCGTGCAGGTTTTCGGTGCGGCCGGGGATGTACTCTTCCATCAGCGCCATGCCGATGCCTTGCGCGATGCCGCCCTCGATCTGGCCTTCGGCAAGCAGAGGATTGATCGCTTTGCCGACATCATGCGCGGCGGTGATCTTGATCAACTTCACCGTACCGAGCTTGAGGTCGACCTCCAGTTCGGCGATCTGCGCGCCGTAGCCATAAACGGCATAAGGCTTGCCTTGGCCCTTGGCGTCGAGCGGCAGCGTCGGCGGGTCGTAGCTCTCTTCGGCGTGGAAAACGAAGCCATTAGCATCGGCCTTCAGTGTGGACAGATCGATGTGCCGTATCGCTTCGCCCTCGCGGATGATCAGGCTTGTGCTATCCAGAGCGATCGCCGCCTTCTCCGACACGTTGGCAAAGCGCAAGACCGCTTCGCGCAAGGCTCGGCCGGCCTTTTCGGCGGCCTTGCCGGTCACGAAGGTCTGGCGCGAAGCGGACGTCTTGCCGGCATCGGGCGTGATCGCCGTGTCGGCGCTTTTCAGCGTGAATTTTTCGAGCGGCAGGCCAAGCGCGTCGGCGCAGATCTGGGCAATGACCGTGTTCGAGCCCTGTCCGATATCGACGGCGCCCTGATGCAGGACGACATCGCCAGAGCCCGAGATGCCAACCCTGATGGTCGACGGATTTGGCAGCGAGGTGTTGCCGCAGCCGTACCAGCAGGACGCGACACCGACGCCGCGTTTTTTTGTGCTGCTGCCGGCGTTGAACAACTCGGCATCGACAAGCGCACGCACCCAATGCGACCGCAGCGCTTCGAGACACTGGACGATGCCGACGCCCGCTTCCAATCTCTGACCAGTAACCGTTTCGGATCCGTTACGAAGGCAGTTTTTCAGCCGAAAATCGAGCCGATCCAGCCCAAGCTTTTCCGCCAACTCGTCATAGAGTGTTTCCTGCATGATCGTCGCCTGCGGCACGCCGAAACCGCGGAAGGCGCCGGAGATCGGCCCATTTGTGTGGATGGCGCGGCCCTCGGCACGATAATTCGGCGTGGCATAGGGACCGGAGGCGTGCACCGGCACGCGGTTGGCGACGGTCGGTCCCCAGCTCGCATAGGCGCCTGTGTTGAAATCACCAGCGAAGATCATGCCGGTGACGCGGCCATCGGCGTCGGCGCCAATCGTCGCCTTCATCTCGGCGGGATGACGCTTGGTGGTCGAGATCATCGATTCATTGCGGGTATAGGCGAGTGCCGCCGGCCGCCCGGTCTTCATCGCGACCAGACCGATCAGCGGCTGCAACGAAACGTCGAGCTTGGAGCCGAAGCCGCCGCCGGTGGCGGTCGGCACGATGCGCACCTTGTCGACGGCAAGGCCAAGCACCTTTGCCACGTTGTCGCGGTCCATGTAGGGCGCCTGCGTGCAGGCGACGACGACGAGCGTGTCGCCATCCATGTAGGCGTAGCCGGCTTCCGGTTCGATATAGGCATGCTCGACATAAGATGTGTCGATGGCGCCGGAAACGGTGAAGGCAGCCCCAGTAAGGGCGGCGTCGGGGTCACCGCGCTCGACAAAGCCTTGGGTGAGCAGGTTTGCCGGCCGGTTCTCGTGGATCAGCTGCGCGCCGCCGGCTTGCGCCTCGCAAGGCTGCAGAAGGTGCGGCAACTCGGTCCAACCAACAGGGAAATCCGCAAGGTCGAGATCGAGGATGGCCTCGCGCTCGCCGGCAACCAGCGCCACTGCCTCGCCGCGAAAGCGCGAAAAACCTTCGGCCAGAGCCGGCTGGTCGGCGAAAGGCGCAATGACGCCGAAGCTGTTCTTTCCCGGAATGTCGGCAGCGGTGAAGACGCCGACGATGCCGGGATGGGTTTTCACCCAGCCGTCGAGATCGCCGAAGGCGAAGCGGGCGTGATAATGCGGCGAGCGGACCACCAGCACCGCCAGCGCGTCGTCCGGGAAGGAATCCCCGCCGAATTTTTCGCCGCCGGTGACTTTCGGCAGGCCGTCGAGCCTGACCGGGGACGAACCGACGGCGTGGCCGGACTGCGGCATGCGATGGTCGAGGCCATCGGCATGGCGCGACGCATCCATCACCGCCGCGACGATCTTCCGGTAGCCGGTGCAGCGGCAGAGGATGCCGCCCAGCGCATCCTGGGTTTCGGCCTCGGTTGGGTTGGGCTTGTTGTCCAGCAGTGCTGTTGCCGCGATTAGCAGGCCGGGCGTGCAGATGCCGCATTGCGCCGCGCCATGGTCGAGGAACGAGGCCTGCAGCGCCGACAACCTGCCGTTGGCGAGCCCTTCGACGGTGGTCACCACAGCGCCAGCGGCAGACGCCACAGACATGAGGCAGGCGCAGACGGGTTCGCCGTCTACAAGCACCGTGCAGGCGCCGCAGTCGCCGGCGTCGCAGCCGATCTTGGTGCCGGTCAGGCGCAATTCGTCGCGCAGCACCGAAGAGAGGCGGCGAACCGGCGGCACGCAGACAGCAACGGCAGCGCCGTTGACCTCGAAGGCGATGTCGGCGCGCTCCATGCTCATGCCAGGCTGAGCTTTGGTCATGTCAGGCTGAGCTTTGCTCATGCCGCCACCACCTCGTTGTCCGACACGTGACCCGCGGCGCCGAGCACGGCGCGGGCGACGATCTCACGCGCGGCGTCCAGCCGGTATTCGGCACTGCCGCGCACATCGCCGATCGGCGACAGCTCGTCCATCGGTGCGGACTGGATCGCGGCGGCGAGAGAATGGTCGAGCGGGAGGCCGCGCAAGGCTGCTTCGACACCCGGGAGACGTTTGGCGACCGCCGAACAGGAGCCGACGGCGACGGCAGCATTGCCGACGATGCCGTCCTCAATGGTCAGGCGGGCCGCGGCCATGGCGATGGAAATGACGAGATAGCGACGTGCGCCGAGTTTTATGAAAGCCGACGTGCCGGTGGCTGCGTCCTTCGGCACGCGGATGGCGGTGACCATTTCGCCCGGCTGCAACTCCGTGCGGCGGCTTCCCACGATGAACCTTTCCAGCGGCAGATGGCGGACCATCGCCACCGAGCGCAGTTCGACCTCGGCATCGAGAACGAGCAGCGCCGGCACGCCGTCGGCGGCCGGAGAGGCATTGCAGAGATTGCCGGCGATGGAGGCGACGTTCTGGATCTGCACGGAGCCGACTTCCCGCGCCGCCTGCTTCAGCGCGTCGAAAGCCGCCGGCAGCGGATGACGAACAAGATCGGTCCAGGTCGTGCGCGCACCGATAACCCAATGTTCCTCGTTCTGGGCGATACCGCGCAGCGTCGCCAGACCGTTGATGTCGAGGACATTTTCGCGGAAAGGCCTAGCTCCTTGTGCCGGGTAGAAATCGGTGCCGCCGGCAAGGATGCGCCACGGGGCCTCGCCCAGCAAAGCGAGCGCTTCGTCGACCGTGGTGGGTTTCGCGTAACGGATCACGCTTTGCCTTCCAAAAAGGGACCTCCTTTGAAGGGGCTCCCGACGGATCCTACCGGCATCCGGACCGGTCAAAATTCATTCGTATGCAAATGATATCAAGCCGGCAGGAATTGTCAAAGCCAGAGTTTCGAGCCGCTATCCGCATCGGCGCGGCGGCACGTATTTGTTATGCCCGCGCATGACCCTGAAAATCGGAACCGATTTTCGGAAAGGATCATGCGCAAACTCAAAATGCTACAGCGTCCTTTGCGCGTCCAAAAGACGCGCAGCGCTGAAGAGGTTGACGCAGCCAGCCATCTGGTCAAGTTTCTGCATCCGGCCGCGTCAGCGGCATTTTTCGGTGGAGCCTGGGTTCGAACACGGATTCCACGTCTCGGCAGACTTCCGGTTCGGGTCATGCCTCCGGGACAGACAAGAGGGAGGCTCCATGGCCGACGAAGCGCTTGTTATCATCGACCTGCAGAATGATTTCTGCCCGGGCGGCGCGCTGGCGGTGGCCGGCGGCGACGAGATCGTGCCGCTGGTCAACGACCTGATCCGGCGGACCGGACATGTCGTGTTGACGCAGGACTGGCATCCCGCCGGCCATTCGAGCTTTGCCTCCAGTCATCCCGGCAAGCAGCCGTTCGAAACGATCGACATGCCTTACGGCCCGCAGACGCTGTGGCCCGACCACTGCATCCAGGGCAGCTTGGGTTCTGATTTCCATTCGGGCCTTGCCTGGACCAAGGCCGAACTGGTGATCCGCAAGGGCTTTCGCCCAGAGATCGACAGCTATTCGGCTTTCTTCGAGAACGATCATACGACGCCGACCGGCCTTGCCGGCTATCTCCAGGAGCGCGGCATCGACACGCTGACCATAGCCGGCCTGGCGACCGATTACTGCGTCGCCTTCTCAGCGCTCGATGCGGTCAAGCAAGGTTTCAAGACGACAGTGCGGCTCGACGCCTGCCGCGGCATCGATCTCAACGGCTCCGTCGAGACGATGCTGAACCGGATGCGCGATGCCGGCGTGACGCTGGCTTGAACATCACCAGTCGCATCCGGCACAATTCCAGAGGGGGCTTTATGCGCTTTGCGGCGGCTTTGACGGCGGGCGCAGTGGTGGCAGTCGCAACCCTGTGTCCGGGACTAGCGCTGGCAGCCGAAGCCCACGAGCTGCCGGGCGAAACAATGTCGCTATGGTGGGCGCTGCCCTTTGCCGGCCTGCTCCTGTCGATCGCCACCGGACCATTGCTCTTCCCCCACGTCTGGGAGCATCACTACGGCAAGATCACCATCTTCTGGGCGGCGCTTGCGGTCGCGCCGCTGGCGGTGGCGTTCGGCATGTTTTCGGCCACGGAGGCGGTGCTGCATGCGCTGCTCACCGAATACATGTCGTTCATCGTTCTTCTGTTCGCGCTGTTCACCATTTCGGGCGGCATCCTCGTTGCCGGTAACATCCATGGCACGCCGCTGGTGAATGCCGGACTGCTGCTGGTCGGGGCGATGCTCGCCTCGGTCATCGGGACGACCGGCGCTTCGATGATCCTGATCCGGCCGATCCTGCGCGCCAACGATAACCGGCCGTTCAACGCCCATGTCGTCATCTTTTTCATTTTCCTGGTGTCCAACATTGGCGGCTCGCTGACGCCGCTCGGCGATCCGCCGCTGTTCGTCGGCTTCCTGCGCGGCGTCGATTTCTTCTGGACCACCACCAATCTCTATCAGGAGACGCTGTTCGTCGGCGGCCTGGTGCTGGCTGTCTTCCTGGCTTTGGACGTCATCCTGCATCGCCGCGAGGCTGGTGCGCCGAAGATCAAGGATCCGACACCGGACACGAAGGTGCGCATCCGAGGCCTGGCCAACGTCCCGCTGCTGGCCGGGGTGATCGGCGCGATCCTGCTTTCGGCGACCTGGAAGCCGGGCGTGGCTTTCTCGGTCCAGGGCGTGAGCCTTGAATTGCAGAACCTCGTGCGCGACGCCATCATCCTGGCGCTTGCCTTCCTTTCACTCGGCGTTTCGCACAAGAGCCACAGGCAGGCGAACAACTTCCACTGGGAGCCAATCGCCGAAGTGGCGAAACTGTTCGCCGGCATCTTCATCTGCATCGTGCCGGTCATCGCCATTCTCAGGGCCGGCCCCGACGGTGCGCTGGCGCCGCTGGTCTCGCTGGTCAGCTCGCCCACGGGCGAGCCCAACGACCTCGCCTATTTCTGGATGACCGGAGCGCTGTCATCCTTCCTCGACAATGCGCCGACCTATCTGGTGTTCTTCGAGCTCGCCGGCGGCGACCCACAGCATCTGATGACCACCTTCGCCTCGACGCTGGCGGCGATCTCGGCCGGCGCAGTGTTCATGGGCGCCAACACCTATATCGGCAATGCACCGAACTTCATGGTCTATGCCATTGCCAGACATCGCGGCGTGAAGATGCCGGGCTTCTTCGGCTACATGGCGTGGTCGGGCGCGGTGCTGATTCCGATATTTTTGCTTGCCGGCTTTTTGTTCTTCGGGTGATTACCCTACTCCGACATAACGGCGCACCGCCGATGGGTCGGCACGCAATTCCTCGACATCGACCGTCTCGCGGTTGCGGCCGTTCTCGATGAACGAGACCCGGTCGGCGACGGACAGCACGGCATCGACCCGCTGCTCGACCAGGATCGTCGAGACGCCAAGGTCGCGCAGCTTCGACACCGTCTCGCGGATTTTTGCGATCATCGACGGCATCAACCCTTCGGTCGGCTCGTCGAGCAGCAGCACCTGCGGTTCGAGGCACAGAGCGCGGGCCATGGCCAGCATCTGCTGCTCGCCGCCCGACAGCGTGCCGGAGCGTTGTCTCAGCCGCTGGCGCAGCAGCGGGAAAAGGTCGAGCACGTGTTCGCGCGTCGTCTTGCCCTTGCTGCGCGCCATCAGGCCGATCTCGATGTTTTCCGCCACCGTCATCTCGGCGAAGAGCCGCCTGCCCTGCGGCACATAGGCGACGCCGGCCTTCGGCACGTCGTGCGCCGGCAGGCCGGTCAATTCCCGCCCGTCGGCCCTGATCGAGCCGGCGCGTGAGGGAACGAGGCCCATGATCGCCTTCAGCGTCGTCGTCTTACCGGCGCCGTTGCGGCCGAACAGGCAAAGCACCTCGCCCTTGTTCAGCACGAGGTCGAGGCCATAGAGCACCTGGACCTCGCCGTAGAAGCAGTCGAGCCCGGAGATGGTCAGTGCTTCAGACCGTGTTTCAGCCATGGGTCGTCCCCAAATAGGCGTCCTGCACCTCGGCATTGGCGCGGACCTGCTCGGGCGTGCCTTCAGCCAGGATCTTGCCGGCATTGAAGACGGTGATGCGGTCGGCAAGCTGCATGACAACAGGCATGTTGTGTTCGATCAGAAGCACGGTGGCGCTTTTGGCGATCTCGCGCACCAGCTCGATGAAATTGTCGATCTCGCTGTCAGCCAGCCCCTGCGTCGGCTCGTCGAGGATCAGCAGGCGCGGTTTTAGCGCCAGCCCCATCGCCACTTCGAGCAGGCGCTGATGGCCATAGGACAATTGCCCGGCCGGCATGTGGGCGCGGTCGGCAAGGCCGGTGCGCTCCAGCGCCGTCATGACGCCGGCATGCACGGCGCCCTTCGAGCGGCCATCGGTCAACGTGCGCTGCACCGGCAGCGCGACGTTGTCATAGGCGGAGAGATTGGCAAAGACGCTGGTGATCTGGAAGGTGTAGGCGATGCCGAGGCGAACCCTGGCGTAGGCCGGCAGGTTGGTGATATCGGCGCCGTCGAAGACGATCATGCCCGAGGATGGTTGGATGCGGCCGCTAACCAGGCTGACGAAGGTGGTCTTGCCGGCGCCGTTGGGGCCGATAACGGCGCGGATCTCGCCCGGCATGAGGGCGAAGTCGACGCCGTCGACGGCGCGCAGGCCGCCGAAATTGCGGGACAGGCCCTTGGTCGTCAGCAACGGCGTCATGGCAGCCATCCGAGCCAGCGCTGGCGGATGGTGCCGAGAATGCCCTTGGGGAAAAACAACACCAGCAAGATGAGGGCGATGCCGACGATCAGCAGATAGGCGGAGGTATAGCCACTGGTGATGTCGACGACATAGTACATGAACAGCGTGCCGATCAACGGGCCGAGCGTGGTCGCAGCACCGCCGAGCAGGACCCAGAGCAGAGGCAGGATGGAATATTGCACCGAGGCGAAAGTCGAGCCGACATAACCGAACAGCAGCGCGTAGGCGGCGCCCGAAGCAGCACAGATGGTGCCGGAGACGACGACGGCGACGAGCTTGTTGGAAAACGTGTCGTAGCCGAGCATTTTGGTCCGCTCCTCGTTCTCGCGGATGGCGACCAGCACACGGCCATATCTGGAGCGGACGACGGCGAGCGTCACCAGCAGCACGATCGAGAACAGGACGAGCGCGCTCATATAGCGCACGGTCGGGTTGGTGAGGCCGAGCGACGTGTCGCCCAAGACAAGCACACGCGCCGACTGCGGCACGACCAGGCCCTGGTCGCCGCCGGTCCAGGCAGCGAAATAGAGGATTATGAGGTAGAACACCTGCGCGAACATCATGGTGACGATCATGAAGGCGACGCCGGACGTGCGCAGCGCCAGCACCCCGATGATGAGCGCAAGAGCCGCGCCGCAGGCAAGGCCGGCGGCGAAGGCGGCCGGCACGCTCCAGCCGAGATGGATGACGGCAAGGCCGGCGCCATAGAGCCCGGCCGAAAAGAACATGGCGTGGCCGAGGCTGAGCAGCCCGACATAACCGAACAGCATGTTGTAGCCCATGGCGAAGACCGCCAGCACCATGATGCGGGCGAGCAACCCGTGGTGATACTCCGGCAGGACGAAGCTTAGGGCAAAAAGCAGGGCGATGACGCCCAGATGCAGCGCGTAGGCTTTTGCCGGTGAAGCCTCCTTCATCGCGAAGCCGTCCCGAACAGGCCTTGCGGTCGGAACACCAGCACCATGGCAACCAAAAGGGTGGCGATGATCTTGGCTAGCGTTGGCGAGAAGAACACCGAGATGATGCCGTCCGACAGGCCGATCAGCACGGCCGCGACGACCGTGCCGCGCAGCGATCCCAGCCCGCCGATGATGACGACGATGAAGGACAGCAGCAGCGGGTCCTGCCCCATCAGATAATGCGCCTGGCTGATCGGCACGATCAGCACCGCCGCCACCGCTGCCAGCATGGCGCCGAGCGCGAAAACGCCGGCATAGACGCGGTCGACCGGAATGCCGAAGGCCTGCGCCGTCTCGCTGTCATATTGCGTAGCGCGCATGACGAGGCCGATCTTGGTACGCGTTAGCACGAACCAGGTCGCGACCAGCAGAAGCGCCGATGCGGCGATGATCGACAGCTTGTAACCGGAATAGCCGAACCACGGCAGAAGGATGCGGTAGCTGAAGGGCGGCTCCACCGGCCGCGCCTCCGGACCATAGAAGGTCAGCGCCAGTTGCTGGATGATGTAGAGCATGCCGATGGTGGCGACGATGGTGGCTTCCGGATTGTAATTCAGCCGGCGCAGCACCAGCCGTTCGGCCACGAGTGCGATCAGGCCGACGATCAGCGGCGCCAGCACCAGCGCGGTCACGAAGCCGAGCGCCGGATGGCCCGATATGGCCGTAGAGATCGCCCAGGCAAGCACCGCGCCCAGCATGAAGAACTCGCCATGGGCGACATTGACGACGCGCATGACGCCGAACACCAGCGACAGGCCGAGCGCCGTCAGCGCCAGCACGGCGGAGGTGACAAGGCCTTCGAGAGCGGCGAGGAGAAGGTGGGGTCCGAAGTGCATCGGCTAAGCACCAGCGGATGCGCGAAGCACCCCCCTCTGTCCTGCCGGACATCTCCCCCCCAAGGGGGGAGATTGGCAGTTCCTGCGACGGTGACCGTCTATTAACCTTGGCGATTGGCGAAAGCAGCGGTGACAGCCAATCTCCCCCCTTGAGGGGGAGATGTCCGGCAGGACAGAGGGGGGTGGCTTGGCTCCCACGCTTACAGACAAAGCCGTGTCTACAGCGCCTGGGTCGTGTAATCCCCTTCCGGCTCGTAGAGGCCGTCCTCGATCTTGGTCTTGTGGACGACGTTCAGCCGGCCGCCTTCGACCTTGGAGATGTTCTGGATACCAAAACACTGATGGATCTTGCCGTTGAAGGTTTTCGGCCCTTGCGGATGCTCGGGGCCTTCGGCGAATTCGGTCAAGGCCTCGGTCGCCTCGACCAGCTTGGCGCGGTCTTCCGGCCCCTTGTAGCCGGCATCCTCCATCGCCTTCTTGACGACATAAAGCGTTTCCCAGCAGCCGAACATGTGCGCGGCGGTGGAGACGTCCTTGGGATCGCCGACAGCAGCACCATTGTCGTCGATGCCGACGGCGGCGCGATAGGCCTTCTGCGCGGCGGAATCATCCGGCTGCGCGTAGCGCGGCGAGCCTTCCCAGAAATGGCTGCCGTCGAGGAATTCGAGGCCGGGGCTGTTGATGTCGGTGGCTTCGAGCGAATCGATAAAACCGAACAGCTGCGGCCGGTTGGAGCCGTAGAACTCGCCGAGTTCCTTGACGAAGGTCAGCACCGCCGGGCCGACCATGACGTGGTAGATCACCTCGGTCTCGGCCGGGATCTGCGGAAAATATTTGGTGAAGGACGATTCCGTCGGCGGGATGGCGATCTGGGCGATGACCTCAGCACCTTGCGCCTTCAGTGCCGGAGGCAGGTAGTCGCGATGGTCGTAGCCGAAGGCGAAATCGGGAAAGATCTGCGTCACCTTCTTGCCGGCGTTCGCCGCGATCCATGGCGCCATCGACTGGATCTGGCTCTTCACGTCGGTGATGCCGGGCTGGAACACGTAGCGGTTGAGCTTGGTCGAGGCGACGTGGTGGCCTTCGCTGACGACAAAATACGGCATCTTGGCCTCGCCGGCGGCAGGCGCCGAGCCGATGACGACATGTGAAAACAGCGTGCCGTAGACGATGTCGGTCTTGTGCTGGGTAGCGAACTTGCCGACCACCTCGGCACCCCGGCCGGGATCGGTGCCGTCATCCTCGATGATCACCTCGACCGGCCGGCCATTGATGCCGCCGGCGTCGTTGATCGCCTTGACCGCAGCGGCGGTAGTCTTTTCATACCAGCGGCCATAGGCAGCGCCGATGCCGGTGCGGTGGGACTGGAAGCCGATCTTTATCGGCGCCGAGCTTTGTGCCTGGCTGTAGCGTACGAACCCAGGCGCGACGGCAAGTCCGGCGCCCGCGGCCAATCCCTTCAGCGCCGTGCGGCGGCTGAAACCGGTCTTGGAGAGATCGAAAAACCCATTCTTGTCAGTCACGGCAGTTCCCCTTGTTTTTTGAGTTTTGACCAACGGCTGTAGCGAGGCGGGCCGCTCCTGGTGAGAGCGCCGAAATTGCATGTGTACAAACTAAATCATCAAAGCCCTGATGTGGCAAGCGAGCTTCCCCAAGGATCGATCGACGACATCGAGCCCGGCTTTTGTGTCATCCGGCCGCCGGCGTGGCAAGCAACCAGAGCCCAAAGATCGTATAGGCGATCATCAGCACGGTGAGCGGAAATTGGCTGAGCGCTGCCCGAGCGGGAACCGGATGCAATCGCCAGGCGAGGCCATGAGCGACGAGCACAGCTAGCATGTGGCCGGCGATGATGACGCCGGCCTGGACGTTCCACAGCCACCATGCCGAGCCGGCGCCGGAAACGACGCCGGCTTCGATCTGCAGGTCGGCGGTGCCGAACAGGTTCCAGCCCAAAGCAAACGGGTCGGACAGCGCGGCAATGGCGTATTGGCCGTCGACGAGCAGCGCCGTCAGATAGTGTGCGACATGATAGGCGAGCGCGATCGGCACGATCGACCAGACCAGCAGCCCCGCAGCCTGACCGAGGGAATGCGGGCTTCCGGCAAGGCGCTGGCCAAGGACAATTGCAAGGATGAACGCCGCAGCAAGCAACACGAACGTCAGCACCAGCCCGAAGGTGCCGATGCCTATCACTGTCGTGCGGCCCGGAAACTCTAGCGGATTGATGCCGAACAGGCCGAGCCAGAAGAAGGTTTTCGATAGTCCGTCGAACGAGACCGACGACAGCGCAAGCAGCAGGAAAGCAATGCCGCTGAACGACAGCGGCGCGACATTGCTGAGCTTGGCGCCCGGCCAACAGAGACTGAGCCGGCGGTCTTCGTTGCGCTCGAGGAGGGCGAAGCGCGCAATCATGGCGAAGAACACGGTCAGGAACTCGCCACTGCGGCTCCAGTCGCGATAGCCGAACACCAGCATGGCGGCAAAGTTCAGCAGCCAATAGAGGCCGGCGGCCCAGGCGAGCCGCGCCGGATCGTCGGGCGCCGGGTCGATCAACTCGAACCAGGCGAAGGCGAAGAACAGCGCGACGGCCGGCCAGCAGCCGAGCCATGGGGGCGGGCGCCATGTCTGCCACTTGCCGAACAGGCGCAAAATGACGCGCCAAGGCCCGTACCAGGGGTTCAGCCATGACCAGAGATTGCCGAACAGCCCCTGCAGCAAAACCAACCCCACCCAGAGCAGCGTCCAGATCGTTAGGGGCAGCGGGTTGGAAAGCGGATCGCGGCTGCCGAACAGGCCGGCCGCAATGAGAATTGCAAAGCCGGCAAAAGATACCAGGCTGACGATTGCCCGTGCGCCCTCGCCGAATGCGAAAAGCGGTAGACGCCGCCGCCAAAAGCGGCCGAGAAAGTCTGACGGCAGCAAGGCCAATACGAGGAAGCTGACGGCCACGGCGAGCGCGCCACCGGCGGCGTAGTAGCCGGTGGGAAGGAGCAGGACGTGGCCGCGATCGGAGGCATGGGCGAAGGCCGGGGTGGGCGACAAGAGAATTAACGAAGCCGCAAAGGGCATTGCTATTGCCAAACTGCAGCGCTCTACGGCGCCCCCCTCTGTCCTGCCGGACATCTCCCCCACTTGGGGGGAGATTGCGCCGTCATTGCCGCTTTCGCCAATCGCCAAAGTTGCAGAGGGAGAGCCGGCGGCGGAACTGCCGATCTCCCCCCTCGTGGGGGAGATGTCCGGCAGGACAGAGGGGGGCGCGAAGGAACTCATACTGTGCAAGAGTTCCCTCACCCTCACACCTTGACCAGTTGCTCCACGCGGTCTTTTTCGCCGAAGATCCTGATGTAGCGCGCGATCTCTTTCTCGTCGCCGGTCGCCTTGGCCGGATTGTCGGAGAGCTTGACCGCCGGGCGGCCATTGGCTTCGGTGACCTTGCAGACCAGCGAGATGGCGTCGAGGCGGTTGGTTTCGGTCGGTGCGCAGCCTTCGAAATCATTGGTCAGGTTGGTGCCCCAGCCGAAGGACATGCGTACCTTGCCGCGGAAGTGGCGGTAGGTTTCCTCGATGGTCTCGACCTCGAGCCCGTCGGAGAAGATGAGCAGCTTCTGCTTCGGGTCCTTGCCCTTTTCACGCCACCAGGAAAGGATCTTCTCGCCGCCCTCGATCGGCGGCGCGCTGTCGGGACGGAAGCCGGTCCAGTCGGCGACCCAGTCCGGCGCGTCGCGCAGGAACGAAGCGGTGCCGAAAGCATCGGGCAGCACGATCAGCAGATTGCCGCCATAGTAGCGCTGCCAATCCTGCAGCACCTTATAGGGGGACTGCTTCAATTCCTTTTCCGAATTGGCGAGTGCGGCAAGCACCATCGGCAATTCATGCGCATTGGTGCCGAGCGCTTCGAGGTCGTTATCCATGGCGAGCAGCACGTTGGAGGTGCCGGTAAAAGCCTCGCCGACGCCCTCCTTGAGCGCCTCGACGCACCAACGCTGCCACAGGAAGGAATGGCGGCGACGCGTGCCGAAATCCGAAATGCGGATGCCGGGCAGCGCTTTCAACCGCTCGGTCTTGGCCCACATCTTGGCCTTGGCGCGGGCATAGAGCACGTCGAGCGCAAACGGTCCGAACGCCCGCATGGCCGCGCGCGAGCGCAGCTCGTTGATGATGGCGAGCGCCGGGATCTCCCACAACGTCGTGTACATCCACGGACCGCTGAACGTCAGCTCGTATTGGCCATTGCGCTTGGAAAGCTCGTATTCGGGCAGTCGGAAATTTTCGAGCCAGGCGAGGAATTCAGGTTCGAAAATCTGCTTGCGGCCATAGAAGGTATTGCCGCCGAGCCAGATCATCTCCTTCTTGGAGAAACGCAAAGTGCGTGCATGGTCGAGTTGATCACGCAGCTCCGCCTCGTCGATCTCTTCGGCGAGACGGACCGAAGTGGTGCGGTTGATCAGCGAGAAGGTGGTGTCGACCTTGGGATACATGCCCCAGATCATCTGCAGCATCAAAAGCTTGTAGAAATCGGTGTCGAGCAGGCTGCGGACGATCGGGTCGAGCTTCCAGGTGTGGTTGTAGACGCGCCGCGCTATATCGGTCTTAGTCATGTCTCAATGCCGCCTTCGCTGCTCCCTGCGGAATGCCTCTTAGCATTGAATTTTGGAAAGTGCTGCCGCTTTGCGGGCTGGCCCGACAAAAAGAGAACCCTGCGGCATGTATGCGGCTTCGGCAATTGCAGCCTCAGGATGCGGTCTTAGTGCCGACCACCCGCAGCGCCGGGCGCTTCCTGCGGATGCCGATACGGCCCGCCACCGGCGCATCGGCGCGGCCGTCGGCCTGCTCCTTTTCGGCAAACAGCCAGTCGATGAATAGCTGCACGATCGGCGCCGACCTCATCTCGTTGCGACAGACGACGTAGAAATCGTCGACTGCCGGCACCGACAGGCTGAACGGCGCGACCAGCAGCCCCCTGGCGAGCAGCCCGCTTGCGGTCACCGTATCGCCAAGCGCCACGCCGTGGCCATGAACCGCAGCTTCGCTCGCCATGCGGGCGTCGCCGAGATGATGGCGGCGGCCGCGCTCCAGGTCCAGCGCGTCGGCGGCGGCCAGCCAGGTGTGCCATTCACGACCGTCGTCGCCATGCAGGAAGACATGATCGGCGAGATCGCGCACCGTGCGGATCGGACGGTTGTTGATCAGCGTCGGACTGACCACCGGGAACAGTTCCAGACCCGACCATTTGCGCATCCAGCAATCGGTCCAGCTGCCGTCGCCATAGTGCACGCAGATGTCGATATGCGGTGCCCGGATGTCCTTGGCGTCGTTGGACGGGATCAGCGTCAGCCTGATATCGGGGTATTGCGAGGTGAAGCTGCCGAGCCGCGGGATCATCCACAGCAAAAGCAGCGCCGGCACGCAGGACACTGAGAGTGCGCCGGTGCTGGCCGGCCGGGTCATGCGCTGCGTGGCGGCAGCTATGCCGTCGAAGGCGGTCGACACCGCCGGCAGCAATTCGGCGCCGTGCGGCGTCAGCTTCACCCGCTGGCCGGCGCGCTCGAACAGCTTGACGCCAAGCGACTGTTCGAGCGCCTTGATCTGGTGGCTGATGGCGCCATGAGTGACGTTCAGCTCAGCCGCCGCCTTGGTCAGCGAGGCGTGACGCGCCGTCGCCTCGAAGGCCCGCAGTGGATTCAAAGGTGGCAGACGCTTGGCCATCAGAGCCTCAAACATGTGAGATTTCCTCACAACGAAGACCCTAACAATATCAATTGATTTTTCAATGCGGCTACAAGACACTTTGCCCGGGAACAGTATCAAGACCTGAATCCGCAAGCAGCCGGCGGGATGGCGACCGTCATTGATGGCCGCACTGCACCAGCCATGGAGGACCGATATGGGCTATAACAGCGGCAAGCTCGAGGCGTTGCGCCGCAAGTATGGCGAAAGCCATGGCGGCGAAATGTTCGACCCGAAATTCCGAAAGGTCGCCGACAAGATCTTTTCCAAGAGCGGCACGCGGCTGGCGCCCTATTCCGGCATCCCGACCTTCCTCGCCGCGCCCTATCGGCAGATTGCCGCCGACAATCCGGATTTCGGCGATCTGCAGGTGGCGATGATCGGCGTGCCGATGGACCTCGGCGTCACCAACCGGCCGGGTTCCCGTTTCGGGCCAAGGGCACTGCGCGCTATCGAACGCATCGGCCCCTACAACCATGTGCTGGAATGCGCGCCGACACATGAGCTGAAGGTCGCCGACATCGGCGACGTGCCGTTCCAGAGCCGCTACCGGCTGGAAACCAGCCATGACGACATCGAGCGCCGCACCAACCAGATCGTCGATGCCGGCGTCATCCCGCTTTCGGTCGGCGGCGATCATTCGATCAGCCATCCGATCCTGAAAGCGGTCGGCAAAAAGGCGCCGGTCGGCATGATCCACATCGACGCCCATTGCGACACCAGCGGCCTGTTCGACATGACAAAGTTCCATCACGGCGGGCCGTTCCGCAACGCGGTGCTGGACGGCGTGCTCGACCCGACCCGCACAATCCAGATCGGCATCCGCGGCTCGGCCGAATATCTATGGGAGTTCACCTACGAATCCGGCATGACCGTCGTGCATGCAGAAGAGGTGACCAGCCTCGGCATCCCTGCCATCATCGAGAAGGCGCGCCAGATCGTCGGCGACGGGCCGACCTATGTCTCCTTCGACATCGACAGCGTCGATCCCGCCTTCGCGCCGGGTACCGGCACGCCTGAGGTCGGCGGGCTGACGACGCGGGAGGTGCTCGAACTGCTGCGCGGCCTGAAGGGCCTCAACATCGTCGGCGGCGACGTCGTCGAGGTAGCGCCGCAATATGACGCGACCACCAACACCGCCCATGCCGGCGCGCAGGTGCTGTTCGAGATTCTCAGCCTGATGGTGTTCAGCCCGGCAATAACAGGCAAGGGAGCCTGAGGAGCCCGACATCAAATCCAAGGCGACCGCCGCGCTGGAGCCGGCGGCCGCATTCAAACAAAACAAGCTTCCAGCAGGGGAACGACAATGACATTTCACATGAAGCTCAGATCATCCATCGCCGCCGCGCTGCTGCTCGCCGGTTTTGGTATCGCCACCCAGGCCGCCAATGCCGACGCGGTCGACGACATCACCAAGGCCGGCGCCATCAATGTCGGCATTTTCTCCGACTTTCCGCCCTTCTCCTCGGCCAGTGCCGATATGAGCATCAAAGGCTATGACATCGACGTGGCGCAGTTCATCGCCGACCAGCTCAAGGTCAAGCTCAATTTGGTCAGCGTGACCGGCCAGAACCGAATGCCATATCTTACCGACAAGCGCGTCGATATCCTGATGAGCGTCGGCTACTCCAAGGAGCGTGAGCAGGTGATCGATTTCGCCGCCGCCTACGCGCCCTACTATATCGCCGTGATCGGCCCGGCCGCGCTCAAGGTCGAAGGCAAGGACGACCTCGCCGACAAGTCGATCGCCGTCAACCGCGGCACGCTGGAAGATACGTCGCTTACCGAGGCGGCACCCGCCTCGGCCGATATCCGCCGTTTCGACAACTACAATTCCGTCATCCAGGCCTTCATCTCGGGTCAGACCCAGCTGATGGTCGTCGGCAACGACGTCGGCGCTCAGGTGCTCGCGCGCCAGGAGGCGCTGAAGCCGGAGCAGAAGTTCCAGCTCCTCACCTCACCCTCGCATATCGGCCTCAACAAGAACGAGGACCGCCTGAAGCAAGCGGTCAACGACGCGGTCGCCAAGATGCTGGCCGACGGCAAGCTGGACGAAAGCTCGAAGGCTTGGCTCAAGACGCCGCTCAATCCCGACAACCTCAAGGATTGACATCGAGTGGGCTACAGCCTCGACTTCGGCTGGCTTGCCGATGCGACAGGCGCTATCGCGCGAGGGGCGGCCACGACGATCCTGTTGATCGTTGTGACCACGCTGGCGGGCACGTTCCTCAGCATCCTCGGCGCGGCAGGGCGGCGAAACGGCCCTGCCCTGCTCAAGCGGGCGATCGGCGTCTATGTCGAGGTCATGCGCAACACACCGTTCCTGGTGCAGCTGTTCTTCATCTTCTTCGGGCTGCCCAGCATCGGCATAAGGCTCGATCCGATCCTGGCCGCCATGCTGGCGATGACGCTCAACATGGCGGCCTACACGATCGAGATCGTCGGCGCCGGGCTCGACGCCGTGCCGCGCGGGCAGACGGAAGCAGCACTGGCGCTCGGGCTGCGGCCCCGTCAGGTCTTCGTCAAGATCGTGCTGCCGCAGGCACTCAAGGTGATCTATCCGGCGCTGACCAGCCAGATCATCATCATGATGCTGGAGTCCGCCGTCGTGTCGCAGATCGCAGTGCGCGAGTTGACCTACGAGGCCGACATGCTGCAGGCGCGGACCTTCCGCGCTTTCGAGACCTATTTCGTGGTGACGATGGTCTATCTCGTCCTGTCGATGGGGCTGCGCCGGCTGCTGGTCAGCGGCGGCCGCCGCGCTCTGGGAGCCGGGGTGTCATGATCGAATTCACCTTCTGGGATATCGTGCGCAACCTTCTGCTTGCCGCGCGCTGGACGGTGCTTCTGTCGCTGGCCGCCTTTGTCGGCGGCGGCGTGGTCGGCATGGTCGTTCTGTTCTTCAGGATCGCCAAGAACAAGTGGAGCCGGCGAATTGCTTCGGGCTACATCGCGCTTTTCCAGGGAACGCCGCTGCTCATGCAGCTCTTCCTGATGTTCTTTGGCCTGCCGATGCTGGGCTTGCGTATCGAACCGTGGACCGCCGCTGCACTTGGCCTCACCTTCTTCGCCAGTGCCTATCTCGCCGAAATCTGGCGTAGCGGCGTCGATGCGCTGCCGCGCGGACAATGGGACGCCGGCGCCAGCCTCGGCCTTCATTATCTGCAGGAACTCAGGCTGATCATCCTGCCGCAGGCGTTTTCGATCACCCGCGCGCCGACCGTCGGTTTCCTGGTGCAGCTGGTCAAGTCGACCGCGCTGACCTCAATCATCGGTTTCGAGGAACTGGTCAGGACATCCAACGCCATCAACAATGCGACCTTCGAGCCGTTCACCGTCTATGGGCTGGTCGCTTTGATTTTCTTCATCATGTGCTTCCCGCTGACGCAATACGCACGTTCGCTTGAGCGACGGGCGGCTACAGACTAGGACGCCGGTTCTGCGTTGTGAAAAACGATTGATAACGATAACCGTGTTTCCGGCTGCCTCATCGGAGCGATCCGGTAAGAAGAGTTCTGTGTACTCTCCACATACTTTAGGAAGGGCTTGGGGATGAGAATTGCAATGTTTGTCGCGTTGGCGGCGACAGTGGCTGGATGCGCGACCTCTCCGGTCGACTATGGAGCGTCGCTTTCGAAGCAAGACCAGAAATGGGCGTCGCCGGAATGCCAGCAAGCCCGCCTGGAGGCTTCGGACTACGATGCTCGCGAAAAGAAGCAGCCGGGTTGGGGGACCGGCGTCTTTCTTGGCCCGTACGGATTAGGACTCGCAGCAGCCATCAAGGAGCACCAGCAGAAGCAGCGAAAATTGTTCGCCCGCGAAGTGCACTTGCGGTGCTCAAGTCTGCCATTGCCAGAGGAGTTGCAGAGCGACCCAAAGGCCGCAAGTGCAAATCTGACGAAATATCCATAGGCGTCACGCCGTCCTTCGCGACGAAAGCGTGAGGGCCGGCACACACAAAGTTGGACCGCCTTCGGACGAACCGGCAGCCGCTTTCATCCATGCGCAAAGGAGAGCGGTGGCGCGATCCTGTCCCGCCGCAGCCAACGCGCCAGAAGCAGCACCGCTACCACCGCCAGACCCAGCGATAGGCCGATCCAGATGCCGACGCCGTCGAGCCCGGAATAGAAGGCGAGCAGCACGCCGAGCGGCAGGCCGATGCCCCAATAGCCGATCGCCGCATAGATCATCGGCACCGTGGTGTCGTGCAGGCCGCGCAGCATGCCCGCGGCCACGGCCTGCGCGCCGTCGAAAATCTGGAAAAGCGCGGCAAAGGCAAGGAACGACACGGCAAGCCCGATCACCCTGGCATTGGCCGGATCGCCAAGGTCGATAAAGGCGCTGATCAGCAGTTGCGGCCACAGGATCATCACCAGCCCCATCAGCGCCATGAACGAGACGCCAATGACAAAGGCGGTCCAGCCGGCGCGGGAAACACCTTCCGGATTGCCGGCGCCATGGGCGAGCCCGACGCGCACAGTGGCCGCCTGGTTGAGGCCGAGCGGCACCATGAAGCTGATCGAGGCGATCTGGATGGCGATGGCATGCGCCGCGAGCGAGGCCGCGTCGATCAGGCCCATGAGAAGGGCTGCCGCGTTGAAGATCGTCACCTCGAAGGCAAGGAGGCCGGCGATCGGCAGGCCGAGTCGCAGCAATCCCTTGAAGCGCGGCCAGTCGGCCCGCCAGAAGCGCCCAAACAGCCGATAACGGCGAAACTTCGGCTCAAGCATCACCACAGCCGCCATGCCGACGAACATCAGTGTGCTGGACAACGTCGTCGCGAGGCCGGAACCGGCGATGCCCATCGCAGGGGCGCCGAGATTGCCGAACATGAGTACCCAGTTGAAGAAGACATTGCAGGCGACGGCAACGAAGACGATGACCAGCGCCCAGCCCGGCCGCTCCAGCGCCGAGATGAACGAGCGCAGGACGATATAGCCGTAGAAGGGCAGGACCGCCCATTCGAGCCAGCGCAGGTAGATGCCGGCCTGATGCGCGAGCGCCGGCTCCTGGCCCATGGCCAGCAACACGGCTTCGCCGTGCCAGAGAAAGATCCAGATCGGAATGCAGATGAGGATCGCCAGCCACAGGCCCTGCCGCACGGTGCGGCGCAGGTCGCGCACCGAGTGGCGGCGGCGGCCGAGTTCCGTAGCGATCATCGGCGAGGTCGCCAGCATCAGGCCAAGCCCGAAGATCAGCGGCATGAAATAGAGGTTGGCGCCGAGCGCGCCGCTGGCCAGTGTGTCCGGACCCAGCCGCCCCATCATCATGACATCGGTGGCGGTCATCGCGGTCTGGCCGAGATTGGTGAGCACCATCGGCCAGGCGAGCGCCAGCGTCGCCCTGATTTCCTGACGCCAAAGATTTTCCGGCGCGCGGGCGCCGGCTTCTACCGCAGACATTTTTTTCGCCTATCCGATTGCGGCGCGTCGGCAAACACCGGAAGCCGCGTCTCAACGCGGAACATGGCCGTTTGGCCCGGATTCCGCATCAACGGCACGGCTTGTCTACGAAATTGGTAGGGATGGCAAGAGGCTGACGCAGCCAAGGATTAAGCCAGCAAAGGCCGAGTTGTCTCAATCCCGCCTATTTGGAGAGAGCATGGAAGCCGCTATGGTTTGCGCCGTGGCCAATCCCAACAAGGGGGCGGCGTACAGATTCCATCGAAAGGCATGCAGATGAGCGCGTTTCCCGAAATCTACCTGGTTCGGCATGGCGAGACGGAATGGAGCGCTTCCGGCAAGCATACCGGCCTGACCGATATACCGCTGACGCCTGCCGGCGAGGCGGCCGCTGGACGGATCACCGAGCGGCTGCAGGGGCTTTCGTTCCAGGCCGTCTGGTCGAGCCCGTCGCAGCGTGCCTTAAAGACTTGTATGCTGGCCGGCTTCGGCTCGGCCGGCGTAAAGAAGGCCGACCTGGCCGAATGGGATTACGGCGCTTACGAGGGCCTGACCACCAAGGAGATCCTCATCGAGCGTCCAGGCTGGCAGCTTTTTCGCGACGGCTGCCCCAACGGCGAGGCGGCAGAGGATGTTGGCGCAAGAGCAGACCGGATCGTCAACGAGCTGCGTGGTGTCAACGGCAATGTCCTGGTGTTCTCCAGCGCTCATTTCCTGCGGGTGCTGGCCGCGCGCTGGCTCGGCCTGCCGCCGCAGGATGGCGCCCTCTTCGTTCTGGACACCGCCAGCATAAGCGTGCTCGGCTATGAGCACGACCTCGGCGAACCTATTATCCGGCGCTGGAACCAGAGGTAGCATTACAGGCTGTTCGAGCCTACCTGATCGCGTCCAGCGCCTGCCTCTGCCGGTGCATCTCCAAGAACACGCGGTAGTCGCGATCGAAGCGGCCGGCGGCCGCCGGATTGGACGCTCGCGTCTTGCCGCCCTGCTGCATGGCGATGCAGGCGGTGTTGAGATTGGGAAAAAGCCCGGCGGCGGTCGCGGCAATCATGCCGGTGCCGAGCAGCACCGCCTCGTCGGCCAATGGCTCGACCACCGTACAGCCCGTGGCGTCGGCATAAAGCTCCATCAGCAGCGGGTTCTTGGTGTGGCCGCCGGTGACATGCAGCGTGTCGATCAGGTAGCCGTTCTCGTTCAGCGCCTCCAGCACATGGCGCACGCCAAGCGCGATGGCGACGGCGGTGCGCCAATAGAGCTTGCACAGGCTGTCGAAGGAGGAATCCAGCGTCAGTCCGCTGATGACGCCGACGGCATGCGGGTCGGCCAGCGGCGAACGGTTGCCGTGGAAATCCGGCAGCACATGCAGCCTTGCCGCGAGATTCTCGCCCTCCATGGCGCGCAGTTCGGCGACGCGGCGGGCGATCCTGGCGTGCATGGCTGCGTCCGGATCTCCACCTGCACCATGCCAGCGGATGATGTGATCGAGCAGCGCGCCGGTGGCCGATTGACCGCCTTCCGACAGCCAAAGCCTGGGAAGGGCCGCGCCATAATAGGGACCCCAGACGCCGGCAAAGGGCTGCGGATCGGGCGACATCGCCATGACGCAGCTCGACGTGCCGGCGATCAGGGCCAGATGCCGGCCGATGTTGGTTTCGTCGCCGGCAAAGCCGCCGAGCACGCCAAGAGCGCCGGCATAGGCATCGATGACGCCGGCGCCGACCCGGCATTTTTCGGTAAGGCCAAGCTCGGCCGCCGCTTGCACGCTCAACCGGCCGATGTCGGTCCCGACCGGGCTGGCCTTGGCCGGCAGATTGCCATGCTCGAACAGGTCGGCAAGGCCTACCGTTTCGAAGAAGCTGCGCTGCCAGCCGGTTTCCTCATGCGCAAGATAGGTCCATTTGGCGGTCAGCGTGCATTGCGAACGGGCGAGCGACCCGGTCGCCTTCCAGGTGAGGAAGTCAGTAAGGTCGAATAGAAAGCCGGCTTCATTCCATGTTCCGGGCAGGTTGCGCTTCAGCCACATCAGCTTCGGCGTCGCCATTTCCGGCGACATGACGCCGCCGATATAGTCGAGCACGGCGTGGCCGCTTTCGGTGCATTCATCGGCCTCGGCAATGGCGCGGTGGTCGAGCCAGACGACGGTGTCCCAACGCGTTTCGCCTGACACCGAGACGCTGAGTTGGCCGCCATTCCTGTCCCGCACCACCAGCGAGCAGGTGGCGTCGAAGGAGATGCCGACGATGTCCTCAGCTGCCACGCCGGCCTTTTCGCGGGCTGCCTGCACGGCGGTGCAGACCGCCGACCAGATATCCTGCGAATCGTGTTCGGCGTGATCGGCCTTCGGCCGGTTCATGGCGATCGGATGCTCGGCGCGGCCGAGCAAGGTGCCTCCGGTGTCGAGAATGCCCGCACGGGCGCTCCCGGTACCGACATCGACCGCGCAAACGAAATTGTTCGTCAAGGTGTTCTTGCTCTCGCTCCCAGGCCTGCAATCAGATCGGGCAATTGCAGCATGTCGGCGAATATAAAGTCCGGTTCACTCGACGCAAGCCGCGCTTTCAATGCCGGGTTGCCGGCATGCGAGCCGCCAGTGAAGGCAAGCACGCGCATGCCCGCGGCCCGTGCCGCTTCGACGCCGGCCGGGCTGTCCTCGACGACGAGACAATTTTGCGGGATCGCTCCCATTTCGGCGGCGGCGTGGAGAAAGAGATCCGGCGCCGGCTTGCCCCGCGCCACCATGGCGGCGCTGAACAGATGCGGCTCGAGCAGTCCGAGCAGCCCGGTGACCTCGAGCGCATGGCGGATGCGCTCAAGCGTGCCGGAAGAGGCAACGCAGCATGGCATGCCAAGGCTCGGCAGAACCTGCCCGACGCCGGGGATCGGCTTCAGCTCCTTGCTAAACTTGCGCATCAGCTCAACACGCATCTCGCTCAGATGCCGGTCGGTGATATCAAGCTCGAAGTCGCGAAGAAGAATTTCGCGAACGCTTTTCATGCTCTTGCCGAGGAAATGCTCATAAGCGATCTCCTCGCTGATCGTGCCGCCGGCGATCGTGATCATGCCAAGCAGCGCCGCGACGGACAGCGTCTCGCTGTCGACCAGCACGCCGTCGCAGTCGAAAATGACCAGCTCAGGCGCCATTCAGAGCCGGCCGGCGAGGTAGCGCGTCAGCGTCGTACGCGCGCCATCCGCCCAGAGCGCCTTGAGCGCATTGGCAAAGGCTTCGGCGAACGCCGCCGAGCGGCCGACGTCGCCATAGATGTCTTCCATGGCAAGCCAGGCGGCAGGCGCGTCCTTTGCCGCTTTGGCAGTCGTCTGCAGCCGGTCCCAGCTCGGATCGTTGGGTTCGATGACGGCGCCGCTATCGGTCGTGCCGAAGCAGTAGCGGCACCAGAGCGCCGATTCCAGCGCCAGGCCGGCGACGCCCTTGCCGGCTTTCAGCCGGTCCGCGATGGTCGGGATGATGAATTTCGGCTGGCGGTTGGAGCCATCGAGACAGAGCCTGCGAATCGTGTCGCCGATCTTCGGATTGGAGAAGCGGTGCTCGATGAGCTGATAGTAATCCTCCAGCACGGTGTCGGGCACCGGCGGCACGGTCGGGATGATCTCGTCATGCTCCAGCCTGTCGAGAAAGCCGCGCACCAGCGGCTCCTGCATCGCCTCGTGGACAAAATGGATGTCCATCAGCCCGGCCGGATAGGCGATAGTCGCATGGCCGCCATTGAGGATGCGGATCTTCATCAGTTCGTAGGGCGCGACATCGCTGACGAACTGCACGCCGACCTTTTCCAGCGGCGGGCGGCCGTCGGTGAATCGATCTTCCAGGACCCATTGCTTGAAGGGTTCGCAGAACACCGGCCAATTGTCGTCGAGGCCGAACTCGCTCGACAGAATGCCGCGCTCACGGTCGGTGGTGGCCGGCGTGATGCGGTCGACCATGCCGTTGGGAAAGGCGACTTCCTCGCTCACCCAGTTTGCCAGATCCTCGTCGATCAGGCGGGCGAGACCAATGACGCCATCGGCGGTGACATGGCCGTTGTGGGGGATGTTGTCGCAGGACATAATCGTGAACGGCACGATGCCGTCTTCGCGTCGGCGCAACAGCCCAGCCAGGATGATGCCGAAAACGGTCTTCGGCGTAGCTCCCGGCTGCGCATCGGCGACGATGTCGGGATGGGTCGGATTAAACAGCCCCGACGCCGGATCGATGAAGTAGCCCCCTTCGGTGATGGTCAGCGAGACGATCTTTATAGCAGGATCGGCCATACGCTCGATGATCGCTGCCGCATCGCCCGGCATCAGGAAGTCGATCATGACACCGGTGACGCGGGCGCTCATGTGGCCGCTGTCCTGCTCGACCACGGTGGTCAGCCAGTCCTGTTCCTGCAGCTTGCCGCGGCCGAGCTTTTCGCCCTCGAAGACGCCGGCGCCAACGATCGCCCACTCGTGGCCGACACCCGAATTGAACAGATCGTCGAGATAGACTGCCTGGTGCGAGCGGTGGAAATTGCCGACTCCGAAATGCACGATGCCGGCTTTGAGCGCGGCGCGATCATATTTCGGGCCGGCAACCTTGGGCGGAAGCTTGGCGAGGATCGAAGACGAGAGTTTCACGGTCATCTGCTTTTTATCCTTGGGTGGGGTGCCTCTTCTCCCCGTGGAGGAAACGGGGAGAAGAGCGCCTTCGCCCCCTCAACTCATCCACTGGCCGCCATCGACATTGTAGGTCTGGGCGACGATATATTCGGCGTCTTCGCTGGCCAGGAACACCGCCATGCCGGTGAGGTCTTGCGCGGTGCCCATGCGGCCATAGGGGACCGCTTGGCCGACCAGCTTCTTCTTCTCGCCCTTCGGCCGGTTTTCATATTTGGCGAACAGTGAATCGACGTGATCCCAATGCTCGCCGTCGACGACGCCCGGCGCAATGGCGTTGACGTTGATGCGGTGCTTGATCAGGTCGAGCCCAGCCGACTGAGTGAGCGAGATGACGGCGGCCTTGGTGGCGCAATAGACGCCAACCAGCGCCTCGCCGCGGCGCCCGGCCTGGCTCGCCATGTTGATGATCTTGCCACCCTTGCCGCGCGCGATCATCGAGCGGCTTGCTGCCTGCAGCATGAACAGCGTGCCGGCCACATTGACGGAAAACAGACGGTCGTAGCTCGCTTTGGTGATCTCGACGATCGGCGCTAGGTCGAACAGAGCGGCGTTGTTGATCAAAATGTCCAATCCGCCGGTCCTTGTCTCTACCGCCTTGACCGCCGCCTCGATCGAAGCGAGGTCGGTGACATCGAGTTTCACGGCATAAGCCGCGCTGCCGATTTCCGAAGCCGTCTTTTCGGCCGCTTCGAGGTTGATGTCGGCAATCGCCACCGTGGCGCCCTCGCGCACATAGGCTTCGGCGAACGCCCTGCCGATACCGCGCGCCGACCCGGTGATCAGCGCCGATTTACCCTCAAGCCTCATTGCATCATTGCCTTTCCGTCGGCGCCGAAACGGTGCAGCTTCGCCTTGTCGGGGGTCAGATAGATCGTGTCGCCGTGATCGGCGGCCAGTTCGCCGTCGGCACGCACCGTCAGCGGGCCGACGCCGTCGGCCTGCACGTGCAAGAACGTGTCGGAGCCAAGGTGCTCGGCGACGCCGACGGTGGCCTTCCAGTCGCCTGATGTCTTCGAGATGTTCATGTGCTCCGGACGGATACCAACGGTCCTGGCGCCGTACTTGGCTGCCGGCGCGCCTTCGATCAGGTTCATCTTCGGCGAGCCGATGAAGCCGGCGACGAACAGGTTCTTCGGCGTCTTGTAGAGCTCCATCGGCGAGCCGACCTGTTCGACATTGCCGGCATTGAGCACGACGATCTTGTCGGCCATGGTCATCGCCTCGACCTGATCATGGGTGACGTAGACCATCGTCGTCTTGAGCTGATGATGCAGCTCGCTGATTTCCAGTCGCATGGTGCCGCGCAGCGCCGCATCGAGGTTGGACAAAGGTTCGTCGAACAGGAAGGCCGAAGGCTGGCGCACGATGGCGCGGCCGATGGCGACGCGCTGGCGCTGGCCGCCGGAGAGCTGGCCTGGACGGCGCTCGAGATAGTTGGTGAGGTTCAGGACGCGCGCCGCGTCCTTCACCTTCCTGTCGATCGTCGCCTGATCTTCGCCGGCCATCTTGAGCGGGAAGGCGATGTTTTTGGCCACCGTCATATGCGGGTAGAGCGCATAGGACTGAAACACCATGGCCAGCTTGCGCTTGGCCGGCGCCTCGCCGGTAACGTCACGGCCATCGATGTTGATGGTGCCGCCGCTGGTATCCTCCAGTCCGGCGATCAGCCGCAGCAGTGTGGACTTGCCGCAGCCCGACGGGCCGACGAAGACGACGAACTCGCCATCCTCGATCACCAGGTCGATGTTCGGGATGATGGTCGTTGCCCCAAAGGACTTGGAGACGTTCTTGAGCGTGATGTTTCCCATGGTTTCCTCCCCGAGGGGTTGTTTTTCGCCAGATGCTTCGAGCAATGTCCCTACTTCACGGCGCCAAATGTCAGGCCGCGCACCAGCTGCTTCTGGCTGAACCAGCCCATGATCAGGATCGGCGCGATCGCCAGCGTCGAGGCCGCCGACAGCTTGGCCCAGAACAGGCCTTGCGGGCTGGAGAAGGAACTGATGAAGGCGGTGAGGGGTGCCGCCTCGGTGGTGGTCAGCCGGATCGTCCAGAACGCCTCGTTCCATGCCAAGATGATGTTGAGCAGCATCGTCGAGGCGATGCCCGGCACCGCCATCGGCGTCAGCACATAGACGATCTCGTTCCAGAGCGATGCGCCATCCATGCGCGCCGCCTCCAGGATCTCGCCCGGGATCTCGCGGAAGTAGGTGTAGAGCATCCACACCACGATCGGCAGGTTGATCAGCATCAGCATGATCATCAGTCCGATGCGGCTGTCGAGCAATCCGGTATCGCGGAAGATCAGGTAAATCGGGAACAGCACGGCAACCGCCGGCATCATCTTGGTGGAAAGCATCCACATCAGGATGTCCTTGGTCCACTTGCCCGGCGAGAAAGCCATCGACCATGCCGCCGGTATGGCGACAAGCAAAGCCAGGATGGTCGAACCCACCGCCAGGAACACCGAATTGAGGAAGAACTTGAAGTAGCCGTTCTGCGCCTCGACCGCGGTATAGCTCTCGGTGGTTCCCGACGGGAACAGGTTGAAGCCCTGGATGGCTTCCTGCTCCGACTTGAACGACGTGATGATCGTATAGAGGATCGGGAAGAAGATCAGCAGGGCGACGATCCAGGCGGCCGCGGTCGCGATCGTCTTGTGCTGGGTGCTGACTGCACGTGCCATTGTTTCCTCCCTTATTTGTCCAGGTTCTTGCCGACCGCGCGCATGGCGAAGAAGGCGACGATGTTGGCGAGAATGACGGCGATGATTCCGCCGGCCGATGCCTGGCCGATTTTGAACTCCAGCAGCGCCTTCTGGTAGACGAGGAAGGGCAGGTTGGTGGAGGCGTAGCCTGGACCGCCATTGGTGGTGACGAGGATCTCGGCATAGACCGACAAAAGGAAGATGGTCTGGATCAGGATGACGACGGTGATGGCGCGCGACATGTGCGGCAGCGTCAGATAGATGAAGCGGCTGATGAAGCCGGCGCCATCCATCTCGGCGGCTTCCTTCTGCTCGCCGTCGAGCGACTGCAGCGAGGTCAAAAGGATCAATGTCGCAAATGGCAGCCACTGCCAGGCGACAATGATGATGATCGCGGTAAGCGGATACTGCCCGAACCAGTCGATCGGCTGCCCGCCGAAGAAGCGCGCAATATCGGCAAAGACGCCGTATTGCGGATGCATGATCATGTTCTTCCAGACCAGTGCGGCCACCGGCGGCATCACGAAGAACGGCGAGATGACGAGGATGCGGACGATGCCCTGTCCCCATATCGGCTGATCGAGCAAGAGAGCCAGCAGGATGCCGCCGACCACTGTGATCAAAAGCACGGCCACGACGATGGTCAACGTGTTGAGGATCGACTGCAGGAACGCCGGATTGGAATAGAAAAGCGCGTAGTTCGAGAAGCCGACGAAACCATCGCGGATCGGGTTGAGCGGATTATACTGCTGGAAGGAAAACCACAGGGTGAATGCCAGCGGAACAATCATCCAAACCAGCAGCAGCACCACGGATGGCGCCATCATAAAGCGGGCAAGCGAACGGGTCTGCTGAGTAGCCATGACGGTCACCCTTCAAAGGTCAGCCAATTTTCAAGAGTGTGAAAGTGGCCGCCCGAACTGGGATTCGGGCGGCCTCTGCTGCCGGCCATGATGGGCAACCGGCACCGGGAGGAGCCTTACTGGATGTAACCGCCCTCGGTCATCGTCGCCGTGGCGGCGTCCTGCGCCTGCTTCAAAGCGTCGTCGACGCTCGTCTGGCCGGCGAGTGCGGCTGAGAAGAGCTGGCCGACAGTGGTGCCAAGGCCCTGGAACTCGGGAATGGCGACGAACTGAACGCCGACATAGGGCACCGGCTTGACGGTCGGATGCGTCGGATCGGCGGCATTGATCGAGTCCAGCGTCATCTTGGCGAAGGGCGCCGCCTTCTGGTACTCGGGGTTGGCGTAGAGTGAGGAGCGCGTTCCGGGCGGAACATTGGCCCAGCCTTCCTTCGATGCGACGAGCTCGGCATAGGCTTTGCTGGTTGCCCAGGAGACGAATTTCTGAGCAGCGTCTGCCTTTTGCGTGCCGGCGGGAATGGCCAGCGACCAGGCCCATAGCCAGTTGCCGCGCTTGCCCAAGCCGTTGTCGGGCGCCAGCGCATAGCCGACCTTGTCGGCAACCGTCGAGTTCTTCGGGTCGGAGACGAACGAGGCAGCGACGGTGGCGTCGATCCACATGCCGCACTTGCCCTGCTGGAACAGCGCCAGGTTTTCGTTGAAGCCGTTGGACGACGCGCCCTCCGGGCCGTTGGCCTTCATCAGGTCGACATAGAACTGCAACGTGTTCTTCCATTCGGGCTGGTCGAACTGCGGCTTCCAGTGCTCATCGAACCAGCGTGCGCCGAAGGAGTTCGACATGGCAGTCAGGAAGGCCATGTTCTCGCCCCAGCCGGCCTTGCCGCGCAGGCAGACGCCGTTCACGCCATTGGCGCGATCGGTCATCTTGTCGGCAGCTTGCTTGATGAAGTCCCAGGTCGGCGCGTCGGGCATGGTCAGCCCAGCCTTCTCCATCAGGTCCTTGCGGTACATGACGAAGGAGCTTTCGCCGTAGAACGGTGCGGCATAAAGGGTGCCGTCGACCGACAGGCCGCCTGCTATCGCCGGGATGATGTCCTTGACGTCATAGTCGTCGCCGAGCTTGTCGAGCGGCAGCAGCCAGCTCTGCTTGGCCCAGATCGGAACCTCATAGGTGCCGATTGTCATCACGTCATACTGGCCACCCTTGGTGGCGATATCGGTGGTAACGCGCTCGCGCAGCACGTTCTCCTCGAGCGTGACCCACTGGAGCTGGATATCGGGGTTCTTGGCGGTGAAGTCGTCGGTCAGCGTCTGCATGCGGACCATATCGCCATTGTTGACGGTGGCGATGGTGATGGATTCGGCATGCGCGGCGAACGCAAATGCGCTGGCCGACAACAGACCCAGGGTGAGCGTGCGAAATTTCATCAATTCCTCCCATAGACCAAGCTGAGCATTTGCCTTGGCTATGGGCAATTACTCACTCTCCGTGAATTATGTCAAGCCGGATTCGTTGCTGCAGCGCAGCACGCTGGCTCCAGCGGCATCCGGTTCCGGACGCTTGCGGAACTGTTTGAAGACGGTTGGGATGGCTCTCGGCGCGCGCGAAATGTCGGATTTCAATGCCCGCTTGATCGGATGGATCGTCGACCTATTGATCGGCAATCTCGGCCAGAATCCAATCGCGGAAGGCGCGGATCTTCGGCACATTGCGCCGCGCCTGGGGATAGACCAGCCAATAGGCCTGGCCGTCGTTCCCGACCAGATCGAAAGGCTGAATCAGGCGGCCGTCGGCAAGCTCGGCCTTGAAAAGAGCGGCCGTCACGATCGCCACGCCCTGCCCGGCAATCGCGGCGTTCGCCTCATAGGCCTGGGCACCCATGCTGGTGCCGGGGCGTTTGGCTAGTTCCTCGACCGGCAGGCCGGCAGCGATAAACCAGTCCCGCCACCAGATGTCGCCGGGGTCGAGGATCGGCAGGCGCAACAGATCGGCCGGCTCCTTCACCCCGCCGATGGTCGCGGCGAGTTTCGGGCTCAGCATCGGCGTGAAGTCGGCGTTGAAAAGCTTGTGCACCTCCACGCCCGGCCAGTTTCCGCTGCCCGAACGGATGGCGATGTCGATATCCTCACGGCTGAAATCGACAAGGCGGCTCGATGTGTCGAGACGCACAGCCAGCGACGGATGCGCGACCTGGAACGAGCCGAGGCGCTGCGCCAGCCAGTTGGACGCAAACGTCAGCAGCGTCGAAACGCACAGCACGCCATCGACGCCGCTGCGCGCGGCGGCATAGGCTCCGCTTAACAGGGCAAAGGCCTCGCTGACCGCCGGCGCCAGACGCTGCCCCGCCTCGGTCAACACGATCTGCTTGGGACGGCGCAGGAACAAAGGCGCGCCGACGCGCTCCTCCAGGAGCTTGATCTGATAGCTCGCCGCTGCCTGCGTCATGCCGAGTTCGCCGGCGGCCTTGGTGAAGGATAGATGCCGCGCCACCGCCTCGAACACGCGGATCGCGGCGAGCGGCGGGAGCTGCGAAATCTGTCGCGCATTGAGTTCGGGCATAAGGCCTCCTTATGGGCCGTGATCGACGTTTGATTGGCGGCAAGGCGCCGTCCAGCCGATATTTGAGGTCGACGATCACTCTCGTCTACAGCGCCGCGCGTCCTTTTGGACGCGCACAGGACGCTGTAGCACTTTGGTGTTGCGCATGATCCTTTCCGAAAATCGATATTGATTTTCGGGGTCATGCGCCAGTCATAACGAAGGCTGAGGATCATGACCACGGTACAGGAAAAGCTATTTTGGACGTCGGGCCAAGGCTGGTTTTTGCGGCTGGCGCGTGGATTGGTACGACACATAGCCACGAAACGGGCTTATCTCGACATCAGGGAATTATCGCCACACCTCCAGCGCGACATGGGTTTTCTCGATGGCAACGATCCTTCCGGCCGGCGCAAATAGCCTTGCTGGATTTATCGCCAACTCAGATGCGCCGCGTGTCCTTGCGGACGCGCAAAGCACCTATTTCGGCGGACGATCCTTTCGAGGCTATGCGCCGGCCAGCAAAGCGGCGGCGGTCCGCTCGTCGGTGATGAGGCCATTGACCAAACGCCGGTTCACCGCCGCAAGGATGCCTGGCAGTTTCCGCTCGCCCATGGCGAGCGCGATCACCAGCGACTTTTCGCGCGATGGCAACGATGCCGAAGACACCCTGTCATTGGTGATGCCCTCGATCATCCGGCCTTCGCGATCGAACACCCAGCCAACGATTTCGGCGACGCCGCCCGCCTTCTGCAGCGCTTTCAGTTCACTTTCCGAAATGAAGCCGTCCTCATAAAGCGGCGCCTTCGGGCCGAGATCGCCGATGCCGACGAAGGTGACATCGGCCTCCGCGGCAAGTGCCAGCGTCGGTTGGATCATCGGTTGGCTGAGCAGCATCTCGCGTTCCTCCGGCGAGGAGGCGATGACCGGCAGCGGCATCGGGAAGGACCGCGCCTTGACCCTGTCGGCCATGGTGAAGATGACGTTGTAGAAAGCGGCCGAACCGTCCGGCGAGATGTTGCCGGTCAGCGACACGACCCTGTGCTGCGGACATTCCATCGGCGGCAGTTGCTCGATCGCCGCCTTCAGCGTGCGGCCGGTGCCGATAGCCATGACGATCGGCGTCGGCGACCGCAGCCGCCGCTCGATTTCGGCAGCCGCCGCCACGGCGACTCCGACGGTGGAGGAGGAAGCGGGATCGCTCGGCGCCACCTCGACCAAGTCGAGCGCGAAGCGCAATTTCAGCCGCGCGGCGAGGTCGAGGCAATTGGCGATCGGATGGTCGACACGCACCTTGATCAGCCCTTCCGAAACGGCCAGCGACACCAGCCGCTGCGCCGTCTGCCGCGAGATGCCCAGCGTCGAGGCGATCTGATCCTGCGTGTTGCCGGCAACATAATAGAGCCAGCCGGCGCGCGCTGCGTCGTCCAACCTGTTGCTGCCGCTGTCCTGTCGGGAATTCACGTCTCGCCTCCCAGCCCGTCGAACGTTTGAAACGGATTGTATAGTCTTGCAGGGAACGCGACTGCGCGCAATTGCCAATCATCAGAGCAATTGCTTGCATGTTTCTGACAAGACGAGAGAAGATTCGACCCGTGCCGGTATCGCCGACCGCGACCCGAAGGTTTATCTCGGAACACAAACGCCGTATGGGGATCGAGAAAGGATTCTTGCATGACGCCGAAAGCAGTTTTCTGGGACATGGACGGTACGCTGGTCGACAGCGAGCCGTTGCACGAGGCAGCACTTGTGGCGGCGCTGCACAGCGTCGGCATCGCGGCGCCGGCCAACCTGCATGAGCGGGTGCTTGGCATTGCCGCATGGCCGGTCTACGAGATGCTGCGCGACGAGTTCGGCCTCGACCTGCCTTTCGACGACTGGATCGTGCGCAAATACGACCATTATCTGCCGATGGCCGAGACGCTGAAGCCGCGCCCCGGCGCGATCGAGATCTACAACGAACTGCGCGCGCTTGGCGTGGCGCAAGCGGTGGTGTCCAATTCCGACCGGCTGATCGTCGACGCCAATCTGCGCATGGTCGGTCTTTTCTATCCCGGCATGAAGACGGTCAGCCGCAACGACGTGCGCGAAGGCAAGCCGCACGCCGAACCGTTCCTGCGTGCCGCCTGGCTGGCCGGGGTCGATCCGGCCGATGCCGTGGCCGTCGACGACAGCGTGACCGGCGCCACGGCGGGGCTGGCGGCGGGAATGAGAACGATCTTCTGGCCGGAAGCGCCCATGGAAGGACCGCCCGGCGCGATAAACATCAACAGCGCCGACGAATTGCGGGCGGAACTGGGGCTCTGAGCTGGCAACCCGGGATGAGAGCGTCCTTCTCCCCGCCGCTATACGGGGAGAAGGGGCTCTCTCAGTTCCGGTAAACGGGCTCCTGCTCGTCGAGGATCGCCTTCAATTCCGACAGGTGCCGTTCGGCCTGGCCGGGATAGTCTTCCTGTTCCTTTGCCGCCTTCTCTGCGATTTCGTCCGACAGGACGCGCAGCGGCCGGCCGGTCCACAGCGCCTTGATGTAGGTTTCGGCGGCGCGTTCGAAATAGAACATGCGGTTGAAAGTGTCGGCGACGGTGTCGCCGATGACCAGAACGCCATGGTTGCCCATGACCATCACCTTGACCTTGGGATCGGTGAGCAATTGCGAGCAGCGTTCGCCCTCCTCCTCGAAGGCGAGCCCGCCATAATGGCCGTCGACGACGTGGCGGTTGAAGAAGATCGCCGAGTTCTGGTCGATCGGCGGCAGCGTCGAATCGGCGAGCGAAGCGAGCACCGTGGCATGGATCGAGTGCACATGCATGACGCAGCGCGCATGACGCACATTGAGATGGATGGCGCCATGCAAGCCCCATGCCGTCGGGTCGGGCGCATTCGGGCCGGAGAGCGTATCGGGATCGTTGGCGTCGATCAGCAGCAGGTCGCTCGCCTTGATGCGCGAGAAATGCACCTGGTTGGGATTCATCAGGAATTGCGAACCGTCATCGTTGACGGCCAGCGAGAAATGATTGGCCACCGCCTCGTGCATGTTGAGCCGCGCCGTCCAGCGGAAGGCACAAGCCAGATCGACGCGCTCTTCGTAGAAGGGCAGGTTGGTCAGCGGTTCTTTCTGCAGGCGGGCGATGCTCATCGAAAACCTCCGTGAAAGAAGCAAGGATGCCGCGCGCCGCAGATGCGCGCAACCAGTTTCGTTTGGTGCAGGCGGGCGCCGTTGGCTTAAGCCGCAGTGCTTCTGGCGGCGTCGACCCTGAGCCCGCCATACTCGACGATAAAATCGATCACCTCCTGCAGGCCCTTGCCGCGCGACAGGTCGGTGAAGCCGAATGGCCGCTTGCCGCGCATGCGGGCGGCATCTGCCTCCATGACGTCGAGATTGACGTTCACATAGGGCGCGAGATCGCTCTTGTTGATGACCAGGAAGTCGGATCGGGTGATCGCCGGTCCTCCCTTGCGCGGGATCTCCTCGCCCTGGCAGACCGAGATGACATAGAGCGTCAGATCGGCGAGATCAGGCGAGAAGGTGGCGGCAAGGTTGTCGCCGCCGGATTCTATGAAGATGATGTCGAGATCTGGGAATTTCCTGTTCATCTCGGCGATCGCCTGCAGATTGATCGAGGCATCCTCGCGGATGGCCGTATGCGGGCAACCGCCGGTTTCGACACCGACAATGCGATCCTCGGGCAGCGCCTGAAGCCTGGCCAGCATCATGGCATCTTCCCTGGTGTAGATGTCGTTGGTGACGACGGCGATCGAGAATTCCTCGCGCAGCGCCTTGCAGAGCTTTTCGGTGAGCGTCGTCTTGCCGGAGCCGACGGGACCGCCGATGCCGATGCGAAGAGGACCGTTGGCTTGGGTCATGCGGGGAACTCCGTGATGGCAAGAATGGCGAAGCCGAGCCCTACAACCAAGCAGAGCGGTGAATAATAGCGTACATCGAACCGCGCGAAAGGCTGTTCCGGCGTCAGCCGGCGCCACCAGGGCGTGAAACCGGCAACGCCGCGCGCTAGGAAGACCAGCGCGATGAGCAGCGCTGTGGCGGCGAGCCCGGCCTTGGGAAAGGGCGTGGCAAAAATACCCTCGAGGGCCATCGGCCACAGTGTTGCCAGGCCGAGGCAAGCGGCGACGGCAAAACAGGCGAAGGGCGCCGGCATCTCGTCGACGCCGCGAAAGCCGACCACCGCGTGGGCGCAGGAGACAGTGTCCCTGCCCGGCCAGATGCCGCCAATGCCCCAATAGACATGGAGCGTGGTGATTAGCAGCAGGACGAGCGAGAGCGCGAAGGCGAGAATGATCATGAGCGGAACAATCGCGAATACTGGGTTTCGTGCTTCATCGCCATGATGTCGGAAACGAAGATGCAGCCGCCGAGATCGTCAAGGGTCGAGTTGGAAGCACGTGACGCCGTTTCCAGCGCCAGCGGCTCGAAGCCGGCGAGAAGCGCGGTTGCTCCGGTCTGACCGACGACGCCGAGCCTGATCGCGGCTTGGACAAGATTGGAGAAGAAGGTCTGCAGAAAGGCAGACAACGCGTCCTGCAGCGCGATGCCGTTGCCGCCGGCCACCGCGCCGACTGCGACGCAATAGGCGCATTCGGCCGGCAGACGGTCCAGCACCTGGCAGGGCCAGGCCGAAGCCGCCTTCAGGAAGGCCGCCCCTTGCAGGATGGTTTCAGTATGGCGCTCGCGTGAGCCGGCCAATGCCTCGGCGAGGGCCGCGATCTCATCGAGATCGCGGCCCTCGCGGGCGCGCCGCCAGCTCTCGGCAAACAGCACCGCGTCGTTCCAGCCCGAGCCCAGCTCGACCAGCGTCTCCAGCCATGCGGCGAGGTCTTTGCTGTCGGCGACCAGCCCGGCATGCACGGTTTGTTCCAGACCATGGCTGTAGGAAAAGCCGCCGACCGGGAAGGAAGGCGACAGCCACGCCATCAGCCGCAGCAGGGCGATGCCGGAAGGCTGGTCAGTCATGGTCATGATGATGGCTGTGGTGGCTGTGCGAGTGGGAATGCGATTCGCCATGGGTGTGGGAATGCGCTTCGGCATGGCTGTGTGCCTCGGCATGACCGGAATAGGCGCCGCGCACTGGCACGAACGGTTCGGAGACGTCGATGACCGTGGCGCCCAGCCCTTCCAGCATCGCCTTGATGACATGGTCGCGCAGGATGAGGATGCGGTTCGCCTCGATCCCCGCGGCAAGATGGCGATTGCCGATATGCCAGGCGAGTTCGGTCAGATGAACAGGGCTCAAGGCGCGGATGTCGTAGAGCGGCTCCTCCGCGGCGATGATCTCGACATGGCGGCCATCCTCAAGCACCAGCCGGTCGCGGTCGCCCAAAGCAACCGGCTCGGGCAGATCGACCAGTATCTTGTCGCCGCCTGAAGTCTCGATGGCGCGGCGGCGCAGGTGCCGCTCGTCATGGGCAAGCACGGCCCAATCATATGGCGTGACCGTTCCCGCTTCGCCGGCGGCGAGCACCGAAACGGCACGCGGGAATTTAGTGAAGTCGGTGCGGATATCGAGCTTCATGTAAAACCTGCCTTGTAAAAGCTTAGTCCATTCCAGGCATCGACCCAATGCCAGCGCATGACCCCGAAATCGAATTCGATTCCGGGAAGGATCATGTGCCAAACCAAGTTTCTACAGCGTCCTTCGCGCGTCCGAAAGGACGCGCGGCGCTGTAGTCAAACGATCGTGTCGAAGAGCCGCAGGATAAACGATATCTGATAGACCAGCGCGGCGGCGACAAAGGCGATGTGGAAGCGACGGTCGCTGACGAGGATCGCGATGACACAAAGCGCAACGAACACCGGGGTGCGGAACAAATATTCGACGCCGAAGCGAGCAAAATGCTCGGGCCCTTTCAGCAGCGTATCGATCACGTCGAGCAGATAAGTCGCCGCCAGCAGGCCGAAGAACCAGGCGCGGCGCGAGTAGAAAAAATCCTCGTAGCTGGTGTAGTCCAGCATCGAGTCCGGAAACAGCAGCGCGCAGAGCAGGAACAGCGTGACCGCGTAGAAGATGATGAACAGGTACTTGCCGAAGGTCCAGGTCTCGATCTGGAACAGACCGAACTCCCACCACCAGAAATGCACCAGCATCAAAAGCACCGACGCAACCCAGGCCAGATGCACGGGATAGAGCCGGTATTGGCCTGGATGCTGGACAATGCGGGCCACCCCGGACAGCAGCCGTGTGACGCCAAGCCCGATCACCATGCCCAAGATGATGCGGATGTGCGGGAAGATGTCGTGGGCGTAGGGGAGTTGCTGGTTCATGGGCCCTGGGCGGCATGTTCTGCGTCAGCTATAGCGCCGATGGATCAGAACAAAAAGTACCTCTGCGCCATCGGCAGCACCGTGGCCGGCTCGCAGGTGAGTAGTTCGCCGTCGGCGCGAACCTCATAGGTTTCAGGGTCGACCTCGACATGCGGGGTGGCGTCATTGAGCACCATCGAATGCTTGCCGATGCCGCCGCGGGTGTTCTCGACCGCGACCATCTGCTTGTCGACGCCGAGCCTGCCGCGCAGGCCGGCATCGAGCGCCGCCTTGGAAACGAAGGTTACCGACGAATTGGTCATCGCCTTGCCATAGGCGCCGAACATCGGCCGGTAGTGCATCGGCTGCGGCGTCGGGATCGAGGCGTTGGGGTCGCCCATAGGGGCGGCGGCGATCGTGCCGCCGATCAGCACCATGTCAGGCTTGACGCCAAAGAAGGCCGGGTTCCACAGCACAAGGTCGGCGCGCTTGCCGACCGCCACCGAGCCGATCTCGTTCGACAGACCATGCGCGATGGCCGGGTTGATCGTGTATTTGGCGATGTAGCGGCGGACGCGGAAATTGTCGTTGTCGCCGGTTTCCTGCGGCAGCGAACCGCGCTGGCGCTTCATCTTGTCGGCGGTCTGCCAGGTGCGGATCGCCACCTCGCCGACACGGCCCATGGCCTGGCTGTCCGACGAGATGATCGAGAAGGCGCCAATGTCGTGCAAAATATCCTCGGCGGCGATGGTCTCCTTGCGGATGCGGCTTTCGGCAAAGGCGATGTCTTCGGGGATCGATGGCGACAGATGATGACAGACCATCAACATGTCGAGATGCTCGGCCAGCGTGTTGACGGTGTAGGGCCGGGTCGGATTGGTCGAGGACGGAATGACATTGGGCAGGCCGCAAACCTTGATGATGTCAGGCGCATGGCCACCGCCGGCACCTTCGGTGTGGAAGGCGTGGATGGTGCGGCCCTTGATCGCCGCGACCGTGTTCTCGACAAAGCCGGACTCGTTCAGCGTGTCGGTGTGGATCATCACCTGCACGTCGTAATCGTCGGCTACCGACAGGCAGCAGTCGATCGCCGCAGGCGTCGTGCCCCAATCCTCGTGCAGTTTGAGCGAACAGGCACCGCCCAGCACCATTTCTTCAAGCGCAGCCGGCAAGGACGCGTTGCCCTTGCCCGACAGGCCGATGTTCATCGGGAAGGCGTCGAAGGACTGGATCATGCGCGCCATGTGCCACGGCCCCGGCGTGCAGGTGGTCGCCAGCGTGCCATGCGCCGGCCCGGTGCCGCCGCCGAGCATGGTGGTGATGCCGGACATCAACGCTTCCTCGATCTGCTGCGGGCAAATGAAGTGGATATGCGCGTCGAAGCCGCCGGCGGTGAGGATCTTGCCTTCGCCGGCAATGATCTCGGTGCCGGGGCCGATGATGATGGTGACGCCGTTCTGCATATCCGGATTGCCGGCCTTGCCGATCGCGGCGATGCGGCCGCCCTTGAGGCCGATATCGGCCTTGAAGATGCCTGAGGCGTCGACGACCAGCGCATTGGTGATGACGGTGTCGACCGCGCCCTGGGCACGGGACACCTGGCTCTGGCCCATGCCGTCGCGGATGACCTTGCCGCCGCCGAATTTCACCTCTTCGCCATGGAGGGTGAAATCCTTTTCGACCTCGATGAACAGCTCGGTGTCGGCAAGCCGCACCTTGTCGCCGACGGTCGGGCCGTACATCTGGGCATAGGCGGCGCGGGTGATTCTAGCCATCGGCAATTGCTCCTGAAATACGACCCAAAATACAGCCTGTCGAAGCCCGGCCCCACATTGTCGCCATCCTATGGTCACGCAATGACCCGCTGGGCGACACTTTCCGATCCCATTTAGCGTTTGAGGTGGCCGGGTCACCCCAAAACGACCGTTTGCCACTCGATGGAAAGGAAGATCCATGCGCAAAACGATAAGTCTCGCAGCCGCCGCCACCCTCTTGCTCGCGACCGCTGCCAGCGCCCAGCAACAGCCTGCGCCGCAACCCAGTGAGCCGCCGGCTTCGCCCGCTCCCGCGGCGCCCGGCGCTCAACCGCAAGCGCCGGCGCCGGCGATTCAGTCCGTCAACGTCGTCGACATCGAAGAACTGCCCAAGGAAACGCAGACGAAGGTCAACGACGTGATCGCCAAGCGCGGCGAGGACGGCCTGCAGAAATTGCGCAGCTCGATCGACGCGACGCCCCAGGTCAAGTCCGCGCTCGAAGCCAAGGGTTTGACCTCGGCGCAAGTGATCGCCGCCAGCATGGACACGAATGGCGCGCTGACCTTGATCACCAAGAAAGCAAGCTGACGATGCGCTATGGCGGGCCGGCACAAGGCCGGCCTGCCGCATCGGGGAGGGAACCTTCGCAGGACGGAATACGTTTCGACTTTTTGGCCTAGAAACGAGTCTCGAAAGAGGCTCTGAGAGCGAGCGATGGCGATCACCACCTTCCCCGATACCAGATGGCTCCACATGATTGCCGCAACTGCCTTTCTCGCGGCGAGTGTTCCCCATGCCGCGCTGAATGCGCAGGGGCTTGAAGGCCCTGATAGCCCTGATACCGTCAACAGGATCATCGGCTCGGACGTCGGCCAGGAAGAGACCAACACGACCGTGGAAGCCGGCAAAGTCGCTACGGCGATAGATCGGACGCGTGAAAACATCGGCGCGGTGCGCAAGACATCCAAGCTCGACAAGGTCGATATCGTGTTCCTCACCGATGCCGCGCGCACGGAAGGCGGTCCGCCGCCGGAGATCGAGACCAAGGTCAAGGAACATCAGGAAGACATTGCGGAACTGCGCAAGGAGATCGAGGCGAACGCATTGCTGTTCAACGCCATCGACTCTCGACGCGTGCTGACCGAAGACGTTCTCGCCGTGGAATTCGACGATCCCGGAAAGGTCGTCATCTACGCGGCGGCCAAGCCGCCCAGCTGAGCTGAACTTGCTCGACGCCTTGGATATCACAGCGCGCCCATGATCTTCTGCTGAAACCCATAGACCTCGCGCTTGCCGCCGAGCGGCACCAAAGTGACGTCGCGCTCCTGGCCGGGCTCGAAGCGCATTGCCGTGCCGGCGGCGATGTCGAGGCGCATGCCCCGCGCCTTCTCGCGATCGAATTTCAACCCCTCATTGGTCTCGAAGAAGTGGTAGTGGCTGCCGACCTGGATCGGCCGGTCGCCGCTATTGGCCACTTTCATGGTGACGGTCGGCTGGCCCTTGTTCAGTTCGATCTCGCCGCCTGCCGTGATGATTTCGCCCGGGATCATCGCCCGCCTCACAAGACGCCGAAGGCGAGGCCGGCACCAACGGCCGCACAGGCGCCGCCAGCGGCGCGGGCAAGGCCTGGGAACCTGATGCCGAGGCCGAGGCCGGCAGCGAGGCCGGCGGCATGGAGCAGCGCGGTGGCGGCGGCAAAGCCGGCCATGTATTCGAGCCCGCCGGCGTTTTCAGGCACCTCGGTGCCATGGGCGTGACCGTGGAACAGCGCGAACAGGCCGAGGATGGCGACGCCGGCCGAAACCGGAAGATCGACCGCGAGCGCGACCAGCAGCCCCAACGCCACGACGGACGCCAATATGCCCGGCTCGACGAACGGCACCGGCACTTGCAGCATGCCGAGCGCGCCGCCCGCCAGCATGACGCCGACGAAAGCGAGCGGCCAGGCAACAACCGCCTTGCCGCCCTTGAGCGCCGCCCACAACCCGACCGCGATCATCACCATCATGTGGTCGAGGCCGGAAAGCGGATGCATGAAGCCGGCTGACAAGGACGAGGGCGTGCCGATGCCGACATGGGCATAAGCGGGCATGGCGGCGGCGAGAAGCAGGATCGCTGGGAGAGACGTGCGTTTGATGGTTGCGGGGATCATCTGTATGCCTTCCGTTGTCAGGATCGAGCCGTCACGCGGCATTGCGGGCCGGGGCGCAGCCTTCGGCCTTGAGGACGCGCCTTGTCGAGGCGGGATATTTCTTCAGCATCGCTGCCGGCCGGATCGGCCGCACCGAGAAATTGCCGCCGCAATTTGGGCAGACGCCGCCCAGCACCTTGTCCGCGCAATCGGCGCAGAAGGTGCATTCGAAGGTGCAGATCAGCGCATCCGTCGTCTCGGGCGGCAGGTCCTTGTCGCAGCATTCGCAATTTGGGCGCAGCTCAAACATTTTCCTCTCCTCACCTTATCGGCCTCACCTTATCGGCTCGTGCACGGTTACCAGCTTGGTGCCGTCGGGAAACGTCGCTTCGACCTGGACGTCATGGATCATCTCGGCGATGCCCTCCATCACCTGCGCGCGGGTGACGACGTGGGCGCCGGCCTCCATCAGCTCGGCGACCGGGCGGCCGTCGCGGGCGCCCTCGACGACGAAGTCGGTGATCAGCGCGATCGCTTCCGGGTGGTTGAGCTTGACGCCGCGTTCGAGCCGCTTGCGCGCCACAATCGCCGCCATGGCGATGAGCAGCTTATCCTTTTCCCTTGGCGTCAGGTTCATGCGTTTCCCTAGGATGGCGTAAACAAGATTGGCGTAATCACCAGTGGCGTAATCGGAATCAGAGTGACCATAATTTGGGCAGACCCGCCCGTCCGTTGAGCAATTCGACAAGCGGAACCAGCCGCTTGCGGAGCTGGTAGCCGTCCTCGGCAAACAGCCTCGCAAGAAGCTTGCCAGATTTCTTCACATTCCAGACGCTGGCGTCGCCCTGGCCGCCGATGATGTGCCGGGCCGGATCGAGCAAAGCCTCCACCCGCGGCGAGATCATCAGCACCGTCGCCAGGGCGATGGCGCCGCCGGCCACCGCTGAACGGCCCAAAGTGGCCGCAATACCGGGCCCGATGCGGAAATCCTCGGCATGAACGAGCGCTCCGTCCTGGCTGACGCGCCAGCGGTCGTGGAAACTGCCCTGCGCGGCGCGTTCGCCCATGGCAAGGCGGCCGAAGACGGTTGCCTCGAGCACCAGCGCCTCGGCGCCGGCGGCAAGCTCCAGGTCGAGCCTGCGGGCAAAGGCCGATCGATCAAAGACGATCGTTTCCTGCGGCAGCCAGGCGATTCGGCCGTCCGCGCCGACAATCAGCTTCACCCGCACCTCGGCGCGATCGGACGCGGCGCGGTAGACCTTCTCGCAGGCCTGGGTCGTGATGGAGGCGGAGGCGCCGGCGCCGACATGGACCTCCCAGCCGAGGCGGTCGCCGCCGGTCAGCCCGCCGGCCGTGTTGATCAAGACGGCTTCGAGCGGATCGGTGGAGACGGCCGGCATGCGGATCTTGGCGGAACCATCCTGATAGAGGCGCCGAAGACGCGTGCGGCCGCCGGTCCTGTCGCAGGCAAGCTGCGCCATTCCGGCGACGCGCTGGGCCGGCAGCGCCGAGGTCAGGCCATGTTCGATCGTGTCCACAGCGCCAACGTTAAGCACAGCGGCGGCTTTGTCGATATATAGCTTGTTGCTTGACAACGTTTCGGTTTCTATAGAGGGAGCCACCTTGGTACTGTCACGCAGCGCCTGACGGGGTAGAAGGCGCGATGACGATTTGAATCCGGAAAAAGGGGCGCTGATCAGTCGGCGTCGAGAAACGACAAGGTTGGGGAAGGAACCGAATGGCTGACCAGCTGGCAACAGACATCATCGCGAAGATCAAGGCTCATGCCGAGCCCGGTGGCGAAGAAATCACCACCAATACCGAACTGACCTCGCTTGGCATCCATTCGCTGGAACTGACGGAGATCATCTTCGACCTCGAGGAACAGTACGACATCGAGATCGAGATGAACACGGTCGATGCCTGGAGCAACCTGAAGAACGTCGGCGACATGGTCGAGGCGGTTCGCGCGCTGATCGCGAAAAAAGCCTGACTGAATGCACAAGCGCATCGTCATTACCGGCATCGGCGGCATCTGCGGGCTCGGCACCGATGTGCCCGCGATCTGGGGCGAGATGCGCGCCGGCCGTTCGGCCATCGGTCCGATCGTCAATTCGGAACTGTATGACCTGAAAGTCAGGGTCGGCTGCGAAATCAAGGCGCTTCCCGATCACGGCATCGACCGCAAGCAGGTCGTGTCGATGGACCGCTTCAGCCTTTTGGCGACGATCGCCGCACGGGAGGCCGCGCAACAAGCCGGGCTGACCTCGCACGCAGCCAACACCTACAGGATGGGAACCATCGTGGGCGTCGGCGTCTGCGGCTGGGAAGCAATCGAAGAGAGCTATCGCGCCATCCTGCTCGAAGGCAAGAACCGCGCCGGCATCTTCACCGTGCCGAAAGTCATGCCTGGGGCGGCGGCCGGCCATGTCAGCATGAATCTCGGCTTGCGTGGACCGGTTTTCGGTATCACCTCGGCCTGCGCTTCGTCCAATCACGCGATCGCCTCGGCGGTCGACCAGATCAGGCTCGGCCGCGCCGATATCATGATCGCCGGCGGCACCGATGCGCCGCTGGTCTGGGGCATCCTGAAAGGCTGGGAGGCGCTGCGGGTGCTGGCACCCGACACGTGCCGGCCGTTTTCGGCCGATCGCCAGGGTCTGGTGCTCGGCGAAGGCGCCGGCATGGCGGTTCTGGAAACCTATGAGCATGCGGTGGCGCGCGGGGCCACAATTCTCGCTGAAATCGCCGGGGTCGGCGTTTCCGGCGATGCCTCCGACATCGTCGCGCCGACCATCGAAGGGCCGGAAGCGGCGATGCGCTTCTGCCTCGTCGACGGCGGGCTCAATCCGGAAGACATCGACTATCTCAATGCGCATGGCACCGGCACCAAGGCCAACGATCAGATCGAGACGGCGGCGATCAAGCGCGTCTTCGGCGATCATGCCCACAGGCTTTCCATCTCGTCGACCAAATCGATGCACGCCCACTGTCTCGGCGCGTCGGGCGCCCTGGAGTTGATCGCCTGCATCATGGCGATCCGCGACGGCATCGTGCCGCCGACGGCCAATTTTCGCGAGGCCGATGCCGATTGCGATCTCGACATCACGCCGAACGAGGCGCGCGAGCGCAACGTACGCGTTGCGATGAGCAACAGCTTCGCCTTCGGCGGCACCAACGCGGTGCTGGCGGTCAAGGCGATCTGACCGCAGGTGGTTCACGGCTGGTTGCCCGGGCACGGCGAGACTTTTCACCCGTCATATTGATCGGGCCATCCGTCGCGCTTAATTCTCAGCGATCCGCCCCTCCCGCTTGCGCGCAAAAAATCCCCGCCAAGGAGTTTTCGATGACCGACCTGTCCGCCTTTCCGATCGCCACGCGCTGGCCGGCCAGCCACCCCGACCGCATCCAGCTCTATTCGTATCCAACGCCGAACGGCGTGAAGGTGTCGATCGCGCTGGAGGAACTCGGCCTGCCATATGAGGCGCACGCGGTGAACATCGGCAAGAACGAAAGCTGGACGCCGGAATTCCTGTCACTGAACCCCAACGGCAAGATACCGGCGATGATCGATCCGAACGGTCCGGGCGGCAGGCCGATCGGGCTGTTCGAATCCGGCGCCATACTGCTCTATCTCAGCGACAAGACCGGCAAGCTGATCCCGGCCGACCCGGTGCGGCGCTACGAAACGATCCAGTGGGTGTTCTTCCAGATGGCGGCGATCGGCCCGATGTTCGGCCAGGTCGGCTTCTTCCACAAATTCGCCGGGCGCGAGATCGCCGACAAGCGGCCGCTGGAGCGCTATCGCGACGAATCGCGGCGGCTGATCGGCGTGCTCGAGACGCGGCTGAAGGGCCGCAGCTGGATCATGGACGACGACTACACCATCGCCGATATCTCGATGCTGGGCTGGGTGCGCAATTTGATCGGCTTCTATGAGGCGCGGGACCTTGTCGGCTTCGACGATTTTCCCAATGTCGCGGCATGGTTGGAACGCGGCCTTGCCCGGCCGGCGGTGCAAAGGGGCCTCGACATTCCCGCGCGGGGTTGACTGGCGGTAACCGGTAGAGCCGCACAAAGGGGCGGTTTATTTCGCCTTGGGTTTGGGTTTCGAGCCGCTCTTGCCCATGACGGAAGCGGCCAGTGATGCGGCGCCCCTGGCGGTGGCGACAACCGCACCGGCCGCGACATTGGCCGTCGTTTTGACCGTGCGCATGGCGCTGTCTGCCATCGAGCTGCCGCCGCTTGCCGATTTCCTCGGCTTGGCCGGTTTTGCCGTTGATTTGGCTGTGGCCTGGCTCACTTTCTTCGGTGCCGCCTTGCCAAAAGTAGGCTTTGCCGCATCCTTGGAGCGCGCCGCGACTGCCGGGCCGGCGCCTGTCTTTGATTGAGTTGCCTTTGATCGAGTCGCCTTGCCCTTGGCAGGCGCAGGCTTTCTTGCCATGGTAGCCATTGAACGTTTCCCTCATGTCAGCATCATTGCCGTATCTGAGACAACGGCCGGAAAGTCCTAAGGTTCCGGCGGGGCCGCCCTGCCCGGATCAGGCTTGATCGCCGATCACCAGATCGGCGGGGCGCCGGCGGGCAAGCACGCGGTCGATATTCGGCATGTCGTTGGAGGCGATCCAGGCGCGGGCGTCCTCGTCGGAGCGGCCATGCTCGTGCCATCGCTCAAGCAGCCGGCGCTCGAGCTCGGCGCGCGTCACGCCGATGAAGATCGAGAAATCGAACAGCGGCGCCAGTCGCGACCAGGGTTCCTCGTCGAGCAGGAGATAATTGCCTTCGACCAGGATGAACTTGGTATCGGCGGCGATGATCGAGGCGGCGGCGCGCGACAATTCCATGCTGCGGTCGAACACCGGAATGGCGATGTCAGGCTCGCCCGCGCGGATGCGCTTCAGCAGGGTTTCGAAGCCGGCAAAGTCAAAGGTTTCCGGAGCGCCTTTTCGCGCGCGCAGGCCGCGCCGCTCGAGCACGACATCGTCGTAATGGAAGCCGTCCATCGGCACGATCTCGGCCGCGCCCTCCGGCAGCAGTTCATGCAAGCGGGCCGAAAGCGTCGACTTGCCGGCGCCCGGAGGACCGGCGATGGCAACGACGAAACGCTGCGCCTTGCCGGCGCGCTTGAAGATGGTGGCGGCGAGATGAGCGGTCTCGGACATCGGAGCCTTTCTGGCTGATCGACCGCATTTTGCCGATAGTTCGCGGAAATTTCAAACGCCGGATTGGCGTTGTCCAGGGTAGTCGCTTCCAGCAGTGATCGCTTGCTACTCGTGTAGAAGACCGACCAATTGTCGAGGTCGCTGCCGCCCCTCATTGCCCTGCCGGGCATTTCTCCCCGTATAGTGACGGGGAGAAAGAGCTGGCCGCTACGTTGGCGCCCTTCCTGCAACACTGGTGATTGGCGAAACCATCGATGAGAGCGCCCCTCTCCCCGTCACTATACGGGGAGAGGATGCCGGCAGGCAGGTGAGGGGCAGCGCAAACGCTGGCAATGAGCGATCGCCCAGGGCAAACCAATCAGACAGGCACGGCTTGGCCAATCCGCAGGAAATCGCTGTCGAAAGCGACATTCCGCACCGAACCATCGGCAGCCGTAAGGCGCATCCGTCCCTGCGCGGTCGCAACGTCGCGCGGCGCCTCGCCGCCGGATAAGGGCAGGGCGCCGATGACGTGGCGGAACGAGACGCTGCGGCCTTCGCCAAGGGCAAAGGCGGTCGCCACGCCTTCCCGCTTCAGCCAGTTGTCGCCCAGCGAGGCGGCATGGCCGAGCGCCGTGCGGCCGTCCTCGATGCCGAGCACGCCGCGATGGCGGCCGCTCCATGGCGCGTAGTCGCGCCCGCCATTGCTGACCCACAGCATGGTGACCGGCAGCTCGGCCGGGTTCTTCAGCACCAGAACGAGATCGGCTTCGGCCTTTCGCGCCAGTGCGGTCCAGCCCGGCCCGTCATGGTCGGCCTCAACCAGCGTGACGAAATCCTCTCGGCTCTGGTCCATGCGATAGTCGGTCAGGTCGAGCGTGCCGCCACCGGCGGTGGGAAAGCGCGTCAGGTCAGTGGAACGCGAGGGATAGGCCAGGAGAGAACGGCCGCGGGCCGGATCGGGCTCCAGCGAGTCGTCCGGCGTTGCGGCAAACCGCTTCGGCGAAAAGGCGAGCCTGCCACCGTCCTTCATCACCGTCATCGGATGATGAGCGACGGAAATCGCGCCGGAACCGCCGGAAAAAACATGCTCCTGGTAGAGGAAGGGATGGTCGTCGCGCAGCGTGAGTATCTTGTCGACCGTCGCGCCCATGACTTTGCGCTGCAGTCTGAAAACGGCGCGCCAACCATCGACCGTCGCCTCGGAGGCGACGACGTCCCACGGGCTGTTGGCCGGCCAGCCATGCAGGGGTGCTTCTTCGACATCGCTGCGCGAAAACGGCGCGCAGAGAAAATCGCCGGACAGGCGAACAGTGCCGGCGGGCAGGTCTTGCGGCAGCGTTTCGCGCGGCTCGTCGATCCACGGCGCGCGATGCAGCGGCCGCAACTGGCGCCCGTCGACATCGACTGCCATGTCGGCGAGATGGCCGACGGTGAGATCGACCGTCACCGAAATGCCTTTTGCATTGATCGTCAGCGTTTCCATGGCGCACCTCGTGATTCTGTCGGCGCCAGCAAAACCTGCATGTGCCGGTTGCGCAAGCCGCGTGGCCGGCATTTCACATCAGGCAGCACTGGCGTCGGCGCAGGAGCCAGCCCTACTGCCTGATGTACTCCCGTACCGGCGACTGGGTGCCGTCGGTGTAGGTGACCTGGACCGACATCGACTTCACACTGTCGGCGACCTTGAAATAGGGCTGGTATTCGTAAGGAATGGCGTAGGGATCCTTGGGGTCGCAGGGCGGCATCTCGATCGCTTTGTCGAGCGCTGCACCGTTCAGGCCGTAATGCACCGCCTTGATGGCGCAGCGGTAGGACAGCATCTGGGTGAAATAGACTAGGCCGCGGTTGCCGCTGGCGTCGAAGGCGATCCACGACGTCCAGAACTGGTCGAGGATCTGCTTATTGCCTTGCTGAAGTGCCGCCTCGGGATCGAAGCGGATGTCGAACGGACCGGTCTCGCGACCCCTGACATCGAGATATTTGATCGCGATGCTGCCGGCGGCGGTGCTGTCGGGCAGTTCGAAGCTCGGATTGGGCATCGGCTTGCCGGTGGTCTGGTCGTTGAGCGCCAGGAAGCCGGTTTCGGTGAACGGACCGCTGTCGCCCATGCGCCATGAAATGCCGGTCGCCGCTTCCGGAATGGAAATGGTCATCGACCAGCCCTGGTTCGAGCGCATCGGCGTCAGCGTCGGGGCGAAGCGCCCGGCATCGAGCACGTCGCCAAGCGCTGCCAGCCGGCTGCGGCTGCGGTCCAGCCAATCGGCGAGCTGGGTCTGATCGACGAAATGTTTGAGCAGCCCGCCATCCTTCTCATAGGACAGGAACCTGGTCAGCGCCGTCGCCTCGCTGCGCTTGTCGGACAGCGCCTGAAAGCCGAGACGATCTTCCGAAAACTCCTGCGACAGCAGGAAGTAAGCCGGCGCGAAATCGGCATTGGCGGCGATGAACGCGTTGAGCTTTTCGAGACGCTGGGCATCGTCGAACTGCAAGGCATGGACGAGCTTGATCGACAGCGCCTTGCCCTTGTCGGCCAATGCGCCGAACACCTCGCGGGCACCGGCCTTGCCGTCCTGCACCCGAAGCAGAGTGGCGAAGCGCGTATAGGGGTCGATGGCGTCGACATCGAAGCCGGCGAACGCCAGATAGGAGCGCCGGGCATTGAGCATATCGCCCGACAATTCGTAGACGCGGGCATTGTGATAAAACTCGTCCGGCCGCTTGGGCTCGGCGATCGCCCCGCCCTGTGCGGCAAGTGCGGCAAAACCCTTGGCGATGGTGTCGATCGAGACGGCGATCTGCTCGGTCGTCGCCTGCAGCTTTTCGGCCTGGGCCTGCTGCTGCTGCTGGCCGGCGGCCACGGTGTCGGCCAGGGTATCCGCCGTCTGTTTGACCGCTTCGACGGTCTTTTGCGTCTCAGCCCCCTGCGCGGTCTGCTGCTGCTGGACCGAGGCAATCTCGTCGGTCTTCTGCGCGACCTTGTCGGTCGATTGCTTGACCGTCTCGACCGTCTTTTGCGTGTCGGTGACGGTCTGCTCGATCTTCGCCACCTTGGCCGAGACAATGCCCATCGAGCGCTGCAGCTCGGCTACGGCCGGCACCAGGCCGGCGATCAGCCCATTTTGGGAATTTGTCTGCTTCTGAATGGCAAAGACGCCGCCGGCGACCGCCGCGGCGGTGCTGGCGAACACCAGCGCCGGCAGCGCCTTGGCCGCCAGCACCAGTCGCAGCACGATAGCAATGGCGATGATCGCCGCGGCGATCGCGGCGACCAGCGCAATATAGGCGGCGAACGGCGCCAGCGGCGTGAGGATGTCGGAAATGAAGCCGCCGACAAAGGCCACCCCGCTGGCCCATCTGCCGGTGCGGCCAAGAGATGCCCTGATAAGCGACGGCGCAGCGCCGCCCATGCCGATACCGCCCGCCATGGAATCCCCCCAATACCCAATGCCGCGTCCTTTCTAGCCGGAGCGCGACCTTGTGGGAAGATCAGCGCGGAAACAGGCAATTGCGGCGGTCCAGTGGTGATCGACGGTGTGCCGCGAAAATGCGTTTATCCGGGGATAACCCTGGGCAAGACCGGCATTAACCAAATGGACGGCGTCATTGGGTTACGTTAGTTTCCCACTCGTTTCAGCAACTGCCACCCTTCAGAACAGACCCATCTTGTCCAAACCGCGCCTCTTTCCGCTCATCCAGAAACTTGTCGCGGCGTTTGCGCTGCTGGGGCTCGTCGCCGGCTGCACGACGACGCCGCCGGAGACCATGCTGGCGGTGCCGGCAGCACCGCAGAAATATGCGGCCATCGTCATCGATGGCAGCACCGGCAAGACGCTGTTCGAGGTTAACTCGACGGCGCCGCGCTATCCGGCGTCGCTGACCAAGATGATGACGCTCTATTTGCTGTTCGAGGCGCTGGACCAGGGCCGCCTAACCAAGACGACGCTGATCCCGGTCTCGGACAACGCCGCCAGGCAGCCGCCGACCAAGCTGCGCTTCAGGCGCGGTGAGGCGATCGACGTCGAATCGGCGATCCGGGCGATCACCGTCAAATCGGCCAATGACGTGGCGGTTGCCGTCGCCGAATATCTCGGCGGCAGCGAACAGGCGTTCGCCGCAATGATGACGGCCAAAGCGCGCCAGATCGGCATGCGCAGTACCGTCTTCCGCAACGCTTCGGGCCTGCCGGACGGCGTCCAGCAGACGACGGCGCGCGACATGGCGGTCCTCGGCATGGCGCTGCGCGCCCGCTTCCCGCAGCATTTCCACTATTTCTCCGAAAGCGACTTCATGTTCCGGGGCAGGCTGGTGCGCGGCCACAACGACATGCTCGGCCGCGTCCGCGGCGTCAACGGCATCAAGACAGGCTATATCAGGGCCTCAGGCTTCAACATCGTCACCTCCTACGATGCCGACGGCCGTCGGCTGATCCTCGTGGTGATGGGTGCCGACAGCGCGCGCCAGCGCAACGACCACGTCGAAGCGCTGATCCAGCGCAACCTGTCGCCGGCATCGAACACGACGACGCGGCTGCTGTATGCGCAGGAGCCGTGAGGCGCGGACGTTCGGCGGGGGACGAGCCCGTGATCGGTTTCAACTTGACAGGTGACGGCAGTTATGCTAGGAATTAATTCATGGTGCTGATTTGCGCCAACGACCCGCCCGCCGAGGCGGGTTTTTCATTTTCAGGCTTCGGCGCCATTCTTCGCAGGTCCGGCAAAACCGCAGGTTTGCCGGCCTTCGGGCTTGGCTTCTCGCGCCTTCGAGGGTTGCAGGCTCCAGATCATGGGTCTCCGTGGAATCCGAAAAAATGCGTTATTCCGAGTTCGCAGCCCTGCCGCCGGCCACTTGCCCGTTGAAGCCTGCGCCTGCTTCCGCTAAGAAGCCGTGGCTGGCCGGTTACCCGGCTGCTTCGTTTTCCGGATCGTCGATCCTGAAAGCACCCGTAGCTCAGCTGGATAGAGCGCTGCCCTCCGAAGGCAGAGGTCACAGGTTCGAATCCTGTCGGGTGCGCCAGTTCTGTCTGTCGATGCCTTCACACTCTCCGGGACTGTATCAATCGAAAATTCAGCTTCCTAACGTACGACAAGCGCCCAGCTGCTCGATTGGCGTGCATTCCCAAACGAGCTAAAGTAGCTCCACCTAGGGGACGTTTCATGCATCGAATGTCAGCGCGCGACGCGAAGAACGGCTTCGGACGGCTGATCGATTTGGCGCGGGCCGCACCGGTTGCCATTGAGAAATATGGCCGACCAGTTGTCGTCGTTCTTGCTGTCGAGGAATATGAACGTCTCTCCGGGAAAACCGAGAAACAACGCTCCGGGTCACCACGTGCAAAGGTAAGAGGGGCGAAGACGTGATGAACTCTCCCGCAGCAGCCGAAGCCCGGAAGGCTGTATAGCATGGCTAGCCATTCCGACCTTGCAAACCTGATCTGGCAGATCGCGGACCTGCTGCGCGGTCCCTACCGGCCACCGCAGTACGAGCGCGTCATGCTGCCGCTCGTGGTGCTGCGCCGTTTCGACTGCGTTCTGGCCGATACCAAGCAGAAAGTGCTAGCCGAGTACGAGCGCCGCAAGGGCGGAAAGCTTGAGGATGACGCGCTCGACCGCATTCTCAACAGGGCAGCGGGGCATCGCTTCCACAATCGGTCGCCCCTCGACTTCCAGAGGCTGAAGGGCGATCCAGACAATCTCAACAAACACCTCGTCAGCTACATCAAGGGGTTTTCAGCCAACGTCCAACGCATTTTTGAATATTTCGAGTTCGAAAACGAAATCGAGCGAATGCAAGAGGCTAACATCCTCTATCTCGTAATAAAGGAGTTCTGCGATGTCGATTTGCATCCCAGAAGGGTGACAAATCAGGACATGGGTCTGGTTTTCGAAAACCTGATCCGCCGCTTTAACGAACTGGCGAACGAAACGGCCGGCGATCACTTCACGCCGCGCGAGGTCATCACGCTGATGATCGATCTGCTTTTTCTCGATGCGGATGATCTTCTCAGCAAGCCGGGCATAGCCATGCGGATGCTCGATCCCGCCTGCGGCACGGGCGGAATGCTCGCCGGCGCGCAGAAGTACATGCGCGATCATCACGCCGATGCGCAACTCTATGTCTATGGGCAAGACTACAATAAGCGCGCTTTTGCAACGGCGGCTTCCGACATGCTCATGAAGGAGGTCGACCACAACGGCGGCGGCGAGAATGTCCAATTCGGCGACAGCTTTCTCGACGATAGGTTCGAAGAGCAAAACTTCGATTACTTCATCGCCAATCCTCCCTTCGGCGTCGATTGGAAGAAGCAGCAGAAGGAAATCGTCCGGCGGCACGAGAAAGCTCCAAAGGAGAGTCCGTGGAGCGCCGGGTTGCCACGGGTCAACGATGGTTCGCTCCTCTTCCTCCAGCATATGATGTCGAAGTTTGAAAGGGTCGCTCCGAAAGAGCTGAAGTTCGGCTCGCGCGCGGCGATCGTCTTCTCGGGCTCCCCGCTCTTCACCGGCGGCGCGGGCAGTGGCGAGAGCGAAATCCGTCGCTGGATCATTGAGCGTGACATGCTCGAAGCCATCGTCGCCCTGCCAGAGCAGATGTTCTACAACACCGGCATCGGCACCTATATCTGGCTCGTCACCAACCGGAAGGCGAAGGAGCGCAAGGGCAAAATCCAGCTTGTCGATGCGCGCGACACTTGGATTCCCATGCGCCGCAGCCAGGGCGATAAGCGCCGCAAGATCGGCGAAGGCAGGGCGCTGGAGGGTGACGACCGCGCGGACGAGCCGGATCAGATCGCCGATATCGTCCGGCTCTATGGCGGATTCGAGGTGAACGAGAAGTCCAAGCTCTTCGACAATGCAGACTTCGGCTACACGCGTGTCACGGTCGAACGCCCCTTGAAGCTGCGCTACCAGATGACGGTGGAGGACAAGGCGCGCTTTCTGGACGCAGCACCGCACCTGCTGGACGACATTCAGGCCATCGACAAGGCGTTCGGCCGTGAGCCGCGGCTCGATTGGAACACGGTATGGGCCAGCATCGAGAAGCTGCTCAAGAAGTTGGGCTCGCGCTGGAAGGCGCCGGAGGAAAAGTTGTTCCGGTCGGTGTTCACCGCGAAGGACGCGAAGGGCGCACCAGTGAAGAGAGGTTCAGGATTGGAGCCTGATGCGAATCTGCGGGATTTCGAGAACGTGCCGCTGAAGGAGGATATCGACGCCTACTTCAAGCGCGAGGTGCTGCCTCATGTCCCCGATGCTTGGATGGACCGCGCCAAGGACAAGGTCGGCTACGAGATTAACTTCAACCGCCACTTCTACACCCTCACCCCGCCGCGAAAGCTGGCCGAGATCGATACCGACTTGAAGAAGGCGGAAGACGAAATCCTGCGGCTGCTGCGGGAGGTGACGGAATGAACGACATGCTTTGGTCTGATCGTCTCCCTCCGCTCTGGACCCGCCAGAAATTGAAATACGTCGCGCGATTCATTGGGGGCGGAACCCCTGATAAATCGAAGTCAGAATTCTGGAACGGCGATATTCCGTGGGTCTCTCCCAAGGACATGAAGACCGAGGAGATCTTTGACACAGAAGATCATATTACACCGGAGGGCCTTCAGTCGAGCGCGACGAACTTGGTTCAGCCTGGAGCCGCATTGATCGTGGTCCGCTCAGGCATTCTTAGACACTCCATTCCAGTAGCCATAAATCGAGTGCCTGCTACCATTAACCAGGACATACGCGCGATCGTGCCAAATGATTGCCTTCGGGTCGATTATCTTGCGCGCTTGATCGACGGTTTCCAGGCGGAACTCCTACGACTGTGGAGCAAAGAAGGGGCGACGGTCGAAAGTCTCGAGTATGATCTTGTGGCATCCACTGAAATACCCGTCCCCCCGATGGTCGCGCAGACGAGTATTGTGGCGTTTCTTGATCGTGAAACCGCCGGCATCGACGCCCTGCTCGCCGCCAAGCAGCGCCTCCTCGAACTTCTGGCCGAGAAGCGGCGCGCGATTGTCACCGAGGCCATCATGCGCGGGCTCAATCCTGCCGCCCCGCTGCGCCCCTCCGGCATCGACTGGCTCGGCGACATCCCCGCGCATTGGCCCATCGAGCGGTCACGCTGGCTTTTCCGCGAAAGGGACGAGAGGTCCGAGACGGGCACTGAAGAAATGCTTACGGTCTCGCACCTCACCGGCGTCACTCCGCGATCAGAGAAAGACGTCAATATGTTCGAAGCCGAGTCGACGGTCGGCTACAAGCTCTGCTTCGCGGGCGATCTCGTCATCAACACGCTTTGGGCGTGGATGGGAGCCATGGGCACGGCTCGTGTCGACGGCATCGTCAGCCCGGCCTACAATGTCTACACTCCTGGTCCGCGGCTTCTGCCGGACTACGTCGATGCTCTCGTCCGCATCCCGGTTTTCGCCCAGGAAGTGACGCGATATTCAAAGGGAGTCTGGTCTTCCCGCCTGCGGCTTTATCCAGAGGGTTTCTTCGAAACCTACTGGCCCGTCCCGTCACTTGATGAGCAGCGCGAGATCGTAAGCCGCATCGCGGCCGAAGCCGCCAAGATCGACCGGCTTCGCGCCGCCACCGAGCACTCCATTACGCTTCTTAAGGAACGCCGCGGCGCGCTGATCGCCGCCGCCGTCACCGGCCAGATCGACATGCCGGAGGCGGCATGAAGATCACGAGGCTCTCGCTCGATAATGTGCGGGCATTTGAGGAGGCCGAGTTCGCCTTCAATCCCGGCTTTAACCTGATCATTGGCATCAATGGCGCTGGCAAGAGCACGGCACTGGACGCGATCCGCTTCTGCGGCTCGCATCTCTTGTCTGCCCTTCAAAAAATGCCATTCAAACCCTTCGGTTTTGGCGTTGACGACATTCATGGCGACGCGCCCTTTGCCGAGGCAGCGCTTTATCTCAGCTTCGGTGATGACGCTGACACCTTTGTTCGCCTGCGCGAATGGCGGGAACAGGTCGCTGCCGAGACGACGGAGAACGTCGAGAGCCTGCGTCGTGAGATTCTCGAAACAGCACGCCCCAGGGATCGCCTGCGTACCCAGCTGCGCGAGTTGCAGGAAACGGTATCGCCGGCTGATGCTGTGTACTTCTACCCCTCAAGGAACGACCTGAAGGCTCAGGCAAGCAGCGAGCCCAGTGCGCCGTTGATGATACACTACTCGACCGCGCGATCGATCATGAACGAACAAGCAGAGCGCAAGTCTGCGGCCGGTACAAGCCAGTTGGCCTATGTGAACGCGCTGCAATCCAACACCCTCAGCCTGCGCCAATTCGCCGACTGGATGCGCGCTCAGATGGAGTTGTCCTCCGAGCGCCCCGCTTCGCGGCATCTGGTGGACGGAATCAGCTCAGCGTTGGATCGTTTCCTACCCGGCTATTCCAATCTGAGACCTTCAGACGAGAACCCATCGAAGGTGCTAATCGATATTAAGGGCACGACTCTTGATGTGCGTCTGCTGTCCGATGGCGAGCGCAATGTGCTTGCACTGATCCTCGACGTATCCAAGCGCCTTGCACAGGCTAACCCCCGGCTAGATGACCCCCTCGAAAGCGGCGAGGCTGTTGTCCTCATCGACGAAATCGATCTGCATCTCCACCCACAATGGCAGCGGAAGATCGTGGGCAACCTCGAACGGACTTTCCCGAAATGCCAGTTCGTCGCCACTACCCATTCGCCCCAGATCATCGGCGAAGTGCCTCACGACAAAATCCAGATGATTAAGGACGGGCATATCTATTCGCCTGCGCGGTCGTTCGGCATCGATTCCAGCCGTGTGCTGGAAGAGGTGATGGAAACCGGCTCGCGAAACCCATCCGTTGAACAGGAAATTGGCCGTATCGCGAAACTGATCTCGGATCGCAAGAGCACAGAAGCACGAGAGGCAATCGAAGCGCTCTCCAATGAGATCGGCATGGACGATCCGGAAATCACGCGCGCTCGCACGCTACTCGACTTCATGGAGGGGGATGCGTGAGAATGGTTGTCAAGGCGGCAGAGCCGCAAAGTCTGACACAACACCGGGCTCAAGCGCACAGCGACTACAACAATTATCAGCAAAAGGACGAGCTTCGCGCTGCGCTGGTCAACGAGCAGAAAGGCTTATGCTGTTACTGTACCGGACGCATCCGAGCCGATGTGGCGCGCATGAAGATCGAGCACTGGCAGTGCCAGACAACCTATCCGCAGCACCAACTCGCTTACGGAAACCTGCTGGGTGCATGTCTTGGCGGTGAGGGACAGTCTCCTGCCAATCAGCACTGCGACACGCGGAAGGCAAACAACGATCTGAAGTGGAACCCCGCGAACATCGCACATGCGATCGAGGGCCGCCTACGCTATCTCGCTGACGGGACTGTTGAAAGTATCGACGCTGAATTCAATGTTCAGTTGAATGATATTCTTGGATTGAACCTCGCCTTCTTAAAGAATAGCCGCAAAGCAGTCATCGACTCCGTTCTGGTTTGGTGGCGTTCGACGCCGAACGCAAGACAGAAGGTGCAGTCGCAGATCGATCGACGCATCGGGCAATTTGGGGAACTTGAACCATTCAGCCCTGTCGCAATCTGGTTTCTCCGGCAAAAGGTGGGAGCGGCAGTAGCATGAACCACGCCCGGCATTCGGAAGGGGCCTTCGAGACCGTCATCGAAGGCACCATGTTGGCCAATGGCTATGTGCCAGAACCGGCGGCGGGGTTCGATCGCGACCGGGCGATCTTCCCAGAGACCGTGTTGGCGTTCATTCGCGATACCCAGCCGAAGGAATGGAGGGCGCTGGAAGCGCTTCACGGCGAAAGGACCGGCGCGCAGATCCTGGCCGACCTCACCAAATGGATGGATCGGGAAGGCTCGCTGGCCACCTTACGCCATGGCTTCAAGTGCTATGGCAAGACTCTGCGCGTGGCCTTCTTCAAGGCGGCTCACGGCTTAAACCCCGAGCTTGAGGCGCGCTATCGGGCCAACCGCGTCGGCATCACTCGGCAGCTGCACTTCTCTAAAACGGCAGAGAAATCTCTGGACGTGGCGCTGAGCATCAACGGCATTCCAATCGCTTCGGTCGAACTCAAGAACCCGATGACTGGACAAACAGTCGACCATGCGTTGCGTCAGTATCGGGCCGACCGCGATGCACGCGAACCGATCTTCGAGTTCAAACGGCGCATGCTGGTGCATTTCGCGGCCGACACAGACACGGTGTTCATGACCACACGGCTTGCGGGATCAGCGACCCATTTTCTGCCATTCAACAAGGGCTGCGATGGCGGCGCGGGCAATGCGCCAGACCCGAAGGGACGCAGCTATCGCACGGCCTATCTATGGGAAGAAGTGTTGCAGCGGGACAGCCTGCTTGATCTGCTGGCGCGCTTCATCCATCTGCAAATCGAGGAAAAGCGCGATGATCAAGGCCGGAAGGTCAAGAAAGAGACCCTGGTCTTTCCGCGCTACCATCAACTAGAGGCGGTTCGCGCTCTGGTCGATCAGGCGCAGCGCGAAGGCGTCGGCAACAACTACCTGATTGAGCACTCGGCAGGCAGTGGCAAAAGCAACACTATCGGCTGGCTCACGCACCGACTTGCGTCGCTGCATGACGACAGGAACAACCGCGTCTTCGATAGCGTGATCGTAATCACGGATCGAGTGGTGCTGGACAAGCAGCTTCAGGACACGATCTACCAGTTCGAGCACAAACATGGCGTGGTGCAGAAGATCGACGAGAGTTCCCGCCAACTTGCCGAAGCGCTCGAGAGCGCCGTGCCGATCATCATCACCACCTTGCAGAAGTTCCCCTTCGTCTCGCGCCAGCTCGCGAAGATGGCGGAGGAGCGGGGTGAAGCTGATGGCGGCACGCTGAAGTCGCGGCACTGCGCTGTAATCATCGACGAGGCGCATAGTTCGCAGGGCGGCGAAACAGCGACCGACCTCAAAGAAGTTCTAGGCGGCCAGGGTCTTCGCGAAGAGGCCACGAAATACATGGCCGAGAACGACGAAGAAAACGTCGAGGAACTGTACCGCTCTATGGCAAAGCGGGGACGGCAGGCAAATTTGAGCTTCTTCGCCTTCACCGCGACACCCAAGCACAAAACCTTCAAGGTGTTCGGACGCGACGACAAGCCCTCGCATCGGTACACGATGCGACAGGCGATCGAGGAAGGGTTCATCCTCGACGTGCTGAAGCACTACACAACCTACGCCACCTATTTTCGGCTTCTCAAGGCAAGCGAGGACGATCCGAACGTCGAGCGGAAGAAGGCAGCCCGCGCGCTTGCACGCTTCCTCAAGCTTCACCCGCACAATGTCAGCCAAAAAACAGAGGTGATGATCGAGCATTTCCACGCCGCGACCCAACACAAGATTGGAGGGCGGGCAAAGGCGATGGTGATCACGGGCTCTCGTCTCGAAGCGGTGCGCTACAAGCAGAGCTTCGACCGCTATATCAAAGAGAAGGGCTATGCCATCAAGTCGCTGGTGGCCTTCTCCGGCGTCGTCACAGACGACAAGCTGAACGATGTCACCTACACCGAGGAAGGCATGAATCTTGGCGTTCGTGAGAAGGAACTGCCGGAGGTCTTCGCCACCCAGGAATATCAAGTGTTGCTCGTCGCCGAGAAATACCAGACGGGCTTCGATCAGCCGTTGCTGCATACGATGTATGTCGACCGGCGGCTCGCGGGCATCCAGGCGGTGCAAACTTTATCTCGCTTGAACCGCATCCATCCGTTGAAGGAAGACACCTTCATTCTCGATTTCGTCAACGACCGCGACGAAATCCGCGAGGCCTTCAAGATCTACTTCGAAGGCGCCGAAATCGGCGAGGAAGTCGATCCGGCCCGAATGTATGAGATCAAGAGCGAGCTCGACGCCGATGGCGTCTACGAGGCCGCCGACGTTGAGCGCTTCAGCGCCGTTTATTTTAAGCCAAGGCAGCGCCAGAGCCCGAACGATCATCAACTGATGAATGCCGCGCTTGATCCGTGCGTCGCCCGTTTCAAGGAACTCCAGAAAGAGAAACCGGACGAGGCCGAGCTGTGGCGCGGCAAGATGCTCGCCTTTTGCAACCTCTATGGCTTCCTCAGCCAGATTATTCCCTATCAGGATTCTGATCTCGAACGTCTGTACGTGTTCTTACGGCACCTCGCGACAAAGCTGCCAAAACGCGGTAGCGGACCATCCTACCAGTTCGATGATGAGGTCCGGCTGGAATACTATCGCCTTCAGAAGATCAGTGAGGGATCGATCAGCCTGAGTGATGGACAGGCCAACCGGCTCGATGGCCCTTCCGAAGTCGGAACCGGCGCCCTTCATGAGGAAGCGGTTCCGCTTTCTCGGCTCATCGATGTCGTCAATGACCGCTTCGGAACAGACTTTAATCAGGCTGATCAGTTATTCTTCGATCAGATTATCGAAGTCGCCGTTCTGGATGCCGTGTTAAAGCAGGCCGCTGCTGTAAATCCTGGCGATAAATTCGAACTCGTCTTCAGGAATTTGCTAGAAGCACTGTTTGTAGAGCGAATGGACCAAAACGAAGAAATCTTCGCGCGTTTCATGAACGACAGGTCGTTTCAGAAGGTAGTGACCGGCTGGCTTTCATCTGAAGCGTATCGGAAGCTTCGTCTCCGAACTGATGATACGATCGAGACTTTAGACCCAACCGCCAGCTTATTGCCGTGAGCAAATGAGCGGCGGCTGCGTAGATATCGAAGGGAGAACCCATTGTCCGCACCTGAGGAAATGGATGTCGTCCTCGAAAAGCTGCCTTTGAGGATCGGCGCCTACATACCCGACGACTTGCTGGAGGACTGGTTCGCGCCGGGAACGGGCATGAACCCGGTCAGCCCGGCAGCGCTGGCGGCGGCCAAGGCTTACGGATGGCGCTTTGAATGCGAGTTCAAGCACTACCCCGAACGGATGGAGGGCGTGTTCTGGAAGTGGGTGCCGGCGATCTGATCCTGGGGAGCCTGGATGGAAACGGCGGTTGGTAGCGGCTCAGTCGGCGTTTGAGTCGTGCATTCACGGGCTTTGCCTTGTCGACCATCGGCCCAGATTCCTTGGCGCTCCGGTGATCGAGATTGCCGCGAGCGCGATCGCTGTCGTGATCGCCTCACGCGCCGCCTATCGGCGTCGTCACCTTTCCGGTTCCGCCGCATTCGGGGCAGGTGCGGCCGTCGATCATGCCTGACCCGGCGCAGCGGTGGCAAATATGCTCGCCGGCGCCGGCAATGCCTGCCGCGTCGACATTGGCTTCGCCAAATTGCTCGGGTTTGCCTTGCAGCTGCTTGCTCAACCGGACGACCGCGGTCTCATCGACTTCAAGCGGCGTGCTGCCCGGCAGACCTTCGCTGGATTGGCCTATGGTTTCGTTGCGCGGCCGGTCGTTGGTGCCTGTCGTTATCTTTGCTTTCTGAGCCATTGCCTGTGACCCTGTGCAGCTCTTGCGGTTCGAACGCCTCAGCTGTGCAGAGGTTCCGTTGGCAATCGTCCGCCGCCGGCCCGGACGAAAAATGGCAAACAGCCAGCGCATCCAGGCCGAAACGGCACGAGATCGGAGGATGCAGGACAAAGGTCTGGCGCCGCCGAAATTCGGGATGCGCGGGAGACCTTGCTCACGAGACCACCGTCAAGCGCGGGCATCCGAACGTCTCGGTCCGGTCATAACAGGACAGGCAGGGCAATCGCATATGGCCCTCCCCCTCTCCGTCTCGGCTTCGCCGAGCCACCTCTCCCCCATTTCATGGGGGCGAGGAACCAAGCTTCCATGGCTGCGAGCTCGGCGGATGGCGTGCCCCGCCTAGACGAGCACGCGGTAAGCGCCGCTGTGCTCGCAATCGCAGAATCTTTGAGAGAATATTCCCGGCTTCGCATCTGGCGAGAAACGCGGTTCTTTGATCCGGCGGCTAGCATCCCCGATGCTGTGAACAAGGCTTCGCGCTTCGCCTAGCCAGCATGATTTAACAATGGACGGGCTTTATCATGATCGGGAACAACAACACTTTGCTATCGTCTTTTTCGACAACTATAAACCGCCGCACAGGTCTTGCATTACTTTTCGCTTCGGCTGTCGCAATTGCCGGTTTGGCTGCGCCCGGTTCGGCCTTTGCCGAGGACAAGAAGGCGATCAAGGTCGGCATCATCAGCGGCGAGGATGAAGACGTATGGCGCGTCGTCACCGCGCAGGCGGCCGAGAAAGGGCTGACGATCGAGACCGTGGTGTTCAACGACTACACTCAGCCGAACGAGGCGCTGGAGCGTGGCGAAATCGACGCCAACGCCTTCCAGCACAAGCCCTATCTCGACAGTCAGATCAAGACGCAAGGCTATCATATCGTCGCCGTCGGTTATACCGGCGTCTGGCCGATCGGCCTTTATTCCAAGAAACACAGTGCGGTTGCCGACCTGCCGGAGGGCGCCGTCATCGGCGTGCCGAACGACCCGTCCAACGAAGGCCGGGCGCTGCGCGTCCTGCAGAATGAGGGCCTGATCAAGCTGAAGGACGGCACCGGCATCCTGGCGACAACGGCCGACATCGCCGATAACCCGAAGAAACTGGTCATCAAGGAGCTCGATGCCGGCATCGTCGGGCGCTCGGTGGAAGACCTCGACGCGGCCGTCGTCAACACGGATTGGGCGCTGAAAAGCGGCCTGACCCCCGAAAACCGCATCGCTCAGGAGCCGATCGCCGACAATCCGTACCGCAACTTCATCGCGGTGAAGGCCGGCAGCGAGAACGAGCCCTGGGTGAAGACGCTGGTGGCTTCCTATCAGAACGAGGCGGTAAAGGCCGAGTTCGACAAGGTCTACAAGGGCACCGGCACCAGCGCCTATTGATGAGATATGGATCCGGGGCGTCCCGGATATGAAAAGCGGTCCGCGCCCAACGCGCGGGCCGCAATCCTATTTTACGGACCGCCGAAACAGGAAGGCCATGAACCAGCATTTCCCCGCAACTGCCGAGCTACCGGTCGGCACCCCGGAGCGGCCGGAGGACGTCGTGCGGATCACCGCGCTGAAGCGCCGCTTCGGCGCGACGCCGGCACTCGATGGCGTGTCGCTCGCTGTGCGCAAGGGCGAGATCCTCGGCATCATCGGCCGCAGCGGCGCCGGCAAGTCGACGCTGATCCGCTGCCTCAACGGTCTGGAGCGGCCGGATTCCGGCCAGGTCTTCATCGAAGGCCGCGAGATCAGCCGGCTTGGCGAGCGCGAATTGCAGCCGCTCAGGCGGCGCATCGGCATGATCTTCCAGCACTTCAACCTGCTTTCGGCCAAGACCGTCGAGGACAATGTGGCGCTGCCGCTCAAGATCGAAGGCCGCCCCAGGGCCGAACGCCTGGCGCGCGCGGCCGAGCTGCTCGATCTCGTCGGCCTGTCGGAGAAGGCCAAAGCCTATCCGGCATCGCTGTCGGGCGGCCAGAAGCAGCGCGTCGGTATCGCCAGGGCGCTTGCCGCCCGGCCCGCGCTGCTGCTGTCGGACGAAGCCACCTCGGCGCTGGACCCGGAGACGACCCGCTCCATCCTAGCGCTTTTGAAAGACATCAACCGGCAGCTCGGCCTGACCATTCTGCTGATCACCCACGAAATGGAGGTGATCCGCTCGATCGCCGACCGCGTCGCGGTGATCGACGCCGGCCGCATCGTCGAGGAAGGGCCGGTGTGGTCGGTGTTTGCCGATCCGAAGTCGGCGATCACCCAGAGCCTGCTCAGCGGCATCCGGCCGCAATTGCCGGCGGAGATCGCAAGCCGGCTAACGCAGGGCGCCAGCACGGAGGCGATCCTGAAAATCGACGTGGCGGGTGAGGCGGCCCGCGGCCCGCTGCTGTCCGACCTTGCCGCCGCGGTTCCCGGCTCGTTCCGCCTCGTTCACGGCGGCATCGACCATGTCCAGCGGCAGCCTGTCGGCACGCTGTTCCTGGCGGTGCCGGCTGCCGATGCAAATCATCTTGAACAAGTGATCGCGTTTCTGAAAGCCCGCGAGGCGCGGGTGGAGGTGCTTGGCCATGTCGCCAATTCTGTTTGAGCTCCTGCTTCGTTCGATCTGGGAGACGATCCTGATGACGGGCGCCTCCGGCCTCATCTCGCTGGTGTTCGGCCTGCCGCTCGGCCTGGCGCTGGTCGCCACCGACCGTGGCGGCATCGCCGAAAGCCTGTGGGTGAATCGCGTCCTCGGCGCTGTCATCAACGGCTTCCGCTCGGTGCCGTTCATCATCCTGCTGGTGGCGCTGATCCCGGTGACGCGGCTGATCGTCGGCACCTCCATCGGCACCTGGGCTGCCATCGTGCCGCTGTCGATCGCGGCCACGCCCTATTACGCCCGCATCGCCGAAGTGTCGCTGCGCGAGGTCGACCACGGGCTGATCGAGGCGGCGCGCGCCATGGGCGGCAACCGCTGGACGATCATCCGCGAGGTGCTGGTGCCGGAAGCCCTGCCCGGCATCGTCGCCGGCTTCACAGTGACGCTAGTGACGCTGATCGGCGCCTCGGCAATGGCCGGCGCCATCGGCGCCGGCGGGCTCGGCGACCTCGCCATCCGCTACGGTTACCAACGCTTCGAGACGTCAGTCATGGTCGCCGTGGTCATCGTGCTGATCATCCTGGTCTGCGGCATCCAGTGGGCCGGCGACCGGCTGGTGGCCAGGCTGGATCACAGGGCGTAGGATCAGGCCCTCAGCCTGACCCCTTCCGGGTCGAAGAACGGCATCGCAGACACCACTGCGCGTGTCGGCGTGCCGTCGATGTCGATGCTGAGTTCCGTTCCGATCTGCGTGAATGGCAGCCGCAGATGCGCGGTCGCCAGCACCTTGCCCACGGAATAGCCGTGGTCGCTATAGGTGACGACGCCGGCATCCTCGCCATCGGCCAGAACCCGCGCATTCGCCGCGGCCGGCGTGCCGCCATCGACGATCAGCCCGGTCCAGCGCTCGTCGACGCCTGTGTCGCGGACCTTGAGCAGCGCCTCGCGGCCGACGAAATCGCCCTTGTCGAACTTGATCCAGCTGTTAAGGCCGACATGGAATGGCGTGCGGGTCTCGTCCATATCGATGCCATGCGCCGGATAGGCCTTCTCCAGCCCCAGCGTGAACATCGCCAGCACGCCATATGGTTTCAGGCCAAAATCGCGGCCGGCCCCCATCAGCGCATCCCAGACGGCAGTGGCCTCGTCGGCCGGCACGAACAGCTCGAAGCCGAGCTCGCCGGTCACGCCGGTGCGCGAGATCAGCAGCTTCGTCTCGCCGACGCGACCTGACGCAAACGACCAGCGCTTGAGGCGGTCCAGATCGGCATCCGAGACCAGCGCCTTCAACAACTCGCGCGAGCGCGGCCCCTGTATCGTCGGGAAGGCGATGGCCGCGGTGATGTCGGTGACATAGGCTTTTCGGCGCTCGGCGTGATGCAGCAGCCAGGGCAGCATTTTCTGGCGGTTGACGGAGCCGGTCACCAGCATGAAATGCTCGGGCCCGAGCCTGAACACGGTGAGGTCATCCATGATGCCGCCATCCTCGCGGCAGACGGTCGAATAACGCACCTGGCCCGGTCGCATGGCAGCGGCGTCGTTGACCATGACATGGTTGACCAGGGCCTCGGCGTCCGGACCCTTGATGTCCATCTTGCCCATCGTGCTGAGGTCCTGGACACCGACATTCCTACGGGTGTTCAGATGCTCGTCGGCGATGCCGGAGTAATATTTTGCCGAGATGAAATCGCCGCCGACCCGGCCCATCGTCGCGCCGAGCCCGACGATGCTGCTATAAAAAGGGGAACGCCGTTCGGGCATGAAAATCTCCATCTTCACGAAAACGGCAGCGCCGGACAGCGCTGCCGAAGGCGTTTGTCGTCGGTCTCAGCTGCCGTAGACGTCGAAGGCAAAATACTTGTCGTTGATTTCCTTGTATTTGCCGTTGGCGCGCAGCGCGTCGATCGCCGCATCGAATTTGTCTGCCAGCTCCTTGTTGCCCTTCTGCAGCGCGATGCCGACGCCCGGGCCATGGATGGCCGGGTCTGGCGCCAAGGTGCCGAGCAATTTGCAGCAGGCGCCTTCAGGCTTCTTCAGCCATTCGGTCAGCAGGATAGAGCCGTCCATTACCGCGTCGAGCCGGCCGTTGACCATGTCGGTGCGGGCGTCGTCGCCGGTCGGATAGGGTTTGATGGTCGAGCCCGCGTATTTCTGCTCGGCGAAATTCTGGTGGATCGTCGCGCTTTGCACGCCCAGCGCCTTGCCTTTCAGGTCCTCGGGCGAAGTGCCTGTGACAGTCGAATCCTTCGGCACCGCGATCGCCGGCGGCGTCTGGTAGTATTTGTGGGTGAAGTCGACCTTCTCGGCCCGTTCCGGCGTAATGGTGATGTTGATGATGGCGTCGAACTTGCCGGCCTGCAGCGCCGGGATCGAGCCGTCGAAATCCTGCACGACGAACTCGCATTCGGTCTTCATCTCGGCACAAAGCGCTGTACCGAGATCGATGTCGAACCCGCCCAGCGTGCCGTCGGCGTTGGCATAGTTGAAGGGCGGATAGGCGCCTTCAGTGCCGAGCCTGAGTTTCTTGTCCTGGGCGGAGGCAGCACCCATGGCGGCAATTATGGCGACGGACGCCGCAAGCACGAAACGACCGAAAAGGCGCATGATCCAATCTCCGTTGATAGGTGCAAGTCTACGGGGTTTTGTACCCCCGGCGGAGACGGAAACGACATGCCCTGCGGCGATCACGGCGCGGCTAGGTACTGCCTTCAGTTTCCGGGAGGCTTCAGGTTATTTTCGATGGTCTCGCTCGCCCAAGCGAGTTTTTCGCGATCCTCCGGGCGCAAGGGAGCCTCGACCGCGACCGTGAATAAATGCAGGGCGAGACTTTCGGACAAAAGCCACGCGGTGACCTGTTCGCTGACGATCATATGCCCCTTATCGAGTTTCTTGATGTTGCCGGTGATCAGATCAGCACAGTGCAGCATGGCCTCGGGGTAAGGGCTTTCAAGCCAGGCGGCCAGTGCAGTTGCCACATCCATTCCGGCAACGACCATGCCCTCCAACCAGGGAACCGCATTCCCTTCATCGGGGTGCTTGGCCAATGTCTTTCGCCAGGCAGCTTGAAACAGGGTTTCGAGGGCCTGCTGTTCTTCCAATGGCCAATCGCGCCAAGAGGTTCTTTCGAGCTTTTTGGCAATTACGTTGGCGTCGAACCCCATCGAAGGCTCGCCTTGGATGGCAAGTTCAAGCACCCTCGGCAGAAAGTGCCGGTAATCATCAAGGTCGCCGACTGTCCATATGGCCGATCCGGCATAGGTGCCGAGTTTTTCGCCGCTGAGTTGCCGTAGCTTATCACTGGACACTGCCCGAAAGATTGCCTCCGCATCTTCGATCGGCGAGCTATGGAGAAGGCGCGGCAGCGGATAAGATGCGAAGACGTCGTAGACACGCTCGACCGCGTGAGCCAGTTCAGACATAGGCTCAGGATTGGTCATCCATTACGACTCCCGAACAGGTCCTTGGCTTGCTCGGCTGTATAGTACCCCAGCCTGACATCCCTCTGCACCAGTTCCGGGTCGCGCTGCAAGGGATCGCCGTAGCCGCCGCCACCCGGCGTGCCGACGCGCACACGGTCGCCGGCCTTTAGCGCGATGTCCTGCTCTTTGGAAAGGTGCGGCGGCACATGTTCCTTGCCGTCGCGAAACACGGTCACCGTGTTGACCGCGCCGTCCTTGCCGCCAAGCGCGCCCTGTGGGCCGAAGCGGCCATGATCCATGACGAAGGAGGCGCGGGCATCGCCGCGCAGGATCTCGACCTCATAGGCGAGGCCAAAGCCGCCGCGATGCTTGCCGGCACCGCCCGAGCCTTCGCGCAAGGCATAGTGGCGATAGAGCACTGGAAACGCCTGCTCCATGATCTCGACCGGGGGCGACTTGGAAATGCCTATGGTCGAGCAGCCATTGGTCAGGCCGTCGTGACCGGCATTGCCGCCATAGCCGCCGCCAGAGATCTGGTACATGACGTAGTCGCGACCGCGCGCCGGGTCGTTGCCGCCGAGCGCGAAATTGCCGCTGGAGCCGGCGGGAGCCGCCGTCACCTTCTCCGGCAGGGCCTGCACCATGGCCGCGAACACCGCCTCGGCGATGCGCTGCGAAACCTCGGCCGCGCAGCCCGATACCGGTCGCGGATATTTGGCGTCGAGGAAGGTGCCTTCCGGCCGCTTGACATCAAGCGGTTCGAAAGCGCCGGCGCTGATCGGCACATCCGGGAAAATATGGCGCATGGCAAGATAGACCGAGGACAAGGTCGTCGCCAGCACGCTGTTCATCGGCCCGGCGCAAGGCTTTGACGAGCCTGAGAAATCGAAGCTGAGCGTGTCTCCCTGTTTCTCCACAGCAAGCGCGATGGTCAGTGGTTCGTTCACCACCCCGTCGGAATCGACGAAGGCCTTGGAGCGGTAGACGCCATCGGGGATGGCCGCGATGTTTGCGCGCATCTGTTCGGCGGCGCGGCGGCGCAGTTCGGCGATCGCCTCGACAACCGTTTCGTTACCGTAACGGTCAAGGATTCCGTTGAGCCGGTCCTGCCCGATCAGCAGTGCTGCCGCCTGCGCCCTGATATCGCCGATGCGCTGGTCGGCGACACGGATGTTCGAACAGATGATGGCGTAGATCTCGGGATCGAGCACGCCCTTCTTGAACAATTTGACCGGCGGCAGCCGCAAGCCTTCCTGCTCGACTGCCGTCGCCGAGGCGGAAAAGCCGCCTGGCACCGAGCCGCCAATGTCGGGCCAGTGGCCGGTGTTCGACAGCCAGCAGAAGATCCTGCCGTCCCGGTAGACCGGCATGGCGAAGCGTACATCCATCAGATGGGTGCCGCCGAGATAGGGGTCGTTGACGATATAGATGTCGCCGGGCTCCGGCGGCAGGCAGCGACCGTCGGCAATCATCTCGATCACCGTCCTGGTCGAATACTGCATGACGCCGACGAACACCGGCAGGCCCTGGCTGCCTTGTGCGATCAGCGATCCGTCGACAGCCGAATAGATGCCGTCGGAGCGGTCGTTGGCCTCGGCTATGACGGGCGAGAAGGCGGCACGCGAGAAGGTCAGGTCCATCTCGTCGCAGACCTGCTGCAGCACCGCCTGGATGACCGAGAGCGTGATGGCGTCGAGCTTTTCCATCTCAGGCCTCACCGATGTCGATGATGATGTTGCCGTCGGCGTCCGATCGCGCCCGGTCGCCGGGTTCCAGCACGGTGGTGGCATCCATCTGTTCGAGGATCGCCGGGCCTTCGATGATCGCATCGAGCGGCAGTTTTTCCCTGATGTAGACCGGCGTGTCGTGCCACGTACCGGCGTACCATACTGGCCGGATCTCGCGCCGTGCCTCATCGAGCGTCTTGGCCCGGCCAGCCGGGTCGATCAGCCGGGACAGATCGATCGCCGGCCGCACGCCGGTCACCGAGGTGTTGAGGTTGACCAGATTGGCGCGGATTTCCGGCAATTCGACCTTGAAGCGGGCGAAATAGGCTTTTTCGAACAGTTGCTGCAGCACCTCACGTGTAACAGAAGAGGCCGGCAGCGGGACGTTGATGATGTGGGTTTGGCCAACGAACTGCATGTCGGCGGAATGGGTGACGCGGATCGTCTCCGGCTTCACCGCTTCCTTGCCGATCAGTTCTTCACCATCGTTTCGGTGCCGTTCCAATACCTCATGAAGCTGCGTTTTATCGAGGTTGGCCACCGGCTGGTTGACCGTGTTGACGAAATCGTGCCTGAGATCGGCGACGACGCAGCCGAGCGCATTGGTGATGCCAGGCCGCGCCGGTACCAGCACTTTGGGCAGGCCGAGTTCGCGCGCCAGTGCGGTCGCATGCAGCGGCCCGGCGCCGCCGAAGGCAAACAGCGCGAAATCGCGCGGGTCGTGGCCGCGCGACACCGAGACCATGCGGATGGCGCCGGCCATCTTCATATTGCCCAGCCGCAGCACGGCGCCCGCCGCCTCGACGCCGGACAGGCCAGTGGGGCGGCCGATCCTGTCCGCGAATATACGGGTGACGTGTTCGACGGTGACTGGATTCTCGACCGCGAGCAGCTTCTTCGGCGCCAGCCGGCCGAGCACCAGATTGGCATCGGTGATGGTCGGCTCGCCGCCGCCGCGCCCGTAGCAGATCGGGCCGGGATTGGCGCCGGCACTTTCCGGGCCGATCTGGATCAGGCCTGCCGCATCGACGCGGGCGATCGAGCCGCCGCCGGCGCCGACCGTATGCACCGCCACCATCGGTACATGGATCGGCATCGCATATTCGATCTCGATCTCGTTCGACACCGCCGGTTCGGCATTGCGGATCAGCGCGACATCGGTCGAGGTGCCGCCCATATCGTAGGTGACCAGGTTTTCGAAGCCGGCGCGTTTTCCCGTATAGGCCGCGGCGATGACGCCGGAAGCCGGACCGGACATGACCGTCTTGGCCGACTCACGTGTGACGAAGCGCGCCGAGATCATGCCGCCATTGCCGTTCATGATCAGGAAGTCGCGGGCATAGCCTTTTGATCCCAACTCCTTGCGCAGCCGCTCGACATAGCGCTCGAGGATCGGCTGCACCGAGGCGTTGACCGAGGCGGTGACGCCTCGCTCGAATTCGCGCGCTTCGGACAGCAGTGCATGGCCCGTCGTGATGTAGCCGTTCGGCCAAAGCTCGGCCGCGATTTCGGCGGCGCGCCGCTCATGCGCCGGATTGGCGTAGGAATGCAGGAAATGGATGACGAGGGATTCGCAACCGGCGCCGATCAACTGCGAAACCGCCGCGCGCATCTCGGCTTCGTTGAGCGGAATGCGCACCGCGCCCGAGGCTTCGACGCGCTCCGATACTTCGAGCCGCAAATTGCGTGGAATGATCGGGACGAAGCTGCCCGTCATGCCATAGGCTTGCGGCCGTGTCCGCCGGCCAAGCTCGATGACATCGCGAAAGCCGCGCGTGGTGATCATGCCGGTTTTGGCCAGCCGACGTTCCAGCACCGCGTTGGTGGTGGTCGTCGTGCCATGCACGATGAGGTCGATGCTGTCGATGGGAAAGCCGGTGGCGCCAAGCGCCGAAACGACGCCAAAAGCCTGGTTGTCGATAGTGGTCGGGGTCTTGGCGATATGCACCCGGCCACCGTCTCGGCCGTCGATCAGAAGCAGGTCGGTAAAGGTTCCGCCGACATCGATACCGGCGACGACGCTGCCCAGGGAATCCTGCGCCTGCGCCGAAAAATTCTCTTTCATTGCCGAAACCCGAAATGCCAGGACTGCTTACATGTCTCAGTTTGGAAAGGCGTTTTACGCCAGCGTCTTGACGCAAATATCATTTGTATACTAATAAATTCCGGACACAAGAGCTTACCGCTTCGCAGTGTGCAAACGGCACGCCGGAACCTGATCGGTTCGGGCGCGCAGGAGAAGGTTTGGCGTCAGCACTTCGGGTTGGCCAGAAGGTTAGGTTTGATGAACACCACATCCGCGCTGAACACCGCTGGCGCCCGGCCGTTGCAGTTCCCTATACCGGCCAATGTCTATGCCGAAACCGTGGTCTCGGTGAAGCATTACACCGACCGGCTGTTCTCGTTCCGGATCACCCGGCCGCAGTCGCTGCGTTTCCGCTCCGGCGAGTTCGTCATGATCGGCCTGCCCAACGCCGAGAAGCCGGTGTTCCGCGCCTATTCGATCGCCAGCCCTGCCTGGGACGACGAACTGGAATTCTTCTCGATCAAGGTGCCGGACGGCCCGCTGACCTCGCAGCTGCAGAAAATCCAGGCCGGAGACACCGTCATCATGCGGCAGAAGTCGACCGGCACGCTGGTGGTCGACGCGCTGACCCCGGCCAAGCGCCTGTTCATGATCTCGACCGGCACCGGCATCGCGCCCTTTGCCAGCCTGCTGCGCGATCCCGATACCTATGAGAAGTTCGAGCAGGTGATCCTGACCCACACCTGCCGCGACATCGCCGAACTCACCTACGGCCAGGAGCTGGTCGCGGCGCTGGAGAACGACCCGCTGATCGGCGAGCTGACCGGTGGACGCGTCACCCTCTACAATTCGACGACGCGCGAAACCTCCGAGCGCATGGGCCGCATCACCGCGCTGATCGGCTCGGGCAAATTCTATACCGATCTCGGCATCGACAAGCTCGACCCGGAGAACGATCGCATCATGATCTGCGGCTCGATGCATATGCTCAAGGACGTCAAGGAGCTGGCCGAAAGCCTCGGCTTCCACGAAGGCTCGCTGAGCCATCCGTCGAGTTTCGTCGTCGAGCGCGCCTTCGTCGGCTGAGGCGCCCGCAGTCAGCGTTCGCTGCATTCAAACCATGATTTTGACCATGCGGTCAAAATCAGCTGCTTTCGCAGCCTTTTTCCAATATGACCGCCTGAAGGACTCGTGAAGCGCTGCTTCACGGTCTATCTTCGGCACAAGTCGTCGAATGAAAGGGCAGGAGATGAGCAGCACAATCCGCGAAGCCGATCTCGGACCTTCCAAGATCACGCCGTTGCCGGCGCGCACCGCCGCCAACGCGCCGGCGTCGCAAGCACACGGCATTGCCCGCAATCCCGGCATGAAGCTTGATCTCGGCTTCATGGAATCGATGCGCAGCGTCAACCGCTCGGCGCTGGAACGGCGCGTCGCCAGCCTGACCAAACGACGCTCGATCAAGGCCGATAACCAGGCGGCCTGGCTGCTGCGCGCCGTCGCCTGCATGGACCTCACCACGCTGAACTCGAACGACACCGAAGAGCGCGTGCGCCGGCTCTGCGCCAAGGCGGTCAATCCGTTCCGCCGCGACATCGTCGAAGGCCTCGGCATTACTGGTGAAAAGATCCGCCCGGCGGCGGTCTGCGTCTATCACCCCTTCGTTGCCACTGCCGTCGATGCGCTGCGCGGCACCGGCATCCATGTCGCCGCCGTATCCACCGCTTTCCCGCATGGCCTCACCCCGCTTTCGACGCGCCTGCAGGAGATCGAAGCGTCGGTGAGCGACGGCGCCGACGAGATCGACGTCGTCATTCCGCGCGGGCTGGTATTCGGGGCGAAATGGCAGGAACTCTATAACGAGATCGTCTCAATGCGCGCCGCCTGCGGCGAGGCGCATCTCAAGGTCATCCTCGGCACCGGCGACCTCGCCACGCTGCGCAACGTCATGCTGGCGTCGATGGTGGCGATGATGGCGGGCGCGGACTTCATCAAGACCTCGACCGGCAAGGAAAGCGTCAACGCGACATTGCCCGTCGGCCTTGCCATGGTGCGCGCCATCCGCGCCTATTTCGAGGAAACCGGTTATCTCATCGGCTTCAAGCCGGCCGGCGGCATTTCCACCGCCAAGGCTTCGCTCGATTGGCTGGTGCTGATGAAGGAAGAGCTTGGCCGCCGATGGTTGGAGCCCGACCTGTTCCGCTTCGGCGCGTCGAGCCTTTTGACCGACATAGAGCGCCAACTAGAGCACCATCTGACCGGTCACTATTCGGCCAATCATCGCCACGCGATGGCGTGATTTTCGGGAGCGCTCCATGAACATTCTCGAACGCTATCACGCCATGGACTACGGTCCGGCGCCGGAAGCTCGCAACGAGGCCGATGCCTGGCTGGTCGCACGCGATTTCGGCAAAGCGCTGTTCATTGGCGGCGACTGGAAAGCGGCCGGCAGTGGCAAGACTTTCGACACCAGCGACCCGTCTTCGGGAAAATTGCTGGCCAAGGTCTCGGATGCGAGTGCCGCCGATATCGACGCAGCGGTTTCGGCCGCGGCCAAGGCGCTGCCGAAATGGAGCGCCAGATCAGGCTATAGCCGAGCCAAAGTGCTCTACGCCATCGGCCGTGCCATGCAGCGCCACCAGCGCCTGTTCACGGTGCTTGAGACAATCGACAACGGCAAGCCTATCCGCGAAAGCCGCGACATCGACGTGCCGCTGGCCATCCGCCATTTCATCCACCATGCCGGCTGGGCGCAGGCGCTGGACAGGGATTTCCCCGGCCAAAAGGGCGTCGGCGTGGTCGGCCAAATCATCCCGTGGAACTTCCCGCTTTTGATGCTGGCATGGAAGATCGCGCCGGCGCTCGCCGCCGGCTGTACTGTGGTGCTTAAGCCGGCCGAGTTCACGCCGCTCACCGCCATCCTGTTCGCCGAGATCTGCGAACGATCGGGTGTGCCGAAAGGCGTCGTCAACATCGTCCAGGGCGGGCCGGAGGCCGGCGCGGCAATCGTCAACCATCCCGGCATCCAGAAGATCGCCTTCACCGGTTCGTCTGAGGTCGGCAAGATCATCCGCAAGGCCACTGCCGGATCGGGCAAGAAACTATCGCTGGAACTTGGCGGTAAGTCGGCCTTCGTCGTCTTCGAGGATGCCGATCTCGACAGCGCCGTCGAAGGACTGGTCGACGGCATCTGGTTCAACCAGGGCCAGGTCTGCTGCGCCGGGTCGCGGCTGCTGGTGCAGGAAGGCATCGCCGACGCCTTCATCGCCAAGGTCAAGATAAGGATGAGCCGGCTGCGCGTCGGCAGCCCGCTCGACAAGAACACCGATATCGGTCCGCTGGTCGACTTGACCCAGCTCGATCGCGTCAAGGGTCTGGTCGCCGAAGGCGCCAAACAGGGCGCCGTCTGCTGGCAACCGGATGTAGCGCTGCCGTCCTCCGGCTATTATCACCTGCCGACACTGGCGACAGGCGTTTCGCCGGCTAACATCCTGGCGCAGGAAGAGGTGTTTGGGCCGGTGCTGGCGACTATGACCTTCCGCAATACCGAGGAAGCGGTCGAACTCGCCAACAACACGCGCTACGGGCTGGCCGCCTCGGTGTGGAGCGAGAACGTCAATCTTGCGCTGCACGTCGCACCGCAATTGAAGGCCGGCGTGGTCTGGGTCAACGGTACCAACATGTTCGATGCCGCCTGTGGCTTTGGCGGCTACCGCGAAAGCGGTTTTGGCCGCGAAGGCGGGCGCGAGGGCATGTTCGAATATCTCTCGGCAAAACTGCCGCTCGGCCCCGTCATCAAACCGGCAACGTCATCGGCCCAGCCGATCGAGCAGGTCGAAAGCGAAGGCATCGACCGCACGGCAAAGCTGTTCATTGGCGGCAAGCAGGTCAGGCCGGACGGCAATTATTCGATTGCTGTCGCCACCGCCAAGGGCAGGCTCGCCGGCGAAGTCGGCCTCGGCAGCCGCAAGGATATCCGCGACGCCGTCGCGGCCGCACGTGCCTGCAAGAGCTGGCCGGAGGCGACGGCCTACAACCGCAGTCAGGTGCTTTATTATCTGGCCGAAAATCTTTCCGGCCGTGCCGAGGAGTTTGCGGCGCGCATCACAGAGCTGACTGCCGCCACCGCCAAGGCGGCGCGCGAAGAGGTCGAGCTGTCGATCGAGCGGCTGTTTCTCTATGCCGGCCTGGCCGACAAATTCGAGGGCCGCGTCCACCAGCCACCGGCCCGCGCCGTCACGCTGGCGCTGCACGAGCCCGTCGGCATAGTCGGCATCGTGGCATCCGACAATGCGCCCCTGCTCGGCCTGATCTCGCTGGTGGCGCCGGCGCTGGCCATGGGCAACACCGTGGTCGCAGTGCCTTCCGAAAAATATCCGCTGCTTGCCACGGATCTCTATCAGGTCATCGGATATTCCGACGTTCCGGCCGGCGCCATCAATATCGTCACCGGGCGCAGCGCCGAGCTCGCCGGCGTGCTGGCCAAGCACGACGATGTCGACGGGCTCTGGGTGTTCGCCGATGCCGAGACCTGCGCCAAGGCCGAAGCGGACTCCGTTGGCAATCTCAAGCGCGTCTGGACGGGCAATGGCCGCAGCCTCGACTGGGCGTCGGTCGAGGCCGCCGGCGATGCCTTCCTGCGCCGTGCCGTCGAGGTCAAGAACGTCTGGGTGCCTTACGGCGATTGAACGATCGCCTTTCGCGCGGTGTCGGATGAGAAGCGTTCGGGCTTGACGGCAGAAATGATGTTCTTTACCGAGAAAAAACATTTGCCCCTAAGCGAACGGCGATACAGGCGGCATGGTAGTGCCTATCTGGCACATTGCGCCCTGGCCGCGTGCCGGTAAAAAACCGGGCGGCCACAGAGGAGAAAAGCATGGCGGATCTGGCAGGCAAGATCGTTGTCGTCACGGCGGCGGCACAAGGCATCGGCCGAGCGAGCGCTCTGGCTTTCGCCAAGGCAGGCGCCGTCGTCCATGCCACCGACATCAACGAGGTGATGCTCGCCGAACTTGGCAAGACGCCCGGGATCAAGGCCCGCAAGCTCGACGTGCTGAACGACGAGGCGGTGAAAACCGGCTTCGCCGAGATCGGCGCCGTCGACGTGCTGTTCAACTGCGCCGGCTTTGTCCATTCGGGCTCGATCCTCGAGATGAAGGACGGCGATCTCGACTTTGCGTACGATCTCAATGTCCGCTCGATGATCCGTACCATCCGCGCCGTGCTGCCCGGCATGCTTGAGCGCGGTGACGGCTCGATCATCAACATGGCGTCGCTGGCCAGCTCGACCAAGGGCGTGCCGAACCGTTTCGTCTACGGGCTGACCAAGGCTGCCGTCATCGGCCTGACCAAATCGGTTGCCGCCGACTATGTCGGCAAGGGCATTCGCTGCAATGCCATCTGTCCGGGAACGGTCGAAAGCCCGTCGCTGCAGGACCGCATGCATGCGCAGGGTGACTACGAGGCGGCCCGCGCCGCCTTCATCGCCCGCCAGCCGATGGGCCGCCTCGGCACACCGGAGGAAATCGCCGATCTCGCCGTCTATCTGGCCGGCGCCACCTATACGTCGGGGCAGGCTTATAATATCGACGGTGGCTGGTCGATCTAAGAGGCCTCCGGCCGCAATCAGGAGAAAATGAATGAAACTGCTGCGCTATGGCGAAGTGGGGAGCGAACGCCCCGGCATGCTCGACGCGGATGGGACGATCCGTGACCTCTCCGCTCATGTCGCCGACATTGCCGGCAAGGCGCTCGACCCGGCATCGCTCGAGACATTGTCGAAGCTCGATCCGAAATCGCTGCCGGCGGTTTCCGGCAAGCCGCGCATCGGCGCCTGCGTCGCCGGCACAGGCAAATTCATCTGCATCGGCCTGAACTATTCCGACCATGCCGCCGAGACCGGCGCCACCGTGCCGCCGGAGCCGATCATCTTCATGAAGGCAAGCTCGGCCATCGTCGGGCCTGATGACGACGTGCTGATCCCGCGCGGCTCGGTCAAGACCGACTGGGAAGTCGAGCTTGGCGTGGTCATCGGCAAGACCGCGAAATACGTCACCGAGGCCGAGGCGCTGGACTACGTCGCCGGCTATTGCGTCGCGCACGACGTTTCCGAACGCGCCTTCCAGGCCGAGCGCCAGGGCCAGTGGACCAAGGGTAAGTCCTGCGACACGTTCGGGCCGATCGGCCCGTGGCTGGTAACCAAGGACGAGGTCAAGGACCCGCAGAACATCCCGATGTGGCTGAAGGTCAACGGTAAGACGATGCAGAACGGCTCGACCAAGACCATGGTCTATGGCGTCGCCTACCTCGTTTCCTATCTCAGCCAGTTCATGTCGCTACATCCGGGCGACATCATCTCGACCGGCACGCCGCCCGGCGTCGGGCTCGGCATGAAGCCGCCGGTGTTCTTGAAGGCCGGCGACGTCGTCGAACTCGGCATCGAGGGACTCGGTCAGCAGAAGCAGACGTTCAAGGCTGACGTCTGAACATCTCGACGCCAGGTAAGGTTGCCTGCGCCGCACGAATGACACGAATGGGTGGAGCGTAGCTGCAAGGCGGCTGCGCTCCACTTTTTGCTTTCATTACACCGACGCCGTGCCAAGCAAGTCCGGCTGGCGGCAGGCGTTCGAATGCGCTGTCATGAGGAGAGGGAAAATATCCGTTTCCTGCCTTCGAAGGTCGCCCTGAGGGCCGGTTCGGCAGCTTCTTCCACTTTTACGTCCAGGCCGAAATCGGCGTAGAGCGACCGCAATTCGGCGGCTCTTGGATGGAAGACCGTAAGCTCCAGAAGCCTGCAGCCGGGAGGGGCGCTCGCCGATGGATGCGCGGATGTATGCCAGGTTTTGACGATCGGAAGACCGACGCCGAGATCGTGACTGGCGACGGACAGCGTGTCCCATTCGAGACGCTCGCCATTGGCTGCGTTGCGCCCGCCATGCTTTACGCCGGTCTCGAAGCCTCTTCGGTCAAGCAGCGTTCGCGCGACTTCGAGGTCCGGGGTCTGGACCGCGAAACGCCACAGGACAGGCGACCGCAGGCTATTCAGGAATGCGCCGTAATTGCCTTCGAGCGATTGCTCGGGGTCCGGTCCGTCGATGGCGAGATAGATTTCATTTTCCAGATTGATCAACGCATTGCGGCTTCCGATGCCGGGATGGCTGCCGCCGGAATCCGCGACAACGCCGCTCAATTCGGCAAATTGTGCAATGGCGCTGTCGAGTGAGCTCGACGCCCAGACGATATGATCCAGTTTCATGGGATTTTCCTCTTCGGCCTGTTCGGAGACTGTCGATCGATCGCCGCGTCAGCGATTTGCGTTGAGCAAGGCATTCGCGCAGATGTAGCCCCAGGTCATGTATTGACCCAGCGTCGTTCCCACCTGGCTTGGCGTACGCATGCCGATGGGATTGGCCATGACGTTGCCGGCACAATACAATCCCGAAATCGCCGTGCCGTCCGAACGCAGCGCCTGCCCTTTTTCATTGGTGCGTATGCCGCCCTTGGTCCCGAGAATGGACGGTCGAAATTCGTAAGCAACGAAGGGCGGCTGGTTGATGGGAGACATCAGGCCGACAGAGGCGGCCAGCCGGGCTTCATAGTCGCTGGCGGCACCGCGATGAAAGTCCGCGTCCACACCGATGACGGCGAAGCGGTTGAACCGGGCGACGGTCTCCTTCAGCGGCTCGGCCGGGAGCCCTGTTTTCACCGCAAGCTCATCAAGGCTTCCGGCCGTTACCAGCCAACCGGGTTTGTAGCGCTTGTACCATCTGATGAGCCATGCGCGCTGGACCATGGGCCAGTGGCTGACGACCCATGCGGGCCGTTTCAGCCAGCGTCCCTGGTCGGTATCGCGAACAGTCCAGTCCGCGACGTTGAACTCATACTCGCTTGCGAAGCGGCGTCCATCAGCGTCCACAAAGATTGCGTCCGGTTCGGCATGAATACGCAACGGCAGGCCGTGCAGCGACTTCTCATAGTACACGGGCGGCTGCAGCATGATGTTGGCCTGGTTCATATGCGCCGTTGCAGCGCCGATCTTCACCGCCATTTTCAGTCCGTCCCCGGTGTTGGTGCTGGGGCTGCTGAGGAACTCGGCGTTGCCGGGGAAGTTAGTGTGCAGGAGTTCACTGTCCCACTCGAATCCGCCGGTCGCAAGAATGACGCCCTTACGGGCGCGGAACCGCTCACGCCGGCCCGCGGTCTCGACAATCACGCCGGTGACGCTGCCCATTTCGTCGGTCGTGAGCTCGACTGCGCGGGCGTTCAGTTTGAGACGGCATCCCGCAGCGAGACAGCCGGAAAGCAGCCCCATGATGAGGGCATTGCCCTTGCCCCGCGTTTTTGAAAGCCAGCGGCCCGCGATTGTGCCGGCATGGCGCAGATAGGCGCGGAAAGGATGTCTGAACATCTCGGCCTTGACCGATTCATCGTAGGTCAGATCCTGCGGGATGGTGGAGTTGCGGATGAGCTTGAAATAACGACCCAGACGTCGGCCGTTGGCGACATCCGGCGCAAGAAGCCTGCCTTTCTCCTTGGCACCCGGCAGCTCCATATGCGGATCGGGAACGTCGGCTATGACAAAGCGAACGGCAGACTTCTCCAGGATGAAGTCCAGCATGCGCGGGCCGTTGAGGACCTGGGCCTCCCAGAGCGTGTCCTCGGTCGCCGACCATCCTTTCGGCGCGGTTGCCTGAATATAGGTCAGCGCTTCGGCTTCGCTGTCTGTGTAGCCGGCCTCCAGCATCAGGCGATTGGCGGGAATCCAGGTCATCCCGCCGGACATCGCGCTCGTCCCGCCTATCTTGCCGGTCTTTTCGATCACCAGGACGGATGCGCCGCAAACGGCGCTGCGCAAGGCAGCGACAAGAGCGGCGGCTCCGGAGCCGACCACGATGACATCGGTTTCAACATCCTCGGACATTTTGGTTTCCATCAAATCACGGTCGGCGTGGCGCGCGGGCACCCGCCAAATTGGCAGTTACGATTGCGACCGGCCGGCACACGAATGCCGGCGGTCTCAGCGACGGAGGAAGCGGTCCAGACGCGCCACGCGTGCCGAAACGACCAGAACAATGAGCGTAAGCAGGATCACGCCCGAGGCCACCGCAGTCAGGGTCGGGTCCATCGGCATCCATTCGAGTGAGGCGAAGATGTAGACGGGAAGCGTGACCACCGTGCTTGAAGAAAGGAACAGCGACACTTCCAGCGCGCCGAACGACACCATGAAGGCAAAACCCCAGCCGCTGAGCACGCTCCAGCCGATCAAGGGCAACGTGATCCGGAAAAGCACCTGCCTCGGGCTGGCGCCAAGGCTGCGCGCCGCTGATTCCATTTGCGGGTTCAGCGCGCTGAGGCCTACCGCGATCATCGAAAGTGCGAATGGCATGGCGATTATGACGTGCCCGACAAACAGGGCGGGAAGGCCTCGGAGACGCAGCCAGGAATAGGCGACAAGCAGTGCCAGGCCCAGGAATACCGCCGGCAGCATCGCCGGCATGAGCGCCAGGGCGCGAAGAAAGCCGTAGAGGCGCGAACTGTGCTGGCGCGTGGCATTCGCAATCCCAAACGCAACGACGGTCGCAATCGTGGCTGACGCGGCGGCCAGCCCGAGGCTGCACAAAAGCGCGTCGATGGCCTGCCCCTGCCGGAAGGCGTTCATGTACCATTTGAAAGTGAAGCCCTTGGGCGGAAACACCACATAGGCCGTCTCCGTAAAGGCGCCCAATGTTACCGAGACGATGGGCGCGACGATGAAGAGGCAGATCAGCGTGACGAAAATGCCCTGAAGAAATCGAGCTTTGATCATGAGCTTCTGCTCCGGCAAATCTGCACGAGCCGTGTCGCCGACAGCACCACCAGGATGATCAAGGCGGTTATTGCGAGCAGGACGACAGCGAGTGCCGCACCGACCGGCCAGTTAAAGAGCGAAACGGCTTGTTGGTAGACGAGGGTCGATATGAATTTGTATCGAGGTCCACCCAAAATACCCGGTATGGCATAGGCGCTCATGCTGAGCGCGAAGACCAACAGCGAGCCGGCCCGGATGCCGGGCAGGCACAGCGGCAGTGTGATGCGCAAGAAGGTCGAGACCGGTCCTGCCCCCAGGCTACGCGCCGCGAGCACCAGCGACGGGTTGATCGATTGCAGCGATCCGGCAATCGAAATCACCATGAAGACGAGAAAGACGTGAACGAGGCCGACGACGATGGCCGGCTCGTTGTTCATTAGCGGCTGGGGGATAGACAGCAGGCCGGTCCCGGTCAGGAATGTGTTGATGAGGCCCTGCCGCCCAAGCAGGATGAGCCAGCCGTAGGACATGACGGTCACCGACGTGACCAGGGGCATCAGCAGCACGATGAACACCACCAATTGCCGCCAGCCGCGCGATGTCACGAGGTAGTGGCTGACCGGAAAAGCGAGGGTGAGGCATATCAGCGTCGTCAGCGCGCTGAGCCGCAGCGTGCGCCAAGCGACTTCCCAAAAGAAGAAATCCCTGACCGTATCCAGATAGTTGTTCAGCGAAAACGACCAGGCGACGCCTTGCGTACTGCTATGTTGAGCAAAGCTGATCAGGACCAGATACAGGACAGGCAAGACGAAGAAGACGATCATAAAGACCGCGGACACGGGTCCGGCCAGAGCTGGCGACCTGCGCGAGCTAGCCATGAGGTGCATCCCTTGTCACGACGGATGCATCTTGTGACCATGCAATGCTGACCGGCTGCCCGAGACTGAGACCGGCGGGAAAGGTATCGGAGGATGCCTGAACCGACTGGTCCGCGACGCGGATGCGGGCCTCGACCTTGGGGCCGAGGAAGGTCAGGTTCTCCAGGACGCCGTCGAAGCGATTTGTCAGCCCGTCCGGCGCCGGCGCGGACGGGGAAAGAAGCCGTATCCTTTCCGGCCGCACCAGAAGGTACTGAGCCAACTGCTCAGTGATGTCCGGCTCCGGATCAGCGAGGACTTCGCCGATCCCCGCGACGTTCAGCCGGATTGCGTCCGTTCCCGCACGGAAATCCTTGATCGGGAAGACGTTCGACGAGCCCAGAAACTCTCCGACAAAGCGGCTGTTCGGCTTTTGGTAAAGTTCCTGCGGCGTTCCGATCTGGCAGATATAGCCCGATCGCATCACCGCGATCCGATCGCCGATCGCCATGGCTTCCTCCTGATCGTGGGTAACCATCAGGGTGGCGATCTCAAGACCCTTGAGCAGCTCAAGCAGCTCTTCGCGCATGGCCAGGCGCAGCCTCGCGTCGAGATTGGAAAACGGCTCGTCCAACAGAAGAAGCCTCGGCCGTATCACCACGGCGCGCGCAAAGGCCACGCGCTGCTGTTCACCGCCCGAGAGCTGGGAGGGCATGCTCGAGGCCTTGTGTTCCAGCTGCACGAACCTCAGCGTCTCGCTCACCCGGCTCTGGATCTCGTTCCTGGGCGTCTTGCGCATCTTCAGGCCGAACGCGACATTGTCGAAAACGTTCATATGCGGGAACAGCGCGTAGTTCTGGAACATGATGCCGATGTTGCGCCTTTCCGGGGGCAAGGCATCGATGGGCTCATCCAGGATCGAAATGGTTCCCGATTGCGGCGTGACGAAGCCGGCAATCGCCTGCAGCGTCGTTGTTTTTCCGCATCCGGACGGGCCGAGTAGGCACAGTCTTTCGCCAGCCCGGATGTCGAAGGAAATGTCCTGAATCGCGACGAAGTCGCCAAATCTGTGGACCAGGCGTTCCACCCGAAAATACTGCATTATGGTTTTCACTTGTGCGACATCAGGAAAGCGCGGCAGGATTGTCTATCGAGCGCTGGCGTCAGCGCTCGATCTCTTCGTTCCAGCGCTTTGTCCACTCGGGTCGCTTGGCGTTCATCGCCGACCAATCCAGATTGATGAGGCTGTCGGCGGCCTTGCCGTAGATCAGGCCCTTGGCCTCATCCTCGCTCAGCGTCACCTTGGTGTTGACAGGGCCGAGCTTGGAAGAGAGCGCGAACTGTTTCTGGGTTTCGGGGCTCAGCAGATAGGCGATCAGGTTGGCGCCCATTTTGCTGTTGGGGGCGTTCTTCACCAGGTTCAGCATAGGCATGACCGCCGGCGCACCTTCCTTGGGGAAGACGAATTCGAGCGGGAATCCGGAAGAACTCACGAAGCGGTTCATCTCGGAGTTCGTCCATACGGTGATCCAGGCTTCCCCTTGCTGGAAATAAGGGGTCATGTCGGTACCCTTGACGAAACTGCCGACATTGGCAGCCACTTCCTTCATCTTCGCAAAACCTGGTTCCATATTGTCGATGCCGCCGCCATTGGTACGGGCCAGCATCATCAGAGCGAACAGTCCGGGCGTGTTGTCGATCGTTCCAAGCACCACATGACCCTTGAAACGAGGATCGGCGAGGTCGTTCCAGGACGTCGGAGGCTCGATGCCAGCCGCGGAGAGCGCTTCAGGCGAGTAGACGAGCCCCATGGCGAGCATTCCGTAGCCCACGCCGCTATTATCCTTCCCGATCGCGGCCGGGAGGATGTCCGGGATCGCTGGGACCTGCGCCGCTGTCAAAGGTTCGAGCAGGCCCAGTTCGCGGGCAATGGATTGCGGGCCGTCGTCCATGCAGGCAACGTCGATCTCCGGCGCGGCTTTCTGCGCCTGCAACTGTGAAACGAAGTAGGTCGATCCGCCAGGGACGTAGCGGACTGTCGCCCCATATTGTTTTTCAAATCCCGGGAGAATGTTTGTCTGGAAATTCTGCTGAGACGCCCCGCCCCAGCAGGCAAACACAACTTCTTCCGCTTGCGCTGACAGGCAGCCAAGCGCGGTAAATAGAGAAAGAAAGGCTGTTCTGAATTTTGGCATGTTCCCACTCCGCTATGCGATCGGTCAGATTTCCGTCGCTGTTGTTATTTTATGTATTTTTTGGAATATCTTACGTTTTCAACAGAATCAGCCTCAACAATTTTTCGATTTACACTTCGTATCAGCGGCAAAATTCTCCCGATGTACGGAGCATTGATCTCCGAAGCCCATCCTTCCCAGGAGTTTTCTGATGAACCCGGCTCGGCAGGCCCAGGCCCGTTGATTTCCAATGGCTCAGCATGGCACTCTTCGCGGCGTAGATCATCACATATCTTTTAAGCATGTTGACGCTAATTGACGCTTGAAGCGCCGGGAGCCCGGCACATGAATGTAAGGGGAACCCATGACTCGCGCGAAAGTCATCGATCAGAATAAGCGTGACGATTACAGCGCGAACCTGCAATTTTGCTGCGACCACTACAGATCGGTATCGGATCTATGCCGCAAGCTTGGGATAAACCGGCAACAGTTCAACCGGTATCTTTCAGGAGAGACGTTCCCATCGCGGTTCAATCATAAGAAGCTGAGCGACTTCTTTGGACTGGAGGACGACGAGCTTTTCATCCCTCATAAAAGGTTTGTCTCCTCTTTCGGTCGGAAAAAATCGGAAACCTTGTTTCCCGAGGATCTGCGTAATTTTTCCTACATCATGCGCAACATGGCCGGTGCCAGCGTAAAATTCCTCGAGGAGTACCGCGGGTACTACTTCCGCTATTTTCTCAGCTTCAACGGCGACGGACGGATAAAGCGAGAGCTGGTGCATTGGCGCCTCAGCGAAGGCACAATGGTCTCGACCACGAAGCAAAGGTTCTATGGCAGCAAAAGCGCCGCGCAAACGAGTCTTCAATTTGTCACCTACAGGGGTGTGGTCGGCAGCGTGGGCGACAGGATCTTCACGATCGGCGCGGACCGTTTCGACGGCCGCGACATTGGCATGTCCATGCTCAATCCGAGCGTGCACAAATTGCACCGCCTCGAAGGCATCATGATGGGAATTGCCCCCACCGCCTCCCGCCGCATTACCGCGGGTCGCGTTGTCCTGGAATTCCTGGGCAGAAGCATCGACCGCCGCAAGGCGCTTCAGGCTGTTGGGATCCTGCCGTTCGATGACCCTTCGGTACGGGAGGACATCAGGACGAGCATATGCAATGAGATATCGGCGGAGGAGTACCTACTGCTTTCGCGGCAGTGACGGTGGCGGCGCGGAGGCCGTGTCAGCGGATAGATCTACTTCAAAACCTTCCCATCCGTCCCGAACCGGTACGTCTTTGCCGGATCCGGGGTCGCATAAAGCGTAGCGCCGGGCTCGGCATTGTAGACGCCGAAGATGCGCACGGTGATCAGCCCGGCTTTTTCACAATCGAGATAAAGATTGGTATCGGCACCGAGATGCTCGGCATGGACGACCGTGCCCTTCCAAGCACCGGATTTCGGATCGACGGTCAGATGCTCTGGCCGGACGCCGATGGTCTTGGCCGTCTCGCCAAGCCTGGCGCCGTCGACGAAATTCATCTTCGGTGAGCCGATGAAGCCAGCGACGAACTCATTTGCCGGCGAATTGTAGAGCTCCATCGGGCCGCCGATCTGCTCGATTTGTCCTGCGTTGAGCACGACGATCTTGTCGGCCAGCGTCATCGCCTCGACCTGGTCGTGAGTGACATAGATCATCGTTGCCTTCAGCCGGCGATGCAGTTGCGCGATCTCCAGCCTGGTGTTGACGCGCAGTGCCGCATCGAGGTTCGAAAGCGGTTCGTCGAACAGAAACAGCTTGGGCTCGCGCACCACGGCGCGGCCGATGGCGACGCGCTGGCGCTGGCCGCCGGAAAGCTCGGCCGGCCGCCTCTGGAGATAAGGCTCCAGCGACAGCATCGAGGAGGCGATCCCGATGCGGCGGTCGATCTCGGCCGCCGGCGTGCCCGCCTGCTTGAGACCGAGGCCCATATTGTTCTTCACCGTCAGATGCGGGTAGAGCGCGTAGGTCTGGAACACCATGGCGATGCCGCGCTTGGCCGGCGGCGTCGCGGAGACGTCCGCGCCGTCGATCACCACACGCCCCGAAGTCGAATCTTCCAGCCCGGCGATGACCCTGAGCAGGGTCGACTTGCCGCAGCCGGAGGGGCCGACGAAGACGACGAATTCGCCATCGGTCACTTCGAGGTTGATGCCCTTCAGCACCTCGACCGGCCCGAAGGCTTTTTTCACATTCTCGATATTCAGCGAGCCCACGGCGTTCCTCCGGATTGGAATGTGGGCGTCAAGGCACCCCCCTCTGGCCTACCGGCCATCTCCCCCGCAAGGGGGGAGATTGGCAGCTTCGAGGCCTCGCGCCACTTTGCGGCGCTGGAAATTAGCGAAAAGGATACTGACATCCGATCTCCCCCCTTGCGGGGGAGATGTCCGGCAGGACAGAGGGGGGTGGCGTGGAACTCGACCCCTGTCACAATTGCACCGCCTTCCCACTGCGCACGCTCTCGTCGGCGGCAAGGCAGACGGCGAGCGATTTTACCGCGTCGTCCATATGGCGGGTCAAGTCGAGATCCTCGCGGATCGCCTTGAGCAGAAAAGCCTGTTCGAGATCGCAAAGATCCTGATGGCCGGGCTCACCCTCCATCGACAGCATCTCATCCGCTTTGACGAACTTGCCGTCCGCGCCGGTTTCCGCACTGTGCAGGCGAATGGTCGAGGTCTTGGTGTGGGTGTCGATGTCGTCGGATCGGACACCTTCCTTCATGACGATCGACACGCAGCCCTTGGGCGAGATCACGTCCTTCACGAAGAAGGCGGTCTCCGAAATCATCGGGCCCCAGCCGGCCTCGTACCAGCCGACGGACCCGTCGTCGAACAGCACCTGCAGGTGGCCGTAATTGTACATCGAGGGCGCGATCTCATCGGTCAGCCGCAGCCCCATGCCGCGCACCTCGACCGGTCTGGCGTCGGTGATCTGCAGCATCACGTCGAGATAGTGGACACCGCAATCGACGATCGGCGACGTCGTCTGCATCAACTGCTTGTGCGTCTGCCAGCTATGGCCGGAGGATTGCTGATTGAGGTTCATGCGAAACACGTAGGGACCGCCGAGCTTGCGCGCTTCGGCGATTAACCTGATCCAGGACGGGTGATGGCGCAGGATGTAGCCGATCACCAGTTTCTTGCCGTTGGCCTTGGCTGCCGCGACCACGCGTTTGGCATCGGCCACCGTCGTCGCCAGCGGCTTTTCGACGAAGACATGACAGCCGGCTTCGAACGCCTTGACCGCATAGTCGGCATGACTGTCGGAATAGGTGGCGATGCAAGCGACATCGGGCTTTTCGTCGCGTAGCGCCTCGTCGAAAGAGCGCCTGATGCCATAGCCGGAAAGCCCGCCCGGCAACGGCACATCCGAGCGGCTGACCAATGCTGCGATCTTAAAACCCGCATTGGTGTGATAGGCCAGCGCATGGCTGCGGCCCATATTGCCGAGGCCGGCGACGACAACGCGAAGGGGTTTTTCCTCGTTCACTTGACCGCTCCCGAAGTAATGCCGCGGATCAGCTGCCGCGAGAAGATGACGTAGAGGATCAGCACCGGCATGATCGCCAGCGACAATGCCGCCAGGATCGCGTTCCAGTTGGTGACGAACTGGCCGAGGAACAGCTGGGCGCCGAGCGTCACCGTCTTGGTCTCCTCCGACGGCGCCAGGATCAGCGGAAACCACAGATCGTTCCAGATCGGGATCATGGTGAAGACGGCGACGGTTGCCATCGATGGCCGTACCAGCGGCAGCACCAGCCGGAAGAAAATGGTGTATTCGGACAGCCCATCGATGCGGCCGGCATTCTTCAAATCGTCGGACACCTGTTTCATGAACTCCGACAGGATGAACACCGCCAGTGGCAGGCCCTGTGCGGTGTAGACCAGGATCAGCGCCGTCAGCGTATTGACCAGCCCGCTCGCCACCATCAATTGCAGGATGGCGACGGTGCCGAGGCGTATCGGGATCATGATGCCGAGCGCGAGATAAAGCCCCATCATCGTGTTGCCGCGAAAGCGGTATTCCGACAGCGCGAAAGCGGCCATGGCGCCGAACAACAGCACGAAGAACAGCGAGGCGACGGTGACGACGAGGCTGTTCTGGAAATAGTGGATGAAATCGCCCTGCCCGATCACCGTGGTGTAGCCGATCAGGTCGAAGGTTTTTGGCGTCGGCGGCGTTAGAGGCGCGCCGAAGATGCCGGCGCGGGATTTAAATGAATTCATGATGACAATGATCACCGGAAACAGCGCAATCACCGTATAGGTCAACAGCACCGCATGGGCGCCGATGGTGCGGGGCAGGGAGCGGGTTGCCGTGCTCATGTCTGGCGCCTCAGAACTGGTAGCGACGCAGGCGCGTCTGGACGAGGAAGAGATAGACGCAGACGCCGCCAAGGATGATCAGGAACATCATCGTGGCGATCGCCGCGCCCATGTTGGGATCGCCGACCTGTAACTGGAAGCCGAAGAAGGCGCGGTAGAGGAAGGTGCCGAGAATATCGGTCGAATAATTCGGTCCGGCCAGCGCGCCTTGCGCGGTGTAGATCAGGTCGAAGGCATTGAAATTGCCAACAAAGGTCAGGATCGAGATGATGCCGATCGACGGCAGGATCAGCGGCAGCTTGATCTTCCAGAATTGCGACATGCCGGATATGCCGTCGCATTCGGCCGCCTCGATCACTTCATCGGGGATGGACAGCAATGCCGCATAGATCAGCATCATCGGAATGCCGACGAACTGCCACACCGAGATCAGGCTGAGCGTGGTCAGCGCATATTGCTCCTTGCCCAGCCACGGCGTGAACAGGCTTTTGAGGCCGACGAGATCCATCAGGTTCGGCGCCACGCCCCATAGCGGCGACAGGATCAGCTTCCAGGCGAAGCCGACGATGACAAAGGACAGGATCGTCGGCACGAAGATCGCCGTGCGGTAGAAGGCGGAGAATCTCAGCCTCGGGCTGGACAGAAGTGCGGCCAGCAGGACGCCGATCGGGTTCTGCACGACCATATGGATGATGAAGAACCAGACGTTGTTGCGCAGTGCATTCCAGAAATTGACCGACCAGTTGGGGTCGCCGAACAGCCTGCGGAAGTTTTCGAACCCAACGAAGACCTGGGCCTGGTCGATGTTGCGGAACAGCGAGAGCTGCAGCGTGCCGGCCAGCGGCAGGATCATGATCGCCGTATAGACCAGTAACGCCGGCGCCAGGAAGACGACGATATGCCAGCGGAACGGTCGTTTCGGTGCTGCGGCCATGAATTCGGTCCCCGCCGATCAGGTTTCTTGCAATTGCCGCCAAAAGGCGCGGCGCCTCCTTCCCCCGAGGGGGAGGGTGCCTTGCGAAGCGCGGCGGGTGGGGTCGGCCGAGGCAGTGCGCCACCATGATCCCGACCGCGCTTTCCAGCAACGATCAGGTCGCAGCCTGCCTCCATCAACCCCCTCTGTCGCCTTCGGCGACATCTCCCCCCTAGGGGGGAGATCGCAGCGCTCCGCCTTGGCTCTTACTTCGCCGGCTTATACCAGCTGTCGAGGCCGTCCTGCAGCTTCTTGGCCGCAGCTTCCGGCGTGACGGTGCCGTTGATGACGTTGGCCGATTCAACCCAGGTCTCGTTCTCGAGGTTCGGCGTGCCGCGCGACAGGATCTGGTAGGTCGAGCGGATCGTCGGCTTGCACTTGTCGCGCCAGGAGACGAATTCCTGCGCCAGCGGGTCTTCCATCTTCACCGGGGTATTGTTCAGGCTGAAGAAGCCCGGCAGCGCGTTGGCGTAGATGGTGGCGAAATCGGGCGAGGCGACCCAGGTCAGGAAGGTCTTGGCGGCGTCCGCATTCTTCGACGCCGCATTGAGCCCCATGCCGATGTCGGTGTGGTCGGAGATGTAGCAGGTGTCGCCGGCCTTCTGCACCGGCGGCGGGAATGCGCCCATCTTGAACTGCGCCTGGGTGTTGAACAGGCCGATTTCCCACGAGCCGGCAGGGTAGATGGCGGCGCGGCCGAGCGTGAACAGGTTCTGGCTGTCGGGATAGGTCTGTGCCTCGAAGCCGTCGCCAAGATAAGGCTTCCACTTGGCAAGTTCGGCAAAGGGCGCGACCCATTCGGGGTCGGTCAGCTTCTGCTCGCCCTTGATCAGCGCCAGACGGCCTTCCTCGCCCTTCCAGTAGTTCGGGCCGATGTTCTGGTAGCCCATGGTCGCGGCTTCCCAGAGATCCTTGGTGCCCATCGCCATCGGGATATAGGTGCCGTCGGCCTTGATCTTGTCGAGCGCGGCGTAGAACTCCTCATTCGTCGTCGGCACCTTGATGCCGAGCTGGTCGAAGGCGTCCTTGTTGTAGATGAAGCCGTGGATAACGGAAGCCATCGGCACGCAGAAGCTCGCCTTGCCGTCGTCGGTCTGCCAGGCGGCCTTGGCCACGTCGGAGAAATTCTCCATGCCGGGCAGCGTCGAAATGTCGGCGAGATTGCCCTTCTTGAAGAGCTCCAGCGACTTGTCGAACGGGCGGCAGGTGATCAGGTCGCCCGCCGAGCCGGCGGCGAGCTTGGCGCCGAGTGCGGCGTCATATTCGGTCGGCGCCGACGGCGCGAACACCACCTTGATGCCCGGGTTCTTGGCCTCGAAGGCCGGGATCAATTTGTCCTTCCAGATGGCAAGGTCGTCGCCACGCCAGCTTTCGATGTTGAGCGTTACGTCCTGGGCATAAGCCATTCCGGCTGAGCCGAGAATGCTGGTGCCGAGAAGAAGTGCCGTCAGTAGTTTCGTTGTCATGCTCAGTCTCCCTGTTGACCTTTTGCAGGTTCGGTTTTGAGAACAGAGGCATTGCGCCCCATGCTCCCCTCGATCGCGGAAAGGACCGGGCGCAGCTTCTGGCTGGTCCCTTCCAATATCTTCTCGGCCGCATCGGCACCGGCGGCGACGAGCGCCATCAGGCCCGAGCTGACCATTGGTGTATAGGCGAACTTGCCGCCGCTCTTCAGCCGGCTGGCGATGATCTCGGCTGCCTTGGCAAAGGCGGGAATGGCGCCGCGCGCGGCCTTGGCGACCTCGATCTGGGCGTTGGCCAAAGAGGAAAGGATGACGTTCGGGGCTTGGATGTCCAGCCCCTCGGCATTCTGGTGAAGCGCTTCGGTGCGCGTTGCGGCCATCCAACTTCCTCCAATCCGTAAAACAATACCAAAAAAATACCACTTGTCCACATACATTAACGAGCTCCTTGGTTTGGAGCTGGCTCCCCGGCGGAATGCATTGATTTTTCAACAAAATACGCCTCAATCTTTTTGAAACAGAAATTAGTCCTTGGCTATTGGTACTTTATTGGTATTATTCGCCGTGAGGAGAAATCGCGTGAATTTCGTGCTTGGCATTGATGGCGGCGGCACCAGCTGCAGGGCAGCCCTTGCGACAGCGGATGGCGTCGTCGTCGGCCGCGCCAAGAGTGGTGCCGCCAATATTCGCACCGATCTCACCGGCGCCAGGGCCAACATCGTGGACGCGGCGAGGCAGGCCTTTGTCGAAGCCGGGCAAGATCCCGAACTGATCCCGCAAACCCCCGCCATCCTAGGTCTCGCCGGCGCCAATGTCGGCACCTACAGGCAGCAGCTCGAAGCCATCCTGCCGTTCAGCCAAAGCCGTGTCGAGACCGATGCCGAGATCGCGCTCGAAGGCGCGGTCGGCTCCGGTGACGGCGCCATGGCCATCCTCGGCACCGGCACCGCCTATATGGCCCGCAGACAAGGCAAGTCGCGGGCAATCGGCGGCTGGGGTTTCCAGGTCGGCGACCAGGGCAGCGGTGCCCGCATCGGCCGCGACCTGCTCGAACAGACGCTGCTTGCCTATGACGGCATCCGTCAGGGTTCGCCGCTGACGCAGGCGATGCTCGCCACCTTCCGCGACAATCCCGAGGATGTGGTCGAGTTCACCACCAATGCCAAACCCGGCGATTTCGGCGGCTTTGCGCCCAAGGTCTTCGACCATGCCGAAAAAGGCGACACGGTCGCCAATTGGATCCTCGACAAGGCAGTCGCCGATGTCGAGGCAGCACTTGGCGTGCTCGATCTCCATGGCGACGATCCGCTCTGCCTGCTTGGCGGGCTGGCGCCGCTCTATGCACCACGCCTGTCGGCGCGCTATCGGGCGCTGCTGAAGCCGCCGCTCGACGATGCGCTGGGCGGTGCGGTGCAGATGGCGGTCCGTATCTTCGCGAACGGGGCGGGGGCAGCGCGATGAGCGAGGCGGCCGACCAGATTTTCGCTACGCTGAAACAGTCGTCGCAAAGTGGCGCACCGCTCTATCTGCAGCTCAGGAAAAGCATCGAGGATGCGGTCAATCGCGGCCTGATCGGGCCGGGCGACGCATTGCCGTCCGAGCGCGATATCGCCAGTAAGGCCGACATTTCGCGCGTCACCGTGCGCAAGGCGGTGCAGGATCTGGTCAAGGGCGGCATCCTCGTCCAGCGCCATGGCTCCGGCACCTTCGTCGCGCCGCGTATGGAACGTGTCGAGCAGTCGCTGTCGCGGCTGACTTCCTTCACCGAGGACATGGCGCGGCGCGGCATGGCTGTTCGTTCGGCCTGGCTCGACCGCGGCCTCTATGCGCCCTCGCCAGACGAGATGATGGTGCTCGGCCTGTCGTCAAACGAGATGGTGGCGCGCGTGGCGCGCCTGCGCATCGCCAACGACACGCCGCTGGCGATCGAACGCGCGGCACTGTCTGCCAGCGTGCTGCCGGACCCGGCGGCGATCGGTTCGTCGCTCTACGCGGCACTGGAAGCGACCGGTAAACGGCCGGTGCGTGCGGTGCAGCGCATTTCCGCCGCTAATCTCGGTGGCGAAGACGCGCAGCTGCTCGAAGTGCGGCCGGGCATTGCCGGGCTGCACATCGAGCGTATTTCCTATCTGGCGAGCGGCAAGGTGATCGAATTCACCCGCTCCATCTACAGGGGCGACGCCTATGATTTCGTCGCCGAACTCCGGCTGAGCGGGCCGGGCGAAGAGGGCCGGCCATGAGCGCAACCAAAACTCATATGCGGCGCGAGATCGAGGAGATCCCGGAGGCGACCGCGCGCCTGCTCGATGGTTCGGCAGCCGTGCTGACCGAGGCCGGGCGCGGCATTCGCCAGCGCGACCCGCATTTCATCGTCACCGTCGCCCGCGGCTCGTCCGACCATGCTGCTACCTTCATGAAATACGCCGTGGAGCTGACCGCCGGCCTTGCCGTTGCTTCCGTTGGCCCATCGATCGCCTCGATCTATGGCGCCAAGCTCAAGCTGAGCGGCTCGGCCTGCCTCGCCATCTCGCAGTCGGGCAAGAGCCCGGACATCGTCGCCATGGCACAAGCCGCGAGAGCCGGCGGTTCGCTGACCGTCGCCATCACCAACACCGCCGATTCGCCGCTCGCCCGCGCCTCCGATTACGCGATCGACATTCTGGCCGGGCCGGAGCGCAGCGTCGCAGCGACCAAGACCTTCGTCAATTCGGCGGTCGCCGGCCTCGCCTTGATGGCGCACTGCACCGGTGACGATGCGCTTCTGGCGGCACTCGACCGCTTGCCGGAGCATTTCCGCAAGGCGATCGCCTGCGACTGGATGGCGCTGGCCGGCGCCCTTGAGACACAGAAATCGCTGTTTATCCTCGGCCGCGGTCCGTCCGCGGCGATCGCCAATGAGGCGGCGCTGAAGTTCAAGGAAACCTGCGCCATGCACGCCGAGGCCTATAGTGCCGCGGAAGTCATGCACGGCCCACTGGCGCTGGTCGGACCGGGCTTTCCGGTGCTGGCGCTGGCCGCCCGCGATGCTTCCGAGCCCTCGGTTGCCGAAGCCGCCGACAGCCTGGCGGCCAAGGGGGCAGCGGTTTTTGTGACTTCGGACAAGGCGAAAAGCGCTCAGCACCTGCCGCATGTCGCCACCGGCCATCCGCTGACCGACCCACTGGCGCTGATCGTGTCCTTCTATGGCTTCGTCGAGGCCTTTGCCCGCCATCGCGGCCTCGATCCGGACACGCCGCCCAATCTTCGCAAGGTGACGGAAACCCTATGAGCGACCGTTTTGCCCTGACTGGCGCCCGTATATTCGACGGCGACGACTGGCATGACGATGCCGCCCTTGTCGTGCGTGACGGTCTCGTCGAAGCCATCGTTCCGGCAGGCGCCATTCCGTCCGGTATTGAGCGGATCGAGACCGACGGCGGTATGCTGGCTCCCGGCTTCGTTGACCTGCAGGTCAATGGCGGCGGCGGTGTCATGCTGAACGATCATCCCGATGTCGCCTCGATCGAAACCATTTGCCAGGCGCACGCGCCGTTCGGCACGACGGCGCTGCTGCCGACGCTAATCACCGACACGCCCGACATCACCGCCGCGACGGTTGCCGCGGGGACAGAGGCCGCGCGGCAAAAGGTGCCGGGCTTCTTGGGCCTGCACCTCGAAGGGCCGCATCTGTCGATCGCCCGCAAAGGCGCGCACGATCCGGCATTGATCCGTCCGATGCTGGATATCGACCAGGCCATGCTGGTCGCGGCGCGGAAGGCTCTGCCGGTGCTGCTGACAACCATAGCGCCGGAATCCGTCGACCCCACGCGCGTTTCGGCGCTGATCGAGGCCGGGATCGTCGTCAGCCTCGGCCATACCGATGCCGGCTATGCCACGGCGCGCGTGTTCACTGAGGCCGGCGCAACAATGGTCACCCATCTCTTCAATGCCATGAGCCAGATCGGTAATCGTGAGCCGGGGTTGGCGGGCGCGGCCATTGATATGGGCACATTGTCTGCAGGCATCATCGCCGACGGCTTCCATGTCGATCCCGCCACCATGGCCATCGCTTTGCGCGCCAAACAGGGTCCGGCGAAAATTTTCCTGGTCACCGATGCCATGGCGACGATCGGCACCGATATGACCTCGTTCACGCTGAACGGCCGCACCATCTACCGCAAGGACGGCAGGCTGACGCTTGCCGACGGGACGTTGGCAGGCGCCGATCTCGACATGATCGCCGCCGTGCGCTTCGTTCACCACGTCGTCGGACTGGACCTGTCGGAGGCGTTACGCATGGCTTCGCTCTATCCGGCACAAGCGATCGGCCAGGCGCATCGGCTTGGGCGCTTCGCCAACGGCACCGCCGCCGATATTGTTTCGCTGTCGGACGAACTGGACGTCAAGGGCGTCTGGATAGAAGGCGACAAGGTTTTCGGAGCCGGCGCCAACTGAGTGCAACCTCTTGCGTCAGCCGGCTTTGGCCGGCGCGTAGAGATCCTTGTAGGTTTCGCGCAGCAGGTTCTTCTGCACCTTGCCCATTGTGTTGCGCGGCAGCTCGTCGACGAAGATCACCCGCTTCGGATGCTTGTATTTGGCAATCCGCCCCGCGATAGCGCCGACAATCTCGGCCGCGGTGACGGCCGAGGCCGGCGCGCGCACCACGATCGCCGTGACGCCTTCGCCGAAATCTGGATGGGCAACGCCGATCACAGCGCTTTCGGCGACGCCGGGCAGCGCGTCGATCTCGCTCTCGACCTCCTTCGGATAGATATTGTAGCCGCCGGAGATGATCAGATCCTTGCCGCGCCCGACGATGTGGAGATAGCCGTCGGTGTCGATCAGGCCGAGATCCCCGGTGATGAAGAAGCCGTCGTCACGGAATTCCGCCTTGGTCTTTTCCGGCATGCGCCAATAACCGGCAAAGACGTTGGGGCCCTTTACCTCGATCATGCCGACCTCGCCTTTGGCAAGTGTTTCGCCGTTCTCCGGGTCGGCGATACGAAGCGCGACGCCAGGCAAGGGAAAGCCGACCGTGCCGGCGCGCCGCTCGCCATCATAGGGGTTCGACGTGTTCATGTTGGTCTCGGTCATGCCGTAGCGCTCGAGGATCGAATGGCCAGTGCGCTCGCGCCAGGCCTTGTGCGTCTCGGCCAGCAGCGGCGCCGAGCCGGAAACGAACAGGCGGATGTTTTTGGCCGCTTGGCGGTTCAAGCCGTCCTGCTGCAGCAGGCGCACGTAGAAGGTCGGCACGCCCATCAGCGCGGTGGCGCGCGGCAACAGCGAGACGATGCGGGCGGGGTCGAATTTGGTTTCGAACAGCATCGAGGCGCCGGCCATCAGCACGACGTTGGTAGCGACGAAGAGGCCATGCGTGTGGAAGATCGGCAGCGCGTGGATCAAGACGTCTGCGGCGGTGAAGCGCCAGTGGTCGACCAACACGCGCGCATTCGAGGCAAGGTTGTCATGGCTGAGCATGGCGCCCTTCGAACGGCCGGTCGTTCCCGACGTATAGAGGATCGCCGCCAGATCGTCCGCTCCGCGCACCACGTCGTGGAAATCCGAAGACTGCCGCGAGGCCTGATCCATCAGCGACCCTTCGCCAATGCCGCCGAGGGTGACTGTGATAGCGCCCGATGTCTCCGCCAAGATCCCAATATCGGCTGCCCGTGCCGGATCGCAGACGACCAGCCGCGGCTCGGCATCGCCGAAGAAGTATTCAAGCTCGGTCAGTGTGTAGGCCGTGTTGAGCGGTAGGAAGACCGCACCGGCGCGCAGGCAGGCGAGATAGAGCAGGACCGCCTCCGGGCTCTTCTCGACCTGGACGGCGACGCGGTCGCCGGGTTCGACGCCCAGTTGCAGCAGCGCGTGGGCCAGTTGCGCCGACCGCGCCAGCATATCGCCATAGGTGATCGAGCGCCCGTCATCCGTTTCCATCAGGAGATGCTCGGGCGCCGGCATGCGGGCGCGGAAAGCGTCGAACAAATGGTTGCTCATATGTCCCTCACGTCCCCATTCCCTTGAGGTTGCACCGGCAGCCGCGGCGCTGCCGGTTTCGGCAGCAGGCGGCGCACGGCGGGTGCGGCCGCCACATCATTCCTGGCGGCGAACAGCTCGTGGTTCTTCTCGATGTCGTCGAGCTTGTAGCGATAATTGACCATCAGCCCATGCGCCTGACGCAAGGCTCGGGGCGACAGGTCGCCGAAAAGGTCGATGCGTTCCAGCCGTGCGCCATTGCCGAGATGAAACCGGGCGACCGGGTCGATCACCTTGCCGGAGGCGGTGCGAGCTTCGAGGAAATATTGTGCCGCAAGAGGAAGCAGGGCCTGCCCCACGCGCTCGCGCACGGCAGCGTCCGCATGCCAGCCCTCGTTGGCGACGAGGTCCAGGACTTCAGCGGCGGAGGGACCGGGCTGCTCGGCCAGCCAGCGGGCAAAGCCCGGCACCGGCGATAGCGTGACGAAATCAGTCAGGCCGGGAAGGTCGCGGCGCAGATCCTCGACCACCTGCTTGATCAAAAAATTGCCGAAGGAGATGCCGCGCAAACCCTCCTGGCAGTTGGAGATGGAATAGAAGACTGCCGTCGTCGCCTGCCGTGGTTGCACCAGCGGCCGCTCATCGGCAAGCAGCTCGGCGATCGTCGTCGGCATCGCGCGGGTGAGCGCGACCTCGACGAAGATCAGCGGCTCGTCGCCGAGCTGTGGGTGAAAGAACGCATAGCAGAGCCGGTCGTCGGGCTCGATCCGGCGGCGCAGATCGTCCCAGGTGTGGATGGCGTGCACCGCCTCGTAGCGGATGATTTTTTCCAGGATGTTGGCCGGCGTCGACCAATCGATCCGACGCAGCACCAGGAAGCCGCGGTTAAACCACGAGGACAAGAGGTGCGTGAAGTCGGCATCGACGATGGTGAGATCGGGCGATGTCTTCAGTCGGGCAAGCAGATCCTGGCGCATGCGCACCAGCGTCTCGATGCCGCCGGGCGCCAGGTTCAAACGGCGCAGCAGCTCCTGCCTGGCCGGCTCGGCGGCGTCATGCAAAGCGAGCGCCGTGCGATCGTCGGGCGCGTCGCGATACGCATCCACCGCGGCGGCAAGCCTGGCATGATCGGTGCCGAACCGATCGCGCAGCACATGCAGAAACGCCAGCCTTCCGTCGGCGCCGAGAGTGCGCCAGCGATCGAGTATTTCCCTTGCATAGGCGACGCCCGATGCCTCGCCCTGGCTGGAAAGCAGGCGGGCGCACAGACGCGCCAGGCTGTCGGCCGAGACGGGCTCGTCGCCTCGAACGAGATTCAGCATCATCCGGCCGCGATCGGCGATGGTGTTCAGCAGATCAGCGAAGAAAGGGCTGCGGTTCATCGATCCGACCCGTCGAAGAGGAGCCTGCGGGAGGGTCCGAGGCAAAAGGATGGAGACAGAGAATATGGGACCGCATGTCGTGAGCACAAGCGCACCGGCGTCGGGCCGGCCGAAGGGACGGCGCGTGGCGCCGTCAGCGTCAGCCGGCGGCCCGGTCGGCCGCCGTCCTGATCGCCTCGATGTTCGCCCGATAGGCTTCGACGCTGCTGCCCTTGAAGATGGCCGCACCGGCGACCAATACGCTGGCGCCGGCGGCGGTGACCAAAGGGGCGGTTTGCGGCGAGATGCCGCCATCGATCTCAATCCGGATCGGCCGGTTGCCGATCAGCGCCTTCACCCGCTTCACCTTGTCGACAATCGCCGGAATGAAGGCCTGGCCGCCAAAACCCGGATTGACGGTCATGATCAGGATCAGGTCGAGCCGGTCGAGCACATATTCGATCGCCGTTTCAGGCGTCGCCGGATTGAGCGACACGCCCGCCTTCTTGCCGAGATTCCTGATCGTCTGCAGCGAACGGTCGAGATGCGGCCCGGCTTCGGCATGTACTGTCATGCCGTCGCAGCCAGCTTCGGCGAAAGCCTCCAGATAAGGATCGGCCGGCGCGATCATCAGATGGCAGTCGAAGAAGGCTTTGGTGCGGTTGCGGATCGCCTTGATTACCGGCGGGCCGAAAGTGATGTTGGGCACGAAATGCCCGTCCATGACGTCGAGATGGATCCAGTCGGCGCCGGCCGCCGCCACCGCCTCGACCTCGTCGCCGAGCTTCGAAAAATCCGACGCCAGCACCGATGGCGCGATCAGGGTTTTTTGAGCCATGTCCGCTTCCCGCTCTTGAGCCAGCTCCCGCCCTACCGTATCGGCCCGAAAATGGCCAGTCGTCGTGGCGGAAAGGCGCTGTTGCTGCCCCACGTTCAGCCGAAGGCGTAGCGTGGCGTCCAGCTCGACGAAATCAGACGATTCTAATCCGAGGCTTTTCTTATCAGATTGGATAAAGGTTTCGGAGTATCCCCGGCAGCGATCTAGACCCATGCAAAGGGCCGCGTCTCGGCGCAACAGGAACATTGATTTGATGGACGGGGCGATCGTCAGGACCACACTCGCATTGATAAGCCCTGGAATATTGTTTGTCTTTGGGATTGCCTTCGTTTGCGCCTGGCTCATCGAACGAAAGCGAAGCTATCTCCTTGTGTTGGCGGGCGCCTGCGCTTTATTTGCTCTTGGCGCCATATCCCAAATTCTCGGTTGGCCGTCAGGGGCCGGACCCAATGCAATCGTGTCCGGCGCTCTCTATACATCGGCTGTTCTCGCGGCGGTCGAGGGTATCCTGCTCCGCTCAGGGACCAGGCTCGGCCTGAGAATGGACGCGGCGATCCTGATCGGATTCACGCTTCTGCTGGCGTATTTCTTCTACGTCGATCGCAACCTTCTTGCCCGCGTCTACATCCAGAATTTCGGGTACGGGATGATCCTGCTCATTGCCGCAGTGCGACTCTCGCCGCTTGCGGAAGGCCGGTACGTCGACAGGGTGCTGTTCTGGATTCTCCTGATCTTTGCGCTGCATTTCTTTCCGCGGACCTTATTGACGATCGGGCTTTCGGCGCCCGCCGATAAAACAGCCTTCGCGAACTCGATGTTTTGGCAGGCACTTCAGCTTTCTCTTGCCGTGCTCGGCGCGGCTCTCGCTCTGGCGATCCTCGCCGCCGCCGTTGCCGACGTCATCGACGATCTGCGACGGGAGCGCGATGTCGACCCGTTGACCGGCGTTCTGAACCGGCGCGGGTTCGAAGAGCGCGCCTCGGCCTATCAGCGAAAGAGCGGAAAAGGCGCCGCATCGCTCGTCTTGTGCGACCTGGACCATTTCAAGAGCATCAACGACACCCACGGTCATGACGTCGGCGACAGCGTGCTGCGAGAGGTCGGACGCGTGCTGCGCAAATCAGCGCGCAAAGGGGATATCGTCGGCCGGCTCGGCGGTGAGGAATTCGCGGTGTTCCTTCCAGATACCAGTTCCGAGGAAGCCTATGAATGCTCCGAACGGCTAAGGATCGCCATAGAGGAGAACAGTTTGCCGGGCTGAAGGGGGTCGGGCCGCTCACTGCGAGTTTCGGCGTGGGAACGTTTAAACCCAGCGAAGCCTGGTCGAGCCTGTACAAACGGGTCGATGCAAGGCTTTACCAGGCGAAACGGACTTGGACGCAATCGAACGATTGCCCATGAGTTCTCGGGTTTGAAGGTCGATGGCGGCCGACCCGCACTCGACGACCACGCGCGATGAAAACCCGCCGGATTGCTCCGACGGGTCTCGGTTGTGGCCATGCAAGTTGCGGCTTATTGCGCGCCAACCCTACGGGAAGGATCGCGGCCCGCGAACGGACCCGAAAAGATCCCTCGGGAAACGCTGCACGGCCTGAACTCGCTATGCCGTCGCCGGAGGACACCCGGCCGGCCCCGAGAAAAGGATGTTGGACGCCTTGCGCAGAATGCTTGCGCGCCGCGCAGCCTGTTCTTATATACGCGCCAAGCCGTTCGACGCCGGAATGCCGGTTGCCGAAGCGGAATTTCTTGTGAACAGGGGCTTTCGTCGGAACGCCTGTACGGGTCCAGAGAGCCTGCTTAGCGGAGAGACTAGAAAAATGGCAAAAGTAATCGGTATCGATCTGGGGACCACCAATTCCTGCGTCGCCATCATGGACGGCAAGGAGTCGAAGGTCATCGAGAATGCGGAAGGCGCGCGCACGACCCCTTCCATCGTCGCCATCAACAGCGATGGCGAGCGCCTCGTCGGCCAGCCGGCCAAGCGCCAGGCGGTCACCAACCCTGAAAACACCATCTTCGCGGTCAAGCGCCTGATCGGCCGCCGCTATGACGACCCGGTGACGGACAAGGACAAGAAGCTTGTCCCCTACAAGATCGTCAAGGGCGACAATGGCGACGCCTGGGTCGAGGCCGGCGGCAAGAAGCAGTCGCCCAGCCAGATCTCGGCGATGATCCTGCAGAAGATGAAGGAAACGGCGGAAGCCTATCTCGGCGAGAAGGTCGAGAAGGCGGTCATCACCGTTCCGGCCTATTTCAACGACGCCCAGCGCCAGGCCACCAAGGATGCCGGCAAGATCGCCGGCCTTGAAGTGCTGCGCATCATCAACGAGCCGACCGCGGCCGCACTTGCCTATGGCCTCGACAAGAAGGAAGGCAAGACCATTGCCGTTTATGACCTTGGCGGCGGCACGTTCGATATTTCGGTGCTCGAGATCGGCGACGGCGTCTTCGAGGTGAAGTCGACCAATGGCGACACCTTCCTCGGCGGCGAGGATTTCGACATGCGCCTGGTCGAGTATCTGGCGGCCGAGTTCAAGAAGGAGCAGGGCATCGACCTGCGCAACGACAAGCTCGCCCTTCAGCGCCTCAAGGAAGCGGCCGAAAAGGCCAAGATCGAGCTGTCGTCCACCACGCAGACCGAGATCAACCTGCCCTTCATCACCGCCGATGCCAGCGGCCCCAAGCACCTGACGCTGAAGCTGACGCGTGCGAAGTTCGAGAGCCTGGTCGAGGATCTGGTCCAGCGCACGATCGAGCCCTGCAAGGCCGCGCTCAAGGATGCCAGCCTGAAGGCCGGCGAAATCGACGAGGTCGTTCTGGTCGGCGGCATGACCCGCATGCCCAAGATCCAGGAGATCGTGAAGCAGTTCTTCGGCAAGGAGCCACATAAAGGCGTCAATCCGGATGAGGTCGTCGCATTGGGCGCCGCCATCCAAGCCGGCGTGCTGCAGGGCGACGTCAAGGACGTGCTGTTGCTCGACGTGACGCCGCTGTCGCTCGGTATCGAGACGCTGGGCGGCGTGTTCACGCGGCTGATCGAGCGCAACACGACGATCCCGACCAAGAAGAGCCAGGTGTTCTCGACGGCCGAGGATTCGCAGTCGGCCGTGACCATCCGCGTCTTCCAGGGCGAGCGTGAAATGGCCGCCGACAACAAGGCGCTCGGCCAGTTCGACCTGGTCGGCATTCCGCCGGCGCCGCGCGGCGTGCCGCAGATCGAGGTCACTTTCGACATCGACGCCAACGGCATCGTCAACGTCTCGGCCAAGGACAAGGGCACCGGCAAGGAGCACCAGATCCGCATCCAGGCGTCTGGCGGCCTTTCGGACGCCGACATCGAGAAGATGGTGAAGGACGCCGAAGCCAATGCAGAGGCCGATAAGAAGCGGCGCGCGCTGGTCGAGGCCCGCAACCAGGCCGAGGCGCTGGTGCATTCCTCGGAGAAGTCGCTGAAGGAATATGGCGAGAAGGTTTCCGAGGCCGACCGCACGGCGATATCAGATGCGATCGCGGCGCTGAAGACCGCTGCCGAAGGCGACGACGCGACCGAGATCGAAGCCAAGACGCAGGCGCTCGCCGAAACCTCGATGAAGCTCGGCCAGGCCATGTACGAAGCTTCGCAGAAGGAAGCCGCGGAGGCTGACGCCAAGGCGGATGCCGCCAAGGACAGCGACGTGGTCGACGCCGATTTCGAAGAAATCGACGAGGACGACGACAAGAAGAAGTCGGCCTGAACCGCCTGACGGCAGGTTGAGGCAGAAAAGCCCGGCGCAAAGCCGGGCTTTTTTGCAACTCCGGCCGAAAAAATGCGGGCTTGATCGAAAAAATGCGGGCAAGCCCGCGTCGACACTGGCATCCCGGCCCCATCGCACCTAAATCGGAACAGCGTGCCGGCAAACGACGCAACAAGGCTTCAAGACGTTGAATATCCGGACTGCAGGAAAAGATGAAAGCTGATTTCTACGAAACGTTGGGCGTGCAAAAGGGGGCCGACGAGAAGGAGCTCAAGAGCGCTTTCCGCAAGCTCGCCATGCAGTTCCATCCCGATCGCAATCCAGGCGACCATTCCTGCGAGCACAAGTTCAAGGAAATCAACGAGGCCTACGAGACGCTGAAGGATCCGCAGAAGCGCGCGGCCTACGACCGTTTCGGCCACGCCGCCTTCGAACAGGGCGGCATGAATGGCGGCGCGCAAGGCTTCGGCGCCGGCGGCTTCGCCGATATCTTCGAGGATATTTTCGGCGATATGATGGGCGGGCGCCAGCGCCGCTCCTCAGGTGGCCGCGAGCGCGGCGCCGACCTGCGCTACAATATGGAAATCACGCTGGAGGAGGCATTCGCCGGCAAGACGGCGCAGATTCACGTGCCGGCGTCGATCTCCTGCACGGAATGCTCCGGCAGCGGCGCCAAGCCCGGCACTCAGCCCGTCACCTGCTCGATGTGCAACGGCCACGGCAAGGTGCGCGCCACGCAAGGCTTCTTCTCGATCGAGCGCACCTGCCCGCAATGCCAGGGGCGTGGCCAAACCATTAAGGAGCCATGCCCGAAATGCGCCGGTCAGGGCCGCGTCACCGAGGAGCGGTCGCTCTCGGTCAACATTCCGGCCGGCATCGAGGACGGCACCCGCATCCGCCTCGCCAATGAGGGCGAGGCCGGCCTGCGCGGCGGCCCGTCGGGCGATCTCTACATTTTCCTTGCGGTCAAGCCGCACGAATTTTTCCAGCGCGACGGCGCCGATCTCTACTGCAAGGTCCCGATCTCGATGACGACGGCAGCTCTTGGCGGTTCGTTCGAGGTGGCGACGCTGGACGGCACGCAGACGAAGGTGAAGGTGCCGGAAGGCACCCAGAACGGCCGTCAATTCCGTCTCAAGGGCAAGGGCATGCCGGTGCTGCGCCAGCACAATGTCGGCGACCTCTATATCCAGACCGCGGTCGAGACGCCGCAGAACCTTTCCCGCCGCCAGCGCGAGTTGCTGGAGGAATTCGAACAGCTTTCCTCGAAGGACAATTCGCCCCAGTCGAGCGGCTTTTTCGCCCGCATGAAGGACTTCTTCGAAACCTTCGGCGAGCGCTGACGCCTATTCTTGCCAATCAGTGTAGAGTACAATCTAGGGGAAGCTCCCCTAGCGTCATCAACATCTTATACCGGCATCCGCCTTGCCTTGGACCCTGTAGCTGCTAAGTAGCCTCTCGGGGGAGCGTTCAGGAGAACTTGCATGGCACATGGTCCCGGACTGCGAAAAGCGCTGGCGGAAAAGTTCGACGACGAACTGAAGTTCTTCAAGGGCTGGATCGACAAGCCAAAGGCGGTCGGTTCGATCGTGCCAACCAGTTCCATCACGGCCCGCAAGATGGCCTCCGTCGTCGACCCGACGTCAGGCCTGCCAGTGCTCGAAGTTGGGCCCGGCACCGGCGTCATCACCCGAGCCATCCTTGCCCAGGGCGTAAGGGCTGAAAATCTCTACGCGGTCGAATATTCCACCGATTTCGTGCACCATCTGCGCCGGCTCTATCCCGGCGTCAACGTCATCGAGGGCGACGCCTTCAATCTCGACGCGACGCTCGGCGACAAGAGCGGCCTGACCTTCGATTCGGTCGTCTCCGGCGTGCCGTTGCTCAATTTCCCGGTCGCCCAGCGCATCGCCTATGTCGAAAGCCTTCTCGACCGCATCCCGACAGGCCGCCCGATCGTGCAGCTGACCTACGGCCCGCTGTCGCCGATCCCGCCCGGCCGCGGCGACTACACGGTCGAGCATTTCCATTTCGTCATCCGCAACATCCCGCCAACGCAGCTTTGGATCTATCGGCGCGGGGCGCATTAGCTTCTCGGCGCACGACCGTTCAGCGGTTAGTGGAAACGCGCGTCACTTCGTCATCCACGGGCGGAGCAAGGAGCGTGGCGACGCAGCGCAGACCCGAGGATCCATGCCGGGACATCTGAGCACCACAGCGGTGCAGAATTCTGCTCTGCGGCACTCCACGGTCAAGGTCACGGTATGGATCCCAGGGTCTCCGCGACGGAGCTTCGCTCCTGCTCCGCCCGGGGATGACGAAGTTGGCGTTGATTTGAGCGATCCTTGGCTGTACCTGTCCGGGGACAAGGGTGGCCAATGGCAGTGATCCCGAAAATTCTCGTCTTCGCCGGCTCGATTCGCGCTGGCGCCTACAGCGGCCGGACTGCCGATGTGGCGCAGAAGGAACTCGCCCTGCAGGGCGCCGAGGTAACCCGCATCTCGCTTGCCGACTATCCGCTGCCGATCCTGGACGAGGACCTGGAAAGGGAGAAAGGCGTTCCCGAAAACGCCATCAAGCTTGCCCGGCAGATCGCCGCCCATGACGGGCTGCTGATCGCGACGCCCGAATATAACGGCTCCATCCCGCCGCTGCTCAAGAACAGCATCGACTGGGTGAGCCGGGTGCGCAAGGATGGCGGGCGGTCGTTCAGGCCGTTCACCGGCAAGCCCGCCGGCCTTTGTTCGTCTTCCAAAGGACACTTCGCCGGGGTACGCTGCATCAACCATCTGCGCGCCGTTTTGGTGCGCTGCCAGATGGAGGTGGTGACGCCGGAGTGCTCGGTGCCGGAGGGCGGCAACGCCTTCGACGAGGACGGAAATTTCAGGGACGAGAGACTGCACAGATCGATGGAGCACCTATGCCGCACGCTGATCGAAACCTCGCGCATGCTGTCCACCCGGATCGAGGCGTGATCCAGGAGCGCGCCGAAACCATGCAGGACAGGCTGATCGTCGGCCTCGACGTACCGACGTTGAAAGAAGCCGAGAGAACGGTGCGAGAGCTCGACGGGGTCGTCTCCTTCTACAAGATCGGCTACCAGCTCGCCTTCGCCGGCGGCCTCGACTTCGCCCGCGAGCTCGCCAGCGGCGGCACCAGGATCTTCCTCGACATGAAGCTGCTCGACATCGACAACACGGTGGCCAAGGGCGTCGAGGCCATCGCCAAGATGGGCATGACCATGCTGACGCTGCATGCCTATCCGAAGACGATGTTGGCAGCGGTCGAGGCCGCCAGGGGCAGCGATCTATGCCTGCTTGGCGTCACCGTGCTGACTTCGATGGACGAGCAGGACGTGATCGACGCCGGCTATGAATACGACCCGCATACGCTGGTGCTAAGGCGCTCCGAGCAGGCGCTGCATGCCGGCATGGGCGGCATTGTCTGCTCGGCCGAGGAAGCGGAAGCGGTGCGCCGGATCGTCGGCCCCAATATGGCCGTCGTGACGCCGGGAATACGGCCCAAGGGCAGCGACCATGGCGACCAGAAACGCGTGGTGACGCCAGCGCAGGCGATCCGCAACGGCTCCAGCCATCTCGTCGTTGGCCGGCCGATCGTCGGCGCGACCGACAGGCGGGCGGTCGCGGAAGCGATCCTTGACGAAATGCGCTCGGCTTAACGCTTAGATTTCGGAGAAAAAGAGCCATGCCCAAGGGATACTGGATCGCCCGCGTCGATGTGCGCGATGCGGAAGGCTACAAGGACTATGTCACTGCCGCCAAACTGGCTTTCGATCGTTTCGGCGCCGTTTTCCTGGCACGTGGCGGCGCGCATGAAAAGGCCGAGGGGCCGGGCCGCGACCGCAACGTGATCATCGAGTTTCCGTCATTGGCGGCGGCGCACGATTGCTACCACTCGCCGGAGTATCAGCGCGCCGTGGCGATCCGCCAGAAAGTGGCCGACGGCGAGATCGTGCTGGTCGAAGGGGTTTAGTTCAGCGGCAATCGCCTGCGACGGTCAGACCGAATGCAGGATGTAAAGCTTGCGCGTTTTCTCGTGGATGGTCCACGCGCCCACCCAGCCAAGCGGCAGGACAAGCAATTCGCCGGGTCCGACATCCTTGGCCGCGCCATCGGGACCGTGCAGCGTTACGCGGCCTGAGACGATGTGGCAAATCTCGGAATTCGTATCTCGGCGCGCGGTGAACCGGCCCTGCGAACATTCCCAGACACCAACTTCGATCTTGCCGTCATCCGAAGCCCAGAGGGTGTTGGCTGCTTCCAGCTGATCGCCTTCCACCGAGGTGGGTTTCGGCTGGGGCTCGCCGAGGTCGATATGCGCAAGGTGGGCGAAGGTCTTGAAGTCGATCATTCCTGAGTCCTTGAGGTGATGCGGTTCAGTGGCCGGTGATGCGGTCTGCCAGGGCGGCCAGCCGCGATGTCCGCGGCAACCCCTTTGCTTCCCGCTCGTCGGCAATTCGGTAGAGCTGATACATCGAATGGACGCCCAGCCAGCGCAGCGGCTCCGGCTCCCATTTGCGCACCGTTCGATTGACCCAGGGAAGCCGCGTCAGCTCGGTATCGTTGCCCAGCAGCAGATCCCTCAATGTGCGTCCCGAGAGGTTCGAGGTGGAGACGCCGAGGCCGACATAGCCGCCGGCCCAGCCTATTCCGCTCTGCCGGTCGAAGCCCACCGTCGTGCACCAGTCGCGTGGCACGCCCAGCGTTCCACACCACGCATGGTCGAGCCTGAGCTCCTTGGTCTGCGGCAGAAGCGTCGTCAGGATCTTGTGCAGCTTGTCGATCGTCGCCTGCTGGGTGACCCCTCGAATGTCGGTCTTAGAGCCGAACCGATAAGGCACCCCGCGCCCGCCCATGGCAATGCGTCCTTCCCGGGTGCGCTGCGCGTAGCAGTATGTGTGCGCGGCGTCGCCGAGCACCTCGTAGCCGTCCCAGCCGATTTCGCTCCACAGCTTTTCGGACAAAGGCTCGGTCACCACGATGGCGCTGTTGAGCGCCAGCCAAAGTCTCTCGTGGCCGGCAATTCCCGCAGTGAAACCCTCGGTCGCCCGCACGATCTTTTCGGCCCGCACCACGCCACGATTGGTTACGACCTTGCCTTTCTCGATCGACAGCACGGTCGTCTGTTCACAGATCTGGACACCGAGGCGCTCCACTGCCCTGGCGAGCCCTTGCACCAGCTTTGCAGGTTGAACCCGCGCAACTTTCTTGATGACGAAGGCGCCGCGCGCATTGTGCACCGCTATGCGCCGGCGCATCTCCGCGGCATCGATGTACCCGACGCGTTCGTCGGTCAGCTCCCAGGATCTGGCATGGGCATACATCGCCTTGGCGCGCTGCTCCTGCGCCTCGTTGGTTGCGACCAGCAGTTCGTCGGTACGGCGAATGTCGGCGTCGATACCTTCGGCTTCCGCGACCGATATGACCTCGTTCACCGTGCCCATCATCGCCGCCTGCATGGCGATGACCCCTTGGCGCGAGGATGCCTCCTCATATTTTTCGCGCGACCATGAGAACCCGCCGGACAGCCAGCCGCCATTGCGTCCCGAAGCACCGAAGCCGGCGAACTCCTTCTCGACGACGACGATGTTGAGGTGCGGAGCTGCCTGCTTCAGATAGTAAGCGGTCCAAAGCCCGGTGTAGCCGGCCCCGACGATGCAGATGTCGGCCACGATATCGCCTTGCAGCGGCGGTCGGTAGCCGGGCACGCCGCCGATGTCGGCATACCAGAATGACACGTCGCCGTTCTTCTTCACGTCCATTATTGCTATTCCCAGGATAAGATTCAGGTCAGCGTGAAATCGGCCTTATCGTCGTCCGCCAACAGCTTTACGTCGCTGCCCGCAAATATCAGGTCGACCTCGTCGCCGATGGCAAAGGTCTCGGCATCCAGCGTCGAGCGCACGATCGCCTTGGAGGTGTCGGCCAGCACGACCTCGTATTTGGAGCCCGATCCGAGATAGATGGCTTCGCCGATGCGACCGGGCAGGACGTTTCGATCCTGTCCGCCCTTCCCCCGTCTGGCGAGGCTCAGCTTCTCCGGCCGCAGCAGCATCACCGGTTTAGCGCCGTCTGGAAGGCGTTTGGCGGCGGCCACTTTCCGTCCGGCTATTTCGATGGCGGTCTCGCCGCCGGAGGTGGAGGCTGCACCACGCAGTATCGTCGAGTCGCCGACGAACTTGCCGACGAACAAGGTCTCGGGCTCATCGTAGAGTTGGCGACCGCTGCCGATCTGCTCGATGCGTCCCTGGTTGAACACGGCGATGCGGTCCGAGAGGACCAAGGCCTCCTCCTGGTCGTGCGTGACGTAGACGAAGGTGGTGCCCAATTCCCGATGGATCCGCTTGATCTCGAGCTGCAGCCATTCACGCAGCTTCTTGTCGAGCGCGCCGAGCGGCTCGTCCATCAGGAGCAGCGGCGGGTCAAATACGATGGCGCGCGCCAGCGCGACGCGCTGCTGCTGCCCACCGGAGAGCTCGCTGGGGAAGCGGTGGCCGAAATCCGCCATCTTCACCATGTCCAGCGCCTTGCGCACCCGCGCCTCGCGATCGGGATTGGCGATGCCGCGCAAGGTCAGCGGATATGCGACGTTCCTGCTCACGGTCATATGCGGAAACAGCGCGTAGTGCTGGAAGACCACGCCGATATTGCGCTTGTGCGCCGGTACGCCGATGACGCTCTTGCCGCCGACATCAAGCGAACCCGAGCTGACCTCGGTGAAGCCAGCGATGACGTTGAGCGTCGTCGTCTTGCCCGAACCGCTGGGTCCGAGCAGCGTCATGAACTCCCCCGGCTCGATGTGCAGCGAGACCTTATCGAGAGCGACGAAGCTGCCATATTGTTTGCTGACGGATTTGAGATCGATGGCTGCGCCGCGGGTCGATGGTGAGGCCATGTCAGCGTTTTCCCTGTCTCGAGCCGATCAGCAGCCCCGCCCCGATCACCAGCGACGTCACGATGAAGAGCAGCGTGCCCACCGCCGCAACGGTGGGGTCGGCGTCCCGGGTGATGCTGGAGAAGATCTGGACCGGCAATGTCTTCAGGTAAGGGCTGGTGATGAACAGCGCGACGATGATCTCGTCGAACGAGGTTACGAACGCAAACAGGAGCCCCGACAGGATGCCCGGCGCGATCAGCGGCAAGGTCACTGTCCTGAATGCGGTCAGCCGGGTCGCACCGAGGCTGGCCGCAGCCGTCTCCAGCCGTTTGTCGAAGACTTCCAGGCTGGCGGAGACGGCGATGATGACGAAAGGAACGGCGAGCATCGTGTGGGCCAGCACGAAGCCGGTCATGGTGCCGACCAACTGCGTATCGAGATAGACCGCATAGATTCCGACGGCGAGTACCACCCCCGGGACGACCATTGGCGTGATCAGCAGTGCGCGCAGCACGCCGCTGACGCGGCTCTTCATGCGATCGAGGCCGAATGCCGCCAGCGTGCCGATGACAGTGGCGAACACCGCCGTGACGACGGCAACCTTGAGCGAGCCGACCAGGCTCGCCAACCATTCGGGGTTGGTGAAAAAGTTCTGGTACCACTGCCAGGAAAAGCCGGATGGCGGAAAGGCCAGCGACTTCTTGTCGTTGAACGACATCGGAACGACGACGATTGTCGGCGCGACCAGCCAGACCGCGACCAGCAGGCAGAACAGACCGAGCAGGATTCGACCGGGCTGTTTCATCAGCGTCTCGATCCCGTCTTGTACGGTTGGCGCGACAGCGGCGCTGCAAGCGCGAGCAGGACGAAGGTCGCGATCAACAACACCACACCCATAGCACCGCCGCGACCCCAGTTGAGCAGGCTGAGCACCTGGTTCTGGATCAGGGTCGAAAGCATGGTCGAACGCGGACCGCCGAGCAGCGCGGGGGTGATGTAGAAGCCGAGCGCCAGAATGAATACGATGATGGCGCCAGCATAGACGCCCGGAAGCGAGAGCGGCAGGTAAACCTGGGCAAAGGCGCGCGCCGGGCTCGCGCCGAGGCTTCGTGCCGCCTGCATGAGCCGCAGGTCGATCGTCTTCATCACCGAATAGAGCGGCAGGATCATGAACGGCAGCAGCACCTGCGCCATGCCGATCACCACGCCGGTCTGCGTGCGGATCAGCTTGACCGGACTAAGGCCGACTGCCCGGATGACGGAGTTGATCACGCCGGAATCCTGTAAAAGGATGACCCATGCCAGGGTGCGCACCACACCGCTCACCCAGAACGGCACCAGCACGCACAGGATCAGGATAAGCCGCATCTTGGGTCCTACTGCGGTCATCACATAGGCATAGGGATAGCCGGCGATGAGACATACCAGCGTCACCCAGGCGGAGATCGCGAAGGTCCGCTGGAGGACGGTCAGGTTGACCGGTGTGCCGAAGAACCAGGCGTAGTTCTGCCATCCCCATTGCGGCTCGGAAAAGCTACGCAAGGTTACGATGGCGAGCGGCAGGCCCAGGCAGACAACCAGCAGCAGCAGCGCCGGCGCGACGAGCCAGAAAGCCTGTCCGCGAAACCAGCGCCGCCGGTCGCCTGCCGCGACAGCCGGACCAGTGTTCCGGCTGTCTGTTGTTATCGTTGCCACGGGGGCGGGCCTAGTTGCCCGCCATCAACGCGTTCCACTTTTCGTTCGCGACCTCGAAGTTCTCCACCCAGAACTTGATGTTCTGCTGATAGCCAAGCTTAAGCTTGTCCGGCGTGTTGGTCATGAACGCCGCGGTGACCTCGTCCACTTCGGGCTTCGCGTCCTTGTGGATCGGCGTATACGAGGTGGTTTTTGCAAGCGTCTCCTGCGCGCCCTTGCCGACATAGGCGTTGATCAGCGCATGCGCCGCGTCGGGGTCCTTGACGCCCATCGGAATGGTCATCTGGTCCATCACGACCAGCCAGTCCTGCCACACCGGCGTGTACGCCGCGCCGTTCTTCACCGCGGTCATGGCGCGTCCGGTCCACATCGCGATCATGTCGGCTTCGCCGGATTCGGCGAGCTGCTGGGAATCGGCGCCGGTCTTCCAGAAGATCGTGTCCGGACCGAGCGACTTCACCTTCTCGATAGCCTTGTCGATGTCGGCAACCGTCATGCTTTCCACCGACCCACCGGCTGCGAGCAGCGCCTGCTCGATCATGCCGCCGGACAGATCGCCGCTGCCCTCCAGAGCGCGCGAGCCCGGGAACTTCTCGATGTCGAAGAAATCCTTCCAGTTCTTGGGCGGGTTATCCTTGTACTTTTCAGTGTTGTACATCAGCACCACGCCATAGTTCATGGCCGGCACACTGCAATCGCTGATCTGGCCCTGTGGAATGTTGGACGTGTCGATCTTCGAGAAGTCCAACTTCTGGAACAGCTTGCCGCAATAGACGTAGGGCGGGAAATCGCCGGTGTCGACAACGTCCCAGGTGACATTGCCGGACTCGACCTGCGCCTGCAGTTTCGAGATTTCGGTTGGCCCGTCGCTGAGCAGCGTCACACCTGATTTGTCGACGAACTCTTTCAGCGCGGCGATCTGGCCGTCCTGATAAATGCCTCCATACGAGACGAAGGTAAGCGTCTTGTCCTTCAGCGAGCCCTCAGCCACCTCGCCCGCCACAGGCTTGCTCTGTGCAAGCGCTGCGGTCGTGATCATCAGCAGCCCGAGCGCGGCCGCCTGTCCGATCTTGGTCTTCATGTTTTATCTCCCATTTCCGTGCACCCGCATTACTTCTGTGCGCCCGGCCGCGAGCCTTGTCCGGACGTGTATTGATTGAGTTCCGCCGCCCCACTGGTCGGCGGCGCGATGATCCAGAGCACCTGCGCCGGCGTCTTGCCGATGTTCACTGTGCGATGCGGCGTCGACGTTGCGTACTCGATGCTGTCGCCCTCGTTCATGACGAAGCGCTCGTCCGCCAGCGTCAGCTCGACCGTGCCCTTCAGGACGACGAACATCTCGTGTTTGCCGCCATGCGTGTAAGCGTCATTGCCGGTCGAGCCGCCGACGTCGAAATCTCCCGAATAAACCTCGAATTCATGGATCGGCCGCCGCGACAGCAACGTCTTTCGGCAACCGTGGCTGATCGGCAGCAGGGGCCGGTCGGCCCTGGTAAGCACCTTGTGGAACCCACCTTCGGTCTGCTCGAACAAGTCGTTGATGCCGAGGTCCAGGGCAGCCGCGATCCGCATCAAGGTGCTGGCGCTGGCTCCGCTCAGATTGCGCTCGAGCTGGCTGATGAAGCTCGCAGTCGTGCCGATCATGTCGGCCAGCTGACGAAGCGAAATGCGTCGCGCGGTGCGAATGGCCTTGATCCGCCCACCGACATGCTTTGTCTTGTCCGCATCCGCCGCCGCTGCCAGCACGGCCATGTCCGGGGATGTCGCAGAGTCGACTTTCACCGAGCTCCTCCTTCACTTAACACCCTATTAAGTGAGATGCTGGAACGCAAGCTATTTGTCGAGATACGATGTAATCCTGGGTCGCTGGGGCAGCGTTAGGCAGGATTTCTACTCAAGACGCGGTCATTCGGCTAAAACGGCTCGCGGCGGTCTCGGCCATCGCATCGGCGAGACCCATCTCCCATTGCGTTCGGCAATAGGCGCGAAAATCGAAGCAGGGCAGGCCGGGGCAGACCTCGAATTCGATGAGATGAACGCTGTCGTCGGCTTCGACCCGGAAGTCGATGGAAAACACATCCCTCAAGCCGAGCCCGGCCATCAGCCTTTGCGCTATCCGTCGGATGCTTGCGTCGGCTCGCGGCTGGCTGGCGGCAATCGGCAGCAACACCGGCTCCGTGTATGTTCCCGCGGCCCTCGCAGCCTCGCCGGTGTCGCCGTAGAGCGCCAGGCTATCTTCCATGGTCTGGAAATCGCCGCCCGAATCGACGAAGGCGATGCCAAGCGCCTCGACGCCGGTGTCCGGCCTCAATCCGAGAAAACTTGCGCGCGCATTGCGCCCGGCGACATAGGGCTGCACGAGGGCGTCGTCGCGATAGGCGGCGAAGATGCGTCGGCTAAGCTCCAGCGCATGGCCGAGATCACTGCTGCGCGAATCCGGCCAGATGCCGATCTTGGCGCCGAGCCGGTTTGGCTTGACGAACCAGCCGGTTGGCGAAGGCGGCGGTTCGACCAGCCAGCGGCCGTCGCGAGCCAGCCCGGCTTGCGGCACCGGCAGGCCGAGCGCGCCAAGCACGGCACCGGATCGGAACTTGTCCTGGCAGAGCGCAAACAGCGCATCATCGGCGCCGATCGTCCTCAAACCGTTCAGCCTTGCCAGGGCCGGTGCCGCGCCACCGCGGAAGTAGGCGACGCCGTCGGTCAGCGTCCACACCAGCGTGGCCTGCGGATCTTCGCCGGCAAGCGCACCTGCGGCATCGTCAAGCGTCACCGGCGCGAAGGACAGGCCGCGCGTCAGGCAGGCTGCGGCCAGCGCATCGAACTCAGGGGCGATGTCGGTCGATTGCGCCAGATAGGAGGCGATTTCGGCGGCGCGCGCCGGGATGTGGCTATCGGCGATCAGCCGGTCAATACAAGCCTTTTCCGGCTCGTGGACGAGGATCAGCTTCGGTTTGCGGCTTGGCATGGGACGGGTAATTCCTGGCGGCGCGATCGCCTACCATCGCATGGCCAGTGTATCAGGCTTTCGCTGAACCGACGTCAGCCAGACGCCTCTACGACAGTGAAACGTGCTCAAGCAATCAGCACGCGCGGCTCGAAGCGGCCGTTGACCTCGACGTCGAGCAGAAACGTCATGCCGGCTTGCGGATCCAGCCGGCGCTGTTTCTCATCTTTGCCCGACCAGGCGGAGGTGACCGCCAGCCGGTCGGCATTCCTGCCGACAAAGGCCGGGCAAGACGGTTGCGTTACCGGCATCGCGACCGATCGGACGAGCTTGCCGTCAGGTCCGTAAGCTTCGATGACGCCGCCGCCCCAGCAGGCGTTCCACAGGACGCCGTCGCGATCGAGCACCGAGCCGTCGATGTAACCCTTCGCCTTGCGGTGATCGACGAAGACCTTCGGTTCGCCGACCGGCAGCCCGGTTGCCGGATCGCAGCCGACCCGCATCAGCAGGCCGGTGCTGGTATCGGTGTAGTGGGCGATCGTTCCATCTTCGGAAAAGCAGATCGAGTTCGACACGGTGATGTCCGAATAGAGGCGGCGCAATTCCCCCCTGAAGAACCAGTAGATTGAGCCGGCGGCCTTTTCCTCGCCCTTGCCCATCGTGCCGACCCAGAAGGCGCCGCAGGGGTGGACGCGCGAATCGTTCGAACGGGTCACCGGGTTGTCGGCCTCGATCGCCGTGTGCAGCGTCATCTTACCGGTCGCCGCGTCGCGGACGTGCAGGCCGGTTTCGGTGGCGATCAACTGTCTGTTGTCGTCGATGATGGCAATCGCGCTGGCCATCTGGCCAAGCTCGTGGATTTTAACCGCGCCGCCGGAAAGGCGCTTTTCCAGAAGCTGGCCGTTGACGATGTCGAACCAGTAGAGCGTATCCGTGGCCGGGTCGTAACTCGGTCCCTCGCCGAGCTGGCAGACATGGTCGGAAAAAACCGAAACGATAGCTTGCCTCATACCGCCGCTCCAAACGCCGCATCCCAGGCTACTGTGGCAGCCCGCGCCTTCGCGGCCACCTCATCGACACTCATACCAGGCTTGAACAGGCTGGATCCCAAGCCGAAAACGCTGACGCCGGCCGCCTTGTAGCCGGCAAAGTCCTTTTCCGAAACGCCGCCGACCGCGCCGACCAGCGTCTCATCAGGCAAAACGGCGCGCATCGCTGCGATGCCGCCCGCGCCAAGCACGCTGGCCGGGAAGAATTTTAGCGCCGAGGCGCCGAGCCGGAGCGCCTGGAAGGCCTCGGTCGGCGTGAACACGCCGGGCATCGTCACCATGCCATAGTGCATGGCGCGGCCCATGACCTCGGCATCGATGTTGGGGCTGACCAGCAGCCGCCCGCCGGCTTTATGCAATCCGTCAACATCGGCAGCTGTAAGCACAGTCCCGGCTCCGACCAGAGCTGTCGATGGAAGCGCCTCGACGATGCTGGCAATCGAGGCAAACGGGTCCGGCGAATTGAGCGGCACTTCGATCGCTTCGATGCCGGCCTCGAAAATCGCCTGGCCGATTGCCACCGCCTCGCTTGGCTTGAGGCCGCGCAGGATGGCGACAAGGCCGCGCCCAAGCTTCGGAAACGGTGCAGTCTCGGTCATGCTACAACTCCGCTTGCGGCAATCATGCCATTTTCGCGTGCGGCTTCGATCAAGCCGGCACGCACTGCCTCGTCGGCGTCGACAGTCTGAACCGCAAGTCCACCAAGGCCGAGCGCCTCTGTATAGAGCGCGCCGAGCGCGCCAGACGCGATCAGCACGACCGGCGCCGCGCCCTTCCCGTAGCGGCGACTGGCGGAGGCGATCTCGCCGCCGATGAGCAGGCCCGACAGGCAAGCAGCGGCATCGTCGGGTTTCAGGTCCTGCAGCAGGCCCGCCGCGCGGATCGAGAACAGCCTCGATGTGACATCGCCGCCGTCAGCAAGCGCTTGCTCGCACCAGCGCCGGAAAAACGGATTTCCCGATGCGACCGGCTGAGGCTGCTCGCCCAGCGAATGGCGCAGGATCGAATGCGCCGCCAGCACCGAAAACAGCTCGCCGGTCGGCCACGTGCCAAAACCTGCAACGGCGCCGTCCTCGACCAGCACCCATTTCGAGTGGGTGCCAGGCATGCAGACGAGATGGCGACCCTTTGCCGGCAAACCAGCGCCGGCAAGCTGCGTTTCCTCGCCGCGCATGACGTCGGGCGCGTCGGCCTGGCGCTGGGCCAGGCCCGGCACGATGCGGATGTCGCGGCGCTGGCCCGGAATGCGCGCAGCACCGGCCAGAATGGCGCCGATCGGCGCCGGCACTGTGACATAGGGCGCCTCGAGCCAGCCCTGGCGCGAGCCGGCCATGCCGCAGATGATGACGGGCATCGCTTCCGGCGCGCCCATCGCCTCCAGGTGCCCTTCGAGAACGGTCGAGAAACCGGCGGCTTGCGCGGTGATCAGCCCATCGTCACCGCGGCGCTCGGCAAGGACTTTTCCGGCGTCATCGATCAGCCAGACCCGGAGACGGGTTGTGCCCCAGTCGACGGCGGCGACAGAAGGCGCCTTGCTCGCAATTCCTGAGCTCACAGGAAGCCCCCGTCGACGATCAGCATCTGCGCCGTCAACATGCGCGAAGCGTCCGACGCCAGGAACAGCGCCGTGCCGACAATGTCTTCCGGCTGCATCACCTGCTTGATGCATTGCTTGGCGACGTGGGCGGCGAGCGCTTGTTCGCTAACCCAGAGCTGCTTCTGCCGCTCGGTAATCACCCAGCCGGGGGCGATCGCATTGACGCGAATGCTGTCGACGCCGAGCCTGCCGGCAAGGCCCTTGGTCAGGCCGACAATGCCGGCCTTGGCGGCGGTGTAGGCCGGCATGTCGGGATGATTGATGAGATAGGACGTCGAGGTGAAATTGATGATCGAGCCGCCGCCGGCCCGCTTCATGCCCGGCGCCACCGCCTGCGCGGTGAAGAAATGCGGGCGCAGATTGACCGCATGGTTGTTATCCCAGAACTCAACCGTGACGTCTTCCACGGTGTGGCGATCGTCGAGTGCTGCATTGTTGACCAGCACGGTGACGTCGCCATGCGCTTCGGCCGCCTTGGCGGCTGAAGCCCGCAGCGCCTCGATGTCGCGTATGTCTGTGTTGAGATAGAGGGGCCGCCGGCCGAGATCCTTCTCGATACGGTCGGCCAGCGCCAGGCTCGGGCCGTCGGCGATGTCGATGAAGGCAATTTTTGCCCCTTGGCGGGCAAAACCTTCGGTCAGCGCGGCGCCGATGCCGGAGCCGCCGCCGGTGATCAGCACCGAAGCGTCTTTAAGGTCGGCAAAGCGCGCCGATGGCATCATTTTCTCTCTCCAGATCTGGCCCTGTCCGACCGGCGCGCATCCTAGCCAGCCAGATCGGAGGAGCAAGGGCGAAAAGCAACTTGGCGGGCTTATGTCTGACAAAAAGACGCCGCGCAGCAACCGCAGTGCGACCGGTCGTCAGATCGCCCAGGCGCAGGGGCGCCACGCTTGGCTATTTGCGCAATTCTGCCCGCGGCGTTTAGGAATAGTTCCGGCATGCTGCCGCGCATGCAAACGTTGCGATTGGCAGATGCCCGGGGAACCTGTACAGGCAAGCAAAGCTGCCATCCGACCCGCCGGAGATCCGCCATGCCTCTGAGAATCGCTGTCCAGATGGATCATATCTCCACCGTCTCGATTGCTGGCGACACGACTTTTGCGCTGTCGCTGGAAGCGCAGCGCCGCGGCCACCAGTTGTTCCACTATACGCCCGACCGACTGTCGCTGCGCGACGGCAAGGTGTTTGCCCGCATCGAGGAAATGCAGGTCCGCGACGAGAAGGGCAATCACTACTCGCTCGGCGAAAAGGTGCGCACCGACCTGTCGGAGATGGACGTCATCCTGCTCAGGCAGGATCCGCCGTTCGATATGAACTACATCACCACCACGCATATCCTCGAGCGCATCCATCCCAAGACATTGGTCGTCAACGACCCGGCCTGGGTGCGCAACAGCCCGGAGAAGATCTTCGTCACCGAATTCCCCGATCTGATGCCCGAGACGCTGATCACCAAGGACAGCCAAGAGGTCGCCGCCTTTCGCAAGGAGTTCGGCGACATTATCGTCAAGCCGCTCTACGGCAATGGCGGTGCCGGCATCTTCCACCTGCACGAAGCCGACCGCAACCTCGCCTCGCTGCTTGAGATGTTCGGCCAGATGTTCCGCGAGCCCTACATCGTGCAGCGCTACCTGAAGGACGTGCGCAAGGGCGACAAGCGCATCATCCTGATCGACGGCGAGCCGGTCGGCGCTATCAACAGGGTGCCGGCCGAGCATGATTCACGCTCCAACATGCATGTCGGCGGCCGCGCCGAAAAAACCGAACTGACGGCGCGCGAGCACGAAATCTGCGCCCGCATCGGCCCGTCGCTGAAAGAGCGCGGTTTTATCCTGGTCGGCATCGACGTCATCGGCGACTACCTGACCGAGATCAACGTGACCTCGCCGACCGGCGTGCGCGAGGTGCAGCGTTTTGGGGGCGCTGATATAGCGAGCTTGTTCTGGGATTGTGTGGAGGGAAAGCGCAAGTAGCGTGCATTGCTTGTGGAAACGGCCGCGTTCTGGACCAATGCATCCGCCGTTTCAACCTTTCCCGTCATGTCCTTGCCTTCGCCCTGCTGCGTTGAGAGCGCCTCCGACGGATCAGTTCCCCGGCCGCGGCCGTGGCAATGGAATGCCGATCTCGGGCGTTGCCGCGAAGGCGTTGATCGAGGCCGGAAGCGCTGCCGCGCCGCTTGCGGACGCCCGCGCCGGTGCCGGAGCCACCGTAAGAGCGGGTGCAGCCGCGACCGGCACGCCGTCGCCATAATAGGTGACAGCTTCAGCCGAAGCCGGATCGGGCCCGTCGAGCACGGCCTGGCATGCCGCGGGCAGGCTCGCCATCGTCATCAGGTCGCGTGCTTTCGGCCTGTCGGGATTCTTGTTCGGGCGCCATGGTTCCTCGGTGAACCACCATGCCAGCGACTGGTCGCAGCCGTCGCCGGGCGCTGTGGCTTCCTGTCGCTTGCAGTTGGGCGAGCCGGGCTGGCAGCCGATGCGGATGTGGAAGTGATAGTCGTGGCCCCAGAACGGCCTGACCTTGCGCAGCCATGCGCGGTCGCCTTTCACCGTGTCGCAGAGCTTCTTCTTGATGCCGGGATTGACCAGGATGCGCTCGACTTCAGGGTAGGTTGCGGCGCGCTTCAGGAGCCGGGTATGCGCCGGCACCCAGAGCGCATCCTTCACCAAGTGCGTTTTTTCGTCGACAAGCAAGGTGGCGCTCATGTTCTCGCGCTGCTCGATCGAAAGCCTGCGGTCGGGCATCGGCGTCAGCCAGATGTCGGCGTCGAGGCCGATCTGGTGCGAGGCATGGCCGGTCAGCATCGGGCCGCCGCGCGGCTGCGAAATGTCGCCGACCAACAGGCCAGGCCAGCCGTCGGCCGCGGCGTCGCGGGACAGTTTCTCGATCAGCGCGATCATCGTCGGATGGCCCCAGCGGCGATTGCGCGAAGGCCGCATCACCTCCCATTTCGGGCCGTCTAGGGGAATGGCAACGCCGCCGGCAAAGCAGCCCTTGGAATAAAAGCCGATCGACTGCGGCGCAGCCATGGCGGGCAACTTTTTGGCGCCGAACAGGTCTTTCGCCAGGTCTTCGGCCGCTGCTGGTCGCGCTGCAAGCCCCGCCAGGGTCAGAATGGCGAGCGCGGCTAATGCATGTCGCCCGAAAGTGCGCAGCGGTTTTGGGAAAACGACGTGCATAAACAGAGCTTTAAAGCGCGTCGCGACGCGCTCTACCAGATTCCTACCGGGCAATGATTGCCTCAACGTTTTCATGAAGCAGAACCCCTCTGCGAATTTAAGTCGAATTATATCACGCCTGGCGCGCAGTTTCGATCACGACCGCTTCATCGGGCTGCGCGCCTCACCGTCGCGCCAGTTGCCGTCAGCCCACATTCGGTCGAAGGCCGAGCGGTAGTCGGGAAAGCGAAAGCGATAGCCGGCCGCCTTGATCGCCGTGTTGGCGACACGCTTGTTCTCGCCATAGAAGGACCGCGCCATGGGCGAAAGTTGGGCGGTCTCGAACGGAATTTCGGGTGGCGGCTCGATTCCCATCAGCCCCGCGGCGTAGGCGACGACGTCCTGTGGCGGCGCCGGCAGGTCGTCGGTGATGTTGAAGATGCCGCCGCGATTGTCTCCGATCAAATGCCAGAGCGCCCCGGCAATGTCGTCGCAATGGATGCGGTTGAACACCTGGCCCGGCTTGACCAGCCGCCGCGCAGTGCCGTTTTCCAGATTGACCAGGGCATTGCGGCCCGGCCCGTAAATGCCGGAAAGGCGCAGGACCGCCACCGGCCGGCCGATGTCCCGACGCAGTTTCAGCCAATCCTGCTCGGCGGCGACACGCATCATCGAGCGCTTCGACACCGGCCGGCATTCGGCGGTCTCGTCGACCCAGCCGCCGCCATGGTCACCATAGACGCCGACCGTGGAGAGATAGGCGATCCATTCGAGCGCTGGCATCTGCGCCGCGATTGTCTCACGCGCCGCATTCAGCACCGGGTCGCCGGCCTCTTCCGGTGCCACCGAGACGACGAGATGGGTTGTTTTCTCGAGCGCGTCGCCAATTTCTGGCGTCAGCGCGCCATCGAAAAGCAGCGGCTGGGTTCCGGCTTGCCGCAACGTTTCGAATTTCTCCGGCGAGCGCGTCGTGCCGAAGACCGTTGTCGCGGCATCCTTGCTGGCGCGGGCGAATGCCCTTCCCGAATAGCCGGCGCCGAAAATGAAAATCTGCTTCTTGCTCATGCATGCGCCTCGATTTGATCTGCCAGCGCCAGGCGCCATTCGCGTTGCACGGCCTCGTCGCTTTCCGCTTTCACTGCAGCGGTGGCGCGTTTGGCGAATTCGGGCTCAGGCACAAGCCGTGACAGCGCCCATACCGCCGCCCCACGCACCAGGGGCGAGGCATCGCCCAGCAGCGCACACACGACGTTGCCGAGCGAGGCATCGCCGGAATTGCCGGCCGCAATCAGCACATTGCGGACGAAGCGGTCGCGACCGATGCGCTTGATCGGCGAACCGGTGAAGAAGGACCGGAAAGCCGCGTCGTCGAACGCCAAGAGATCGGCGAGCGCCGGCTCGCGCAGGTCCGCGCGGGCGACGAGCTTTGCCTCCGACGCAGTTCGGGCAAACTTGTTCCACGGGCAGGCGGCCAGACAGTCGTCGCAGCCATAGATGCGGTTGCCGATCTTTTCCCGGAACTCGTGCGGGATCGGCCCCTTGTTCTCGATAGTGAGATAGGAGATGCAGCGTCGCGCATCGAGCCGGTAGGGTGCGGGAAAGGCGTCGGTCGGGCAAACGTCGAGACAGGCGCGGCACGAGCCGCAATGGTCGACCTCGGGCGTATCGGGCGCAAGCTCGGCCGTCGTGAAGATGGTGCCGAGGAACAGCCAGGAGCCGTGCTCGCGGCTGACCAGATTGGTGTGCTTGCCTTGCCAACCGAGGCCGGCGGCTTCTGCCAGCGGCTTTTCCATCACTGGGGCGGTGTCGACGAACACTTTTACGTCGCCGCCGGTGCGGGCCACGATCTTGCCGGCGATCTCTTTCAGCCGGCCCTTCATCACGTCGTGGTAATCGCGGTTCTGCGCATAGACGGAAATCGCGCCGCGGTCACGCTTCACCAGGACCGCGCGCGGGTCGTGGTCGGGGCCATAGTTCATGGCCAGCACAATGATGGAGCGAACCTCGGGCCAAAGTGCTGTCGGCTCGCCCCTGCGTTCGAGCGTCTCGGCGATCCAGCCCATCGAGCCGTGAAAGCCGTCGGCGACGAATGCGGCAAGTCGGGCCGGCGCCTGCGGGATAGAATCGGGAGTGGTAACGGCAACGGCATCGAAACCGGCGCGCCGTGCCTCGCGGTTGATCAGCGCGCGCAGTTTTTCCGCTTTAGAAATCGAGGTCCGCATAATGTGACACCGGCGACAGGCCGCGCACCCGGTCGGACAAAAGCGGCCGGAACGATGGCCGTGATTTCACCCGTGCATACCATTCGCGCGCAGCAGCGTGTTCGCGCCAGTCGATCTCGCCGAGATAGTCGAGCACAGACAGCGCCGCCGCCGCAGCGAGGTCGGCATAGGTGACTTTGCTGCCGGCCAGCCAATGGCGTGTGCCGGCCAGCCAATTGGTATATTTCATGTGCTGGCGGATATTGGCGCGCGCGGCGCGGATCGCCGCCGAATCGGGCGAACCGCCGCCCGCCGTTTCCGGCATGACCGGCTTCAGCACGCGCTCGCGCACGAGATGCCGCGTCACCTCGCTATCGGCCTTGTTGAGATACCAGTCGGTCAGTCGGCGGATTTCGGCGCGCCCCATCGGATCCTCGGCGAACAGCCGCTTGTCACGCTTGAGCACGCCGCGCGTCTCGTCGAGATATTCGCCGATGACCATGGCGCCGACGATCGGCACGTCGCCCTCGGCAAGCAGGATCGGCAGCGTGCCGGCCGGGTTCAGCGCCAGGAACTCCTTGCGCCGCGTCCACGGCTTTTCCTCGATTAGCGCCAGCTCTTCGCCATATTCGCCGAAAGCGAGGCGTACGAACCGGCAGGAGGCGAACATCGGGTGGTGGAAAAGCGTCAGCATGGTCCCGCGATAATAGAGCGCACTGGCAAATCGCCGGCTGCGCCGGTAAGTCTTGGCCGCCCCGATTCAAAAGGGCCGTCAGGGTGCTGCGACCTATAGGAGGAGTTCCGCGCCATGACAAGCAAGCCCTTTTGCAAGCCCTTTCGCAAGCCGTTTTTCAAGCCCTCACTCGAACACCGAGGTTTCCATGGAAAGCCAGACCATCGTCGAAGCGCTGCTGCTCGGCATGATCGAGGGCCTGACTGAGTTCATTCCGGTCTCGTCGACCGGCCATATCCTGCTTGCCGGCCATTTTCTTGGCTTCCACTCGACCGGCAAGGCCTTCGAGATCCTGATCCAGCTTGGCGCCATCCTGGCGATTCTCAGCGTCTATTTCCATCGTCTGTGGCAGATGCTGGTCGAACTGCCGCGTGACCGGGTGACGCGGCATTTCGTCCTCGGCATCCTCGTCGCCTTCCTGCCGGCGGCCGTCATCGGCGCGCTGGCGCATGGCTTCATCAAGACGGTGCTTTTTGAATCGCCGAGGCTGATCTGCGTCATGCTGATCATCGGCGGCGTGGTCCTGCTGTGGGTAGATCGATTCAAACCGAAGCCGCTCTACCACGACGTCGAGCGGTTTCCGCTCAGGCTCTATCTGCAGATCGGACTGTTCCAGTGCCTTTCGCTGATCCCCGGCACGTCGCGCTCCGGCTCGACGATCGTCGGCGCGCTGCTTCTGGGCGTCGATAAGCGGGCGGCTGCGGAATTCTCCTTCTTCCTCGCCATGCCGACGATGGTCGGCGCCTTCGCCTTCGACCTCTTCAAGAACCGCAATGTGCTGACCAGCGCCGACCTGCCGGTCATCGCCGCCGGTTTCATCGCGGCCTTCATCGCAGCGCTTATCGTCGTGCGCTTCCTGCTCAACTACGTCTCGCGCCACGGCTACTCGCTGTTCGGCTGGTGGCGACTGGTCATCGGCACCGTCGGCCTGGTTGCGCTGATGATCTGGGGGTGATTGCGGAGGCTGACCTCATGCTACTCCGCCGAGTTCCTTCGCCCCTCTGCCCCTGCCGGTCAGAGGGGGCGCTGTCCCGCTGACGTCTCGCAAGATTCGGATGGCGACCTGCCTCAATTTCGTCCGTAGAAAACATTCTCGACATGCACCGGCCAGCGCCAGGGCAGCACCGCCACCATATCGAAACGCGCCGACAATCTTCCATAGTCGGATTGGCGCGACAGCCAGAGGTCGGCTGCGCTTTCGATGCGGCGCTCCGATTCGTAGCGAACAGCCTCCATCGCTTCCATCAGCGTGCGGCGCGCCTTCACTTCGACAAACAGCACCAGATCGCCGCGGCGCGCGATCAGGTCGATCTCGCCGAACCGCGTGCGGTGGCGGCGCGCCAGTATCCGGTAGCCTTTCACCATCAATGCTGCCGCCGCCAGCCACTCGCTGCGGTGGCCGCGCCGATAGGCCTGCCGGCGGCTGGCGACCGGGCGTTCAGCCATCCCCGTCTTTCCCGGTGTCACCCTCTTTCCCGATCTCTCCGTTCTGCCCGGCATCCTTAAGTTCCAGCAGCCGCCGGTAAAGCGCCTGCTTCTGGCCGCCGGTCATCCTGGCGGCTTCCGCCGCCGCCTTGGATGCCGGCATCTCGGCAGCAAGCGAAAGCAGAAGCCGGTCGATGTCTTCAGGCTCGTCGGCGGCCGCTTCCGACGGGCCGACGCAGATGACGATTTCGCCCTTCGGCGTGTCGGCCGCCGCATAATGGTCGGCGAGCGACTGCAAGGTGCCGGTCCGCATTTCCTCGAAGGTCTTGGTCAGTTCGCGGCCGATCGCAGCCTTGCGGGCGCCACCCAGCGCTTCGACCATGGCGCTGAGCGTCTCGGCCAGCCGGCGCGGCGATTCGAAGAAGATCAGCGTCGCCGGCACGGTTTTCAGCGCTTCCAGCCGCGTCAGCCGCTGCCCCGTCTTCACCGGCAGGAAGCCGGCAAACAGAAACGCGTCGGAGGGCAGGCCGGAGGCCGTCAGCGCCGCAAGCGGCGCCGACGGGCCGGGGATCGGCACGACGCGAATGCCCTGGTCGAGGGCCTCGCCCACCAGCCGGTAGCCGGGATCGGAGATGAGCGGCGTGCCGGCGTCCGAGATCAGTGCCACGCTCTGCCCGGCCAGCAAGGCCGCGATCAGCTTCGGCCCGGCCTCGCCGGCATTGTGTTCGTGATAGGCAGTGGTGCGGCGGCGGATGCCGTATCGGTCGAGCAGCACGCGGCTGACCCGCGTGTCCTCGCAGGCGACGATGTCGGCGGCAGCCAGCGTTTCCAGCGCCCGCAGCGTGATGTCGGCCAGATTGCCGATCGGTGTCGCCACCAGATAGAGCGCCGGCTCGAGCGGCCGGGCGGACATCTCAGTCTGGCCGATCACATAGCTGCGTTTGTCGCCGGTCACCGCTGTCCTCAAGCTGCTTGCATGCATTTGGACCTGTTTGGCACGGCTGACGCGCGGTTGCAAAACCCGTGCCGAAGTGAAGCAGCCGCCATGCCTTTGCCATAGTACGGAACGAAACCGTGCCCGGCGTATTTACCCCTGATCTCGGGAGGAGCAGGATGGACAGTCTCAAGATACAAGACGTTTTCGAACCCTACTATGCAGGGCGCAAGCGCTTTGCCGCGCGAAAGGACAAGGGCCAGCCTGCCAAAGCTGGCTCCGGCTTGGCCAAAAAGCCGCGAAAGCGTCGTCCTTCAAAGGCAACCAGCCTGGAAATCGAGCCCTCGACCGGCACCGGCAGCACGATGGAGCACTGACCAGACGATGCCCAATCGCTTCGACATTTTCATCACCCGCCTTGAAACGAAAAGCTCCCGGAATGGAGCACCGTCACATCCCCTAAGCGATCAAAACCGCGCCCGCCGCGACAAGGGCGACGCCAAGCCGGCTCGCTCCGGTGAAGCGGACGCTGAGAAAGAGCACGTCAAGCGGCGCCACAAGCACGACGCTTGACTATCGCAACCCCGCGATTGGCCGAGACACTTCTCTCCTCGTTATCCTGGGCGGAGCAGGAGCGAAGCCGCGCAGACCCGAGGATGACGAAAGCGGGGGTTGAAACGCTCAACCACATCATTCAACCCAGGTACTTCGAGACGCGCGCCTCCAGCAGACGCATCAGGCCCGGATCCATGAACTCATAGTCGTCCGGAATATCGAGGCAGATCACGCGAGCCTTCCTCAGGCTGGCCTTTGGCGCGGTGCGCCTTTCCATGACGAAGATGATATCGGCCCACGAAACGAGTTCGTGCGTCAACGGTGTCAGCATCGTGGCTGGTGCCGGCCGATGCGATTTCGATATCCTTCGACTAGTAAACACGCCGCCAGTCTCTGTTTCGTAACGCTCCGTGTTAATATTGGACCTGCGTGCGCGTTTGAGCGTACGGGAGAGGATTATGTCAGCAACTTTAACCGCACTGAGCAACAGAGAGGCCTATAGGCTGGGAGATTTCAACCTGATTGGTCGTGGCGAAAATGCCACCATACGCTTGGCAGACGGGGAAGTTTCGCGCCAGCATGCAACGATCCGGCGCGACGGCGCGAACTACTGGGTTGTCGATGTCGGCAGTGCCAATGGCAGTTATGTGAATGACGTGGCGCTCACAACCGCGCGTGTGCTGCACACCGGCGATCGCGTCCAGTTCGGCAAATCGATTTTTCTTTTCGAACAGGGCACGACTGCCCCCGATCTAGATTCGCAAGCGGCGAACACAAAAACTCAATGGGGCAAGCCGGCGGCCCCTAAGAGCCGGCCGGCCACCCTGTTCGTTGCTGATTTGAAGGAGTTTACCGGAATTAGCGCAAGGCTATCCCCGGAACAGGTGGCGGCCCTCTTGGCCGAGTGGTATATGGACTGCAATGTGATTTTGAAGCACTACGGTGCCTCGATCGACAAATTCATCGGTGATTGTGTATTTGCTTATTGGCACGGGACCGCAGCGGATGTCTGTGCCTCTGCGGTTGAGGCTGCCCAGGCGCTCCGCGCTGCGGAAGACGCGGCTACGTCGCCAACCCGAGTACTGGTCAGGGAACAACAAGATATCGTACTCGACTGCCGCATTGGCCTTCATGTGGGTGAAGTTGCTATCGGCGCTATGGGCAAAGGCATCAACACCGCGCTGGGCGATGCCGTGAATTTGGCTTTTCGTATTGAGGGATTGACGCGAAAACTGGACAAGCCGCTGTTGGTCAGCGCCCAATTCGTCGAGCACTGGCCTGAAGGTAGACATTATTTCAAGTCCTGCGGCTATCACGAGGTCAAAGGGCGCGCCGAGATGATCGAGGTATTCAGCCTAAAATAGGCACGCCAGCAGTAAGATTTTCGAACGCCGCTCACACGCCTAACACCTATTCCCATGCTGACACCAATGCTTTTCCTGCCCAGGCTTTTGCTAGGGCAGAGGGGCAGCCATGGGGCTTGCGTTGGTAGTCGGGCAAGCCGAATTTCTAGCATCCTTGCGTGAGCCGATAAATTGTCTATGACAGTTCCGCTTCTGGCCTATGCTCTACCGCGCCAGGTCCGCCACCACGGCGTCGAGCACGATCATGCCGGCTGGCGTGGCGCGCAGGCGGGCATTGCCGATCGGCGCCACCAGCCCTTCGCCCTGCAGTACCGACAGCCGCGCGGTCGAGAGGCCGCGGCCGGAAAACGCTTCATAGCGCGAGAGGTCGATGCCTTCGGCCAGCCTTAGCCCCATCAGGAGGAACTCGTCGGCCTCTTCCGAGCGCGTCAGGGTCTCGCCGCCGGTGACGCCATGGCCCTTGGCCTCGACCAGATTGGCCCAGGTCTCCGGCATCTTTTCGGCTATCGTCACCACGCGGCGGCCGTTTTCGACGAAGCGGCCGTGCGCGCCGGGACCGACGCCGACATATTCGCCATAGCGCCAATAGGTGAGATTGTGCCGGCTTTCGGCACCTGATCTGGCGTGGTTGGAAATCTCGTAGGCAGGCAGCCCATGCGCGGCAGTGATCTCCTGCGTCAGCGCATAGAGGTCGGCGGCAAGGTCGTTGTCAGGAATGGCGAATTTCCTGGCCGCATGCAGCGCGTGGAACGGCGTGCCTTCCTCGATGGTCAGCTGATAGAGCGACAGATGGTCGGCGGCGTGGCCGATCGCCTGCTCGAGCTCGGCCTGCCACGCTTCCGGTGTCTGGCCGGGCCGCGCGTAGATCAGGTCGAAGGACAGCCGCGGAAAGATGTCACGCGCCAGGCCGATCGCATGCAGCGCTTCGTCGACATTGTGCAGCCGGCCGAGGAAGCGCAAATCCTTGTCGTTCAGCGCCTGCACGCCGAGCGACACCCGGTTGACGCCCGCCGCCCGGTAACCGCGGAAGCGCTCGGCCTCGACCGAGGAGGGGTTGGCCTCCAGCGTCACCTCGATGCCGGCAGGCACCGTCCAGTTCTTCGCCACCGCGTCCAGCACGGCCGCCACGGTTTCCGGCTTCATCAGCGATGGCGTGCCGCCGCCGAGAAAAATGCTGGTCACCTCGCGTGGTCCGGTGCGGTCGCGCATGGTCGCAAGCTCGGTCTCGAATGCGTGCGCAAAACGCTCCTGGTCGACTGGCTGGTGGCGGACATGGCTGTTGAAGTCGCAATAGGGGCACTTGGCTGCGCAGAACGGCCAGTGGATGTAGACGCCGAAGCCGGGGCTGCGGTCGAGCAGCATGGTCATTTCACGCCCGATCGTGCCAAATCCAGCCTGGCTTGCGCGAATTTCTGGAAAGCGCGGGCGCGGTGCGACAACGCCGTCGGCTGGCCGGGCTTCCAGCCGTGTTTTTCCTCCGCGGTCATCTCGCCGAAGGTCTTTTCGAAACCGTCCGGCACGAACACCGGGTCGTAGCCGAAGCCGAGTTCGCCGCGGGGCGGCCACACCAGCGTGCCCTCGACTTCGCCGCGGAAATATTCGGCCGCGCCGTCGGGAAAGGCCAGGCAGATGACGGCGACGAAGCGGCCCTTGCGCTGCGCAGGCGCGACCGCGCCGACTTCCTGCAACGCCACTTCCGCCCGCTGCATCGCCATGCCGAAGTCGCGGGACCCGTCCGGCGCCTCGGCCCAGTTGGCGGTGTAGACGCCGGGCGCTCCGCCCAGTGCATCGACACACAGGCCGGAATCGTCCGACAATGCCGGCAGACCGGTCGCCTTGGCGGCGGCAAATGCCTTGATATAGGCGTTCTCCTCGAAGGTAGTGCCGGTCTCGTCCGGCTCCGGCAGGCCGTATTCCTTGGCCGACTTTGCATCTATGCCGAATGGCGCCATCAGATCGGCGAATTCGCGCAGCTTGCCGGCATTGTGGCTGGCAACGACGATCTCATGTCCATCAAGCGATTGCATCAAATGCCCCAGATTCTTGGTTCGGCGAATTCGATTGAATTGCCGGAGGGGTCGCGAATATAGATCGAGCGGCCGCCCTGCGGCCATTCGAACTCGCTTTCGATAGCGATTTTCTTCTCCTCCAGATGCGCTTTCCAGCGGAGAATCTCGTCCGCGCTTGCCGCAAAGCACAGATGGCCGTCGCCGACAGCGCCGTGCGGCGGCACTTTCAGCCTGGCATCGGGCGCCGGCGGCACCTTGGTCGCCTCGGCGTTGAAGATGAGCAGCACGCCGTCCCCGCAGCGGAAGAAAAGATGCCTGCCGTCGGCCTTGCCCAGCAGATCGAGCCCGAGCACGCCGGAATAGAAGTTTTCCGCGGCATCGAGGTCGGTCACGTAGAGGGCTGATTCGAGGATGGCGGAAGGGGTCATGACAGAACCGACGGCTAAGCCACAGCCATCTGCTGCAGGCTGACCAGTCGCGCAATGCCCTTCTTGGCCAGTTCCATCAGCGCCGTGAACTGCTCTTCCGAGAAAGGCTCGCCCTCGGCGGTGCCTTGGATCTCGACGATGCCGCCCTTGCCGGTCATGACAAAGTTGGCGTCGGTGCCGGCCGAGGAATCCTCGAGATAGTCGAGGTCGATGACCGGCTGGCCGTCATGGATGCCGCAGGAGATAGCCGCGACATGGTCCTTCAGCACCTTGGCGACGCTGGCCATCTGCCGGGCTTCCATCCAGCGCAGGCAGTCATAAAGCGCCACCCAGCCGCCGGTGATTGAGGCGGTGCGCGTGCCGCCATCGGCCTGGATCACGTCGCAGTCGACGGTGATCTGCTGCTCGCCGAGCGCCTGCAGATCGACCACGGCACGCAGGGAACGGCCAATCAGCCGCTGGATTTCAAGTGTGCGGCCGCCTTGCTTGCCGGCCGAAGCTTCGCGGCGCATGCGTTCGCCGGTCGAGCGCGGCAGCATGCCATATTCCGCCGTCACCCAGCCCTTGCCGGAATTGCGCATCCAGCCCGGCACCTTTTCCTCAAGGCTGGCCGTACACAGCACATGCGTGTCGCCGAACTTCACCAGGCACGAACCTTCCGCGTGCTTGGAGACGCCGCGCTCGAAGGAGATGGCGCGCATTTCGTCGAATTGGCGTTTGGAAGGGCGCATTCAGGCTTTTTTCCTATTTTTTTCGGAATCGTGGCCGGCTTGTAGCCGCATGGTGCGCAAGGCGCAAAGGAAAATGGCCGGTTGCGCGGGCGCGGCCGAAGTCTATATCTTTGGGCCGGAGGATTTTGGCCCGAATGACCAAGGCAGTCGATCCCAGTTCGCAGTCGCCCCTGCTTCAATCGCCCGCACTCCAGTCGCTCGACATGCGTTCGCGCGACATCTTTCGGCGCATCGTCGATTCCTATCTGAAGGACGGAGAGCCGGTCGGCTCACGCAGCCTGTCGCGTATCCTGCCGTCGTCGCTGTCGCCGGCCACGATCCGCAACGTGATGAGCGATCTCGAGCATCTCGGCCTGATTTACGCGCCGCATATCTCGGCCGGCCGGCTGCCGACCCAGGCCGGCCTGCGCTTCTTCGTCGATGCGTTCATGGAGCTTGGCGATCTTTCCGACGAGGAACGCCGCACCATCGAGGCGCAGGTGCGCGCCTCCGGCTCGGGCGCGACGCTGGAGCACATGCTCACCGAAGCCAGCCAGATGCTGTCCGGCATGTCGCGCGGCGCCGGCCTCGTGCTTGCCGCCAAGAACGAGGTGGCGCTCAAGCACATCGAATTCATCCAGCTCGAGCCGACCAAGGCGCTGGCCGTGCTGGTGTCGCAGAACGGCGACGTCGAAAATCGCGTCGTCGACCTGCCCGCCGGCGTCACCGTCTCGCAATTGCATGAAGCATCGAACTTCCTCAATGCCCACATCCGCGGCCGCACGCTGGCCGAGGCGCGGATCGAGATCGCCCGCCTCAAGGAAGAGACCAAGGCCGCCCTCGACACGCTGTCGCAGGATCTGGTCGAAAAGGGCCTCGCGGTCTGGGCGGGCACCGAGAGCGGCCTGCCGGCGCGTCTCATCGTGCGCGGCCGCGCCAATCTGCTGGAAAACGTCACGGCCCAGGCCGACATCGAGCTGTTGCGGCACTTGTTCGAGGATCTGGAGACGCAGGACGGGTTGATCCAGCTTCTCGACCTTGCCGAAGAAGGGTCGGGCGTGCGCATCTTCATCGGCTCGGAGAACAAGCTGTTTTCGCTGTCGGGTTCGTCGCTGGTCGTGGCGCCCTATCGCGACAAGGACGCCCGCGTCATCGGCGCGCTCGGCGTCATCGGCCCGACCCGGCTGAACTACGCACGCATCGTGCCGATGGTCGACTATACCGCGCAGCTTATTTCCCGCATGCTGCGATAATGCATGTCGCCCAAAAGTGCGCAGCGGTTTTGGGACATGCATAAAACAAAACCCAGGCGCGTCGCAGCATGCGCTTAGGCCGGACCTCAAGGAGAAAAAATGGCGCTGGAATCATTCAAGGCCCAGATCAGCCTGTTGCTCGAGCAAATGATCAACCAGCCTGAGGATCAGCATGAAGTGCAGGAGCAACTGCGCGAAAAGCTGAGGGAAATGCGCGCCATGGGCCTGCCGCTGCCGGCCGATCTCGTCGCGTTGGAAAAACGCCTCGACGATGATTTCTACGCGGCCGGAAACTGAGCCGGAAAAGCCAAACGGTCGATTTGCTTGTGCTGAACCACCCAACCCGGAACGACCGTCGAGCTAGCCGGTTTCTCAGGATCGGAGCCAAGTTTAGGAGGAGAGGTTGATCCGATTTGGCGGTTTTGCGGCCATTGCAGCCGCCTTGTTTCTTGCGACAGCAGCTTTCGCCCAGCAAGCGGATCAACAGGTGCTGAAAGGCGAAGCCGCGTTCGGCGGCTGGAAAGGTGACAGGCCGGGCGTGCGACGCCTGATCCGGCCAGACGATCTGCAGGCGCCCAATGTCAGCCAATCCGTAAGGAACGGCGCCGGCAGGGCCGAAATACCCGAAGGTGCCAGGCCACTGCTGCCACCGGGCTTCTCGGCCGAGATGATCGCCTCCGGCATCTACAATCCGCGCGCCGTCCGTGTTGCGCCGAATGGCGATCTGTTCGTCGCCAACAGCAAAGCCGGCCAGATACGGGTTTACCGTCTCGCCGAGGGCAGCGCAAAACCGGCCGAGAAATCGACCTACGCCACGAAACTCACTCGCCCCTACGGCATTGCCTTCTATCCGCCAGGTGACAAGCCGCAATGGGTCTACATCGCCAACAGCAACAGCATCGTTCGTTTCCCCTATCAGGACGGCGACCTGAAGGCCGCCGGCGAGCCGGAAACCATCGTCGACAGCATTCCCTCGAACGGTCACTTGACCCGCGACATCGCCTTCGCTGCGGACGGCAAGACGCTCTATCTGTCGATCGGTTCCGGCTCGAATGCTGCCGAGAAGATCGAAGCTGAGCCGGATGGCGGTCTCGACGCGTGGATTGAGGCAAAGCCGCTTGGAGCGATCTGGGGCTCGGAGGAAGGCCGCGCCGATGTGCTGGCGTTCGACCCCGACGGCAAAAACAGGCGGATCGTCGCCACCGGCCTGCGTAACTGCTCCGGCATGACCGTGCAGCCGGCGACAGGTGCGCTCTGGTGCGTCGTCAACGAGCGTGATGGGCTCGGCGACAATGTGCCGTTCGAATTTGCGACTGAAATAAAGGACGGCGCCTTCTACGGCTGGCCCTGGTATTACATCGGCGACAATGAGGATCCGCGCCACAGAGGCAAACGCCCCGACCTTGCCGGCAAGGTCGCTATCCCCGACGTGCTGATGCAGGCGCATTCGGCGCCGCTCAACATCGCCTTTTACGACGGAAAGAACTTTCCGGCCGACTACCGGGGCGACGCCTTCGTGACCCTGCATGGTTCGTGGAACCGCGGCACAAGGACAGGCTACAAGGTGGTGCGGCTCATGTTCAAGGACGGCAAGCCGACCGGCGAGTATGAGGATTTCATGACCGGCTTCGTCGTCTCCGACGACGCGGTTTGGGGCCGCCCGGTCGGTGTCGCAGTGGCCAAGGACGGCGCACTGATTGTCACCGAGGACGGCAGCGGTTCCATCTGGCGCGTCACTTACGGCAAAAGCCCGTCTTGATCGGCGAGGTCGCCCGGCAGTCCGCTGGTGCAATCGAATCCGTCTCTCAGGGAATTCACGCCTGCCTGCCTTTGTGCGACAAGGCACGTCTTAAAATCGATTCCGGTTTTCGGGTTATGCGCTAGGGCCGAAATCATGACTCTCACCGGATTCCTTGCCTATAGCGCGGCCCTCGGCATCGCCGCCGCCATTCCTGGCCCTGGACTCACCGCGCTTATTGCGCGTGCACTTGGTTCCGGCTTTCGCTCGGCGCTCGCCATGTCTTTCGGGCTGATACTCGGCGATCTCACCTATCTGACCGCCGTGGTGCTCGGCCTCGCCATCGTCGCGCAGACCTTCGGCGTGGCCTTCCTGGCCATCAAATGGCTGGGCGTCGCCTATCTCGCCTTCCTTGGCTGGCGCTTCTGGACGAGCGGCATCACGCCCGAAACGGTAGAGGCGAAGAAAGGCAGGGGCGGGTTGGTGTCGAGCTTTATTGCCGGCCTTGCCGTCACGCTTGGCAATCCGAAGACGATGATCTTCTATCTCGCCATCACGCCGACCATCGTCGATCTGAAGACCATCACGCTGGCCGATTACGCCATCCTCGTCGCACTGACGGTTGTCGTGCTGCTGGTGGTGCTGGTGCCTTATCTGGCGCTGGCGGCCAAGGCGCGCGGGTTGCTGAAGTCGCCGCGCGCGCTGAGGGTGCTGAACCGCACCGCCGCCGGCTTCATGGTCGGAGCGGCCGCTGCCATCGCCGCCCGGCAATAGCCCACTTTTGGTCACGTCTGAAATGCTCTTCCGGGGAGAGGATGCTTTCGGCATGCGGCTCACTCGGATATTTTCAAACGGCAGACTATCTTGCGCGGCCGAAGGCTTTATCCTGCCTGGTCGAGACTTAATTGACTGACTCTTGCCCGTTTGACTCTTGCCCGCCTAACTCTTGGGAGCGAAACCAATGAACAAGCCCGCCACCACCGCGCACGCGCCCGGCCGCGGCCGCATCTACAATTCGATTACCGAGACGATCGGCGACACGCCGCTGGTGCGGCTCGACAAATTCGCCAATGAAAAGGGCGTCGTCGCCAATCTGCTGGCAAAGCTCGAATTCTTCAACCCGATCGCCTCCGTCAAGGACCGCATCGGCGTCTCGATGATCGAGGCGCTTGAGGCATCGGGCAGGATTGCGCCCGGCAGGACCACGTTGATCGAGCCGACCTCGGGCAACACCGGCATCGCGCTCGCCTTTGCCGCCGCCGCCAAGGGCTACAAGCTGATCCTGACCATGCCGGAAACGATGTCGGTCGAACGCAGGAAGATGCTGGCGCTGCTCGGCGCCGAACTGGTGCTGACCGAAGGGCCGAAAGGCATGAAAGGCGCCATCGCCAAGGCCGACGAGCTGGCCGCGACGCTGCCCGACGCCGTCATTCCGCAGCAGTTCGAGAATCCGGCCAATCCGGAAATCCACCGCCGCACCACGGCCGAGGAAATCTGGAACGACACCCAAGGCGAGGTCGACATCTTCGTCGCTGGCATCGGCACCGGCGGCACCATCACCGGCGTTGGCCAGGTGCTGAAGCAGCGCAAGCCCTCCGTGCATGTCGTCGCCGTCGAGCCGGAAGCCTCGCCGGTGCTGTCGGGCGGCCAGCCCGGCCCGCACAAGATCCAGGGCATTGGCGCCGGCTTCGCGCCGAAGATCCTCGACACGACGATCTATGACGAGATCGTCAAGGTCTCCAACGAGGATTCGGTCGCCAATGCACGGCTAGTCGCCCGCCTCGAAGGCGTGCCGGTGGGCATCTCCTCGGGCGCCGCCCTGCAGGCGGCGATCGTCGTCGGCTCGCGGCCGGAGAACAAGGGCAAGAACCTCGTGGTCGTTATTCCATCCTTCGCCGAACGTTACCTGTCGACGATCTTGTTCGAGGGGCTGGGGGCTTAGGTCCTCGACACTTCGTCTCGCGCCAGCTTCCAACGATAACGCCCAGGGTTTACATCGCAGTTCGCTGGACCGCTGAAAAAATACCTGTGGCGGCTGCCGCGCGCTTGAGTAAAGCGGCGCTTCCGTTCAGATCGTCGCCGGCCTTGCACCGGCTGGCGGAGGAATTCATGTATAAACTCTATACCCGTGCCAACACCGGCGGCTTTGTCGTCGAGGCGGCGCTGATACTGGCGGGCGTGCCTTTCGACCAGATCGGCGTTCCGAAGTCGACCTCGCCCGACCAGGCCTTTCTCGACATCAGCCCGTTGAACCAGGTGCCGGTCCTGGTCTTGCCGGACGGAAGCTCGATGACCGAATCGGCGGCGATCTGCATCCTGCTTGCCGAGCGCCACCCGGAAGCGAACTTGGCGCCGGCAGCGAACTCGCCTGATCGCGCCGACTTCCTGCGCTGGATGACGTTCATGTCGTCGGTCATCTATCAAGCTGACCTGCGGTTCTTCTATGCTCATCGCTACACGGCCGATCCAGACGGGGTGGACGCCGTCAAGCAGGCGGCGATCTCGGAAATGGATCGCGGCTTGGCCATTCTCGATGCTGCCCTCGAACGCCGTGACTGGCTGGTCGGCGACCGGCTCTCGCTGGCCGACATCTATCTCATCATGCTGGCGGCCTGGCATCCTGAGGTCGAAAAAGTCCGTACCACCCTGCCGAACATCGAACGCCTGTGGGCCGGGTTGCGGGAGCATCCGGTGATGAGGAAGCTGAACGCCTCCCACGCCATGTGGCCTGCCTGAACGGATCGCCACGTCTCAGGCTTTTTCCACGCGGCCGAGCCCAGCCCGTCGTGCCTGCAGGAACCTACGTACAGCCGGGTCGCGTTCGAGGCCGATCGCCCGGTCATAGGCCTCGCTCGCTTCCCGAGTTTTGCCGAGCCTGGCCAGTAGGCCCGCGCGGGCAGCCCAATAAGGCTGATAATCATGCAGCCGTTTGTCGTCGCCAAGCTCATCAAGCGTGCTCAATCCCGCCGCGGCGCCGTCGGTCTCGGAAATGGCCACCGCGCGGTTGATCGACACCACCGGCGAGCCTGCGATCGAATGCAACGCGTCGTAGAGTTCGCGGATCGCCATCCAGTCGGTGCGGCCGGTCAGCCGTCGTGCCGCATGGGCGGACTGCACCGCTGCTTCGAGCTGGTAGCGGCCGATCACCGCCTTGGTGGCGGCGTGGGAAAGCAGCGCCTCCGCCTCATTGATGAGGGTGCGGTCCCACAGCTGGCAATCCTGCTCTGCAAGCGGCACGAAATCGCCTTCGGTACTGCGCCTGGCTCCCCGCCGTGCCTCGGCAAACAGCATCAGCGCCAGCAGGCCGAGCGCTTCCGGCTCGTCGGGCATCAGCGACGCAATCAGCCGGCCGAGCCAGATGCCTTCGGTCGCGAGATTGCGGCGACGGGTTTCGGTGCCGGCAGGGTCGGACCAGCCTTCGGCAAACGCGGCGTAGATCGCTTCCAGCACCGCATCCAGCCGCTCGCCGAGCTCGGCTCGTTCAGGCACCCGGAACGGAATGCCGGTTTCGCGGATGCGGCTTTTGGCACGCACCAGGCGCTGGCCCATCGTTGCCGGTGACACCAGGAACGCCGAGGCGATCGTTGCCGCATCGAAGCCGAGGATGGTCTGCAGGATCAGCGGCGCGCGCACGCTCGCCTCGATCGCCGGATGGGCACAGGCAAACATCAGCCTGAGCCGCTCGTCGGGCAGGTCGTCGTCGGTCATGCGTGCCTCCATCTCCTCGGCGATCAACCTGAGATGGTCGCGGCTGGCCTCCCCGGTCAGCCGTCGTCTGACCGCGTCGACCCGGCGCCGGCGTGCCACCGCCAGCAGCCAGGCTTCCGGCCGGTTCGGCACGCCGGTCTGCGGCCAGCGCTCCAAAGCCGCCGCGAAGGCATCGGCCAGCGCGTCCTCGGCGCCGGCGACGTCGCGCGTGCGGGCGGCCAGCCAGGCGACCAGCTTGCCGTAGCTTTGCCGGGCGGCCGCTTCCGCGGCCGCCCGCGCGATCTCCAGGCCATTCTCCATCACATGGTCTGTTCCCAGATTGGCCGTAGCTCGACCGTGCCGGCGCTGGCAGCGGGGCAGCGCGCCGCCCAGGCGATCGCGGCATCGGCGTCCTCAGCGTCGATCATGTAGAAGCCGGCGAGCTGCTCCTTGGTGTCGGCATACGGGCCGTCGAGCACGTTGGTCTTGCCGTTGGCCATGCGCACCGAAGTGGCGGCCTGGGTCGGCTTCAGCCGGTCGCCGGCGAGCCAGGCGCCGGACTTCTTCAACGCCTCGGTATATGCGCCATAGGCCGCGCTGATTTCGTAGGTCTTGTCGGTCGGCGCTGCCGCCATCGCGGCTTCGTTGACGTAGATCAAAAGCATGTACCGCATGGTCTTCTCCATTTTCGAAGGCCGCATCGTTGCGAGCCGAACGTATGTCGCGCGGCCTCGCGCGATTTCGACAGGCTCTGCGAAAATCTTTCGGCTCCGATCGCATGTCGCGCAAGCGGCCATGCGTTGCGGCATCACTCAGCCGTTCGTCTAATCAGCACAATACCGGGTTGGCATTTCCCGCCCGCTGTCTAAACTCTCTTCGGCTCGTGCTGGAGAGGGCGGTACGGCAGATATTTCAGGGAGGAAATCACATGCTCAATTTCAGGACGAAGTTTGTTGCCGCCGGCGCGCTGGCGCTGTCGCTTGGCCTTGGCGCGGTGTCGGCCAAGGCGCAGGAATTCATCAACGTGCTGACCGGCGGCACCTCGGGCGTCTATTATCCGCTCGGCGTCGCGCTGTCTGAAATCTATGGCAAGGGCATCGAAGGCGCCCGCACCCAGGTGCAGGCGACGAAAGCTTCGGTCGAGAACCTCAATTTGTTGCAGCAGGGCAAGGGCGAGATCGCCTTCGCGCTCGGCGATTCCGTCAAGCTGGCCGCCGAGGGCAACACCGAAGCCGGCTACCCCGGCAAGCTCGACAAGTTACGCGGTATCGCCGCCATCTATCCCAACTACATCCAGATCGTTGCCAGCAAGGAGTCCGGCATCAAGACGCTCGCCGACCTCAAGGGCAAGAGCCTGTCGGTCGGCGCGCCGGCCTCCGGCACCGAGCTCAACGCCCGCGCCATCTTCGCCGCCGCCGGGCTGAAATACGAAGACCTCGGACGGGTAGAGTATCTGCCCTTCGCCGAATCGGTCGAGCTGATCAAGAACCGCCAGCTCGACGCCACGCTACAATCGGCCGGCCTCGGCGTCGCCTCGATCCGCGACCTCGCCACGTCGGTGCCGATCAACGTCGTTGCCGTGCCGGCGCAGGATGTCGCCAAGATCGGCTCGCCCTATCTTTCGGTGATCATCCCCAAGGGCACCTATGAGGGTCAGGACGAGGACGTCGCGACCGCGGCCGTCGGCAATTTCCTCATCACCAGCGCCGACGTCTCCGACGAGGCCGCCTATCGGATGACCAAACTGCTGTTCGAAAATCTCGACCAGCTCACTGCGGCTCACGCGGCAGCCAAGGCGATCGATCCGGCCAAGGCGCTCGACGGCATGCCGGTGCCGCTGCATCCAGGCGCCGAGCGGTATTACAAGGAGAAGGGGCTCATCAAGTAAGCCGTCCCCCTCCCCCTTGAGGGGAGGGTGGACAGCCGCCGAAGGCGGATGGACGGGTGGGGTCCTCGGCGACGCGCTCCAACTTTCTCAGTCAAGGTCGAGGCAGTTGAGGCGACCCCATCCGCCTCGCTTCGCTCGGCACCCTCCCCTCGAGGGGGAGGGGAGCGCCCCGCCAGGAGCCCCGTCAATGACCCATCCCGAAGCTTCCCCCACCGCCGAAACCCCGGTCGAAGGACTGCCGCCGGGCTTCGGCGAAGGGCTCGCTGGCAAGGCCGCCTTTCTCATCGCCATCGCCTTTTCCATCTTCCAGATCTACATCGCCGCCTATGGCAGCCTGCCGAGCCAGGTGGTGCGTGCCATGCATGTCGGTTTCTTGCTGCTGCTCGGCTTTGCCCTGATCGCCAATCTGCGCGCCACAAGCGTTCCGGCGAAAGCAGCGTTCTGGGCGCTCGGCGTGCTCGGCTTCGGCACCGGCCTCTACAATTGGGTGTTCTATACCGACCTCATCCGGCGCTCCGGCTTCCTCACCACGCCGGACCTGATCGTCGGCACGGTGCTGGTCGTGCTGGTCTTCGAGGCGGCGCGGCGGCTGATGGGGCTGCCGCTTGCCCTGATCGCCTTGATCTTCCTCGCCTACGCATTTGCCGGCAATCATCTGCCGCCGCCCTTCATCCATCGCGGTTATGACTTCGCCCAGCTCGTCGACACCTTCGCCTTTGGCACCGAAGGCATATACGGCACACCGGTCTACGTCTCGGCCGCCTACATCTTCATCTTCGTCGTCTTCGCCGCCTTCCTCGAACGCGCCGGCATGATCGCGCTGTTCAACGATTTCGCTCTGGGCCTGGTTGGCTCGTGGCGCGGAGGCCCGGCCCAGGTCTGTGTTCTGTCCTCGGCGCTGATGGGCACCATTTCGGGCTCCGGCGTCGCCAATGTGGTGGCCAGTGGCCAGTTCACCATCCCGCTGATGAAGCGCTTCGGCTTCCGCCCGGCTTTCGCCGGCGCCGTCGAGGCGACCTCGTCGATGGGCGGCCAGATCATGCCGCCGGTGATGGGCGCGGTCGCCTTCATCATGGCCGAGACGCTGAACATCCCCTATGCCGAGGTGGTCAAGGCGGCGATCATCCCGGCGCTGCTCTATTTCGGCGCCTGTTTCTGGCAGGTGCATCTGGAAGCCGGCAAGGCCGACTTGCACGGCATGGCCAAGGCGGACCTGCCCAATCCCTGGGACGCGGTGAGAAGGCATTGGCCGCTGGTGCTGCCGCTCGCCGCACTCATCTATCTGCTGTTTGCCGGCTATACGCCGATCTTCGCCGGCACCATGGGCCTGGCGCTGACCATCGTGCTCATCCTCGGCACGCCGCTGGCGGCGCTGATCGGGCCGCTTGCCTTCCGTATCGTCTTCTGGCTGGCGCTGGGGCTTGCCGCCGCCTCTTTCATGAAGTTCGGCGTCAATATCCTGAGCCTTGTTATCGCTGCGCTCATTATCGCCTGCTTCACTTTCAAGGGCGGCCGCGAGACGCTGCAGATATGCATAGACTCGCTTGCCGAGGGCGCAAAGAACGCGCTGCCGGTCGGCATTGCCTGTGCCATTGTCGGCGTCGTCATCGGCACGCTGACGCTCACCGGAATCGCCTCGACCTTCATCGGCTGGATCATCTCCATCGGCGAGAACAATCTGTTCCTGTCGCTAGTGCTGACCATGCTCACCTGCCTGATACTCGGCATGGGCATCCCGACCATTCCCAATTACATCATCACCTCGTCGTTGGCCGGACCGGCCCTGTTGGCGCTCGACGTGCCGCTGGTGGTCAGCCACATGTTCGTTTTCTATTTTGGCATCATGGCCGACCTCACACCGCCCGTGGCGCTGGCCGCCTTCGCCGCCGCGCCCATGGCCAAGGAGAGCGGCCTCAAGATCGGCATCCAGGCGACTAAGCTTGCCATCGCCGGCTTCGTCGTGCCGTTCATGGCGGTTTACACCCCGGCATTGATGTTGCAGGACGCCGGTCCGATCGCCGCCCAGTTCGGTTATCCCGTCGAGGTCGCCTATGTCGTCGCCAAGGCCTGCATGGGCATCGTCCTGTGGGGCGCGGCCGCTGTCGGGTTTCTCGCCCGGCGCATGGCCTGGTGGGAACGTCTCGTCGCCTTCGCTGCCGGCGCTCTGCTGGTTGCCGCATTGCCGCTCACCGACGAAGCCGGCTGGGTACTCTCTCTCGTCTGGATCGGCTGGCACTGCTGGCGTGCGCGGCAGGCGTCGGCCGCCGGGTCCGCATGAGCCTCTGTATTCTAGCCGCCGGCAAGGCGGTGACGCTCACTGTCGCCGCTTTCACGCTGTCCTGGACGCATTCGGTGGAAAAGACGCATTGGCAGGAGGACTGGAAGGTGCTGCCCTCCGGCTTGCAAATAGCCGAGGCACGGATCAAGGGCTCGGGCGCCGGCATGGAGCCGCCGGAAGGCTCGGTGCTGAGAAATGGTTGGTGGGTCTATGCACCCCGGACCGGGCCTCAGCCGCGCCTCGTGCTCGCAGCCTCTGGCGCGACGCGTGAAGGCTGGACGCTATGCACGGTCCAGGGCTGTCGCGAACTGGGCAAGGCTGCAGGCGCCACGATCTTGCTGGAGCCGTGCAATGGTTCCAGCCATCCGCGGTAGCGGACGCGGGGTATAGCCACATTGGCAGGCCGAAGACGCTCCATTATTAACCGCCAAACCCGGATTCCGACTGAGCAAGCCGATGTTCTTCCTTGTGGAAGAATGCTTTGAAAAACGTAATGTCGGAAGCCGAACTGACTGCCCGGGCGATCAAAGCGGTTGCGAGCACGGCAAAGATCAGGCGAACGACGAACACGCAGGTGAAGTCTGCACCCAGAGCTACGACAACCAGTGTGTCCTCTATGAGGCTGTGGGCAAAGCCCATGAACACGCAAGCGAGGAATATCTGGCGCGGCTCTACGCTGCCGGTGCGCGCCTCGCGGATCAGAAGTCCCGCGCCATAGGAAATTCCAAGTAACAGACCGACCGCAGTGAACGGTACCGCTTGTGACTGGATGCCGGCAAGGCGAAAGAGCGGCGCAAGCCCCTTGTTCAGCCAACCCAGGATGCCCGACATCTTGAGCAGCTCGATCAGCCAGCTCAGTGCGAGGAGAATGACGAGCATGGCTGCCAGGGTTTTGAGCATACTCAGAAAAAAACTGCTCCAATCAGTGCCTTCGCTCATTGGTACCCACGCCGGCTTCAGCGGCTCGGATAGCCATCCGGTTGTTACGAATATCTGGTGCAGGAGCATGGCAAGGATCAGTCCGCCGCCAATACGAAGCGCCGCAGTGACCACGAAGCTTGGCCCAACCTTCTGAATGATGCGTTGTTCAATCGGGATGGCATGCGCAAATAGCAAAAGGGTTGAAAAGACGGTCATGTCGGCAGTGCTCAGCGTCGAAACCGGCGCCAGCGTGAACACGGTCACCACCGCGCCCCAAATTCCCACCAGCAGTCCTGTCAGCCAGGCAAGGGCGAGCTCGGGCGGTAGACCAACCAGCGTCATGAGAGGGGCGAAGAATGGAGAGATCGCCCGGATAACACCAAGATCCTGCAGGATCTGTGTGACTATCGTGACCGGAACGATGACGCGAACCAATTCCCAATAGATTTCAAGCGTTCCCAGCGTCTTTCGGTAGAGGGCATACACTGCCATGGCGACGTCTCCGTTATTGACGCCAAATGACTACCGTTAGACGGTTCGCATTTGTGGTCAAAATTAGCGGTCTTGTGCAATAAAATTGCAGCGGTAGACGACAACGGAGGGCCCGAATGGACCGGATCGACAGGAAGCTTCTTAAGCTCTTGCAAGAAGACGCTTCGCGAACCAATGCCGACCTGGCGGCGGCGGTCGGGCTTTCGCCCTCCAGCTGCTTGCGCCGCATACGGCGGCTTAAGTCAGCCGGTGTCATCGATCGCGTTGTCGCGCTTCTTAACCCAGCCAAGGCCGGCAGGGGGATGAAGGCTATCGTCACGGTCGAGCTGGAGCGCCACGGCGAGCAACACATGCGCCGCTTCCTAGAGCTTGCCGCCATGGAACCAGCGGTGATCCAAGCCTACAGCGTGAGCGGCTCGACCGACGCTGTCCTTATGCTGCGCCTGACGGATATGGAAGAGTTTGATGCTCTGTGCGAGCGGCTGTTCCGGGATCGGACCAATGTCGCGCGGTATTACACAATGTTTGTGATTCGGACCGCCAAGGAGACGACCGCTATCCCGCTCTAGATTTGCGGAGAACCTTCATCCGAAGCGCCCCAACGGCCGATCTGGTTGACTGAAAGGCGAAAACTGAGCGTTGTCTGCTAGCCAATCAGCCGCCCTTTCAGTTCAGCGGAAGGAATCTCGCAACTCTCTTTCCTGCCGAACAGCGCGTAACGGTTCTTTGCGATGCGATCATAAAGCCAGTCGCGGAGCGGGCGCGGCAGCAGGAGCAAAAATCTCGCCGCCCGCCATGGCCAGCCTAGTTCGGCCATCACGGCAACGAAACTGTCCAGGCGGGTGAAGGCGGCACCGTCGATGAGGGCCAGATTCGTCTCGTAGCTGTCTGTCCGCAGCCCGTATTTTCGAAACAGCGCGTCGCCGAGCGGCGACTGTGCCGTGGCGAAGCGGAAGCGGCTTTTGCGGTCGAGCCTGACCACCATGCGCACGAAGCCGGAGCACAGCACGCAGACGCCGTCGAACACGATCAACGGATGGCTTGCATCGAAGGCTGGCTTTTCAGGAGGATGGTCTGGCTGGGTGATCGCGCGAGTCCCGGCTGCTTGGTGTCAAAAGACACATAAGCTTGCCGGCGGCGAGATCAAAGCCCCAGAATCACAGAGCCGAGAATCTCAGGACGTTGGCATTGTCGCACGCCGCCTGTCGGCGAGCGCAGGGCGCTCCGCACGATAGGTGGTCGCACGGTGATCGGCGGCCGGCCTGCAGATCCGGCTGTCATGACGGCTTTCCATGGTCGTCATCAGTGCGCGCTGATGCCGAGCGTGTGGCCGCGGCGTGCGCAAGCAGGCCCTGGGCCGCGCATGTAATAGCGCTCCGGCCGATAGGTCGGCGCGACGAATTCGCGGATGGCAGCAGCGTAGCCGATGAGGTGCGTCAAGAAGTTCATTTTACCTGTCCCTGTCCCGATTTCGGATGTCCCTTCCGAATTGCGGAGATCATAGCGTCGAGGCGTGAATAGTCGGTGAACACGATGTTAATATCTGGTCGAAAATGCCTTGGTTCGTGGCCGCAATGCGGCTGATTCGGGGTCTTTCCATGCAGTTCGTCGACATTTCGGTCGATGTGACTTTTGCATCACATATGTTTCGTTTGGATGTCGCTGCGGCGCGCTTCTGTTTCAACCTTGGCCGGCAGCGCGGAATTTCCGTGCTTGCCAGAGAAAGTCAGGAACCCCTCCTATATCAGCACGTTGACGCCAGTAGCCGGGCCAAGCCGGCCCGGCAGGCTGCGGCTTTCCGAGCGGGACCGCCGCCACATCCCAACAGCAAGAACAATGGAAAGGCAAAGCCATGGGTTTCTTTTCGAAAGACATCAAGACGCTGGACGACCTCTTCGTCCACACGCTGCGCGACATCTACTACGCCGAAAAGCAGATCGAGAAGTCGCTGCCGAAGATGATCGACAAGGCAACCGATCCGCAATTGAAAGCCGGCCTGGAGAAGCACCTAGGCCAGACCAAAGGCCATATCGAGCGGGTCGAGAAGGTGTTCGAACTGCATGGCGTGAAGGCCAAGACGGTCAACTGTCCGGCCATCGACGGTATTCTCGAGGAAGCCGATGAAGTCAGCGGCGACATCGACGACAAGGACGTACTGGACGCCGCCCTTATCGCATCGGCGCAAGCGGTCGAGCACTATGAGATAACCCGTTACGGCACGCTGATCGCCTGGGCCAAGCAGCTTGGCCGCACCGACTGCGCCAATGTCCTGGCCAACAACATCAAGGAAGAGCAGGCGACCGACCGCAAGCTTACCGAGATTGCGGAAGCCAAGGTCAACCTTCAGGCCGCCGAATAACGCTCTCGATCGAGGCAACGCCGGGCAATCCGGCGTGCCTCGCTTTCGCGGGGCCAGACTTTGTCGGCGAAGTGGAGTTCCGTAGCTGGACGTCCGGTCGTATAATACGCCACGCCTCGCTCCAGGGATTGCGCGAGGACGAACGGGCGGAGGAAGTCGTGCAGGAAAAGCCGAAGGCTGACACCAAGGCAAAGCCTGCCGGTAGCAAGGGCGAGACCAAGGTCAAATCCGCCGGGGCGGCAAACACCGTCGTAAAGCTTTCTCATCCCGACAAGCTTCTGTGGCCGCAGGAGAAGGTATCGAAGCAGGGCCTGCTCGATCATTACGCTTTGGTCTGGCCGCGCATGCAACAATTCGTCGTCAATCGGCCGCTCAGCCTGGTGCGCGCGCCGGACGGCGTCGACGGCCAACGCTTCTTTCAGAAACATGCCTCGGCCGGCATGCATGACAAGATCGCCAGAATGAAGGATCCGACCGACGGCGAGGAGATCTTGTTCATCCGCGATTTCGACGGTGTCGCTGCCTTGGTCCAGCTCGGCGTGGTCGAGATCCATATCTGGGGCTGCACCATCGACGAACTGGACAAGCCGGACCAGATCATCTTCGATCTCGACCCCGATGAAGGCGTCGACGTGAAAGCGGTGCGCGCGGCGGCGCTCGAAATTCGCGGCCGGCTCGATGAGCTGTCCTTGCCGAATTTCGTCAAGACATCGGGCGGCAAGGGTTATCATGTCGTCGTGCCGCTGAAACCATCGGCCGATTGGGATGAGGTGAAGGGCTTCGCCCATGATTTCGCCCTCGCCCTCGAGCAGGCGGCACCCGAGCGTTACACGGCGACGCTGTCGAAGAAGGCGCGCACCGGCAAGGTCTTCGTCGACTATCTGCGCAATGGCCGTGGCTCGACCACGGTGGCGCCCTATTCGTCGCGGGCCAAGAAGGGCGCCACGGTATCGATGCCGGCGACCTGGGCGGAGATCGAGGCCGGACTGGCGCCGAACGCTTTCCCGATCGGCGACAAGACGACGCTGAAGCAGCTGGCGAAAGCCGATCCGTGGGCGGATTTTTTCAGGCAGGGTAAGCCGCTCAAGCGCGACTGATCAGTTTTTCAACCGAGGAACACCTTCTCGAACGCCTGCTTGCCCGTCGGCGAAAACACCACCGCGCGGCTGTCTTTCTCGCGCCGCGCCCATTTTTCCAGAAGGATCTTGTCGAGAATGGCCGCACCCAGTGTGCCGGCAAGATGCGAACGCCGCACGCTCCAGTCGAGGCAGGCCCGGCACACCGGCCGCCGCGCCTTGCTCTCGACGCCGATGCCAATCGCGGCAAAATACGAGGCGGCTGATGGCGCAAGCCTGATCTCATTGTCGTCGCGCAGCAGCACTTGCCGAGCGACAAGACGATCCAGCATCGCCACCGCCTGTTCGCCGGCGAGGTGGTCGTAGCAGACCCGCGCCACGCGCATCGCCGCGTCACGCGGACCCGGCCGCACCCGCTGCGGCCCGACCGCAGCGGCGACGCCGGTGATCGCCTCGATCATGCCTGCCACCTGCGGACCGGCGAGGCCGTAATAGCGATGCCGTCCTTGGCTTGCCAGTGTCAGCAGACCGCCTTCCATCAGTTTCGACAGATGCGAGCTGGCGGTCGGCAGCGAGACGCCGGCCTCGAGCGCCAGTTCGCTCGCCGTCAATGCCGTGCCGCCCATCAGCGCGGTCAGCATGTTTGCCCGCGCCGGATCGCCGACCAGGCTGGCGATGCGGGCTATATCTGGTCCTTCACGCATAGTTCGTTCCTCATCGAAGCGTTGTCGTCAAGTAACCACTATCCTCCAATGAGATCAAGGAGACGACGATGACTGCAAGAACCGTTCCCGACGCCGTATCCGCTGGCCGGTTCGGCCGCCGGCCGTTCCCCTTCGTGACCTTACGCCGGCTGCGCCTGCGGCTGTTGGCGCGGTGGTATGACCGCCATCTACAACGCCTCGACCTCGCCGAGATTGACGAGCATCTTTTGCGCGACCTTGGGCTGACGCCGGAAGACGTTCGCCGCGAATGCGCAAAATCCTTCTGGCAAGCGTGACCAGTGGAGAACTTGCCTAGCACGTCGAGCCGCCGAACGTTTCGACCCCGCTCGAACTGTCGCCGCAACAAACCAGATTCAGCAAGGAGACAAAAGATGACCATCACCTGCTTTATCCGCTACGAGATCGACCCGTTCGGCAAGGCGGCGTTCGAGGAGTATGCCCGCAACTGGGGCCAGGCGATTCCGCGCTGCGGCGCCGATCTGATCGGCTATTTCGCGCCGCATGAAGGCTCGGCCACTACCGCCTACGCCGCCTACAACATCGACAACCTGGCCGCTTACGAAGCCTACCGTGCCAGGCTCGCCGCCGATCCGGCCGGCAAGGCGAATTACGAATTCGCGCGACGTGAAAAATTCATTCTTAAAGAGGACCGGACTTTTCTGAAACTCGCCTCCGGGCCGCATGCCTCCCTGGTGAAACTATGATAGCCGTCATCTTCGAGGTCCAGCCGGCAGCGGGCAAGCGCGATGCCTATCTGGCCATCGCCGCCGACCTGCGCCCGTTGCTCGACGGCATAGACGGTTTTCTGTCGATCGAGCGCTTTCAGAGCCTCACCGACCCGAACCGCATCCTGTCACTGTCGTTCTGGCGCGACGAGGAGGCGGTGAAGGCCTGGCGCAACACGGAGGAACATAGGCGGGCTCAGAAGGCCGGCCGTGGCGGCATCTTTGCCGACTATCGTCTGCGCATCGCCGATGTCGTGCGCGACTATGGCCTGACCGAGCGAGCCGAGGCGCCTGAGGATAGCCGGGCGCTGCATGGGTAGGGCTTTCTAAGCATTCCCGATCAGCACCCCCGCCGCAAACACCAGCGCGCCGCCCAGCACCACCTGGAAGGCGGCGCGCCAGAACGGCGTCTGCATGTAGCGGTTCTGCACGAAGGCGATCGCCCACAATTCGAAGAACACCACGACTGCAGCGACGATCGTCGCTGTCCAGAAAAACGGGATGAGGTAGGGCAGCGCATGGCCGAGGCCACCCAGCATGGTCATGATGCCGACGGTCAATCCGCGTTTCACCGGCGAACCGCGGCCCGATAGTTTGCCATCGTCGGAGGCGACCTCGGTGAAGCCCATCGAGATGCCGGCGCCGATCGAGGCGGCAAGCCCGACCAGAAAGGTCTGGAACGTGTCGTGCGTGGCAAAGGCGGCGGCAAAGATCGGCGCCAGCGTCGACACCGACCCGTCCATCAGCCCGGCCAGTCCCGGCTGCACATAGGTCAGGATGAACTGGCGCTGCTCGGCCGCTGCTTCCTCGTCCTTCACGGCGCCAGGCACATGCTTTTTCTCCAGCCGCTGCGCCAGCGTCTCGTGGCCCTGTTCGGCCACCGCCAGGTCGTCGAGCAGCTTTCGCGTCGAGGCATCGCTGGTACGTTTGGATGCCTCGACGTAGAACAGGTACGCCTGCCGCTCCATCGACTCGGCCTGTTGGCGCACATGCTCGATGCCGAGCGGCCTGACCAGCCAGTCGGGCTTGCGCTCGTAATAGCCCTTCACATGCTCACGCCGAATCAGCGGAATGCGCTCGCCGAAACGCTCGCGGTGAAGCTCTATCAGCGAGTCGCGATGGCCGTCCTCCTCCTCGGCCATTTCCTCGAACACCTTGGCCGAATGCGGAAAGCTCTCCACCAGCCCGTCGGCATAGGCGCGATAGATACGCCCGTCATCTTCCTCCGAAGAGATGGCGAGCGCGAGGATCTCCTGCTCCGAGAGCGATTCGAAAGGACGGCGGCCAAAGCCGAAAACGCGGGAAAGCATGAGAAAATCGCCCTAGTTTAGAATTATTCTAAACTAGGGTCCAGCGCGCGCTTGGTCAATCTCGTTCGCTGCTGAACGCTCAAATTATTGGTTCCGGGAATCCTCCTGCGCTTCTTCATTATCGGCGTCTCTTCATTATTGACGAATGTTCACCTATATAGCTGAATCTAAGCCAAGAGAAAGGAAACTGTTGATGCCGGCAAAACAGCCCACCCATGCATTTGACCCGAAACCTGTTCTAGACCTCATCGCCAATATCGAGGCAGACCTGCAGCGGCTGAAAGGCCTGGTCGAGCAGCAGGTCGAAAAATTCGATCCGGCCAATCCGCACAACAAGGCTCCCGACGGCAAGCTGACCGAGGAGGGCGTCGAGTGCTGCTACCGCCTGTTCGACGAGGGCAAATCGCGCTATTCGGTTGCCCAGCAGATGAAGATCTCATTCGCCGCCGCCACCCATCGCTTCAACAACTGGCGCAAGATGGGCGGCGCCAAACGGCAACGAACGCTTTTGGGATGATCGGTCGGCGAAGCCGATCAATCGACAACGATTTATCGATTGAAGCGACGAGCGCCCGGAGCCATAGCGGAGGGCCGGGGAGGCGGTAGGTGACAGGCACACCGCCCTCTTCCTACCAGCGGGAATTTGTAACGGTCACATTTTTTCATTGGTGCGCCGCCTCCCTTTCTGGGCATCATGAAAGGCAACATGTCTTTCCACGGGACCGCTTCATGACCGCACCAACGCCTCCCGGCATCGCCGATATCCGCGCCGCAGCATTGCGATTGTCCGGCCTGATCGTCGAAACGACGCTCATCGAATCGCCGGAGCTGAACAAGCGCTTCGGCGCCAGGATCCTGTTCAAGCCGGAGACGTTGCAGCGCACCGGCTCGTTCAAGTTTCGCGGCGCCTACAACAAATTGTCTTCACTCACCGAGGAAGAACGCAGCCGTGGCGTCGTCGCTTTCTCGTCGGGCAACCATGCGCAAGGCGTCGCTGCGTCGGCGGCGATGTTCGGCGTCAAGGCGGTCATCGCCATGCCCACTGACGCCCCGGCAATGAAGGTCGGCAATGTCAGGAAAATGGGAGCGGAAGTGGTTCCGTTCGACCGCTTCCGCGACGATCGCATGACGGTCGTTCGCCCCTACATGGAAAGGGGCATGGTCCTGGTCCCGCCATTCGACGATCCGGCCATCATCGCCGGCCAAGGCACGATCGGCCTCGAACTGATGGCGCAGGCGAAAGCACTCGGCGTGAGCCTCGACGCGGTCGTCATTCCCTGCGGCGGCGGCGGCTTGAGCAGCGGCATCTCCATTGCAGTCAAGGATGCCTCGCCTGATACGGCCGTCTGGGCGGTGGAACCCGAGCATTTCGACGACACCTGTCGTTCACTGGCCAGAGGTGCGCGGGTTTCGATCGAACCTGGCCACACTTCGATCTGCGACGCGCTCCTCACCACCGAGCCCGGCGCGATCACCTTCGAGATCAACCGCAGGAATCTTGCCGGCGGCATTGCCGTTCCCGACAGAGCGGCGGCACAGGCGATGCGCGACGCCATGGCCCATCTCAAATTGGTGGTCGAGCCCGGCGGCTGCGTCGGGCTGGCCGCGCTATCGTCGGGCAGGATCGACATTGCCGGCAAGTGCGTTGTCGTGGTGCTCTCCGGCGGCAATGTCGATTTCGGCACCTATGCCGAGATCATGGCGGCAGCTTAGTTCCGGATCACGCGCCGATTCAAAGTCTCAAGCGCCCCGTGCGCGCCCAGTCGAACCGATCCCATTCAGAGGCTGACATGGAATGAAACTGTTCTTCAGCCGCAATCCCAACCCTCGCCTCGCGGTCGCGGTCGCACGTTATCTCAACGCAAAGGTCGAGTTTGAATTCGCCTCCCCCTTCGCTCCAGGGCAGGCTGAGCGATTTCGCCCGCTAAACCCCAATCTTTCATTGCCCATACTTGTGGGCTCGGGAAAAAGTCTCTGGGAGGCCGACGCCATAGCCTGCCGGCTTTCACGCGACGCGCATTCGGATTTCTGGCGCACCGGTGACGACGAGCCCGAGATGATCCGATGGCTCAGTTGGGGCAAAGAGAATTTCGCAAGAGCTTGCGACGTCGTGCATTTCGAACGCGGAACCAAACAGCGGTATGGGATCGGCCCGATCGATCAGGACCGGGTTGAGGAGGGGCTGAGAGACTTCCGCACGGCCGCGGCAACACTCGAGGCCGCGCTTGCCGAGCGAGAATGGCTGGTCGAAAATTCGGTTTCCTATGCCGACTTTCGAATGGCGACGTTTCTGCCCTTCAACGATGTCGCCCGCTTGCCGCTCGCTGATTATCCGTCTGTCAGCCGCTGGTATTGCCAGCTTGAAAAAATCGACGCCTGGCGCGATCCCTTCAAAGGACTGGATGCGCCTGAATTGCCGCCGGTTCCGGCTCAGGCCAAGCCTGCATGAACCGAACGATCATGCATCCCGCGGCCGTTGCGCGTTCGCGTTGGAGCTCCTCACTCCGCTCATCTCGGCCATTTTGCGTGAGTTAATGCATGTCGCGCAAAAGTGCGCAGCGGTTTTGCGATAACGACATGCATAAAAACAAGAGCTTAAAGCGCGTCGCATGACTCCGCTCGAACGCGACGCGCTTTAATCCAGCGTTCGACGGAACCGCACCAGCGCCACGCCGGCAAACAGCGCCACGAACACAACCAGCCAGCCGATCTCTGTTGCAATCGCCGGCAGGTCGGCGCCTTTCAGCATAACCGCGCGGATGATGCGCAAGAAATGCGTCAGCGGCAGGACCTCGCCGAAGATCTGGGCCCAGCCCGGCATGCCGCGATAAGGAAACATGAAGCCGGACAACAGGATCGACGGCAGGAAGAAGAAGAAGGTAAGCTGCAGCGCCTGCATCTGCGTGCGCGCCATCGTCGAAATGGTGTAGCCGAGCAGCACCAGCGCCAGCACGAAGATCAGGACCGCTGTCAGCAGCAGCGACATCGATCCGGTGAACGGAACGCCAAACAAAAGCTTGGCCGCCGCCAGCACCACCACCACTTGGACGGCACCGACCACCAGATAGGGCAGCACCTTGCCCAGCATGATCTCAAGCGGGCTCGACGGCATCGCCAGAAGGTTCTCCATCGTGCCGCGCTCGGTCTCGCGCGTCAGCGCGATCGAGGTCATCATCACCATCGTCATCTGCAGGATGACGCCGAGCAGGCCGGGCACGATGTTGTATTGCGAGATGCCTTCCGGATTGTAGCGCCGGTGCACCACCACTTCGAGCTGGCCCTTGGCGTTCTCGGCTGCCGTCTCCTGCATGCCGCGCGCCCGAAGCAGCGCCTGGTTGGCGACCGTGCCCAGCGTCGAGATGGCTCCGCTGGCGACGGCCGGGTCAGTCGCGTCCGCTTCGATCAGGATCTGCGGACTGTCGCCGCGCTCGACCCTCCGGGCAAAATCGGCGGGGATGGTGACGACGAAGGCGACGTCGCCACGCGCCATCAGGAATTCCGCCTCGGCGGCACTTTGCGCGACATGGTCGAAGCGGTAGTAGCCGGTGGTCTGCAGCGCCGAAACCATGGCCCTCGTGTAAGGATCGCTGCTCATCGTAACCAAGGCCGCCGGCAGGCTCTTCGGATCGTTGTTGATGGCATAGCCGAACAGCACCAGCTGCATCAGCGGCACGCCCAGCATCATGGCGAAGGTGATGCGGTCGCGCCGCATCTGGATGAATTCCTTGATCAGCAGCGCGCCGAGCCTGGCGAAGGAGAAGACGCTGTTTATCCCATTTTTCATCCCATATTGTCCTTCGAGCCGGACATGAACTGGATGAAGACATCCTCCAAGCTGGTCTCGCCCGGCGTCACCGTTACGCCCTTGTGCTCTTTCTCGACGTCAGCGAGGGCTGCCTGAAGCGCGTTCTTGTCGGAACCGACGACATGCAGCGTCGCGCCGAAGGGCGCCACCTGGTCGACGCCGGAGCGGCCGCCGAGTGCGGCAGCAACCTGATCAAGCCGCGGGCCATGCACGACGAAGGTCGTCAGCCCAGCATTCCTGACCACCTCTTCGACCGTGCCTGACGCCAGCATCTTGCCGTAGGAGATGTAGCTGATGCGGTGGCAGCGCTCGGCCTCGTCCATGTAATGGGTGGAGACCAGTACGGTCAGCCCGCCACTCGCCAGCCGATGGATCTCGTCCCAGAATTCGCGCCTGGCCTTCGGATCGACGCCCGCCGTCGGCTCGTCGAGCAGCAGCAATCTGGGCTTGTGCATGATGCAGGCGGCCAGCGCCAGCCGCTGCTTCCAGCCACCGGACAATGTGCCGGCCAATTGGTCCTTGCGCGAGGTCAGGCCAAGTTCCTCCAGCGTTCTGCCGACATGCTCGTCGAGTGGCTTCAACTGGTAGAGCCGCGCCACGAACTCGAGATTTTCGGCGATGGTCAGATCCTCGTAGAACGAGAATTTCTGCGTCATGTAGCCGACTTCGCGCTTGATACTCAGACTGTCGGTGCGGATGTCGAAACCGAGCACCGTGCCGTCGCCCTCATCCGGCGTCAGCAGGCCGCACATGATGCGGATCGTTGTCGTCTTGCCCGAGCCGTTCGGGCCGAGGAAGCCGACGATCTCTCCTTCTGCCACCGTCATCGTTACATGGTCGACGACGGTCTTGTCGCCGAAGCGCTTGACCAGGCCATGGACGTCGATGACGTTCATTTGCCGATATCCGCCAGATCAACGTCGACGATCTGCCCCGGCTGCAGCGCGCTGGCGTCGCTCTCGGGCCGCGCCTCGACCAGGTAGACCAACTTTTGTCGGGTCTCGAGCGAGTAGATCACTGGTGGCGTGAATTCCGGGTCCGGCGACACGTAGCTGACGCGAGCCTTCACGTCCGGCCCGCAGCCGTCGCAGTGGACGTTAAGCAGCGTTCCGACCTTTATCGACGAGAACGCACTTTCCGGCACATAGACGCTGAGCTTCACCGCGCCGTCCGGCAGCACCGAAATGACCGGCGCGGTTGGGCCGGCCGTGTCACCCGGATTGCGGATCACATCGTTGACGCGCCCCGGCGAAGGCGCTGCCAGCACGCGCTTCGACAGCCGCCATCGCGCTTGCTCCAGCGCCGATTGCGCCTGCCTGACCTGATTGTCGGCGGCCTTGATCGTCTCCGGCCGCGCCGGTAGGCCGCCGACAGCGAGATTGGCTTCCGCCTGGCCGACCTGCGCGTTGGCTGTCTCCAGGGTGGCCGAGGCGGTGTCGAAATCGGCCTGCGTGCCGGTGCCGCGTTTGAACAGATCGCTGGCGCGGGTGTATCTGCGTTTGGCGTCGGCGGCCTGCGCCCTGGCCATGTCGACCTGCGCCTTGAGCACCTCAATCTCTTCCGGTCGCTTACCGACCTGCAAGTCGGCAAGTTGCGCCTGGGCCTGGGCAAGCGCCGCCTCGGCTTGCGCGACGGCGATTTTCGCGTCGGCGCTCTCAAGCGTCACCACCGGCGTGCCCGGCGCGACGCGGTCGCCGCGCTTGACCGAAATCGTCTCGACCTGCGCCACCTCGATCGGCGCGAGCAGCACATAGTCGCCCTCGACATAGCCGACGGCGAGCGGTGCCGCCGGTGCGCAGGCGCTGAAAAGCAGGGCGGCGAGCGGCAGAGAACAGAGAAAACTCATGACCTACGATCCTTCCGGGCGGCCAATATGGCCCCAAGGTTATCCGTCACCGCCGCCGCAATCTTGGTGGCCTCGGCGTCGCCGATCGCGCGCCAGCCCATGCGGCGCATCACCGCCTCGCGGCCGATGCGGAAATAGACGACCTGGCCGATCAGTGTGAACACGGTGAGACGGGTAGCTTCGCTCTCGGCCGGCTCGCCCGTGGCCTGTTCCCAGATCAGGCAGAGCCGGCGATGCGCGGGTTCGAACACGCCGTCATAGATACGGTCGAGCGCGGCGGTTGGATGGGACAGCTCACGCAGGACGAACTGCACGATCTCGCCCGCTTCCGGCCTTGCCGCGATGAAGGCCACCATCCGCTCCAGTGCGGTGAATAGATGCGCCCGCGCTGCTTCGGGATCGGTCATTGCCGCCGCGGGCGCTTGCAGATTGCCGATCGCCTGGCCGGCAATGGTCTGGATGGTGTCGACGATGTAGTCGGCCGCAGCATTGCGAAGCCCTTCCTTGCCGCCGAAATGATAGGCGATCGAGCCGATATTGGCCTTGGCCTCCGCCGCGATCTCGCGCGTCGACGTGCCGTCGAAACCCTGGCGTCCGAACAGCTTCAGGGCCGCGCGGACAAGTGCCGCGCGCGTCATGTCGGCGGGAGATGCCTCGCGTCGCGGAATTTTGGAGTCCGTTGATTTGCTCATGATCAGCTATTTAATCAATCGAATGATTAAAGTCAACCTTTGACTATCTCGACCTTGCCTTCTCCTGCCGCACGCGCTTTAGTGCGAAGCCATGGTCAAGGAAATTGAGCGCAAGTTCCTGGTCTCCGGCAATGAGTGGCGGGACCTGGCCGAGGCGGATATCCGCATTCGCCAGTTCTACCTCGCCGCCGCACCCGACCGCTCGGTGCGCGTGCGCATCAGCGACGGCGCCTCGGCAAAGCTGACGCTCAAATTCGGCAGCAAGGCCCGCGAACGCGACGAATTCGAATATCCGATCCCTCTGGCGGAGGCGGAAGAGATGCTGGCCTTCGCCATCGGACATGTCATCGAGAAGACACGCCACCATGTTAGGCATCGCGGCCATCTCTACGAAGTCGATGTCTTCGGCGGGATGCATACCGGTCTTGTAGTCGCCGAGCTCGAGACGCCGGAGGACGTACCGGACGAAATGCTGCCAGACTGGCTCGGCCGCGAAGTCACCGGCGAGCAGAGGTTCTATAACGCGTCGCTCGCCCTCGGGGGGATTCCGGAGATCGCCGCATGAGCTATCGCATCGACCCGCGCCTGCCGCTGACCGATGAGGTCAGGCGCATTCTCGCCGAGGAGATCGGCAAGGCGCTCATCCATTTGGACGCGGCGCATGACCGGCCGGAGCAGGCGCTGCACAAATGCCGCAAGCGGCTGAAGAATGCACGCGCCTTGCTACGCTTGGTCCGTTCCGGAGACGAAACATTTTGCGTGACCGAGAACCAATGCTACAGACAGGTGGCGGCCCTGCTCGCCGGTCCGCGCGAGGCGACCGCGCTGGTTGAAACCATCGACCGGTTGGCGGCAAGCTTTCCCGAGCAGAGCGCCGGCGGCGGCCTCGATGCCGTGCGCGAGACGCTCGTCGCGCGCCAGAACGAATTGCATGGCGGTGTCGGCCTCGACGCTGCGGTAGCTGCCGCGATTGCCGCTTGCGAGGAGGGAATCAACCGGATCGATATGCTGGCCTTGCCCGACCGGCCTGAACAGGCCGCCGATGTGCTTGCCGAAGGCGCCCGCACCACGCTGCGTCGCGCCAGAAAGGCGCTGGACAAGGCGGGCTCCCGCGGTGAGGCCGACGATTTCCATGATCTGCGCAAGGCGGCAAAGACCCACGGTATGCATCTGTCGCTGCTCGGAAGGCTGTGGCCGACGCCGATCAAGGCCCGGCGTAAAGCAGTCGACGAATTGGGCGAAAGACTGGGCGAGCTGCATGATTTGTTTGTCCTGCGCGAACTTCTCGATGCCGACGACCGGCCGCTCGGCTCTCCTCAAGAGACCCGGCTCCTGGGCAAACTGTTGAAGCGCTCGGAGAAAAGCCTGAAAAAGACCTGCCTCGCCGCGGCGGCCGATCTGTTCGGCGATAGTCCCAGGCGCTCGACAAGGAAACTCGCACGCAAGGCGCGCGACGATCTGGCGGCCGCGCCGCGCGAAGACGCCAGCGCGCCCGGCGCCGCCGGCTGATGCAGTCCTTCAGTTCGGGATCATGGTCTAGGCCGCCGGCCTGTGATAATCGCCGTCTGGCATGATCGAGACCGGGGACACGCTTCTGGACCGACTTGGCCGCTGGCTTGCCGGCCGGTTGCAGGAGGAATCGTCGGGCTACGAGCCTTACACGCCGTCCGATGCCGAAACGCTGCGCCGAACGCTCGAGCCCGGCGACATCCTGCTCATCGAGGGCAATCAGAAGATCTCGGCAGCGATCAAATACCTGACCCAGTCGACCTGGTCGCATGCGGCCTTCTATGTCGGCGATGCCTTGCCCGAACCGGAGGACGGATCGGAGCGTCGCCGCCTGATCGAGGTCACACTTGGCGATGGCTGCATCGCCGTGCCGCTGTCGCGCTATCGGACCTACAACACGCGCATCTGCCGGGCGAGCGGCCTGGGTCAGGACATACCCCTATGGCGCGGCCGCTATCCGGCCGAAGTGCGGCGTTTCACATGGCGGCCTATATCACGCCGAGACCGCAACAGCGCCCTGGTTTTCGGCTCTGTGTTCGACCCAAACATGGACCGGTTCGTCCCGGCCGCGGATGCTCACCGGTCCATGATCGCGCGCATTCAACTGTGTCGTGGGCGATTCCGCCTGCGCGGCCTCAATCAGTCGTGACCCAAAGCAAATATTCGCCTGAAGCTCACGGCAGAGCGCTTGCAAACGGCTGGCGACGTTGACGGTGTCGCCCACCACCGCGAAGGACAGATTGCGCTCGCTGCCGACCGCGCCGATGACGACTGCGCCATATTGTGCACCGATCCGAACGTCCAGCGGCGGGTATCCCCTGGACACCCGCTGCACATTCCAGTCTTTGAGAGCGGCGATCATCGCTTCAGCGCATTGGATGGCCCGAGTCGCGTCGTCATGGCTGGCTTGCGGAACCCCGAATGTCGCCATGATGCAATCGCCAATATAGTTATCGACTGTGCCATGGTGGTCGAAAACGACCTGCTCCATGCGACGGTGGAACTGACGCAGAAGTTCGAACACTGCTTCGGCCGGATGATCCTCGGAATAGTGTGTGAAGCCGACGATGTCGGCGAACAGCACCGCGATATCCTGCCGGCGGACCGGGCCGAAGGGCTCGTCATCCGTGGCGAGCTGGTCGACGACATTGGGCGAAAAATGCCGGGCAAGATTGGCGCGGGCGCGCTCTGCCTTGACATAGTCTTCCGACAGATGTCGGGAACGAGACACGACCAGCGCCATGATCGCGCCGATAATAAGCACAACCAACACGTTGGTCGCCTGCGCGAATGTATCGACGAAATTGGGATTGAGATAGAGGTTCAGTCGCTCTGTCATCGGCAGCGAATAGAGGTTCGTCGCCGGAATGACGGTTCCCGCATGAAAAATCACCCACCCCACCCCGATCGCCCACGTCAAGGCCGCGAGCGCGCCGAGATAGAGCGCCAATCGTGTCGAAAGGGTCAGCGCGCCAAGGCATACGAAAATCAGCAGGAATTTGAAGCTGCCCTCGCGCAGTTGCATCGCGGCCGGCGCGACCTCCAGGGAAAACGGGTTGGGCGTTACCAGCAGAACGGTCAACAGAATGATGTCCAGCGTACCCACGAGGTAACCGATCCACCATGGCGCGTTGCGACGGCGCGCAAAGAGAAACTGGATCAGGCCGACGAGCTGGAACAGCACGAGGCCCGCCAGCACGAAGAGCAGCGAGGCATCCCAGCGGCTGATCGATGAAAAGAAGCAGGAGATCACGGCGAGCGATGCCGTACGCGCCCAGAACTGCAATGCAGCACCCTGGCGTTCTGCGCGCTCCCGCAAATTTTTCAGGCGCGAATAGCGGCGAAGTTCAAGTGTTGGCGCCGTCGGCATAGGATCACTTCGATTTCACGGGGATGTGTCATGCATACTGGCAAATCAGTGCGCGAACTCTACCATGAATGTGGTTCCATTTTTGAAGCGCGGCTGCAAAGAGCAAAAATGTCCGGACAAAAGATCATGGTGGAAACTGAAGCAACGGGCGGACATCCTTGCACCTGACAAATGACCCACTGACCGGTAAAATCCTGATCGCTAGTCCATCTTCCGCTTCCCTTCCAACTGCGCCCGCGCATCCCTGATCGAAGCGGCGTAGGTCACCAGCGGGCGCTTGACCCCGTGGTTGATCAGCATGCGACGTGCCTGAGGCGAAGCGCCTGAGATGATGAAGCGCACGCCGGCCCGCCTCGCTTTATGGGCTGCGCCCTCGATGACGTTGGCTGCAGTCGAATCGAAGAACGGCACGGCCGAGCAATCGAGGATGAAGTTCTTGCGCTGGTCGGCGATGCGGTCCAGCACCGTGGCGACGGTCGAGGCAGCGCCGAAGAAGAAGGCGCCCGAAATACGGTAGACGACGGTGTCGGTATCGCTGGCTTCACTGGAATCATATGCGTTCGCGGCACCGGTTTGGTCGGCGACATCGTCCTGCACCAATCTCTGATCCGGCTCAACCGCAATGCTCTTGGCCATGCGGTCGATGAACAGGATCGAGCCCAGGGCGAAACCGACGACGATGCCTTCGGTGAGGTCGCGGAAGACGACGATCAGGAAGGTCGCCATCAGCACCAGCGCGTCGCCGCGCGAGGCACGCAGCAACGTGGCGAAGGCCTGCTTCTCGAACATGTTCCAGCACACCACCGCCAGCACGCCGGCGAGGGCTGCAAGCGGGATGTAGCTGGCCAGCGGCGCCGCCACCAGCATCAGGGCAAGCAGGAGGACCGAGTGGATCATGCCCGAAACCGGTCCATGCGCGCCGGCCCGCACGTTGGTCGCCGTTCGGGCGATGGTGCCGGTGGTGCAGATGCCGCCGAACAGGGCCGACGCGATGTTGGCAAAGCCCTGCGCCACGAGTTCGCAATTGGAGCGGTGTCGCCTTCCTGTCATGCCATCGGCGACAACCGCCGACAGCAGCGATTCGATCGCGCCAAGCAGCGCAAAGGCTATGGCGTCCGGCAGGACGTCGATTACCTTGTCGAAGCTGATCGGCGGAAAGGCCGGCATTTGCAGGCTGCGCGGGATGCCGCCGAAGCGCGTGCCGATGGTTTCGGCAGGCAGGGAAAACAGCGCCACGACGAGCGACGCAAGGCCGATGGCAATCAGCATGGCAGGCCATTTCGGCCGCCATCGCTTCATCAGGACAATAGCGACGATGGTCAGTACGGCCACGGAGGTGGCGGCGAGATTGATCGTGCCGGCCGCCTCACTGAGCGCCATCAGCTTCGGCACCAGCGGTCCGGGTTCCTTGCCGGCGAGCTTCAGCCCGAACAGCTCGACGATCTGGCCGGAGACGATGGTGATGGCGATGCCGGCGGTGAAGCCAACGGTCACCGGATAGGGAATGAACTTGATGTAGGTGCCAAGCCTGAGATAGCCGATGGCGAGCAGGAAGATGCCGGCCATCATCGTCGCCAGCAGCAACCCGTCGACACCGACCCGCGCCACCGTTGCCGCTACCAGCACGATGAAGGCGCCGGCCGGCCCGCCGATCTGGAAGCGGCTGCCGCCGAGCGCCGAGACGAGGAAGCCGCCGATAATGGACGTGTAGAGCCCGCGCTCCGGCGTCACGCCGGAGGCGACCGCGATCGCCATCGACAGCGGCAGCGCCACGATGGCCACGGTCAGCCCGGCAATGGCATCGGCCTTGAAGTGCTCTGCTGTGTAGCCCTCGCGCAGCACTGTCACCAGCTTCGGGGTGAACAGTTCAGAAAATGTCGGCTTTGCCGGTCTTTGGGCCGGTTGATGAATTGCCCGCCGATCCATGGACTGCCTTTCGCTCCTGATGCAGGTCGGCAACGACATGCATAAAAACCAAGGCGGCGAGATCGTCGGCAGGACTGTCGGCGGTCGCCGTCGCGACTTTTAGCGACTCAGCCCGGCGGGCTCTTCGGCACGACCGGCTTGAGGCGCACGCCCCTGCCGCCGCGCTCGCTGGCCTGATTCTCGCCGATCAGTTCCACGCCGGCCTCATCGAGGGCCTGGATGACCTTCATCAGCGTGTCGACCACGCCCCTGACCACGCCGTCGCTCGCTTCCATGCGCTGGATGGTTGGAAGCGAAACCCCGGCGCGCTCGGCAAGCGTCTTCTGATCGATGCCGGCCAGCGCCCTTGCGGCGCGCATCTGCGCGGCAGTGATCATCGGCTAAAAAACCCCGTCTGAGTCTGCATTCCCATGCATAATACCATCATTATCATGTTTCAAGCATCATGATGTATATGTCAGACATGCACGCACCAAGATTGGTTGTGTCCTGCAGAGCCTGCGCGCCAACTGGGACAGCAGGCCCTCGCCGTCACAAATTTCGAGGAGTACTAGCCGCGGCGGCGTTCAGGCGTCGATCTGCCCGCGCCATCGCTGTAGCGCCCATGCGGCCAGCCAGCACAGCATCGCCCAGGCGAAGCCGGCGCACCAGCCGGCCAGCACGTCGGACGGCCAATGAACGCCGAGGTAGACGCGGCTGATGCCGACCAGCACCGTCGTCAGCACTGCCAGCGACAGCACGTAGATCTTCGTCGTTCGCCCGGGCAGGAAGCGCGACGCCATGCTGCCCAGCGTCAAATATGTTACCGCCGACAGCATCGCATGGCCACTCGGAAACGAAAGCGTCGCCACGTCGGCGAGATGCGAGACCAACTCGGGGCGAGGCCTATCGATTCCGAGCTTCAGCGTACTCGACAAGGCCTGCCCGCCCGCCACCGCTACGAAAACGAGAAATGCCGGCCCCGGCCTGTGGATCAGCAGCAGATAGACGATCACCGCAGCGGTGATCAGCACGAGCACGCTGGCGCTGCCGAGGCTGGTGATGTCGCGCATCGCCCCTTCCAGCCATGGCGGTCCGATCGGATCGTCGGGCTGGCCCGCTTCACGGAAGGCAAGCAGGATTTCCGTGTCGAAGGCGTGCGGCGTGGCGTCCCGCGCCACCTCCATCAGTTCCTCGAACCCCCATAGTCCGCCGGCGATGACCAGTCCGGCCAGCAGCACCGGGAATTCGATCCAGCCGAGCAACTTGGTTGTGGTGTTCTTCATCGGCCCTCGCAATTACAATTTTTGCAGATAGGGTCCGAGCGTGATCAGCGCCACCGCTGCGACAGCGAGCACGATCCCGGCCGCCTGCAACGCATTGACGCGCTCGCCGAAGAAGACCAGTGCCACCACGTTCACGGACACAAGCTGGATCACCGCCGACAGGCTGAACGACACCGACATGCCGAATTCACGGATCAGCCTCAGCATGATCAGATTGCCCAGTGAATAGAGCGCCAAGGTCAGAATGATCTTGCCGAGGCTCGGCGCCAGTCCCCATTGCTTGGCCGCCGTCGCCGCCAGAAGGAAGATCACCGTCGAAATGCCGAGCTGCCCCAGTCCCCAAAAACTCACTTTTTGTCCCTCTCAAAGCGGTGCTTCCGTGCCTGCGGCAGATCTTGTTTCCGAAGCGTCGGTCGCGGTCAAGCGGGGCCGACCATAGACACGGAATCGGGACTGGAAATTGGCCGGCAACGTCATCAAACTGTGATCTGCTGGCGATAGCGGTCAGTCAAGCAAGACGCTCCAGCCATCCCAAAGAAGCCAGAGGCAAGCCCCCCATGACTGAACATCGCTCGTCTGAACATCGCGCCCCCGACGCCCAGTTCCGCACCAGCCTGCTCGAGGAAAACGATGGGCCAGGAACCAATCCCACCGACAACCGGACGATGGGCGAAATCATCGCCGCGCGTTTCTCGCGCCGTGGGTTCCTGCAGGGATCGCTCGCGGCGACCGCCATTGCCGTCACCGTCAGTCCGCTGGCGCTGATGCTTGCCGACGATGCCCGCGCCGCCACCGGCTCGGCCTTCACTTTCGACGAGATCGAGGCAGGCGTCGACGACAAGCATCATGTCGCGCCGGGCTATGACGCCGACGTGCTGTTGCGCTGGGGCGATCCGCTGTTTGCCGATTCGCCGGAATTCGATCCGACAAAGCAGTCGGCGCAGGCCCAGGAAAGACAGTTCGGCTACAACAACGACTATGTCGGCTACATCCCGCTCGACGGCTCGGCCGAGCATGGCCTGCTGGTGGTCAACCATGAATACACCAACCCGCATCTGATGTTTCCGGGTCTCGTCACCATCGTCGAGGGTGAGGCCAAGCAGGCGCCGCTGAGCAAGGAACAGGTCGATGTCGAGATGGCCGCGCATGGCGGCACCGTCGTCGAGATCCGCAAGGTATCAGGCAAATGGCAAGTGGTGCGCGACGGCAAGCTCAATCGCCGCATCACCTCCAACACCGAGATCGCACTGTCAGGTCCCGTCGCCGGCCATGACCGCGTCAAGACCAATGCCGACCCGACCGGCACCAAGGTCATCGGCACCGTCAACAATTGCGCCGGCGGCGTCACGCCCTGGGGCACCTATGTCATGGCCGAGGAAAACATCCACGGTTATTTCTCCGGCGAACTGCCGGCCGATCATCCGGAGGCAGCCAACTACAAGCGCCTGGGCATTCCCGAAGGCGCCTATGAGTGGGCGGCGCATTACGACCGTTTCGACCTTGGCAAGGAGCCGAATGAGCCGAACCGCTTTGGCTGGATCGTCGAGGTCGACGTCAACGATCCGAATTCGGTGCCGAAGAAGCGCACAGCCATGGGCCGCTTCAAGCATGAGGGTGCCGAATCGATCGTCGCCAAGGATGGCCGCGTCGTCTTCTACCTCGGCGACGACGAGCGCTTCGATTATGTCTACAAATTCGTCACCACAGGCAAATTCAACGCCGAGGACCGTGCCGCCAACATGGATCTTCTCGACGACGGCACGCTCTACGTTGCCAAATTCGCCGAGGACGGCACGCTTGAGTGGCTGCCGCTGGTTCACGGTCAGGGCCCGTTGACCGCCGAAAACGGTTTTGCCAGCCAGGCCGACGTGCTGATCGGGACAAGGCTTGCCGCCGATCTTCTCGGCGCCACCAAGATGGATCGCCCTGAGGACATCCAGCCCAACCCGACGACCGGCAAGGTCTACGTCATGCTGACCAACAATTCGAAGCGCAAGGCCGAGCAGGTCGACGCCGCCAACCCGCGCGCCGAAAACGCCTTCGGCCATATCATCGAGATCGTCGAGGACGGTGGCGATTTCACTGCTGCCAAGGGCAAGTGGGAAGTGCTGTTGAAATGCGGCGATCCCTCGGTGGCCGAAGTCGGTGCCACCTTCTCGACCGCAACGACCGCCAATGGCTGGTTCGGCATGCCGGATAATTGCGCCATCGATGCGGCCGGCCGGCTCTGGGTCTCGACCGACGGCCAGGGTCCGAAGGCGACCGGTCGCACCGACGGCCTGTGGGCGGTCGACACCGAAGGCGAGGCGCGGGCGACGTCAAAGCTGTTCTTCCGCGTGCCGATCGGCGCAGAAATGTGCGGCCCGCTATTCACGCCTGACGACCAGACCGCCTTCGTTGCAGTCCAGCATCCGGCCGATGGCGGCGAAGACTGGGAGCCTTTTGGCCGTCCCTCTTACTACGAGGACCTGTCGACCCGCTGGCCCGACTTCAAGCCCGATATGCCGGTGCGGCCGTCGGTCGTCGCCATCACCAAACAGGGCGGCGGCAAGATCGCGGTCTAGGGATCGGCTCGCTCCAAGGTCCACGCTGATAAATCGTGAAGGAGGGGTTTCGGTTCGGCCGAAGCCCCTCATTTTTATGCCCAATTGCCAGTTTAGCCCAATTGCTGGGCTTTCGTTCAATTCTCGCTGCTACCATTTCATGGTGTTCACCACCCCAGTTGCGCTCTATAGGGCACATGCGCGATATGATCGACAATCAGACCGCCCAATGAGATTGATTCGAAGCCCGCGAGCTGGCGGGTACTCCCAGTAGTGAAGCGCGGGACGCGGAATCTCGACAATGCCCTCCTTGCGCATTCATTTCGACCGCCTGCTCGAGGGCGCAGCGCCGAAGGTAGAGCGGCGGGAGCTGACGCATGTTCAGCGCCTGGCGCTGGTCCGCCAGCACGGCAATTTTTCGCTCGCCTATTCGACCGCCGTCCAGCGCAACCTTTCCTATTTCGGTGACGCTGACGGCTACATCGCCTTCGGCACCAAAATGAAACACCATTTCGCGCTCGGCGACCCGGTGGTCCATCCGCCCGATCGGCCCGACTATATCAAGCGTTTCGTTGAGGCCGCCGATAACCCGTGGTTCGTGCAGATCGGCGAACAGACGGCGCGTGTGCTGGCCGGGCTCGGATACCAGGTCAACCGTCTCGGCGTGGATACGCGGCTGGTTCTGCCAGCCCATGATTTTTCCGGAAAGCGCAACGAAACCGTGCGCTATTCCGAGCGTTGGCTGTTGAAGAAGGGGTTCTCCTTTGCGGAGGACAAGCGGACCATCTTTCTCGACGAGATCCAGCGGCTATCGCAGAACTGGCGGGCGGACCGCATCGTCAAACGATGGGAGATGGCCTTCCTCAACCGCCCTTTCAGCGATCATCTCGGCGTCGACATGCGCCGCTTCGTCTTGCATGGCCCCGATGGCGAGCTCGTGGCCTTGCTCGATTTCGATCCCCTGTTCAGCGGCGGCGAGGTGATCGGCTACACCACCTCGTTCAAGCGCAAGCATGTCGACGCCACGCCGCATGCCGAGATCGGTCTGACCAAATTCGCAGTCGACCGCTTCCGCGAGCAAGGCGTCTCCGTCGTCACGCTCGGCCTGTCGCCGCTCGTCGACATCGGACCCAGCGGATTTGCCGAAAGCGACTTCTGGCGCACCACCTTCCAGCGCGCCTATGGTTCGCCATGGATCAACCGGAGCAAGTTCAACCTGCAGGGGCAGGCAGCTTTCAAACGCCGCTTCCACGGCATCGAGGAGCCGACCTACATCGCCTTCCGCAAGGGTACCTTCATCGAGATGCTGGGATTGCTCCGCCTGATCAAGGCACTCTAGAGCAATTCCAGGAAAAGTGCGTAGCGGTTTTCCGTTCGGAATTGCGTAAAAACAAACACTTAGAGCGGGTCAGCGATTCTATCAAAAGCTGAACCGCTCTAGGTCCTCGACACAGCGGGCTTGATCGAAGCCTTCTCCCTTCGTCATCCTGGGGCGGAACGAAGCTCCGTCGCGGAGACCCTGGGGTGACGAAGTTGGGACCGTCAGTTCCGCAGCCGGTAGCCGGTCCTGAATATCCACGCGACGACCGCTATGCAGATAAGCAGGAAAACGACGGTCATGCCGAGGCTGATGCCGATCGAGACGTCGGACTTGCCGTAGAAACTCCAGCGAAAGCCGCTGACCAGATAGAGGACAGGATTGAACAGCGTCACCGTGCGCCAGATGCCGGGCAGCATATCGATCGAATAGAAGCTGCCGCCAAGGAAGGTTAGCGGCGTGATGATCAGCAGCGGCACCAGCTGCAGCTGCTCGAAGCTCTTCGCCCAGATGCCGATAATGAACCCGAACAGGCTGAACGTCACCGCCGTCAGCACCAGGAAAGCGAGCATCCAGAACGGATGCTCGATGGTCAGCGGCACGAACAGCGCCGCGGTCGCCAGAATGATCAGGCCGAGTATGATCGACTTGGTCGCCGCACCCCCGACATAGGCGATGATGATCTCCAGATAGGATACCGGCGCCGACAGCAATTCGTAGATCGAACCGACGAATTTCGGGAAGTAGATGGCGAAGGACGCGTTGGAGATCGACTGCGTCAGCAGCGACAGCATGATCAGCCCCGGCACGATGAAAGCGCCGTAGCTGATGCCGTCGATCTCGGTGATGCGCGAGCCGATGGCCGAGCCGAAGACGACGAAATAGAGCGACGTCGAGATGACCGGCGAGACGATGCTCTGCAGCACGGTCCGAAAGGCACGCGCCATCTCCATCTTGTAGATCGCCCAGACTGCTCGCAGGTTCATGCGTCCTTCCTCACCAGATTGACGAAGATCTCCTCGAGCGAGCTGTTTTGCGTGTCGATATCGCGGAACTGGATGCCGGCAGTCTCAAGGTCGCGGAGTAACGAGGCCACGCCCGGCCGTTCGCTCTGGTTGTCGTAGGTATAAGTCAGTTGGTCACCGTTCGGCGAAAGCTCCAGCGCATAGCGCGAAAACGTTTCGGGTATGATGGCAAGCGGGCTGCGCAGCTCCAGCAACAGCCGTTTGCGGCCAAGCGTGCGCATCAGTTCGGCCTTGTCTTCGACCAGCACGATCTCGCCGCGGTTGATGACGCCGACGCGGTCGGCCATCGCCTCGGCCTCCTCGATATAGTGCGTGGTCAGGATGATGGTGACGCCATCCTCGCGCAGCCGGCGCACCATCGCCCACATGTCCTGGCGCAGCTCGACGTCGACGCCGGCTGTCGGCTCGTCGAGAAATAGCACCCTCGGTTCGTGCGATAGCGCCTTGGCGATCATTAGCCGCCGCTTCATGCCGCCGGACAGGGTGATCGCCTTGGCGTCCTTCTTGTCCCACAACGACAGGTCGCGCAGCACCTTCTCGACGAAGGCGGGGTTGGCCGGCTTGCCGAACAGGCCGCGGCTGTAGCTGACGGTCGCCCAAACGCTTTCGAACGCATCGATGGTCAGTTCCTGCGGCACCAGCCCGATCAGGCTGCGCGCTGCCCGATAATCCCGGCCGATATCGTGGCCGTCCACTGTGACCGTGCCCGACGAGCGGTTGACGATACCGCAGACGATCGAGATCAGCGTCGTCTTGCCGGCGCCGTTCGGCCCGAGCAGCGCAAAAATCTCGCCGCGCTCGATATCGAGGTTGATTTCCTTCAGCGCCTTGAAACCGGTGGCGTAGGTCTTGGTGACCCCGGAAATGGAAATGATGGATGGCATGGCTGAAAACGGCTGCTTGAAAGGAGGTTTGTTGATTTTAATCCGCTGAATGTCGGTGCGCGCAGCCGGAAGTCAATGGCACTCCTGACAGTTCTGGACATTGGCATGCGAAGCCGCATCTTCCCCTGCCGCAATCGCGCGATCGCACGCCTAGTTTCGCCATAAAAGCATATTCCATGCTATAGTAGTAGCTACTTCGCTGTGTTCCGTAAAAACGATGAACAAGAGGGGGTTCTCGTGCATTTCAGGTCAAATTCTGTAGACGGCTATGTAATATATGCTGTCTCGGGCACAAACACTGTCTCTTTTGCTGTCGACTACCGACAGGCCGATACGGCGGGCCTGTTGGGTTTTGCGGTTGAGCGCTTCGACCCGAAGGAAGACGAGCGCTATTTCATGTACGGTTTCAAGGTGTTTCCGTCCGTAATTCCCTTTCCCGGCCAGGATATGATCGTCAGTACATATGACCAGCCGATCCAGAGCTTCGTCTGGGATGACTTCACCGCCAAACCAGGTCGCGAATATCGCTATTTCTTTCATCCGCTGAAGGGAAAACCGAGGAATATCGACCGCAGCGCAGCGCCGGTGGAGATTGGCATCCGCACCGAGCCGCTGTTTACCAAGGGCGAGCATGACATCTTCTTCAATCGTGGCGTCGCAAGCAGTCAGGCCTATGCGCGCCAGTTCGACAACAAGGCGCCGGACAAGATCACCGACCCGGTCAAGCGCCAGGCGGCGCTCGACTGGCTGAGCCGCGATCTAGACGAGGCCTTGATCCGCTTCATAGACGGCGTGCAAGCGGGCGATACGCTGCTTGGGTGTTTTTATGAATTCCGCTATCTGCCCGTCGTCAAAAGACTGACGGCCGCCGTCGAACGCGGGGTTATCGTCAAGCTGATCCTTGACGGCAAGGACAACGCCCATATCGACAAGAAGACGGGAAAGCTTGTCGAAAGCTTTCCGCTGGAGGACAGCAAGCGCACGGTGGCCGCCGCCGGATTGCCGGCAGAAAGCGTCGCCTGCTGGCGCGCCGCCAATCCAAGCGACATCCAGCACAACAAGTTTCTGGTGCTTCTGCGCGGCGACCCCGCGGTCGCAGAAGAGGTCTGGACGGGCTCCACCAATCTGTCGGATGGCGGGGTTCATGGGCAAACCAATGTCGGGCACTGGCTTCGCAACAAGGACACTGCCTCGGCGTTCAGCAAATATTGGAAACTGCTGGCAACCGATCCTGGCTCGTTGAAGGGCGACCCACGGGCCGAAGCGACAGCCAAAAAAGCGGCTTACCGCGAGGCGGTGATGGCGTTGCTGCCGACGCCTGGGAAGCTGTCGGAGATTCCAGCCGGAGTGACACCGATCTTCAGCCCGCGAAAGGGCGTTTCAGTTCTTGAGATGTATGTCGAGACGCTTGACGCGGCGGAATCGCTCGCTTGCATCACGCTCGCCTTCGGCGTCAACGCGCTGTTCAAATCCGCACTAGCAGACAATACGCGAGACAGCCACATCTCCTTCCTCATGCTGGAGAAGGAAGACAAGCCGGATCCGGAAAAGCCCGATGCTTTCGTCCGGTTATCCGCAAAGCACAACGTCTACCAGGCTTGGGGATCGTATTTGCGGGACAATCTCTATCGCTGGACCCGCGAGGTCAATGCCGGCATCCTGAAGCTCAACCAGCATGTCGCCTACATTCATTCGAAGTTTCTGTTGAAGGACCCTCTCGGTGCGGACCCGATCGTCATCACCGGGTCGGCAAACTTTTCCGACGCTTCGATCACGGGCAACGACGAGAACATGCTCGTGATCCGCGGCAGCGGAAGGGCTGCCGACATTTACTTCACCGAATTCAACCGTCTCTTCTTCCACTATTATTTCCGATCTGTTCACCAGGCGATACGAGGCAGAGCCGCAGCGGCCGGCAATGCCGCCGCGGACGGGAAGGCGAGCCTTTTCCTGTCCGAAACGGATGAATGGCTCAGCAAATACAAGCCCGGAAGTTTGCGGTCCAAGCGGGTCGGAATGTTCACCGTGATGACGGACCCACAGATCATCTAGGGCACGTCAATATTCAGGTGATGCCGGCCTGCGAACGGCGGTTTCCTGCGCGTCCGGTACTCACGGACCCAAATATCCGCTCCGTTCCGGTTCTCGGGACCCACCATTCTCGGCTCTGCCTGACCTGAATCTAAACACGCCTAGTCCAAAGTCAGGAATGGCCTTATCAACTTCACGGAATCACCGGAGAAGCGTGCCGTCACATCACAGTCGATTGATCGATGACAGGACGGGCATCTAGATGATGCCACGCGATAGCGTCTCGGACTGTCGCAAGCCATCCTTATGAGACGCAAAAACCGTCTCGCCACGCTGCTCCGCTGACGTCTACCCAAATGAGGCGGCCATAAGCGTCTCACTAATCGGAGCGCAAACCGATGATTTTGCGAGAGCTGTAGAAATAATCTGAGCGCAGTCTCACCCAATGTGAGCAGGATGTTGGTATGAATCTCATTTAATGAGAGCATAATTGCGCCGCCATTGCACGCGCGGCACATTCCGAGCAAGAATAACTACAGTTAAGCTTTTCCAGCGAAACTACAGGCGAGAGGGCGCGCACGATCCAAGGTATCAACGGTTCCTTCAACCGTGAGGCTTAGGGCTGGCAAGCCAGCATCACCTGTTTAGGCTACAGCATTACTGGTGTAGCAAAAATGCATCGGATTTGCTTAATATTGAGCCTCAGTCGCCGCATCCGATATCTCACGACAACTTCATGGAAATTCTGATTGCACTGCGCCGGTAGATCATCCTTATAGATCGAAAGTCACAGACTTGGCGGGGGCGTCATGAAATCGAAGAGACATGTGCGAACGGTTGCGCGGATACTGGGCGCGATCGCGATGGTCTGCGCCTGGTCGGCCAGCGCATCGGCGCAAAGTTGTGCTCCCGGCGAGACGGCACATCCATTCGGTTTTACCGGCGGACAGCAAACCATAACCGTTCCAGACGGCGTAACCCAGGCCACGGTTTTTCTCTCGGGTGCCCAGGGTGGTTCCGGCAGGAGTGGCGCCGGCACTATTGGCAATAGCCCCAACAGCCCCGGCGGCGTCGGCGGCCTCGGCGGCCGCGTTCGCGGCACGCTTCAGGTCACGCCCGGCGATGTGCTGACCATCGGCGTCGGCGGACAGGGCTCGCAGGCTGTCAATCCTGGCGGTGTTGGGGAAGGGGTCGATGGCATTGGCGGTGGCGCAACGGATCTGCAACGAAGCGGCAGCCGTGTCGCCATAGCAGGCGGTGGCGGTGGGGGCGGCAATGCCGGCTGGAGCACAGCCAATGCGATTGCCGGTGGTGCCGGAGGTGTAGGCGGTGGTGGCCTTGGCCTTGCAGGCGCGACTGTACCCGGTGGCACAGGGCCATTCGGTGGCGGCGGCGGCAGCGTCGGCACTGGCGGTGCGGGCGGTGCGGGTTGCGGCGCATTTCCCGCTACAGCCGGCGGCGCCAACGGTGATGGCGGAGATGCCTTCAATTTCTCGGGCTCCTTTACCGGCGCCGGATTTGGCGGCGGCGGTGGCGGTGGCGCAGTCACTGGCGGTGGCGGCGGTGGTGCTGGTGTGGGCACGACCGGCTGTCAGCAGAACTGGAATGGCGGCGGCGGCGGTGGTGCGGGCGGTAGCTCGGGTGTCACGGGGCTGCAATCAGCGACGATCAACAACGGTGTTGTCGCCGGTAATGGCTCAGCTCTGATCTGCTTTTCCGAGCCTCGCTTCTTCGTCGGCGGCACCGGCAGTAGCGCTAGCGGTCCGGTCACCCTTCAACTGAACAGCTCGAGCGGCCCTCAGACCGTTACTGTCGCAGCCGGCGCGGCCGGCTTCACTTTCCCTACCGGATTGCTCAACGGCACCAGCTGGAGCGCCTCGATAGTCTCCAACCCGGCGCAGGAAATCTGCACGCTCCAACCAACATCCGGCGCCATTGCCGGCGCCGATGTGACCAATTTGGTGCTCGCCTGCACCGCCGTGACCGTCGATATCTCGCCATCGACGCTGCCCGGCGGCGTGTCGGCGGTGGCCTATAGCCAGACCCTCACGGCCACCAGTCCAAATGGCGCAACCGCCCCCTTCAGCTTCGTCATCTCATCTGGTTTGGTTCCTGCGGGGTTGACACTATCGTCGGCAGGCATCTTGTCAGGGACGCCGAATACGCCCGGCACTTTCAGTTTCACCGTGCAAGCAACATCGGCCAACGGCTTTTCCGGCACCCGGGCCTACTCGCTGGCGATTGTCGCACCGGTGATCGCGGTGGAACCCGCGAACGTCCCCGGTGGAGTGGCCGGAACCGCCTATGGGCCGGTGGCATACTCTGCAACGGGCGGAACAGAACCTTACAGTTATGCGCTGAGCGCCGGCGCGCTACCGGCCGGGATGACCTTGACCGCTGGCGCACTGGCCGGGACACCGACTGTCGCCGGCAACTTCAACTTCACCGTGACGGCCACCGACGCCAATGGCTTTACCGGTTCACGGGCTTACACTTTGGCCGTCGTTGCCCCTGCGATCAGCATCGAACCTGTCAGCTTTGGCAATGGGACGGCCGGCACTGCCTATGGGCCGGTGGCGCTGTCGGCTCAGGGCGGAACGGCACCCTATAGCAATGCAGTGTCTGCCGGCGCGCTGCCGACCGGGATGACCTTGACCAATGGCGAACTGACGGGGACACCGACTGTCGCCGGCACGTTCAATTTCACAGTGACGGCCACCGACGCGAATGGCTTTACCGGTGCGCGCGCCTATGCGCTGATCGTCAACGCGCCGGGCATCGACGTATTGCCCGACAATCTGGCAAATGGAACAGCCGGCACTACCTACGGACCGGTGGCGCTTTCGGGTCAGGGCGGTGCAGCGCCTTATACGTTTGCACTAACAGCCGGCGCCCTGCCGGCCGGGATGAGCTTGACCAATGGTCAGTTGGCGGGAACGCCGACCGCTGCCGGTACTTTCAACTTCACCGTGACGGCCACTGATACCAACGGCTTTCCCGGCGAAAATGTATACACTTTGACCATCGACGCCCCACAAATTACCCTGGGACCGGACAGCCTTCCGATCGGAACCGGGGGCGTTGTCTATGCGCCCGCTACCTTTGCTGCAGCAGGCGGAACCGCTCCTTATAGCTATACACTGACGGCTGGCGCCTTGCCGGCTGGTGTAACCCTGACCAATGGCGATCTCACGGGAACGCCGACGGTCGCCGGCAACTTCACCTTCACCGTAACGGCCACCGACGCCCATGGCTTTACCGGCGAGCGCGCCTACGCGCTGACCATCGAGGCGCCGGAGATTACACTGGCACCTGGTAGCCTGCCGACTGGCAACGTGTTCGATGCCTATAGTGCGGTCACGATAAGCGCTCAGGGTGGTACAGCGCCCTACAGCTTTGCCCTGACTGCGGGCACCTTGCCGGCGGGCCTGAGCCTTGGCGGCAACCAGATCTCCGGCACGCCAACGGAATCCGGCTCGTTCAATCTCACCGTGACGGCGACTGACAATCTCGGCTTCATCGGCCAACAGGCCTATACGCTCGTGATCGAGAGAACGCAGCCGGAAGCACAGGATCACACGCTGACCGTTCTGGCCGGCACCACCGGCACGGTCGACCTCACCCAAGGTGCGGTCAATGGCCCGTTCACCAGCGCCGCCATTGTCACGCCGGCGCCAGGCGAGGCCGGCGAGGCGACGATCGTCGCTGAAAGCGGTACCTACATCCTCAGTTTTGCGGCGTCCGCCACTTTTGCCGGCGCCACCAGCCTGACCTATACGCTGTCCAACTCCGATGGCGCGTCGGCGCCGGCGACAGTCACCATCAATGTCACCGCCCGCGCCGATCCATCGCGTGATCCGGAAGTGATCGGCCTGATCCGGGCACAGACGGAAAGCACCAAGCGGTTCGCCAACACGCAGATCCGCCACTTCAACCAGCGCCTCGAACAGCTTCACAATGAGGGCGAACGGCGCACAAATTCCATCGGCGTAAATCTCGGCGTCCAAAGCGATCCGAACGATCCGGACGCCTATGCGGAGGAGATCGTGCAGAGCGATCCTGCGCTGGATGCCATCCAGCGCGTTGTACCCGACGCGGCGACCAACACCGCTAACGGCAACCGTACGGCAACAGCCGCGCAGCCGCTGCCCACCACTGCCACAGCCTATGCGCAGGACAAGCCCGGCCAGCAGCGCCAGGCGCCGGCCACCGGCACGGCGATTCAAGGCACCAGCGGCAGCGCCGCGGCCGACCCGATCGTCTCCGACAGCCCATTTGGCGAACTCGCCCTCTGGAGCGGCGGCTATGTGAATTTCGGCAAGAATGACGATGGCGCGCTCAAGCTGGAAAGCACCCTGGTCGGCGTCAGTGCCGGCGCCGATTACCGGTTCAGCCCTCAACTGACCGCCGGACTCGGCTTCGGCTACGGGCGCGACGTCACCGATGTCGGCGATAACGGCACCGAAAGCCATGCCAAAGCCATTTCCATTGCGGCGTATGGCAGCTACCGCCCGGTGCCTGGCTTCTTCCTCGATGGGCTCGCCGGCTATAGCAGCCTGGATTTCGACAGCGAGCGTTACGTGACGGGGACGGGCGACTTCGCATCGGGCACACGCAGCGGCGACCAGATCTTCGCCTCGTTCTCGGCCGGCTATGAATATCGCCGGGACGGGCTTCTGATCTCGCCTTACGGGCGGTTATCAGGCTCGCGCTCCAGGCTCGATGGTTTTACCGAGACCGGTGCCGGCCTCGACAATCTGACCTTTGGCGAGCAGGAGATCGACACGCTGTCTGGCACGCTCGGCCTGCGGCTGGAAAAGGCGATGCCCATGGGCTGGGGCGTGCTGACGCCACGCCTGCGGCTGGAATACACGCATGATTTCGAGGGGTCGAGCCGCGCCAGCATGGGCTATGCCGATCTGGGCACCTTGCCTTATGGGTTCGACGTCGAAGCCTTCTCGCAGGATCTGCTGTCGGTTGGCCTCGGCTTTGACGCGCAGATGGGCGATGGCTGGAATTTCGGCATGAATTACAGCACCGTAGTCGGTACCGATGGCGACAGCCAGGATCACACCGTCTCGGCCAAGGTCGGCATCCGGTTCTAGTGTTGAGATCGGCCAACCGGTCTCAAGGCGCTAGGCCGTACACTGATCCGAGTATAGGTGCCTACCCTGGCTTTGACGATAACGCCTCAGGAATAAATGGTCCCGTCCTGCGGCGTTCCGCCTCGCGTGACGCCACGCCGCTTTGACCGTTTGGCGCATCCGGCCTATCTTCCTGCCATAAGCAGCAGCCGGAGCCCACCATGGACCCGCTCATCCTTTCGCGCATCCAGTTCGGCGCGAACATCTCGTTCCATATCCTGTTTCCGGCTATCACCATTGCACTTGGCTGGGTGCTGCTGTTCTTCAAGCTTCGCTACAACGCCACGGGCGATTCCGCCTGGATGCGTGCCTATTTCACCTGGGTGAAAGTGTTCGCGCTGTCTTTCGCCATGGGCGTGGTTTCGGGCGTCACCATGAGCTTCCAGTTCGGCACCAACTGGCCGGGTTACATGGAGACCGTCGGCAACATAGCCGGCCCGCTGCTCGCCTATGAGATCCTGACCGCCTTCTTCCTCGAGGCCGCGTTCCTCGGCATCATGCTGTTCGGTTTCCGCCGTGTCTCCAACCGCATCCACACGCTGGCGACCGTGCTGGTGGCCGGTGGCACCACCCTGTCCGCCTTCTGGATCATCGCGCTCAATTCGTGGATGCAGACGCCGGTCGGCTTCGAGATGCGCGACGGCGTCGCCCATGCCGTCGACTGGTGGGCCATCGTCTTCAATCCATCGATGCCCTACCGGCTCATCCACATGCTGCTTGCCTCAGGCCTGACGGTTTCGTTCCTGATCGCCGGCCTGTCGGCGCTGCGCTATCTCTATGGAGATCGCTCGGAATCGATGTGGAAGGCATTGCGCACCGGTGTCTTCACTGCGGCGATCCTGATCCCCATCCAGATCTTCGCCGGCGACCAGCACGGCCTCAACACGTTGGAGCACCAGCCGCAGAAGATCGCCGCCATGGAGGCCAACTGGAACACCGGACCAAACGTGCCGCTGGTCCTCTTCGCGCTTCCCGACGAAGCGGCAAGAGAAAACAAGTTCGAGGTCACCATCCCCGACGGGGCCAGCCTCATCCTCAGGCACAGCGCCAGCGGCGTCGTGCCGGGGCTGAACGACTATGTCGGCAACCACCCGCCTGTTTTCCCGGTGTTCTGGGCTTTTCGCATCATGGTCGGCACCGGGGTCTTGATGCTCGTCGTATCCTGGTCGGCCGCCTTTTTCTTGAAGCGCCGCCACAGCCTGCCGAAACTGCTGGCCCTGGTGATGGTGCCGATGGCGCTGTCCGGCTGGCTGGCGACGCTAGCCGGCTGGTACACCACCGAGATCGGCCGCCAGCCCTGGCTGGTGACCGGCGTGCTGAGGACTGTCGATGCCGTCGGCCCGGTCGCCGGCAGCCAGGTCGCGCTGTCGCTTGCCGTCTATCTCGCCCTCTACGCGCTGCTTCTGATCGCCTATCTCGGCGTGCTGGTGCATCTGGCCCTGAAGGCGGCGAAGGATGGTGACGCCTCGCCGCTGCCGGGTGTCCTCAACGCGCCGCTGTCGCAGCCCGTCGCCCAACCAGGAGACCGGTGATGACCCTCGACTGGCCGACATTGCTCCCCGTCATCTTCGCCGGCCTGATGGGCCTTGCCATCCTGATCTACGTCATTCTCGACGGCTTCGATCTCGGCATCGGCATCCTGTTCGCGGTCGCCGAAGACGCCGAGCAGGACACCATGATCGCCGCGATAGGTCCGTTCTGGGACGCCAACGAGACCTGGCTGGTGCTGGCCGTCGGCTTGCTGCTGGTCGCTTTCCCGCTGGCGCACGGCACCATCCTCACCGCACTCTACATCCCCGTCTTCCTGCTCCTGGTCGGCCTCATCCTGCGCGGCGTTGCCTTCGACTTCCGTGCCAAGGTGCCGGCCGGTCGGAAGCATCGCTGGAACCGCATCTTCTTCCTCGGTTCGGTCATCGCCTCGCTGGCACAAGGCTATATGCTTGGGATCTATGTGCTCGGCCTGGATGTCGGCCTGGGCGGCATCGCCTTCGGCGCGCTGGTGGCGCTCTGCCTTGCGGCCGCCTATGCGGCGATGGGCGCGGCCTGGGTCATCTACAAGACGGAAGGCGAATTGCAAAAGAAGGCGGTGCTCTGGTTGCGTAGTGCGCTGGTGCTGACCGCACTCGGCATGGTCGCCGTTTCGCTGGCGACGCCGCTCGCCAGCCCGCGCATCTTCGACAAATGGTTCGTCTGGCCCTCCATGCTCTATCTGTCGCCGCTGCCGGTCCTGTCGGCGATGCTGTTCGGGTGGCTATGGCGACAGACCTTTCATCTGCCCAAGGCAGACGACCGCCATGCGTTGATACCGTTCCTGACGCTGGCCGCCATCTTCACGCTGGGCTTTGCCGGGCTTGCCTGGTCGTTCTATCCCTTCGTCGTGCCCGACAGGCTGACCATCTGGCAGGCGGCATCCGCGCCCGAAAGCCTTGCCATCATCCTGGCCGGCACGGTGGTCGTGCTGCCGATCATCATCTTCTATTCGTTCTACGCCTACCGCGTCTTCGGCGGCAAGGCGACGGATCTGACCTACGATTGACGGCAAGCGCCGCGATCCGGCGGTGTTCCATGACCCTGCGGAAACAGAATATTCACCTTCCGCGGCAATAACCCTTCTTCGACAGAGTCCCGCCCACTGCTGCACGGGCGAGAAGAAGGACAATGCAATGAGCGGTGTCCCCGTCGCATCAGCGAGCCAAGATCGGCTGGCCTCGGTCCTGATCCGTATGATCGCTCTGATCGTGGCGCTTGCCTTGGCCGGCCTGCTGCCGTTGCTGCAGCAGGCAAATGCCCAGGAGACAGCCGACTGGACCGGTGCCAACTGGAACGGCGTCTGGGACACGAAATGGCGCGGCGGCGGCGCCGAGATCACGTTCGAGCAGACCGGTGCCGATGTAAAGGGCGTCTACCCGCTCTACAACGGCCGCATCGAGGCTAAGGCTGAAGGCGGAAATCTTGTCGGACGCTGGTTCGAGGGCGATCGCCAGGGCGCTTTCCTCTTCGTCCAGTCGCCCGACGGCGAGAGCTTCATGGGGCGCTTCGAAACTGCCACGGCCGAATGGTGGACAGGCGTGCGCGTCAGCGCCGTCGAGGACATCCGTGTCGACCAGACCAGCCCGATGACGACCATGCGCTCGTTCCTGCAGGCGATGAACGAGAGCGGCGCCGACAATGTACCGCGCGCAACCGGCGGCGGCATGGGCCTCGCCGCCCGGGCGGCCGGGTTAGTCGATGTCGCCGAGGCCGACCGCGGCGGCCTCAACATGCCCGACTACACCAAGCTTCTGTTCAATGTCATCGACAATGCCACCTTCCGCCTCTGGAGCCTGCCGCACGACGCGATCGCCGGCGACGAGGTGAGAGCCAAGCTCCAGCAATATGGCACCAACGTCTTCTTCGACGTCACTTTCCGGCGCAGGCAAAGCGAGTGGTTCATCGTCGGGCCGCCTTCCGGCCTGCTCCAGGCCAAGCTCGCCGAATTCCAGGCGGCACGCGGCGAAGCCGTCGATTGGGTCGACGATCCAGCCAAGCTGGCCTCGCCACGCGATACGTTCAAGGTGCTGCTCAGCGGCGTCACCGAGGCCGGTAACATGGCGCAGGCGGCGCTCAATCTGCGTGACTACAACCCCGCCGTGCGCGCCGACGAGGCGGTCCTTCTCGAGCGCTATCTGAAGAAAGTCATCGATCGTATCGGCTATGTCTATTGGCAGGAAATTCCGGACGACCCCATAAGCAACACGCCCTACGTCTATTTCGAGCATCCGTCCGGCAACATAGTCGTCGGGCCGGTCGAGACGGATTCCGCTGGCACCGGCAAAGGCAAGATCTGGCAATTCACGCCCGAGACGCTCGCCAATATCCGCACGCTCTATGCCGATGTGGAAGAGGTCCCGGTGGCGCCGGAATTCGCCGCTTTCGCCAGCACCGACCCGTTCTTCGCCACGCGTGGCCTGGCCCGCGAGATCAGCCCCCGCCTGCTCACCCGCGCCGGACCGATGGAGCGCTGGCAATGGTGGATGCTCGGCCTGGCAGTGCTGGCCGGCATTGTCTTCGGCTTCATCGCCAATGCGGTCATTTCCTTTTTCACGCCCAGCCAGAACCGCTCGCAGCGGTCGGGTTTCCTGCGCGTGGTCGAATGGGCGGTACGTTCGATCTTCCTGGGCCTTTTCCTTTTGGTGACATTGCGCCCGCTCGGCCTGCCGCAGGTGGTCGCAGCACCAGTGAAGGCCGTGGCCTGGAGCCTGATCGTGATAGGTTTCGTACCGGTGATCTGGCACCTGATCGGCAGGATCGCCGATCGTTATCGTAGCATGTGGCAGGTGCCGGGCTATCACGACACGCTGATTTCGCTGTCCACCGGCGTGGCGCGCGTGGCCGTGCTGATCGTCGCCTTCCTGCTGTTGGCCGAAGTGCTCGCAATTCCTTACGAGGGCGTCATCGCCGGTCTCGGCATCGGCGGCCTCGCCGTGGCGCTGGCAGCGCAGCCGACGCTGCAGAATTTCCTCTCCGGCCTGACGCTCTATGCCGACCGGCCGGTCAGCGTCGGAGACTTCTGCAAGTTCGGCGGACAGTCGGGCACCATCGAGCATATCGGCATGCGCTCGACCCGCATAAGGTCGCCCGACCGCACAATCATCTCGGTGCCGAATTCGGATTTCGCCGGCATGCAGATCGAGAATTACGCGCATCGCGACCGCACCCGCTTCGCGACGACGCTGCAACTGCGCTACGAGACCACACCCGATCAGTTGCGCTATACTTTGGCCGAGTTGCGCAAGCTGCTGATCGCGCATCCGCGCGTCATCGACGACCCCTGCCATGTGCGCTTTATCGGCTTCGGCCCCTATTCGCTCGACATAGAGGTGTCCACCTATATCATGACGGCGGACGGGTCCGAGTTCCTCGCCATACGCGAGGACATCCTTCTATCCATCATCAACATCATGGACGATGCCGGCACGCAGTTCGCCTTCCCCTCGCAGTTGGAGTACACGGCCGCCGATCTGCCGGCCGACGAGGAAAAACGAATCGCTGCGGAGAAAAGGGTCCGCGACTGGCGTGAGGCGGAAAACCTGCCTTTCCCCGACTTCAGCCAGATCGAGAAGCTCGCTCTCAACAACACCCACGCCTATCCGCCGCAGGGCTCGGCACAATACCACGAAATGAAGCCCGCCCCGACATCGACTGCGGCCGGAGCGACGCGGGAAAAGCTGCGCTGGAGCCTGCCGTGGAAAAAAGGCGCGTAGCTCGGCGCTTCTGCATCGCAGCAGTGCCGGCCCCTTCTACCTCTGCGGAACAGCGCACAACAACTGCGGAAACCAGAACACTTCCCCGATCAAGCCCACACTATCATCGCCTATGACCAGGGCGCCCGGCGACCGCATCCGCCCCCGCGAAGCGGTCGCCGGGCGCCGACAGGGAGGATCGACTATGAAGTTCATGTTGACCGGCAGGTCATTGCATCCGCAGGCCGAGCCCGTCGCCGACGGGTTTAAGAAGGGCCAGATGAACCGGCGCGAATATCTCGCCACCATGGCAGCACTCGGCGTCAGCGCCGTCGGTGCGCTGACGCTGGGCGGCCTGGCACCTTCCCCGGCCAGGGCGGAGGAGCCGAAGCGCGGCGGCGTGCTCCGCGTCGCCATGAACGTCAAGGGTTTTAAGGATCCGCGCACCTTCGACGGCGTCGAAATGTCCAACATCGCCCGCCAGTGCAACGAATATCTGGTCCGCTGGAACCGCGATTTCACCTTCGAGCCGTGGCTGCTCGAGAGCTGGGAGACCAGCGACGACGCCCGCGTGCTCACGCTGCACGTCCGCAAGGGCATCACCTGGTCGAATGGCGATACCTTCAACGCCGACGACGTCGTCCACAATCTGACGCGCTGGTGCGATGCCGGCGTCCCCGGTAATTCGGTCGCCGAGCGCATGGGCGCGCTGGTCGATGCCGCGACCAAGAAACCAGTCGACGGTGGCATCGAACGCGTCGACGACTTTACCGTCCGGCTCAATTTGCCGAAGCCCGACATTTCGCTGATTGCCGGCATGACCGACTATCCGGCGCTGATCATGCATCGCAGCTACGATGGCGACGGCGATCCGCTGAAGGCGCTGGCGATCACGTCAGGGCCTTGCGAGCTGGCGGTATGGGACGCTGAAGTCGGCGCAGAAGTCCGCCGCAAGGATAAGCCTTGGTGGAAAGGCGACTTCTACCTAGACGGCATCCAATGGGTCGACTACGGCTCCGATCCCAATGCCATGTTCTCGGCTTTTGAATCCGGCGAGATCGACACCAATCACGAAACTGCCGCCGATACGGTCTCGCAGACCGACGCCATGGACCTGAGCAATTCGGAGCTTGCCACCGGCTCGACGATCGTTGCGCGCTTCAACGTCGGCAATGCGCCCTATGACGATATCAGGGTGCGGCGGGCCGCCCAGCTAGCGGTCGACAACAGCGCGATCCTGAAGATCGGCATGAACGACCGCGGCAAGCCGGCGGAGAACCACCATGTCGGGCCGATGCACGCCGAATATGCCGACATCGGTCCGGCCGTCCGCAACGTCGACGAAGCCAAGGCCCTGCTTGCCGCAGCCGGCAAGTCCGACCACGAATACGATCTGATATCGGTCGATGTCGACTGGCAGAAGACGACTGGCGACGCCATCGCCGCGCAGATGCGCGACGCCGGGCTGAAGGTAAAACGCACCGTGCTGCCGGCGGCGACATTCTGGAACGATTGGAGCAAATATCCCTTCTCCTGCACCGAATGGCTCGGCCGGCCGCTGGGCGTCCAGGTGCTGGCTCTGGCCTACAGATCAGGCGCTGCCTGGAACGAGAGCGCCTATGCCAATCCCGAGTTCGACGCCTTGCTCGACAAGGCGCTGGCCACGCCTGATGCCAGCGCCCGCAAGGAGATTATGGCCAAGATCGAACAGAATTTGCGCGACTCCGGCATCATCATCCAGCCCTATTGGCGCTCGGTCTACCGGACGTTCCGCAAGGGCGTGCATGGCTGCGAGCAGCACCAGTCGCTGGAGCAGCATTTCGAGAAGGTCTGGATTGAGGCGTGACCTTGTCGTTGCCGGTCGCTTGAATCAGCGGCCGGCGGGTGCCCCTGAAATCTCCTTCCCAAGTCGAACCGTCTCCCGCACCAGTAGGTCAAGATCCTCGCGTCGGGTCCGGTGGTTGTTGATCGCCACCCTGAGGCAATGCTGGCCATGCACCGTCGTATCCGAGAGGGCGGCGATGCCTTCTTCCTGCAGCCTCAGCATGATCTCGGTGTTGAGCGCCTTCAGCGCTTCGCCCGTCAACTCGTCGTCCGCCAGCCCATCACCGCGGTAGCGAAAACAGACGATGTTGATGCTGGTCGGCGCCGTCAGCTCAAGGGTCGGCTCGGCCTCGATCAGCCCGGTGAGAATGTGGCCCTGGGCGATGTTCTGGTCGATCAGCCGGCCGAATTTTTCGATGCCGTGCTCCTTCAACGCCATCCACACTTTCAGCGCGCGAAAGCCGCGTGACGTTTGCAGGCCGTAATCATGCAGCCATTGTCCGGATGCCAGTCCGCGTGGCGTCGATTCCAGATATTCCGGCGTGACCGCAAACGTATTGCGGTGCGAGGCGCCGTCCCTGACCAGAGCGCAGCCGACCTCGAACGGCGCGTGCAGCCATTTGTGCGGATCGAGCGCGATGGAATGGGCGCGTTCGATGCCGGCGACCCGGTGGGCATTTTCCGGCGCAATGGCGATCAGGGCGCCGATGCAGCCGTCGACATGGAACCAGAGGTCCTCTTGAGCCGCCAGCCTTGCCAGCGCCTGCAGATCGTCGATCGCGCCGGTATTGACAGTGCCTGCCGTGCCGATGACGCAGGCCGGCTTGAAGCCGGCCTTGCGGTCCTCGGCGATCGCCTTGCGCAATGCGTCGATGTCGATCCGCAATCCGGCGTCGGTCGGGATGCGGCGCAGCGCCCGGTTGCCGAGGCCGAGCGCTTCCATCGCCTTGCGGTGGCAGGAATGGAGCTGGTCCGAGCCGTAGAAACGCAGCGGCTTGGCCATGGCGGCGACGCCATACTCGCGCACGTCGACGCCGGCCTTGGCATTGCGCGCCACGGTCAGGCCGATGATGTTGGCCATCGAGCCGCCGCTGACCAGCGTGCCGCTGGCGGATTGCGGAAAGCCCAGCATCTGCTTCAGCCAGTCGACGACCTGGCTGTCCATCAGGGCGGCGGCATGATTGCCGCCGCCGAGATTGGAACCCTGTATCGCTGCCAGGAAATCACCGAGCGCCCCGGTGAAATTGCTCGACCCCATGTACCACGACCAGAAGCGCGGATGGATGTTGCCCATCGGATAGGCCATCAGCTTCTTGACGACGTCGCCATAGACTTCGGCAAGCGGCGTTGGCGATTGCGGCAGGGCCGCGGTGAAGAAGTCCCTCACATCTCCAGGCATCTCCTGCCACACCGGCCGGTCTCTGACATCGCGCAGGTAAGCGACGGCATCGTCGACGATCCGGTGCGACAGGATCTGCACATCGGCCCAGTCCGAGGGGTCAAGCGTTTCCTCGGTCGTGGTGGAGAATCCAGACGGCGTGTCCATGCAGGTCGCCCCCGATATGCCGCCGTCACGCCGGGAACTGGCAGCCCGGCGTCGACTGCGAAAGCGCAATCTCCTCGGCGTCCATCTCGGCCTCGATGCCGTCGAACAGCGGCGTCGTCATGTAACGTTCGCCGGTGTCGGGCAGCATGCACAGGATGACCGAGCCGGGTGCCGCCTTTTCCGCCACCTGGAGCGCCACAGCGAAGGCGGCGCCGCCGGAAATGCCTGTGAAGATGCCTTCCTTCTGCGCCAGCGCCTTGGCCCATTTCATGCCTTCCGGTCCGGGCACGGGCATCACCTCGTCATAGAGGCTGGCGTCGACCGCCTCCTGCAGCACGTTGGGGATGAAATCCGGGGTCCAGCCCTGGATCGGGTGCGGCTCGAAGGCCGGATGGCTGGCAGCCGGCGCGCCACCGGCGCCGCGCTCCTGCGCCTTGCCGCTGCCGATCAGCTGGGCGTTGGCGGGCTCGGCCAGCACGATCCGCGTCTCCGGACGCTCGCGCCGCAGCACGCGCCCAACGCCGACGACAGTGCCGCCGGTGCCATAGCCGGTGACGAAGCAGTCGAGCCGAGATCCGACGAAATCGTTGATGATCTCGCGCCCGGTCGTCGCCTCGTGAATGGCGGCATTGGCCTTGGTCTCGAACTGACGGGCCAGGAACCAGCCATTGGCCTCGGCCAGCTCAACCGCCTTCTTGTACATGCCGAAGCCTTTCTGGGCGCGCGGCGTCAGCACTACTTTGGCGCCCAGCATGCGCATCAGCTTGCGCCGTTCGATGGAGAAACTGTCGGCCATCGTCACCACCAGCGGATAGCCCTTCTGGGCGCAGACCATGGCAAGCCCGATGCCGGTGTTGCCGCTGGTCGCCTCGACGACGGTCTGCCCCGGCTTCAGGGCGCCGCTGCGCTCGCCCTCCTCGATGATGTTGAGCGCCAGCCGGTCTTTCACCGAGGCCGCCGGATTGAAGAATTCAGCCTTCACATAGATCGTCACATGATCGGGGCTGAGATTGTTGATCCTGATCACCGGCGTATCGCCGACCGTGTCGAGAACGCTGTCGAACAGGCGGCCGCGGCCGGCCGTGGTCCTGATTTTCCGTTGCTGCAACATGTCTGCTCTCCTCTTTTTGTTTTTGTCACAAGTTGTTGTCGTCACGAGCCGGTTACAAACCGGCGGTTTGGGCGGCGAGGTTTCGAGACCTTGCCGCGGTAAGGTGCCTGTGCCGGCAATGCCGGCGTCCGGCGCGGAAATTCGTTGCCGGATGCACTCTATCGCTTTCAGTGATAAAGCAGAGGGCGATAGGCCAGCGTGGGAGCAAGCGTGGAAATGCACGTGGAATCCGCTCGATCGAGCCTGGACGGCGGTAGGGCCGGGCTGTCCGTGCGGCTGCTCGGGCGGCTGACGATCATGCGCGATGGCGCCGCCGTGCAACTGCCGGCATCGCGCAAGCTGTGCGCGCTCTTCGCCTATCTGGCGCTTGCGCCGCACGCCGTGAGCCGCAGCCGCCTGTGCGAGCTCTTGTGGGACGTACCGAACGATCCGAGGGGCGAGCTTCGCTGGTGCCTGAGCAAGCTCAGGGGCGTTCTCGAGGATCCCGCCAAGATCGAGACGTCGGGCGACACGGTCGCGCTTGATCTCGGCGGCAGTTTCGTCGACGCGATCGATATTGCCTCAGCCGCCGCCAAGGGCGTCGAGACACTCGATCTGGAGCGCCTGCAAGCCTTGTCCGAACTGTTCGTTGGCGATTTCCTCGAAGGCTTGGAGATCGACCGCAGCCCGCATTTCATGAGCTGGGTGACTGCGCAGCGCCGCCGCTTCAGCTCATGCCATGCCGCCATTCTGGAGCATCTCGTCAACAATCTCCCGGTGGGCTCCAGGAGCGTGTCCGCCCACATCGAAAGATGGCTTGCTCTGGCACCCTTCGATGGGCGTGCCCATGTCGCATTGCTGGAAAATCTTGCCCAGCGCGGCCAAGTCGGCGCGTGCGAGGAGCATCTTGCCGCCGCCGCGCAACTCTTCCAATCCGAGGACCTGGATTTTGCCCCGGTCCGCGACGCCTGGCGGGCGATCAAGGACCGGCCGTCGGTAGCCACGCCATGCGCGCGCTCCGTGGTAAGTTTGGCGCCCCCGATTGCGCTTGCCGAACCCGATGCCGCGGTACCGCGCCGGGCCTCGCTTGCGGTGATGCCGTTTTTTGAGGAAGCCGGCGTTGGCCCCCGTGGTGGCTTGGCCGACGGCCTCACCCACGACATCATCACCCGCCTGGCCAAGCTCAGGGATTTCTTCGTCATCGCACGGGGCTCCGTCTTTGCGCTGGCGGAAAAGGACATCGCGCCGGAGGATGCCGGCCGGCGGCTGAATGTCGACTATGTCGCCACCGGCGCGGTGCGCAGCCTGCCAGGCCGCATCATCGTCAGCATCGAACTGGTCGAGGTGCGCACCGCCAGGATCGTCTGGACCGAGACGTTCGAGCGCCGGCCCGACGACATCTTTGCCGTGCTGGACGAGATCGGCAACGCCATCGTCTCGTCGATCTCGAACGAGATCGAGACGCGCGAGCGCAACCGCGCCATGCTGAAGGCGCCGAACTCGCTCAATGCCTGGGAGGCCTACCATCGTGGCCTCTGGCACATGTACCGCTTCACCCGCACCGAGAACGAACAGGCCCGGCATTTCTTCGACATTGCCTTGAAGCTCGATCCGACCTTCGCCCGCGCCTATGCCGGCCTGTCCTTCACCCATTGGCAGAATGCTTTCCAGCGCTGGGGCGACCGCGAGCAGGAAAGCGCGCTCGCCTTCGAGGCGGCCGGGCAAAGCCTTCTGGTCGACGATCACAATCCCGCCGCGCACTGGGCCATGGGCCGGGCGCTGTGGCTGCGCGGCGAGCAGGACGGCTCCCTCATCGAGCTGGAACGGGCTGTCGACCTCAGCCCTAACTTCGCGCTCGGCCATTATGCACTCTCCTTCGTGCACTCGCAGTCGGGCGACCCGAAATCAGCGATCGGCTCATCCGACCATTCCAGGCATCTCAGCCCCTTCGATCCGCTGCTGTTCGGCATGCTCGGCTCCCGCGCCATGGCGCTCGCCCGGCTCGGCCAGTTCGACGAGGCGGCAGAATGGGCGCTGAAGGCCGCCGCCCGCCCCAACGCCCACGCCATCATCCTGGCCATCGCCGCCCACTGCCTGGCGCTGGCCGGACGGCAGGACGAGGCCCGAAATTTCGCCGCCGCGCTGCGCAAGACGCTGCCGAATTACCGCGCCGACGATTTCATCAACACCTTCCGCTTCGAACCGGATGCCGAGGCCCTGTTCCGGCAAGGGGCGAGAAGGATTGGGCTGGGGTGATCCAACCCGGGACGGTGCTTTTGAAGCGAATGAGCCCGAGCCATGCCTCCGTCTGACACGACCTCAACCGATCGCGGCCCCGATCCTCGGCCGGCTCTTTCCCCGTGGCGGTAACTGAGTGCAGTTTGCGACTCAGCTATGTATCATATCAGAGTTGGTCTTCTCGGGAGGCTAATGCGTGTTGCCCAAAGGTGCATAGCGGCTTTGGGACAACGACATGCACAAAAACAGGAACGCAAAGCGCGCCGCATAGGCCTCTTCAGACGCGTGCGTGGACATGGCATGAGGACAGGATGGCAAAAAAACCCAGAAATGACGCCGGTGCCGGGGTAGAAGTCCAAACGCGCGCAAAAGAGCGAGAGCGCATCGTCCGTGCTGCGGACAGTGTCGATAGGGTCTACGCGACGATCAAGGAGTTCGCGATCGACTATCGTTTCCGGCCGGGGGAGAAGATCAACGAGGTCGAACTCGCGACGGAACTTGGCGTAAGTCGCACGCCGGTGCGCGCGGCTCTCAACAGATTGCAGCGCGACGGCTTCGTAGCGTCAGTTCCCAACAAGGGATTCTATGCCCGCGAACTCACGCCGGAAGCCGTGCGCGATCTCTATGAACTTCGCGCGGCGATCGAGCGGGCCGCATTCGTCCTGGCTTGTAAGCGGGCATCGGATACCGAGATCCAGGCCACCGTCGACGCATGGACGAAGCATAGCAGCCTGAAGGGTGAAGGGTCGTGGGCGAAGGTTGCCGTTGCCGATGAAAGTTTCCACATGGCCCTGACGCAATTGTCGAAGAATGCGCAGATGGTCAACGCGCTCGATGGCCTATGTTCGCGGATTCGCTTTTTCCGGCGCATCGATCTGGAGTCCATGCCGCGCCGCAGCCACAGCTACCAGGAGCATGAAGCGATCATTGATGCCCTGCGCCGTCGCGATGCCGCGGGCGGGGCAGCGCTGGTCGAAAAGCACATCACGCTGAGTTCGGCGCATGCGATGGAGGTGGCGACACGCGGTCTGGCGCGGATCTTCTTTGGGACGGCCGCGTAACAGGACAGCCAGGCGAGCCAAACGCCTGACGATCCCCGGAGCCCTCTCTCCCGCCGGTGTCTGGCGATTGCATAGAGCCTCTTGCGGTTCGCAAATTACATTCTAAAGTGTACTCACTTTGCGATTTCCGGAGGCGTCATGCGCGTAGTGGTGCTGGGTGGCGGCGTCGTCGGTATCACGACAGCCTACCAACTGCAAAACGATGGTCACGACGTCGCGCTCATTGAACGCAACAGCGAGGTCGCCGCCGAGACGAGTTGGGGCAATGCCGGCATGATCGCGCCAGGCCATTCCTTTGTCTGGTCGTCCCCCAAGGCGCCGATGACCTTGCTGAAATCGCTGGTGCTCAAGGACCAGGCGCTGCGCTTCAAGTTCTCGGCGGATCCGCGGCTCTATACGTGGTCCTGGTTGTTTCTCATGGAATGCACGGCCGCCAAGGCGCGACGCAACACGCTGCTCAAGCATCGCCTCGCCGCCTACTCGCAGGCGGTGCTGCGCGAGGTCGTTGCCGACGAGCAAATCGACTACGACCGTAACGATCGCGGCATCGTCTATTTCCATCGCAGCCAGCAGGCACTCGATAGCGGTGTCGAGCATATGAAGCTGCTGCAGTCGGACGGACAAGAGATCGAGGTGCTCGACCGAGACGCGATCGTCGCGCTCGATCCGTCGCTGGCGTCGGCCAAGGACAAGATTGCCGGCGGCATCTATTGCCCGACCGACGAGACCGGCGACCCGGCAAAGTTCACCAGGGCCCTCGCCACCAAGATTGTCGCCCGGGGCGGCGCCATCCACACAGACACGACGATCACCGGCGTCGAAACATCAGGCGACGCTGTCGCGCAGGTGCTCACCGACAAAGAGCCTTTCAGGGGCGATGCCTATGTGCTGGCGCTTGGGAGTCACAGTCCTGCTTTGGCAGGCAAGATCGGCATCCGGCTGCCGATCTACCCGATCAAGGGCTATTCGCTGACGATTCCGATCGGCAATCGTCCGCTGCCGCCGACCATCGCCTCAGTCGACGAGCACAATCTGGTCGCCATCTCGCGCTTCGGCGACCGCATCCGCGTCACCGCGACGGCGGAGTTCGCCGGCTACGACACCAGCCATAAGCCCGCCGATTTCGCTTTCATGAAAGGCGTGACGCAGGAGCTCTACCCCGAAGGCGCCGACTACGACCGCGCCGAAATGTGGGCTGGTCTGAGGCCGATGACGCCGAACAATCTTCCCACCTTCGGACGGCAACGCTTGCGCAACCTCTTCCTCAACACCGGGCATGGCCACATCGGCTGGACCATGTCGCACGGGTCGGCCCGGATCACCGCCGACCTGATCGCCGGCCGGACGCCGGCCATTCCGATGGATGATCTTTTGACCTAGAGCATGATCCCGAAAAGCATGCCCTCGGGCCTGACCCAAGGGTGGGAACCAGTTTTCGGAGAGGATCATGCTCAAATTGAAAGGGAACGCCATGTCTCTCAACCTTGCCGCCCCTCGGTTTTCAGGACCGGTCGATCCCAAACCGGTCGATCTTGGCGTGCTGCCGTCGGAACTCGACGGCGGTCTGGCGTCACGGGCGGCGATCGGCCTTGTGGTGCTGGCCACGGATCAGACCCTGGAGCATGAATTCCGCGCACTCGTGCGCCAGCCCGGTGTCGCCTTCTACGAATCCCGCGTGTTCAGCGACAACGACATAACGACTGACACCTTGCGCGCCATCGGTCCCAGGATCGCGCCGGCCGTCGACCTCATCTTGCCGAGCATTTCCCTGGACGTCGTTGCCTTCGGCTGTACCTCGGCAACGATGACGCTCGGCGAAGAGGCGGTTTTCGCGGAGATCAGGAAGGCACGGCCAAATGTCGCCTGCACCACACCGGTCACCGCAGCACTCGCGGCATTCAAGGCTCTCGACGTCAAAGGCATCGGCCTGCTGACGCCCTACGCGCCGCAGATCAACGAAAACCTCGTTGCCTATTTCAGCGGGCGCGGCGTCGGCATATCGGCCGTCGCGACCTTCGACCGACGCGACGATCGCGACGCCGCCCGCATCGCGGTCGCATCGATCGAAGCTGCGGCCGAGCAAATGGCTGCCGCGCCGGGGGTGGATGCGGTCTTCATATCATGCACCAGCCTGCGCATCGCCGAAGCGGCCGCCGGGCTCGAGCAGCGTATCGGCGTGCCGGTGACGTCCAGCAACCACGCCATGGCCTGGCATTGTCTGCGGCTCGCCGGGATCAATGACGTCGTGCCCGGCGGAAGGCTTTTTGGATTGCCAAGCAACTGACCGGTTATCGGACGTCGAGGCCATGTTCCGAGAAGGCGCCAAGCGCATCGGGCTGGGTGATCCACTCCAGTTCAGGCCTGCTTCAACCGGTCAAGGCCGCGATCCTCACCGTCCGACAGCCGAACAAAAGCCCGGCAATCGGCCAAGAAGATCGGCCAGCAAAGCCGCGATCGTCGCAGCTATATGCCGAGCATCGTCTTGGCTTGGTTGAGCGCGGCCTCTGACCCTGCATGATCGCCGGCGGCGTGCAATGTCTCGCCTTGGGCGCGCAGTTCCTTGACTTTGGTCTTATCGGCCTCGGAGAGGGTGGCGCTCGGCAACGCCGCGTCGATCGCGGCCATGATGGTCGGGCATGAGTTTGCAAAGGCTGTCGCAGGAACGACCGCCAGGAAAACCGCAAGCGAAATTGATCGGAACATGGACGTTTCTCCCTTGCCGGAACACGCTGCGTCGGCGACCGGCGTAGGAAATGGTACAGCGGATGCCCGAACCTGCCAATCACGATGATGCCGCCGGGTTGAGGCAAGCTGCGGTCGGCCGGTTTTTTCTCGAGGTTTCTGAGCCTTCATCACGGCTGATCGCCACCACCTCACGTCCGAAGTCGACGGCAGCTTCGCAGCAATCGTCAGATCGCCCAAAATTCCTCGACCAGAGCGGATCAGGCAGGCTGAACCGATTTGACATTGCCTTCGGTATCGACAAGGCAGCTTGTCTTCTTGCCGCCGGCATCGAGCTCGACCTGATAGGTTTGGGGATCGATCTTGCTCGACGAAACCGGAAGTATCTTCGTGCTGTCGACGCCGCTCGCCTTGGCGGCCGCGTCGGCGCAAAGAAGCTGAAGGTCCGCCGGGGCCGTCTCGACCTTGGTCCTGGACATCTGTTCCTGGGGAGGCGGCGGCGGGGCGCTGACGCAAGCGCTCAGTGTTCCCACCAAAAATCCAATTGTTGTTGCCCGGATCGACGTTCTCACTGCATGTTTTGCCGACATTGCTTGGTCCCTCTCCGAATGCCGCTTCCCGGCCTTACACACCCTTGTAAAGTGCCGCCCCCTGCATGAGAACGATGACCTTGGCTCCAACCTTGACGCGGGATGCGAGATCGGTGATGTCGTCGTTCCTCATCCGGATGCACCCTGATGACACGTCGAGCCCGATCGTCCAGGGCTCCGGCGTGCCGTGTATCCGGTAGATCGTGTCCTGGTCGCGCTCATACAGATAGAGCGCCCTGGCGCCGAGCGGGTTGTCCGGTCCTCCCGGCATGCCTCCCGCATGTTTGACCGCATTCGGATCACGAGCGATCATTTCGGCCGGGGGCGTCCAGGTCGGCCATTCCGCCATGCGGCCGACGCGCACGATTCCGGCCCATCCAAATCCCTCCCGGCCGACGCCGATACCGTAGCGCATGGCCCGCTGACCGGGCTGCACAAGATAGAGAAAATGCTGGTTGCCATCGATGATGATCGTGCCGGGCACTTCCGCGGTGCGAAACTTGACCATCTGCGGGCGAAACGCCTCGGGAACTTCATTATGCGCGGCATAATATTTGCGCGCCTTGGTGCGGTCATAGTCCACCCATTTGCGGGTTTTCGGATCGAAAACCTGTGTTCCCGCAGCCAGCGCCGCCACTGCGACAAGACCGAACGCCACCGCGACAATTGCGGTCAGGGAGCGCCGCTGCAGAATGGCGCGTCCCACGATCATCAGCTTTCCGTTCATGGATTTGCCCACCCGTGCACCCGAGCGCCCTGCGCGGCAACCCATTGTTTGGCGTACTCGTAAGGATCCTGACGCTCCACCTGGAGCGCATAACTCATCTTCGCGGCGTCCTCGGGCTTGAGCGCGACCCGTTCCAGGAACTCGACCACGTCAGGATATTTTTTGCGCAGTGAGGTGGCGTAAGCGATATGGAAATGTGCGGTATCCCAGGACACTGGCGCGCTGGACTTCGAGACCCAGAGCGGATCCTCGGAAGGCAGCACGATCTTCCACTTTGCCGGGTCAAAAGGCGGTTCGGTAAGCCGGACAATGTCGTGCAGTTCAAACACATGATGCGGCGCGTAGCAGGCAAACACCATCGGATGAGCCGTGGCGACCGCGGCGTCGACAGCTGCCATTCCGACATCCTCCGGCGTCTCCAGCAATGTCATCGTCTTGGCATAGCCATAGCTGTTGGCGCGGACGCGCTCGATCGCCGTTGAGGACCAACCCTCGGCGCCAATCCACAGTTCCCCATGTCCGTCCCGATCAGTGTCCAACGCGGCAGTTTTGCGCGGGTCGGTAAGATCCGAAATGTCGCGAATGCCAAACTTGTCGGCAGTTTCGCGAGTAGCGCAAATGCCTTGCCAAGCCGGCACACCGATGGGACTGATGGCTACCGTGCCGGCACCGTCCACATACTTCTTCACCAGATTGTCCAGGTTGGGCAGCCACATTTCGGGGTGAATATCCACCTCGCCCGAATCGAGGCCGGCAAAGGCAATAAGCGTCCCCATCTCGCGCACCTCAGCATCGAGCCCGAACTTTTCCTTCAGGCTGACCTTGAGAATGTTTGCCGTCGCCTGGCCCGACGGCCAGTTCGGCATTGCAATGACGAGATCGGCCGCTTGGGCCGGGATGTTCACCACCAGCATCGTCAATGCCGCCAACGACATTTTCCGCAGAGACTGCAGAAACCGCTTGTGCATTTTCTTCCCCCTCGCTTCGGCGCTGAAACCAACCGGGACGGGAACGACTTGTCACGGCAAGCACCGGGTTGTGACACCAGCTCCATCTGCCGACGGCAACTGCTGAAGATGCGACAACGCATTCGCCGAAGAGAGCGTCGTCACGTGCCGCTCCCCCACGCTACCCGATGACACTCCGTCTGGGAAGATGCTCAAAAAGCGGCCGCTGCGCGCCCACTGCGCCTCTATCGGCACACCGCAGCGTTGAAGAAAATCGAATAAGTGAGCGGCACTTCTTTCGGCCTGCGCAACGGTTGGCGGGGTTCGAAAAATACCAGCAATATACCCAGATCCAGGCGATCAAATAGGCTTACATTTCCTCATAAGCTCTTTTTCGATCAGTGTAAATCCATAGAAGTGTGAATTATTTCTTGAGCTTAATATAGTCAACAATAGAACAAGGGTGATCTTAGGTGCTGGAATCTTGCTACCGAAAGAACTTAAGTACCTGCTAAGGTATGCGGCGAGCGTTCCGAATTATTAAGCATCTGCAAAGTTCATCCGATGATACTGCAGTTTTTCCTTGCCGTAGGCCGACATCGGATGCAACTTTTTTCGCGACAGCAACCGCGTCAGTGGATTGCTGGCATGCCTGGGCGGACGGGCGCAAAGCATGGAGAGGGAAATCGACATTCGCTAATGCGGCCCCGTGGGGAGCGTTCCCCTCGACGTAAGAGACTACGACAGCCGGCGACTAACTTCGAATGCAACGGCTACAGCCTGGCTCATTCGGCGGCCGGCGAAGCTCTGTCCTCCTCGGATGGGCGTCCAATCAGCAATCAAATCAGGAAAGAGCGATGAGGAAATCAACTTTGACAATCGTGCTCGCAGGCACTTTCGCGCTTACGGCGTGCCAGTCGTCATCCAATCCGGAAGTTCAGGCGCGCAACAGCGAGTTCGGCTGCATAGCCGGTACGGTCGGTGGCGCGATCGTGGGCGGCCTGATCGGCAGCACCATAGGTGGTGGAACCGGACGTGTGATCGGTTCAGCGATTGGCATCGGCGGTGGCGGCTACCTCGGCAATCGTCTTGCCTGCGGCTGAGACGAGAAGAAAGGACAAAACAATGAAATCCATAATTGCGACGACGGCTTCCTTGCTCCTGCTTTGCACCGGCGCGGCCACGGCACAGCAGTCCATGTACGAGGGTCACCAAGACCAACTTGATACCGATGACAACGGCGCCGTGAACCGGCAGGAGTATCAGGCCTTCATGACCGAGGCCTTCGAAAAGCTGGACGCCGATAATAACGGCGCTCTCAATCAAGCCGAAACCGCCGACGTCCTGAACGCTGATCAGTTCGCATCGACCGATGCGAGCGGGGACGGCCGCGTCAGCCGGGACGAATTCATGAACCGGGTCATGAAGGACTTCGCGGCAGCCGACAAGAGCGGGGACCGCCGCCTGCAATAGTCTTCTGATACGATGATCCCCAACCGCCAGGCAGTCTGAGGAATGAACCATGAGATTTGTAATCTATGCGACCCTGGCCACGGCTTTGGTGGCGATCGCCGGTTGTACCACCGACGACGGCTACGATGGCTGCCGCGGATCGGGCTGCCTGGTTGATCGGCCTCATAAACGGGACCGAAAGATTGATGACCGGCCGCAGTTCGACAGGAATGGCAATCCCAACTTCGATACGCGAGGCCGTTACATCGGCTGCCGTGGGCTGGGGTGTAAAGTCGACGATCCTGATGACGGGGATCAGAGTATCGACGACAGACCGCAATACGACAAGGAAGGCAATCCCAACTTCGATACCCAAGGCAACTACCAGGGCTGCCGCGGCATCGGCTGCGAGGTCGATTCGCCGGACGATGACAGTTCATCGGACGATGGCGACTCCGATTAATCGCCCCTGCTGCGAACAAGAAGAGGATATCCATTCATGCCTGAATTGAACGGTCTCATCCGTCGGCGTGCCAAAATCGTCATGGTCGGCCTTGCGGGGCTGGGAATGACACTGACGGCCGCTTTCGCCGCGAACAACGCCTGTGACGGTGTAAAGGTAGAAGTGACGAAGGCGCGCAAGCAGGAGTATGCCCCTCTCGTCGTCTCGGCGTTGGACAAAAAGTTCAAGCCCGCTCAAGCGAAGTTCATCACAATCATGGAGAGCGGCAGTTGGAGTGCCGCCTACGTCTCCACGCCGGTGAGCGACGACGGCGTGATGTTCTTCCAGACAGTCGACGGAAAGAAGCAGTTCCGCGACGTATGGGGCGGCTATGCCGATCCGTCGGAGAAACCTGAACTGGTATCCTGGGCGAAAAAGCTCGGAGTGCCGCAAGACATGGCAAAGTGTTTTGCTCACGATCAATCAGCAGAAGGGTAGTAACATGCACAAGCTAAATCGAACTCTCTTTTGCAGCTCTGTTCATCGGCTTGGCGGGGATCACGACGGTGGGAGCCCAATCAGCTAAAGAGATGGACCAGACCCTTGACGATCTGTATGGCGCTCATGGGCCGTATCACGCCTTCTTCGAGACGCTGAAGAAGGCCGTCGCTGGAAACGACAAGGGGGCCGTCGCTTCCATGGTCGAATATCCTTTCAAGGCACGGATCAACGGCAAGGCCGTGACGATCAGGGACGCCGCTCATTTCGCGGCGGATTACGACAAAGTCTTCACTGCCAAGGTCAAGGGAGCCGTCTCCAATCAGACCTATCCGAAGCTGTTCGCCAACTGGCAGGGTGTGATGATTGGCGATGGAGAGGTTTGGTTCTCCGGCATCGGAGACAACAATACGGTGAAGATTATCGCCGTCAACGACTAGTGGCCGGAAATGGAAAGAGGACATCTTCCACCCCGATAAGTACGGCCTTGCGTCCCCACGATAGCGGCCAGACGCATGTTGCAGCTTCTGGGGCCGATCGAAGACGGGACCGTGGAGAAGCTGCGGCCAGTATTTCGGAAACGTCAACTAGATGACCGCCCCTTTAGGCCCTCAAGGGTACCGAAAGCATCATGATCCGGCTCGTTTTTCTTCTTCTTGGGGCGCGTGCACTGAAACCGGTCTGGCAACTCCTGACTGCGGCAGGCGTCGTCTGGATGCTTGTGGGCATTGCCATCCTGTTCGACCTGAGCGACGGCGCGCTCTCGGTCGTGTTGGATACGCTCGCCGTATTCTTGGTAGTCGAGGGGCTGGTCGAGCTTGCCGCAGCCATATCCGCCGGGCTTCGCCAGCACTGGATCGATGCGCTGCGCGGCATCGCATTTCTGTTCGCCGCGTTTCTGGTCTTCGACGTCCCCTGGGACAACAATATCGGCGCGGCAATTGTGTTCGGCGCCGCCTTCCTGGTTGACGGGCTTTTCAGGATCGGCTCCGCGTTTGTGATCCACAGCCCACGCTGGCGGGTCGGGATTGTCGCGGGCCTGATCGAGATCAGCCTGGCCATCGGCATCTTGATGTCCTGGCCGGTCCCGCACCAGCTGACAGTTCCGTTTTGCTTTGCGCTCCTTCTGCTGACGTCCGGCTATGCACTTGTGCGGATGGCTCTGCCTCTACGGCAATTGCCGGAAGGCGGCTCGGTCACGTCTTTGCCACTTTATGCAGCTCGTAACTGGCATGGTGGGACAGCGCGGCCAGCCATTCCGGCAAGGGAGGATGTCTGGGCCAAGGGAGCTGACGTCCTCAATGTCTATGTCTGGACGGCCGTCGGCGCAATCAAGGACCCGGAGCGCAGGATACTAATCGACCGGTATGTCGCGGCAGTCGACAAGAAAGGTGTGATCTCAACAGGCCATTCCGCGCTGGAAATGCCGCCAGACCTTTACATCAGCCATTATCCGTTCGACGACATCGACCACAGCCCTGATGACTTCCGTGCCATTCTCTCGGCGGGACATGAGAATGATGTAGCTGGGCGGTTCAACGAATCCCTTGCACAGGAGTCGGCCGCCTGGTGTGAGCCGGACCAGAAGGTGACGTTCCACAGATTCAATCCGCAAGCCCTGCGGATTTTCTGGGAAGCATATTCTCAGGACAAGACCTATAATCTGACGGCCCGCAACTGCTCGACAACCGTTATTCAGGCGCTCGATGCGGCTCTGGAGGGCTCATCGTACAGCGGCCACATTTGGCGGGATCTCTTCAAGATCATCAGCAATCCGCAATTCTGGTTGTTGCGGCTCGTCCGCGGCCGAGCCGAGTCCTTGACGTGGACCCCGGGGCTCGTTCTGGACTACACGCGCCTTCTGCACAGCGTCGTTGAACACAGCGACCGGCGCTGGAGAAGCAAGCTTTCCGACGCATTCAGCACTGGCCGCAAGCTGGCCCATGTGGCCGAGCGCGACGGGGCGCCTGCATGAGTGGTTTTGTGCGCACGTCAGCGGTCGTCATCCTGACCGCTGCAGTCTTCGGGCTGACCTATGGCCTTAGCGCACCGCTGATTGCACTTGAGCTGGCGGAAGCGGGCTATTCCGAAAGCCTTATCGGCGCAAACAGCGCCATGTACGCCATCGGTGTTCTTTTGGCGGCCCCCTACCTGCCCCGTCTTGCACAACAGCTTGGATTTGCGCGGCTGGCGAAGGGAGCTCTGATAGCATCAGGCGGGTTGTTCCTCTTTTTTCCCCTGGCACCGTTTCTGTGGATCTGGTTTCCCTTGCGTGCGGCTCTCGGTGCGGCGTCAGAGACGCTGTTTGTCGTGTCCGAAACGTGGCTCAACCAGCTTGCCGGCGAGAGAAACCGCGGACGAATGATTGCAATCTATATGACCGCTCTTTCCTGTGGCACCGCAATTGGTCCTGCCATTCTTACCCTGGTCGGACGCGAGCAGTCTCTTGCTTTCATTATCGGCGCTGCAATAGCACTCACCGCTTGCGTGATCCTGATCGTAGGTAGACCTCATGCAGCCAAGCCTGCGAGCGAGGATATCGGCAATCCGTTTCGGTACCTCAAACTGGCGCCAGTGGCGGTTGCTTCCTCAGTCCTGAACGCCGCATTGGAAGCTGCCGGTCTCAGCCTATTGCCGCTCTATGCCGTCCGGCTCGGATGGCCGGAGCATTCAGCGACGCTGCTGTTGACTGTACTCCTTATCGGCTCGATCCTGCTGCAATTGCCCATCGGCTGGCTTGGCGACCGAATGGACCGTCGGGGGTTACTGATTGCCCTTGCGGCCATATCGGCGCTTGGGGCGCTTGCCTGGCCTCTAGCCTTCTTGCACCCGTGGCTTGCCTATCCCCTACTTTTCCTTTGGGGAGGGGCCTTCGTCGGCATTTATACGACTACGGTCGTCATGCTCGGGGAGGCTTACAAGGGCGCAGAATTGCTCAGTATCTATGCGTTGCTCTCCATCGCCTGGGGTATCGGCGCGCTCCTGGGGCCGCTCATCGCCGGCATAGCAATGGAAAATTCACCGCATGGTCTGCCCGTGTTCGCGGCGATCGCCTGTGGCGGATTCGCCTTGTTTGCCGGCTCGCGGGAGGCGATATGGAAATGAGGCTTGGTGGTATGACGATTGCGGCATCTGTGCTGTTGGCATCACCAGAGATCGGTTCCTGTCTGTTGAACAGTCGATGCTTGCAGCGTCCGGCGCGAAGACCGGCGGATGCGGCGGCCGCATGTGCAGGAATGCCTCAAGGCGGCATCGTCCAGCATCGGGCGTGACGACCGACAGTTCGTCGAGACCAAGGTGCCTGGTTCGGGCCACGGCTACGGATGTGCGTGCATGACCGTCGTGACCAACGCCAACCAAAAAAGATCACCACAGTGATCTCCGCCCTGCTAGTGCGCTGTCGCAACGACAGATCGCTGCCTAACCCGGGCGGATAAGCATGGTGGGAACCAGTGACAGGACTGCGAACAGCAATAGGACATCAGGTCAAGAAAAAAGCCCGGCAAAACCGGGCTTTTTCTTGGAGTTTCTGAACCATGTCGAGCGGTCCGAAACGGGAATTTGGTGCCCAGAAGAGGACTCGAACCTCCACTCCTTGCGGAACACGGACCTGAACCGTGCGCGTCTACCAATTCCGCCATCTGGGCTGGTGCGGGCTCTTTAGGCGGGCAAGGGGTGAGTGTCAACGCGCTTTTTTGCGCAATCTAGAAACGCGCCCCGCGCGCCGGCTAGTGTAGTTTTGAATTTGCGCATGATCCTTTCCGAACCTGCGGTTCGGGGTCATGCGCCCTGCAGCACTTCCTTGGACGCCACGGTCGAATCGGGGTTGAGCTTGTAGACGACCGGTACGCCGGTGCCGAGCTCCAGCTTGACGATCTCCTCGCCCGACTTGCCGTCCAACGCCATGATCAGCGCACGCAGCGAATTGCCGTGCGCCGCGACCAGCACGGTGCCGCCGCGCAGCACATGCGGCTGCAGGTCGTGCAGGTAGTACGGCCAGACGCGCGCGCCAGTGTCTTTCAGGCTTTCGCCGCCGGGCGGCGGCACATCGTAGGAACGGCGCCAGACATGCACCTGCTCCTCGCCCCATTTCTTGCGCGCGTCGTCCTTGTTGAGGCCGGAGAGGTCGCCATAGTCGCGCTCGTTCAGCGCCTGGTCGCGAATGGTCTCGAGATCGCTCTGGCCAACCGCGTCGAGAATGTGCTGGCAAGTTTTCTGCGCCCTGATCAGCGACGACGTGAAGGCGATGTCGAATTTCAGGCCCCGCGCCTTCAGCTTTGCGCCTGCCTCCTTGGCCTCGGCGTGGCCCAGTTCGGTCAGGTCGACGTCGCGCCAGCCGGTGAACAGGTTCTTCAGGTTCCATTCGCTCTGGCCGTGGCGCACGAGCACGAGAGTTCCCGACATTTTTGCTCCTTCAGTTTGTGGATCAGATCGTCTCAGGCGAGTCCGAGCACGTCCCGCATCGAATACAGCCCCGGCTTCCTGCCGCGCGCCCACAGTGCGGCCTTGACCGCGCCGCGGGCAAAGATCGCCCGGTCCTCAGCATGATGGGCGAGCGTAATGCGCTCGCCGGTGCCGGCCAGCACCACGGAGTGGTCGCCGACCACCGAGCCGCCGCGCAGCGTGGCGAAACCGATCGAGCCAGTCTTTCGCACGCCGGTGTGACCGTCGCGCGACCGCACGCTGTTCCCGTCAAGATCGATGCCGCGCCCGGCGGCGGCGGCCTCGCCGAGCAACAACGCCGTGCCCGACGGCGCGTCGACCTTGTGCCGGTGATGCATTTCCAGGATCTCGATGTCGAAATCGTCGGCATCGAGCGCGCGCGCCGCCTGCTCGACCAGCACCGCCAGCAGGTTGACGCCGAGGCTCATATTGCCTGATTTGACGACCGTCGCGTGGCGCGCTGCCGCCGCGATCTTCGCATCGTCGTCCGCCGAGCAGCCGGTGGTGCCGATGACATGGGTGATGCGTGCCTGCGCCGCGTATCCAGCGAATTCGACTGTCGCTGCCGGGCTCGTGAAATCGAGCACCCCGTCGGCCTTGGCGAAGGCCGGCAGCGGGTCGTCGCCGATCGCCACGTCGATACTGCCGATGCCGGCAAGCTCGCCGGCATCCTTGCCGAGATGGGGCGAGCCGGCCCGCTCGATCGCGCCGGCGACGCGCGCGCCCGGTATCGTGTGGATGGCGCGGATCAGTGCCTGGCCCATGCGGCCGGCCGCGCCGACCACCACCAGGCCCATATCGCTCGTGGGCGTGTCGTTCATAAGGTCCTCCCAACCGCCTTTTTCGCGCGGCGCACCGGAGTTTGGATTGGCTTACCATCGTCGACAAGCCCCAGCCCTTTGTTGCCCTGGACCCGGTGGAAGCGGGCATAGACGCTGTGCGGGTCGGCCATCAGCGAGGCGTGCGTGCCTTGCTCGACCAGCCGGCCCTGTTCCAGCACGACGATGTGGTCGGCGTTGACCACCGTCGACAGCCGGTGCGCGATGACGAGGGTCGTGCGCCCGTGCATAACCTTGGTGAGCGCTTGCTGGACACGGGCTTCCGCCTCGTTGTCGAGCGCCGAGGTCGCCTCGTCGAGCAGCAGGATCGGCGCCTGGCGCACAATGGCGCGGGCGATCGACACGCGCTGGCGCTGGCCGCCCGACAGCGTCACGCCGCCTTCGCCGACAGGGGTGTCATAGCCTTGCGGCTGTTGCCGGATGAAGCCGTCGGCCTCGGCCTGTTGCGCGGCCAGTTCGATTTCGGCGTCGCTGGCGCTCAACCGCCCGTAGCGGATGTTGTCGCGAATGGTGCCTTCGAACAGATAGGGCTGCTGCGAGACATAGGCGATGGAGCTGCGCAGCGACTGCTTGGTGATCTTCGAAATGTCCTGGCCGTCGACCTCGATGCTGCCTGCCTCGACATCGTAAAAGCGCTGCAACAGCGCCACCAGCGTCGACTTGCCGGCGCCCGAGGCGCCGACGATGGCGGTCATCTTGCCGGCGGCGGCGACGAAGCTGAGGTCCTGCAGCACCGGCGCGTCGGCGACATAGCCGAACGAGACGTTGTTGAAGCGCACCTCGCCGCTGGTGATCTTCGCTTCGGCCGCTCCGGGGGCGTCGCCTTGCTGCGGCTCGAGGTCGAGCAACTCGTAGATCATGCGCGCATTGACCAGCGCCCGTTCCATGCCGACCTGCATGCGCGCCAGCCGCCGGGCCGGATCGTAGGCGAGCAGCAGCGCGGTGATGAAGGAGAAGACTGCGCCGGGCGGCTGCCCGAGCACGGTCGCCCGGTAGCCGGAATATGCGATGACGCCGGCAACGGTGAAACCGGCCAGTATTTCGGAGATCGGCGTCAGTCGCTCCGAAACGCGGGCGATCTTGTTTGTCCGCTGCTCGGCATCGTCGGCGAGCTTGCCGAGGCGGCGCGACAGCTCGCCCTCCATGGTAAAGGCTTTGACGATGGCGATGCCTTGCGTGGCTTCCTGCATGGCGCCGATCAGCCGCGAGTTGATCTGCACCGATTCACGGGTGATACGCCGCACCCGCCGCATCAGATAGGTGACGGTGTAGATCAGCGGCGGCCCGATCAGCAGCGAGCTCAGGGATAGCACCGGATCCTGATAGATCATGACGCCGATCAGCCCGATTAGCGTCACACCGTCTCGCGCGATCGACGTCAGCGTCATCGACAGAAGGTCGCGGATGCCGTTGACGTTCTCGTTGACCTGCGCGGCCAGGCGCCCCGAGCGCGTGTCGTTGAAGAAGCCGACGCCGAGCTTCATCAGATGGTCGAAGATGCGCTTTTGGTAGCGCGCCACCAGATTGTTGCCGATCCTGGCCAACGTCACCGCCTGGCCGTAGCCGGCCAGTCCGCGCAGGATGAAGGCACCCAGGATCGCAGCGCAGATCCAGGCGATCAGATCGCCGCGCCGTTCGTAGAAGATCTGATTGACCACGGGGCTCATGATCAAGGCCGTGACTGCTGTCGTTCCGGATACGGTCAACAGGCAGATTATGGTGAAGACGTAGGACCACCGGTACTCGTATCCGTTCTCGGTCAGGATACGGCGCACCACTGCCACGATCTCGCCGGGCCGGGCTTTCGCTTGATGCCGAGCTTTCGCTTGATGTTTGGGCGATTGGTTCAAGTGGGGATCCGTGATGTCGGTTTCGGCTTCGCGGCCGGGCTAATTCGGCAATCCTCTTAGCGCCCTGGTGGCGGCTTGCCTATGGCCGAGGCCGGCAAAACTTCGCCGGCGCTCAGGTCGTCACCTAAGCCCGCCAGCGCCGCCCCGCCGTCTGGACGCCAAACAGCGAGGGATTTCTGGCATAGGCGGCAAGGCCGGAGAGCGCAGCCAGCGGGTGGGTGATCACATAGACGGGCATGGTCCGCATCAACTCGCTATGCGGCGCCTTGTCCTCGAAGGCGGCGCGGAACTCGCCCGTCTTCAACGCCGGCAGGATTTTCTGGGCGATGCCGCCGGTCAGGAAGACGCCGCCGCGACTCATGAACACCAGCGCAAGGTCGCCGGCGGTGCGCCCCAGACAGGTGACGAATATCGACAGCGCTTCCGCGGCCACCGGATCCGACTTCGCCAGCGCCGCCGCGGTGACCTCGGCCGGCGTGGTGAAGGGTGCCGGCTTGGCGTCGGCCTTGGCCACTGCCCGGTAGGCATTGACCAGGCCGCGCCCGGACAGGATCTGTTCGCCGGAGATTCTGCCCTCGAGCTTCTCGATATGCGGAAAGACCTGGAAATCGCGCGGCGAGCGCGGCCCGATGTCCATATGCCCGCCTTCGCCGGGCACCGGAATCCAATGGTTCAGCGCGTGAACCAGGCCGGCGACGCCAAGCCCGGTTCCGGGACCGAGCACCACCCGTCCCGCATTTGGCTCCGGCGCATCGCCGCCGATCTTTTCCATGTGCTCTTCGCCGAGCGCCACGACGGCCAGCGCCTGCGCCTCGAAATCGTTGAGCACCACGACGTCGCTGAGGCCGAGGCTGGCAAACATCTTTCTCGGCTTGACGATCCACGGGCAGTTGGTGAGCGGGATCTCGTCGCTATCGACCGGACCGGCTACCGCCAGTACAGACGAGTTGGGCCGGACCGACGAGCGGTCGAGCACGGCTGCCTGGATGGCGTCGTCGATCGTGTTGAAATTGGCCGTCTGGACAATCTGCGGTTCGGTCGGTTCCGAGTTCGCGTCGAGCACAATCGAAAAGCGCGCATTGGTGCCGCCAATGTCGCCGATCAGGATCGGAAACCGCAGCGCTGTATCGTCGTCGCCTGGCATGCTTTTGTTCGTCCCGGTTCACAATGACGTTCCGCCGTTCGTTCGTTGACTAGCGCATGACCCGGGAAAGGGAAATCGCTTTTCGAAATGAGGCGGCCAGGATTCAGAGCAAGATGAGATCCGTTGGGGCTTCAGGTCGGACCGAACCGGGACGAAGGCGTGCATGATCGCGGATTTTGCAGCGGGCGGTAAGTCGGAGGTAATCCGTGGCGGAGCGTAGCCCGGGATCCAAGCGAACTTCCTGGAGCCCGCTCAATTGTTCCCGTAATGTTCTTGCCTAAGCCGGAAATCTGTGGTTGTCTTCGGTAACGCCGTTCGCGGCATGATCGCATGGGCTTCGGGCGAGCCCGTATCAGGGGTGAAAAATGGTTGCGCGGGTCCGCACGGTGGCTTTCCAGGGCATCGAGGCCGTACCGGTCGACGTGCAGGTGATGATCGCGCCGGGCAAGGTCAACATGCACATCGTCGGCCTCGCCGACAAGGCGGTGGCCGAAAGCCGCGAGCGGGTGCAGGCGGCCCTGCATGCGTCGGGCCTGTCGATGCCGTCGAAGAAGGTTACCGTCAATCTGGCCCCGGCCGACCTGCCCAAGGAAGGCAGCCATTACGACCTGCCCATCGCGCTCGGCCTGATGGCGGCATTGGGCGCCATTCCGGGCGACATGCTGGCCGGCTATGTCGTGCTTGGCGAATTGTCGCTCGACGGCACCATCGCCGCGGTGGCCGGCGCGCTGCCGGCGGCGATCGGCGCCAATGCCGAGGGCAAGGGGCTGATCTGTCCTTTCGCCTGCGGGCCGGAAGCGGCCTGGGCCGGCAAGGATTTCGACATATTGGCGCCGCGCAGCCTGATCGCCATCGCCAATCATTTTCGCGGCACGCAGGTCCTGTCGCGACCGGAGGCCGGCATCCATGCTTCGGCGCGCGACCTGCCTGATCTCGCCGACATCAAAGGCCAGGAAACCGCCAAGCGGGCACTGGAAGTGGCGGCGGCCGGTGGCCACAACCTGCTGATGATCGGGCCGCCGGGGTCGGGAAAATCGATGCTGGCGCAGCGGCTGCCGTCGATCCTGCCGCCGCTGGCGCCCCGGGAGTTGCTTGAAGTCTCGATGATCGCCTCGGTGGCCGGTGAGCTCGGCGAAGGCAAACTGACCGACCGGCGGCCGTTCCGCGCGCCGCACCATTCGGCCTCGATGGCGGCGATGGTCGGCGGCGGCCTGCGGGTGCGGCCAGGCGAGGCCTCGCTTGCCCATCACGGCGTGCTGTTCCTCGACGAGTTTCCCGAATTCTCGCCGCAGGCGCTTGATGCACTGCGCCAGCCGCTGGAGACCGGCGACTGCATGATCGCCCGCGCCAACCATCGCGTCACCTATCCGGCGCGCATCCAGCTAGTCGCGGCGATGAACCCGTGCCGCTGCGGCATGGCCGGCGAGCCGGGTTATCGCTGCCTGCGCGGCGACCGTTGCCGTACCGACTACCAAGCGCGCATTTCCGGCCCGCTGCTCGACCGCATCGATCTCCGGATCGAAGTGCCGGCGGTCTCGGCCAGTGATCTGATCCGACCGGACCGGGCGGAGAAAAGTGCCGATGTCGCGCTGCGCGTGGCGCGCGCCCGCACGATCCAACGCGAACGTTTCGAGCGGCTCGGCGCGACCTCCGCCACCACCAACGCGCATTGCTCGCCCTCGGTCATCGAAGAGATCGCCATGCCGGATGCATCCGGCCTGTCGCTGCTCAGGGATGCCAGCGAGAAACTCGGCTTCTCGGCGCGCGCCTACCACCGGGTGCTGAAAGTGGCGCGAACGCTGGCCGATCTCGAGGCCAGCGAGACGGTCGGCCGCATCCATCTGGCCGAGGCGATTTCCTACCGCATGAGCTCGGAGCGGATGGCGCAGGCGGCGTAGGGGGCAACGTTCGGGCGCCGGAAAGCTTAACCGCCAAGCCAGTCGGCAAGTCTATGCACCGGTTCAGCTGGGCCGCCGGGTCATCTCAAGGAGTTCGGCGCGCAGTTGCTGCCTGTCGGGAAGGGCCATCGTCGCCAGATCGGCCAACCAGATGCCGTCGGCTGCCAGCCTGGCGACTGCGTGGCGCATGTCGCTGTCGGTGGCGCGGTGCCGCTCGAAGCGGGCCTGGAACCAGTCGACCCACAATGCGCGCAGATCGGCGTCGGTCAGCATCAGGATGGACAACGGAGCCCATGGACCGCCACCGCCCTCCACCCCGACTCGAAAGACAGCTTCGACATAGGCGCGCGTAAACGAGCCGTAGGGCTCAGGGTCGGCGGCAATGCGTTCGTCCAGCTCGCGGTCGATCGCGTCCAGCAGTTCCTGGAATACGGCGTCGATGAGCGCCTGCTTGCTGGGGAAATGATGAATGAAGCCGCCCTTGGTCACGCCGGCGGCATCGGCCACAGCCTGGACCGTGACCGCGGCAAGGCCCTGAGCCGCGGCGAGCCTGGCGGCGTGGTCCAACAAAGCGCGCCGGACGATCTCGGGCTGCTTCTTGCGCTTGTGAGCGTTCTCCACGGTCAATGTGCCGCCGAGTTCGAGAAGGCGTTCACGACGATGACGCCGGCGACGATCATGCCGATCCCGATCATCGCCGGCAGGTCGAGCGTCTGACGAAACACGAGCACGCTGACGAATGCTGTCAGCACGATGCCGAGGCCAGCCCAGATGGCATAGGCGACGCCAAGCGGCACCATCTTGAGCGCCTGGGACAGGAAGAAGAACGATCCGGCGTAGAAGACCGCCATGACGAGGGTCGGCGCAAGCCTAGTGAACTGCTCGGATTTCTGCAGGAAGGCCGTGCCGATTACCTCGGCGACGATGGCGAGCGCGAGCGCGCCGTAGGAGACAATGACAGGAGTCATGGCGGGAGCTTTCCAGGTGAGTCAGACTTCCACTAACATACCAAACATACGGTATGTTTCAAAGATACTCCTTTCATTTTCCCGTCAAAGTCCGAGCCGTCGCCGGCGGCCAATGCCGCGGGCCGGATCCGCCTTGCCGGCGGGCCCGAAGCGGCCGGCCGGCGAGCTACGCAGCTATCGCCAATCGTTTCCGCGGCAGCTACTTAACCGGGATCATGAGATGTGCGTAGGGCGTGCCCGCCCACATCACATATGGCCTGGACGTGTCAGGCTTGGCGTCCGTCGGATAGCCCTGCATCATATCCGTTGCGTTGACGATCATCACGTGCGGGCCAGTCTCCACCCAGTTGTTGCCTTCCTCGGGCTTCGTCGCGTAGGGATCGGTGTTGCTGCCGTCGGTGCCGCCGGCCAGCATATACATGAAGCCGACCTTGCCCTTGGGCGGTTCCTTTTTTCCGATCCACGCCATCGCCCATTCCATCGCGTTGGCATCGCCACACATTGGATCCGGGCCAGGCGTGGCCGGGTTGTCCGGCATGCACCAGAAGCCGTTTGTGCCCTCGCGCAATGTGCGCATTGCGCCCTTCTCATCCATAGCGTGGATCGCAGCGCCGCTTGCCACAGCGGGGGGTGCGGCGGATTCTGCGCTCTTGATCATCGCAGCGTCGGCGGCGGCTGCGCCTTGCATGGCAAGCAAACTGCCCGCCGCCACAAGGGCAGCGACCGTCAGAAGCCGTTTCATGGCCGTTCTCCGGTTTTGAGTTGATCTTGTGCATGATGTCGGACGCACGGCCCTCCCAGAGCCGTTTGTCGGTGGTAAAATCCTACCAGATCGCATGCTCCGGGACAACGACGTTTTAGCGATTCCTAATATCTGTCGCGTGATTCATGCTGAAGTTCTGCTCCATCAATTCGCGCATTCTCTGCGTTGAATATCCCGGCATGCCTCCCCCAGATGCTCCGGAGCGGGCTGCAACGCGCGTTCGACCTGAGCGCGGATAGGCGCAGAATTTCTACCCCACCTGGAAACGTCCGACGTGAGGTCAGCGCTTTGCAGCGGCGGCTTGTTATCCCGCCCTTTCCTTCGCCTTCAGCTCCAGCCGTCGGGCATGCAACACCGGCTCGGTGTAGCCATTGGGCTGAACCCGGCCCTTGAAGACGAGGTCGCAGGCGGCGAGGAAGGCGATGGACTTGTCGAAGTCGGGCGCCATCGGCTGGTAGAGCGGGTCGCCTTCGTTCTGGCGGTCGACGATCGCTGCCATGCGCTTCATCGTCTCCATCACCTGGTCCGAGGTGCAGACGCCATGGTGCAGCCAGTTGGCGATGTGCTGCGAGGAAATGCGCAGCGTGGCGCGGTCCTCCATCAGGCCGACATCGTTGATATCAGGCACTTTCGAGCAGCCGACGCCCTGGTCGATCCAGCGCACGACATAACCCAGAATGCCTTGCGCATTGTTGTCGAGCTCCTTCTGGATGTCGGCCTGAGACCAGTTCGGCCGCACCGCTACCGGCACCGACAATATGTCGTCGAGCTTTGCCTTGGGCCGGCTCTTCAGCGCCGCCTGGACGGCATGCACATCGACCTTGTGATAGTGGGTGGCGTGCAGCGTCGCCGCGGTCGGCGATGGCACCCAGGCGGTGTTGGCGCCGGCCTTGGGGTGAGCGATCTTCTCCGCCAGCATCGACGCCATAAGATCGGGCATCGCCCACATGCCCTTGCCGATCTGGGCGTGGCCGGCCAGCCCGCATTCGAGCCCGGTGTCGACGTTCCAAGCTTCGTAGGCGGCGATCCAGGCGGCCTGCTTCATGTCGCCCTTGCGGATCATCGGACCGGCTTCCATCGAGGTGTGGATCTCGTCGCCGGTGCGGTCGAGGAAGCCGGTGTTGATGAAGACGACGCGGTCTTTGGCGGCGCGGATCGCCTCCTTCAGGTTGACGGTGGTGCGCCGCTCCTCGTCCATGATGCCCATCTTGATGGTATTCGCTGGCATCTCCAGCAGCGCCTCGACGCGGTCGAAGATCTCTACGGCGAAGGCGACTTCCTCCGGCCCGTGCATCTTGGGTTTTACGACATACATCGAGCCCGCGCGCGAATTTTGCCTGCGTCCGTTCGGCCCGACATCATGCAGCGCGATCAGCGCCGTCATCGCCGCATCCAGAATGCCTTCAGGCACCTCGTTGCCGTCGCGGTCCAATATCGCGGGATTGGTCATGAGGTGGCCGACATTCCTGACCAGCATCAGCGAGCGGCCGGGCAACGTCAGCGTGCTGCCATCGGGCGCGGTGTACGACCGGTCGGGGTTGAGTTTCCGCGTAAACGTCTCGCCGCCCTTGGTGATCTCTTCGGCAAGGTCGCCCTTCATCAGGCCGAGCCAGTTGCGATAAACCACGACCTTGTCCGGCGCATCGACAGCCGCGACCGAATCCTCGCAGTCCTGGATGGTGGTCAGCGCCGATTCCAGCACGACATCGGCGATGCCGGCCGGATCGGTGCGGCCGATCTGGTTGGTGCGGTCGATCACAATCTCGATATGCAGGCCGTTCCTGGTGACTAGGACAGCTTCGGGATTGGCGGCGTCGCCGCGATAGCCGGCAAACTGTTTTGGGTCGGCAAGCGTGGTGGCGCCGGCGCCTTCGCCCAGCCGCAACATGCCGTTGGCAACCGAAAGCCCGTTCACCCCTGCCCATTTGCCCGAGGTAACCGGCACCGACTCGTCGAGAAAACTCTTCGCCCAGGCAATGACCTTGGCGCCGCGCACGGGATTGAACCTCCCGCCCTTCTCGGCGCCGTCGGTCTCGGGAATGGCGTCGGTGCCGTAGAGCGCGTCATAGAGCGAGCCCCAGCGCGCATTGGCGGCGTTCAGCGCATAGCGCGCATTCATCACCGGCACCACCAGCTGCGGCCCGGCAACCACCGAAATCTCCGGGTCGACATTTTCCGTCGCGACGGAGAAGGCCGGCCCTTCAGGCACGAGATAGCCGATCTCCTTGAGGAACGCCTTGTAGGCTTCCATGTCGCTGGGCGCGCCATTGTCGCGATACCAGCGGTCGATCTGGTCCTGCAGGGCGTCGCGCTTTTCCAGCAGCGCCCGGTTCTTCGGCGAAAGCTCGTGCACGATGGCCGAGAAGCCGGTCCAAAAGGCGTTGGCGGCAATGCCGGTGCCCCGCAGCGCCTCGTTCACGACGAAATCATAAAGCTCGCGGGCAATCCGCAATCCGGCGATTTCGACGCGATCGGTCATCAGGGCTTCTCCAAGATGAAAGGCTTTGGCCGGGCCTTTGGCATGTCAGGGTAGCACGGTCAATTCAGCTTAGGGTGAAGGGGAGGTATTTTGGGGGCCATCTCCCCCCTCGAGGGGGAGATGGCCGGCAGGCCAGAGGGGGTCGGTCCGACCGGGCTCGGCCTCCTGCGACAGAAGGAAGTCGCGCTCCACGCGCGGCGACCCCCTCTGTCGCCTTCGGCGACATCTCCCCCTCGAGGGGGGAGATTACGCGCTCACACCGCAATCCTTGGCCTTCCCGAGGCCACCGCCACGACATGCGCCTCGATGAACATGCGCTGGCCTTCGACGGTGGAGACGCGGAATTCGCTGGCGACCTCGATCTCGGCGCTGTCGGTGCCGGCGTCCTTTGCCCGCCCGGCGGCAATGGCGCGCACGTCGGTTTCTGCCGCCGCGATCGCCGCCGCCTCGTCGCGAAAATCGCGCACGGTTTCGCCCGATGCGACGCGAAACAGCCCTTCCTTGGGCTGGCTGACCCGCGCCTCGGCCGAGACGCGGACCTGGCCAACGACGGCGCCGAGCGCATTGGCGACATCGGTATCCCTAGGCACGACGCAGTCATTGCCGACCAGCTCGGCGAGGCCGGCATAATGCAGCGGTGCTGAGGCGCCGAGGCCGATGACCGGCCGGTCGAGCGCGACGCTGAGGCGGGCGATGCCGGGATGGGAATCGACGGCGCGCTGCACCAGCGCGTGCGCCACGGTGGCGGCGCCATCCAGCCCGTCCTCGGCAAAGGCGGTTTCGAGGATGACTTCCGCCGACAGGCGGGTCAGCGTGGTCAGCACCCGTTCCGATATCGCCTCCGGCGAGGCGGCGATAGACTGTCCCCGCCCGTCGCGTCTGCGGGCGAACAGTTCGGCACCAAGACGGGCCGCGGCGGCATCCCAATTGGCCTGCTTGCCCAGCACATGGGCGGCGTCCGACGGCGTGAAGCCGGCGACATGCACCAGCCCGCGCGACACCAGCCGGTTCAAGGTGGCGTTCTGCGCGTTCGAGGTCAAAAGCCGGTCGACGGCGAGTGGCACAGCGCCGATCAGCTCATAAAGCTTGGCTTCGGCGCCGGTCAGGCCGGCAGCCAGCCGCTCCGGCACACCGGTCCTGACAGCCAGGCGGCCATCCATGCGGCCGGGGTTCGGCGCGCGGAGCTGGCGTTCGAGTTCCGATGTGACGGCTTCGCCATGTATCATGCCGGCCAGCGCCAGCGGCACCAGGCGGCGCGGCCCGAGCAGGATTCTCGGGTTCAGCGCGCCGTCCTCCAGCGCCACTTCGGAATCGCCGCCCAACCCAAAAGTGCGCATGGCCACCGCCTCGACCATGGTGCGGAAACCGCCGACGGTGGCGCCCTCCGGATCGAGCCTGGGACGGCCCTGGTCGAGCACGGCGACATCGGTGGTGGTGCCGCCGATGTCGGATACGACAGCATTGTCGAGGCCGGTCATGTGGCGGGCGCCGACAAGGCTGGCGGCCGGGCCGGAAAGAATCGTCTCGATCGGCCGCTGGCGGGCAAAGGCCGCCGAAACCAGGGCGCCGTCGCCGCGCACCACCATCAGCGGTGCGGCGATGCCGCGCTGGCCAAGAAAACCCTCGGTCGCCGCCACCAGCCGGTCGATCATCGAGATCAGCCGGGCGTTGAGCAGCGTCGTCAGCGCGCGGCGCGGTCCGCCGAGCTTGGCCGAAAGCTCGTGGCTGGCGGTGACCGGCAGGCCGGTCTTTTCGCGGATCAGGTCGCGGGCGGCGAGCTCATGCGCCGGGTTGCGGGTGGCGAAATAGGCGCAGACGGCAAAGCCGGACACCGAGGCGCCGAGCTCCGGTAGCGCCGCCTCCAGCCCGGACAAATCGAGCTTTGCCGCATTGCCGTGGACATCATGGCCGCCGGGGCAGAACACCACCGGGTCGGTGCCGAGTGCCGCCTTCAGCCCGTCGCGGGCAAGGTCGCCCTCGGAAAAACCGATCATCACCAGCGCCACGCGCCCGCCCTGGCCCTCGACCAGCGCGTTGGTGGCGAGCGTCGTCGACATCGACACCAGTTTTATCGCGGCCGGGTCGGTGCCGGCTTTTTGCAGCACCGCGTCGACCGCGCCCGATATGCCGACCGCCAGATCGTGGCGGGTGGTCAGCGCCTTAGCCTTGGCGAGCACCTTGCCACTTGGCCCGCCGGCTTCCGACCACAGCACGGCGTCGGTATAGGTGCCGCCGGTGTCGATGCCGAGGAACAGGGGGGAGGATTTGGTCTTGGCGGTCATATTTTTGGCAGGTCCGGGGATTTTCGTCTCCGCCCCTTAGCCGATACGGACCGGAGGATAAAGCCACGAGCGCTGGGCCAAGGGCGATGACCGTGGTGACGGCCAATCTCCCCCCTCGTGGGGGAGATGTCCGGTCCACCCTCCGCAGCTGCAGCGCAGCTGCTGCGGAGGACGGGCAGGACAGAGGGGGCGCTGTCCCGCCGGCCTTGCCGCGATCACAGTTCCTTCCGCCGCTTTATTCAGGACGCGCTTCCAAGCCCAGCCGCAATCACAATATGCTGGCAGACATTGTCGATGTCGTGGATGATGTCGTCATTCCAGAAGCGCAGGACGGTCCAGCCATCCTGCTCCAGACGTAGTGTCCTTGCCGCGTCGCCCACAACAGCATCGCCTTGCGCATGCTGGGAGCCGTCGACCTCGACGATCAGTTTCTTTTCCGGGCAAGCGAAGTCGACGATATAGCCGGCGATCGGAAATTGTCGGCGGAAGCCAAGCCCCATCAATCGGTGCGCGCGAAGCTCGTTCCAGAGCTTCAACTCGGCTGGTGTCATGACCTTGCGCATCGATCTGGCGTTTGCGCGATGTTTTGGCGGCAATGGCGTGTGAGGCATTGTGCTGCTGAAATTAGCGCTCTTCGGCGCCCCCCTCTGTCCTGCCCGTCCTCCGCAGCAGCTGCGCTGCAGCTGCGGAGGGTGGACCGGACATCTCCCCCACGAGGGGGGAGATTGGCAGCTTGGCCGCCTACCCGACAAACCCCTCCCGCTTGTGGCTACCATCGCAGAACGGCTTGTTAGCGGAATGGCCGCAGCGGCAGAGGAAGGTGCGTTGCGTGCGGTCGACCGTGTGGCCGGTGCCGGTGACGATTTCGAGATTGCCCTCGAGCTTGAGCGGGCCGTTGGTCGTCGGCGTCACCGTCAGCGGGCCATTCCGAGCCTCCAGCGCCGGCGTGTCCTTCAGCGCCGGCTCGCCGGTGGCGGCAAAGCCTGATTTGTTGTGGCTGCCGTCGCAGAACGGCTTGTTCTCCGAAGCGCCGCAGCGGCAGAGCGTGGCGCGATAAAACGTTTCGCCGCCGAGCACGATTTCGGCATGCAGCGCTAGCGGGCCGTTTTCGCGGATGCGCACGGTGTTGACCACCGGTGGCTTTTCCTGCGGGCCGCCATCCTTCCTGACATAGCTGATGGCGCCCGACGGGCAGCTTTCGGCAATCGCCACGATCTTCTCGACGCTGGCCGCCTCGGGATGGATCCACTGGCCAGGCGCGTTGGGCACGAAGACATGCGGATCGCCAAGCACGCAGTTGCGCGAATGGATGCAGCGCCGGCCGGAAAAGCCGACATCGATTTTTTCGCCTTCGACCGTGCCTGCCATGGGTGGGGTCTCCTGTCGGACTACGCTATGGCGGAGGTCAGCACGGCGTCAAGCTGGCAGTGCGGCTCTTGCCTTCTCCCACAAGAGGAGAAGGGGAGCGCCTCGCTACGGCACCAGATCAATCTCCTCGGTTTCGCCGCCGCTGTTGCCATTGTCGATTCGGCCGGAACATAGCAGACGGCGGAAAGCAGAGAGGAGTCGAGAGCTGACGGCGGCCACAACGAGCGCCCATCTGGATGGTTTATAAGCAAGTTAGATAGGAACAACTGAAGTAGCCTCCTGATTTGCTTTGTGTCATTTTGCTCCAACCGATTCGTCGTTGGAATTACGCATGAACCAGAGAATTTTTGCCTTCAGCGACGCTCAACGGCTCTCGTCGATCACCCATGGTGATGCACTGACGAAATTGGACGAATTAGAGGATAACTCGTTTCAGCTGGTTGTCACTTCTCCGCCTTACAATATAGGGAAGGAGTACGAGAAGGATAAGCGTCGCTCTCTTGAAGAGTATGTCGAGTGGCTTAAACCTGTGGTAAAAAAGGTATGCCAAAAAATTAGAGACGATGGAAGTGTATGCTGGCAAGTTGGCAACTATGTTAATAACGGTCAGGTTTTCCCTCTGGATCTCTTCTTTTACAAGATGTTTATTGACGAAGGATTTCAGCTAAGAAACCGTATAATATGGCACTTTAATTTTGGCCTTCATGCAAATCAACGCTTTTCCGGTCGATACGAAACGCTGCTTTGGTTCTCCAAGTCAGAAAGATATAAATTTCACCTCGACCCTGTAAGGGTTCCGCAGTTGTATCCAGGCAAAAGGCATGGAAATAAGCGGCCGGAAAAGGCTAATCAACCGAGCGGCAACCCACTTGGCAAAAATCCTTCAGATTTTTGGGAATTCTCGCCGGAGGATGCGTTTCTCCATAACCCAGTTTGGAATATACCAAACGTGAAAGCCAACCATCCCGAGAAGACTCTCCATCCCTGCCAGTTTCCTAGCGAACTCGCAGAACGTTGCGTGCTTGCCCTGACTGATCACGGAGACAAAGTTCTGGATCCCTTCGTTGGTGCGGGGACCAGCGTCATTGCAGCTATTAAACACGGCCGTGTAGGGATCGGGATTGAACAAAGCGATCAGTATGTTCAGATCGCCCAAGACCGTATTCTCAGGTACGAGACCGGGGATCTCGAATTGCGACCGGCCGGCAAGTCAATCAGACTGCCGAAAAAAGGCGAGAAGGTCGCGACACCTCCTAAAGAGTGGTTGGAGCGAACGACTTCTTCGGGAGGGGTAAATGAAGAAGGCAAAACCAAAACCAAAACTGACACCTGACGAAATCAAGGCAAAAAAGACAAAAGCCGACCATCGTAAGATGGTTCGCAGCGTCTTTGTCAAAAGTGGCTTCGCTCGCGTGTCGGACCTCTCAGACAAAGAGTTTACCTATGAAGGCCAAAAGACGGATTTCGACGACGTATGCGTATTTGAAAACATCCTGATTTGCTTGGAATACACCACAGCCGCGAATATATCTGCACATCTAAAACCCAAGAAGATCATTTATGATAAAATCGACGCCTCGCATGAGAATTTTGTAAATTTCTATTCCGCTTTAAGCGCCGATTTAACACAGAAATTACTTGCCAGTTACGATGCGTCTGAGGTCAAGGTGGTTGTGGTATATTGCTCGCTTAACGAAATTGACCCGTTGCTGAAACAGAACGTCCCAAACCCGACCTATCTAGACTATCCTGACCTGCGGTACTTCAAAAATCTCTCTGACTGCATTCGAAAGTCGGCTGCGCCTGAACTTCTAGATTTTCTAGGACTTAAGGAACAGGACATAGGTCAAGGTGGAAAAATCGGTGTAGGCAAAAAGACCGAGAGTTACCCTGGCTCACTGCTGCCCGAATCTAGTTCGAATTTCAGCAAGGGTTATAAGGTAGTTTCCTTTTACGCAGCCCCTCGTGTCTTATTGCGTTGTGCCTATGTGCTACGCAATGGAGGATGGCGCGGATCGTATAACCTCTATCAGAGGATGATATCCAAAACGAAAATTGATTCTACGCGAAAATACTTGAAAACGCACAGGAGAGTGTTCGTCAATAACATCATCGTCACGTTGCCTCACGACTGTCACATAACGGACAGCAATGGAAAAACGGCAGACCATGCCGTCATAAATAAAACCGAACCAGTGATAGTTCAAATTCCTGATCGGATTAACTCAATCGGCATTATAGATGGCCAACATCGAACTTATGCCTATCACGACTCTGTTACTGATGATCCAGAGATCGCCAAGCTGCGTAATAAGCAAAATTTATTGGTAACAGGGATCATATACCCGAATACCGCGAATGCCGACGAGAAGGAGAAGTTCGAGGCTAAGCTTTTTCTCGAAATAAACTCCACGCAGACAAATGCTAAATCAAGTCTCAGGCAAGCTATCGCAGCTATCTTGGAACCCTTCTCGGCCGAATCTATTGCCACAAGAGTGCTGGAGGCACTGGACCAGAGTGGCGGACCGCTATCTTCACAGATTGAGCGCTATTTCTTTGACAAGGACAAGCTCAAAACCACTTCGATTGTGAGCTATGCGTTAAAGCCTCTCGTTAAACCCTCCGGAACGGACTCGCTTTTCTTCTTGTGGAATCAAGCTGATAAAGAAAAAATGATCCCCGAAAATAACTACGATATGCTTAGCGCATACGTTTCTTTTTGTATCTCTCAGATAGACATGTTTCTATCTGCAGCGAGATCGTCTTTGCCAAAGGATAAGTGGACGACTGACAAATCTGTCGATGGGCGCATGCTGAACACGACGGTGATCAATAGCTTCCTGATATGCCTTCGGATTCTTATAGAAAATAAGAAGACAGGTACTTTCGATTACTACAAGTCAAAATTGACAGATCTAAGCAAATTTCCTTTTAAACAATATCATTCAAGTCAATATAAACAGCTCGCCCTTAAGATATATGATAAACACTTTGGATAGAACGCTGTTTAATCGCCCATCTTCAGCGCCTGGATAAAAGCCTCCTGCGGGATATCCACCTTGCCGAACTGGCGCATCCGCTTCTTGCCCTCTTTCTGCTTGTCGAGCAGCTTGCGCTTGCGCGAGACGTCGCCGCCGTAGCACTTGGCCGTGACGTCCTTGCGCAGCGCCGAGATGGTCTCGCGGGCGATAACCTTGCCGCCGATAGCGGCCTGGATCGGAATCTTGAACAGATGGTTCGGGATCAGCTCCTTCAGCTTCTCGCACATCAGCCGGCCGCGCTTTTCCGCCGCCGTGCGGTGGACCAGCATCGACAGCGCGTCGACCGGCTCCTCATTGACCAGGATCGACATCTTCACCAGGTCGCCTTCCTTGTAGTCGGTCAAATGATAGTCGAAGGAGGCGTAGCCCTTGGAGATCGATTTTAGGCGATCATAGAAGTCGAAGACGACTTCGTTGAGCGGAAGATCGTAGGTCAGCATGGCGCGCTTGCCGACATAGGACAGATCGGCCTGGATGCCGCGCCGGTCCTGGCAGAGTTTTAGGATGCCGCCGAGATACTCGTCCGGCGTCAGGACGGTGGCGCGGATCCAAGGCTCCTCGATGGCCCGGATCTTGACCACGTCGGGCATGTCGGCCGGGTTGTGCAATTCCTTGGTCGTGCCGTCGTTCAACAGCAGCCGGTAGACGACCGAGGGCGCGGTGGCGATGAGGTCGAGGTTGAACTCGCGCTCCAGCCGCTCCTGGATAATTTCCAGATGAAGCAGGCCAAGGAAGCCGCAGCGATAGCCGAAGCCGAGCGCCGCACTTGTTTCCATTTCAAACGAGAAAGAAGCGTCGTTGAGGCGCAGTTTGCCGACCGCGGCGCGCAGATCCTCGAAATCGGCGGCGTCGACCGGAAACAGGCCGCAGAACACCACCGGCTGCGCCGGCTTGAAGCCGGGCAGGGCCTGTGCCGTCTGGCGCTTGTCTTCGGTGATGGTGTCGCCGACGCGGGTGTCGGCCACTTCCTTGATCGAGCCGGTGAAGAAGCCGAACTCGCCGGGGCCGAGCTCGTCGACATTGATGCGGGCGGGGGTGAAGACGCCGGTGCGCTCGACCAGATACTTGGCGCCGGTGCCCATCATGCGGATGGTCTGGCCCTTCTTCAGCACGCCGTCGATGATGCGGACCAGCACGATGACGCCGAGATAGGCGTCGTACCAGCTGTCGACCAGCATCGCCTTCAGCGGGGCAGCGATATCGCCCTCGCGCGGCGGCGGCAAATCGTTGACGATGGCTTCGAGCACGTCGGGAATGCCGAGGCCTGTCTTGGCCGAGATCAGCACGGCGTTGGAGGCGTCGATGCCGATCACCTCCTCGACCTGCTCGCGGATGCGCTCGGGCTCGGCCGCCGGCAGGTCGACCTTGTTCAGCACCACGACGATCTCGTGGTTGTTGTCGATGGCCTGGTAGACATTGGCCAGCGTCTGCGCCTCGACGCCTTGCGAGGCGTCGACGACCAGCAGCGAGCCCTCGCAGGCGGCCAACGACCGCGACACTTCGTAGGCGAAGTCGACATGTCCGGGCGTGTCGATCAGGTTAAGGATATAGTCCTCGCCATTGCTGGCGCGGTATTTCAACCTGACGGTCTGCGCCTTGATGGTGATGCCGCGCTCGCGCTCGATATCCATCGAGTCCAGCACCTGCTCCTTCATGTCGCGCAGCTCCAGCCCGCCGGTGGACTGGATCAGCCGGTCGGCAAGCGTGGATTTGCCATGGTCGATATGGGCGACGATGGAGAAATTGCGGATGTTCTTGATCGGCGTTGTCATGATGGGGCGGCTTTAGCAGGGGCGGCTTGCCCGGGCAAGCGGCGGGGCGTGCGGCCAGTCGCTGCGCATGCATTGGACGCCAGCATTGGTCTGAAGCGCTTGTCCTGCCGGCCGCGGGAGCAAAGTCGTTAAACTTTGATCCATCCCGTTAGAGCATAGTTCGCGCCCTGCGTGATAGGGCACACCCCGTCACCGTTTGGGGGAACCAGGACATGTTGCAAGCCGGACGCCATTTTCTCGATTCCGGGAGCGGCTCCTTCGCGCCGATACTCGCCATCGCACTTATCCCGATGATTGCCACACTAGGCTTTTCGCTCGACTACAACTCGGCCGTTACGACCAGGGCATCGATGCAGAACGCGCTCGATGCCGCGACCCTGTCGATCACGACGCTGCCGACGGACACGTCATTGGCGGACCGTCAGGTGAAGCTGCAGGAGTCATTCGCCGCCAATAGCGGGCAAGGCGCCGCCAAGCTCGACGGCTTCGCCGTCGCCGCCGACGGCACCGCCACCATCAATGCTTCGGCCCGTTTTGCCATGCCGACCAATTTCATGCAGATCGCCCGTATCCCAACGGTGCAGGTCGGGGTTGCCTCGGCGGTGCGCAAGAGGCCGGCGCTGCTGGAGGCCACGTTCAAGGTGGACCTGGTGTCGGGCTACTGGGGCAAGACAATGACGCTCTATGGCACGAAATTCGGCGAGAAGAACGCCAATCCGCTGATGAAGATCACCTACACGTACAACAATCATGGCGATCCGAAAGGCTACGGCACGGCCACCGTGTACACGGTCAACGGAACGACGGAGACGCAGGTCCAGAAGCAGGAATGCAAGACCGGCAAGGTGGACAACTTCTCCAACTTGCCGTCCGGCGCGATCAAACAGACTGACAAAAATGGCAAGAAATACGTGACCACCTGCACCAACACTATGACCCCCGCGGACGGACCCGGCGCGGTGATCGATGTCAGCCAGATGGATACGCTGTATTTGCAGATGGACGTGCCATCGGCCTCCACGGCAAGGCCGCGTCAGCCAGCCGTGCTCAAGTCCAATGATTCGAAGACGTCGGACCGGTTGTACATCGACAGCGTCGAAGTCGCAAAAGGCGAGACGGTGGACATATTCACCGCCGTGCCGTGCGGCCAACCCAGCAAGCAGGCCTGGGAAGACGGCGGATCGGCCGTGCCGGCACCTGTCGAGAACGCCGACTTCTTCTACACCGTGACCGGCAAGTGCGGTTTTAATCAGCGGCCTTCGGAAACAGTGCTTACGCAATAGGCCACCGGCAGGTTTCGCGTCGCACCGACAACACCGCTCGGCTTCCGCCGGGCGGTGTTTTTGCTTGTGGCAACGGGTGACGTCATTTCAGGGCGTGCGAAGGCGGCGCCACTTGCATTCCCCGCCCTGGTAAGAAAGCAAAGAACGATCACGAAGCGGTGAGGCCTGTAACGAAGTCTCCGGCCCCGGCGAAGAGCTGATGGGATCGCCATTTCCGGCGCGCCACCAACCCAGAGGAGACCACCATGACCGACTTCACCCGCCTGACGCTGCCGGCGCTTGCCTTCGCGCTTTGCTCGACGGCGCTTTTCGCCGGTGGCATCGCCCGCGCCGAGGATGCGATGAAACCCGCCGACCCGATGGCTACGGACGCCATGAAGCCCGCCGATGCCATGGCTACCGACGCGATGAAGCCGGCCGATCCGATGGCCGCCGAAAAGATGAAGGACTGCATGGACAAGGCAGCCATGGAAACCGACGCGATGAAGAAGGACGAGGCAACGAAGGCCTGCGACGCAATGGGCACGGCCAAGTAGATCTGTCAGCCTCGGCAATCCCTGTCCAGTCTTGGCGGCCCGGCGCGGGCAACCCTGCGCCGGCGCAGCACTCACGGCCCATATGCACGGCAATGTGAGACGCTGGCGGACCCAAATGTTCTATAGTCTCAACACCGTCATGGGAGATCAGACATGAATGGCATTCGAGAACCGGTTGCGAGGCGGTCGACGCGCTTCGTCATGAGTGCGCTTGCGGCGATGATGCTCGCGGCGACGGGCGCCGCCTTGTGGCAGACGCCGGCAATCTCGGCCGAGGCGGCGGTGGTGATCCCGCCGCCGGCGATGGACGAGAAGCCCGCCGCCGGCACCGAAAAAGCGGTCTTCGCCGGCGGTTGCTTCTGGGGCGTGCAAGGCGTGTTCCAGCACGTCAAAGGCGTGACCAGCGCCGTCTCCGGCTATGCCGGCGGCGACAAGGACACCGCCGTCTACGAGACGGTCGGCACCGGCCGGACCGGCCATGCCGAAGCCGTCGAGATCACCTACGAGCCATCAGAGGTGACCTACGGCCAGCTGCTGCAGGTGTATTTCTCGGTCGCGCACAACCCGACACAGCTGAACTACCAGGGTCCGGACCGCGGCCCCCAATACCGGTCGACGATCTTTGCCGAAAGCGACGCCCAGAAAAAGATCGCCGAGAGCTACATCGCCCAGCTCGACAAGGCCAAGGTGTTTCCAGAGCCGATCGTGACCACGCTGGAGAGCGGAAAACCGTTCTATCCGGCCGAAGACTATCACCAGGACTTTTTGACGCTGAACCCGACCTATCCCTACATCGTCTACAATGACCTGCCCAAGGTCGAGAATTTGAAGAAGCTCTTTCCGGATCTCTACAGCGACAAGCCGGTGCTGGTGATGGCCGCCAACAAGAGCTGAGTGCGAGGCGGAACAGGCTCACTACAGCCACTCGCCCTTGCCGAGCGTGGCGATGGCGGCGACGATGCGCGAAAAGGCTTCGCCGGCCCGTGGCACGGTCTTGCGGGCGCGCAGGAAACTGTGCACGAGGCGCGGTTCCTCGTGCCACCAGGCGCGGCCGCCGGCGGCAAGGATGCGGTCGCGATAGGCTTCGCCGTCCGACGACAGCGGATCGCATTGCGCTGATATGACGACAGTCGGCGGCAGGCCGGAGAAGTCGGCGTCGCGCAGCGGTGAGAAGGTCGGGTCGTCCGGTGACTGTGCCTTGCCGGAGCGGACCTGGCGGTAGAATTCGATGTCGCTGAGCGTCAGCAGCGGCGCTTCGGCGTGTTCGACATAGGAGCCGGCGCTTTCGTCTCCGCCCAACTCGGGATAGATCAGCACCTGGCCGATTGCAGGGCGAGGATGGCGGCGCGCCGCATGCGCGACTGCGGCGGCAAGATTGCCGCCGGCGCTTTCGCCGCACAGCACGATCGGCAGGCCAGCTGTGTCAGCCGCCCATTCGAACACCGCCAGCGCATCGTCGAAAGCGGCCGGATGCAGATGTTCGGGCGCCAGCCGGTAGTCGACGGACAGCACGGCAAAGCCGGTGCCGGCGCAGATCTCGGCGCAGATGTCGTCATGGCTGTCGAGCCCGCCGAGCACGAAGCCGCCGCCGTGATAATAGACGACCATCGCCTGCGGCGCCCTGCCCGCCATCTGGTAGTGCCGGATCGGGATCGCATGATCGTCGGCGGCAACCGCGCCGTCGCTGGCTTCGACGCCTGCGGGAGTGCCTGCGTGGAATGCCCGGCACATCGCGTCATAGACCGACCGCAGCTTGTCGACCGGCAGGTCCGTGCCGGGCGGATACCATGCGTTGACCCGGTCGATATAGGTCCACAGCGCCGGGTCGAGCAGCGTCGCATATTTTCCGCGCTTTGCTGTCTCGGGCTTTGCGGCATCGCTGACCATCGCCATCGCGTCCCACCAAATCCGCTGGAAGTCAGAGCTCGTCGTAGAGCTGGGCCGCGTTTTCATAGGTAAAGCGCAAAGGCACCGAGCCCACGACCTGCCATGCATCGACCGTCTCGCCTGCCACCAATCGGCAAGCGCCTTCGGTCGTGGTCACGGCGCCGCCATAGAGCCGGTTGGCAAGGTTGAGGATGGCGGTCTGATGCATCGCCGTGCTGCCGCTGCCGCAGGCATCCTTGACCAAGAGCACGCGAAAGCCGAGCGCTACCGCATCCCTGACGGTGGCGTCGATGCAGGCCTCGGTCCACACGCCGGCAACGATCAGCCACTCGATCCCTCTGGCCTTGAGCCGGCCGGCGGCAGGACCCGCACCGAAGGCGCTGGCCTCGGTCTTGACCAGCATCATCTCGCCGGCGACGGGGGCCACTTCCGGACAGATCGCCGTCAGCGGATCGTCCTTGTCGGAGAAAGCCGACCTGCCATTGGCATCGACCGGATGGAACCGCCGCGCCTCCCTGGTGAGATCGACGATATAGGCCGAATGGTAGAGCAGCACATCGTTGGCCCGCGCCGTTGCCTGCAGGCGCTGGACGTTAGCGAGAATGTCGCCAAAACCCTCGACCAGATAGCGCTTGTCCTGCCGATGCTCCTCCTGGAGGTCGACGAAGACCGCGGCCGTCGTGCCGGGCTCGATCGAGATCGGGCGCTTCATGCGACCGCACCTGGCTTCCCGGCCAACGCTGTTCCTTTCGGTGGGCTACCGCAAACGTTGGGGATTGACCGAAGCCTCCCAAACTTCGTCATCCCAGGGCGAAGCAGGAGCGCAGCTCCGTCGCGGAGACCCTGGGATCCATGCCGTGACGGCTGCCGAGGAGTGCGGCAGAACAGAATTCCGCACCGCAGCAGCGCTCTGAAGTCACGGCATGGATCCTGGGGTCTGCGCCGCGTCGCTGCGCTCCTTGCTCCGCCCCAGGATGACGAAGCGAAGGGTGTTTGCGACAGTCGCCAAAGCATGCGACCGGTCAAACGCGTCCGGCTATCAAAACTTCTGCGCGAGGGAACGAGCGTCAAACTTGTTTCTCCAGGAAATCGTCCTCGTAGGGAAAGCGCGACAAAAGCTCGGTGCCGGTTTCGGTGACCAGGATCTCGTCCTCGAGCTTGACACCCTCGCGTCCGCCTTTCTCGCCGATATAGCTTTCGACGCTGACCACCATGCCGGGCACGATGTGTCCGTCGCGGCCATAGGTCTCGTAGTCCATGGCGTGTGCGATGAACGGCGTCTCGCCATGCATGCCGACGCCGTGCATGACAGAGGTATAGCGCTGGTCGACGAAACGGTCCGGGATCTTCCAGGCCTTTTCGGCGATCTCGCGGAACGCCATGCCCGGCTTGACGATCGAGATGTTGTGCTGAACCTGGTCGTGCGCCATGCGGTAGAGCGATTTCTGATAATCCGTCGGCTTGCCCGGCCCGCAGCGGAAGGTGCGCGAGAAGTCCGAATAGTAGCCGTAGCAGCCGATCGTATCGGTATCCAGCGCCAAAAGTTCGCCCGGCCTGATCTTGCGGCCGCTCGCTTCGTTGAACCACGGGTTGGTGCGCTGGCCCGAGGTCAGCAGCCGCGTTTCGATGAACTCGCCGCCCTGGCGGATCACCTCGTGATACATGATGGCGAACAGATCGTTTTCGGAAACACCGGGCTTGATCGCCTCGCGCACCGCGTAGACAGCGGCCTCGGCGCCGGCCATCGACACCTGCAGGCATTTTACTTCCTCCGGCGTCTTGACCGCGCGCACCGCCAGGATCTCGCCCTGGCAATCCCGGACCTCGCAGCCGCGCTTTTCCAGCGCCAGCGCCTGCAGATGGCCGCAGCGGTCGAGGCCGAGCTTCATTGAGCCGCCGCCATGGGCCTTGAGCAATTCGGCCATCTCGTCGGCGAATGGACCTGCGGTTTCGTCGTCACGGCCCGACACCGAAGACCACACCAGCTTGGACGGGCGCGCCTCGTCGATCGTGTCGAGCACCATGGAGACATGGTAGCTCTGCGGGTACTCGAACAGCACAATCGGCCCAACGGTCGGGATGAAGAAGTAGCGCGTCGAGTTGCGCAGGAAATAGCCGAACATGTTGCGCGAGCCGGTGGCGTAGCGCTGGTTGTAGGGATCGAACAGTACGACGCCGCCATAGCCGGCCTCGCGCATCCAGGCGCGCAGCTTGGCCAGCCGGCCTTTGCGAAGTGCATCCGCGTCGATAAAGGACGGCTCGGTATCGGACAGCCACATGCCGCCGGCAGGGTCGGCCGTCGCGGGGTGGCGCATGCGGTCCTTGAAGTCCACGTCTTCGGTGCTGTCGGGGTCGAAAACGACGATGCTCATAGGATGCCTCCTGGAAGGCCCTGAACATAGCTGCGCGCCGCGAAGAGGCTGTGCGGAATCCCGCAGGTGTTGTGCCAGATGCCGCGTGGGGCCGTTACGTGGCGCTCTACGGCGCCCCCCTCTGTCCTGCCGGACATCTCCCCCTCAAGGGGGGAGATCGGCCGTCATCGCCGCTTTCGTAAATTTCCACCGTCGCAAGAAGAGCGGAGCATCGAAGCTGCCAATCTCCCCCCTTGAGGGGGAGATGCCCGGTAGGGCAGAGGGGGGCGCTGTCCCGCCAACATCCGAAAAGACCTAATGCCTGCGCGCCACCTTCGGCGCATGCCCATGCTCCTCCCGAAATGCCCGGGCGAAGCTCGACATCGAGGCGAAGCCGCAGGCGAGCGCCACGTCGCGCACCATCAGCGTCGAATGCGCCAAGAGATCGGCGGCGCGCTTCAGCCGCAGGCGTCGGTAATAGCCGTTGGGCGAGATGCTGAGCTCGGAGCGGAAGTTTCGTTCGAGCTTGTCTGAGGAAACACCGAGCTTTTCCGCCAGCGCCGCCATGCCGAGTCGCTCCTCCACTGCGTCCTCCATGATGGCGATGGCCGACAGCACCAGCTCGTTCTGGACGCCGGTGCGCAGGCGCAGCGGCATCAGCTTGCGGTCGACGCTGGAGCGCAGCGGGCTGTGCACGAACCATTCGGCGACGCCGGCCGCAAGTTCGGCGCCATAGTCCGATGTGATGATCTCCAGCATCATGTCGAGGCTGCCGACGCCGCCGGCCGAGGTGAAGCGCTTGCGGTCGATGACGTAGAGATCGCGCCTCAGCTCAATGTCCGGGAACGCCTCGGTGAAGGCCGCCTGGCTGGTCCAGTGCAAGGTGCAGGCATGGCCGTCGAGCAGGCCGGCGCGGGCGAGGAAGAACGCCGCATCCGCCACCGCGCCGATATGGGCGCCGCCGCGCAGGCTTTTGCGGATCCAGCTCACCGCGTCCTCGGCGACGAGATGGTCGGCATCGCCGCCCGAGCAGACGACGATACGGTCGACCTTCGGTGCATCACCGGCGAAAAAGCCAGGCTGAATGACGACGCCGTTCGAGGCCTCGACCGGCCCTTCGGCAGCGCCGACGATGATCCAGCGGTAGCATTCCTTCTTGGCCAACACGTTGGCAGCGCGCAACGGCTCGATCACCGAGCTGAACGCCATCATCGGAAAGCCGGGGAAGACGAGGACTGCAAAGGTGAGCGGGGCGTCGCTTGCCGTCGGTTGGTTGCGTTGTCGGTTGTTCATAGCTTCCGGGGCCAGGAGGATCGGGTCGCTACAATTCAGGCAGATGCGGCCTGGGTCAACCGAGTGGTGGCGGATCCATGTCGGGAGGCGTCTGCGCCGCCCCTCACCTGCCTGCCGGCATCCTCTCCCCGTATAGTGACGGGGAGAGGGGCACTCTCATCGCCGGTTTCGCCAATCGCCAGCGTCGCAAGGATCGCGCCGCGGCCGCGGCCAGCTCCTTCTCCCCGTCACTATACGGGGAGAAGTGCCCGGCAGGCGATGAGGGGCGGCGCCAGCTTCGACAGTCAATTGGCGCCTTCTAGCCCCCCAACGCCTGATCCAGATCCGCAATCAGATCGTCACCATCCTCGATCCCCGCCGACAGCCGCACCAGCGAATCGGAAATCCCGATCTCGGCGCGCTTTTGCGCCGGGATCGAGCCATGCGTCATCAGCGCGGGGTGCTCAATCAGGCTTTCGACGCCGCCGAGGCTTTCGGCTAGGGTGAACAGTTGCGTGTGTTCGAGGAAGCGTTTGGTGCCGGCGAGGTCGCGGTCGAGCTCGACCGTGATCATGCCGCCGAAGGCATGCATCTGCCGCCTGGCGATTGCGTGCTGCGGGTGGCTGGGGAGACCGGGATAGATGACGCGGCGGATGTCGGGGCGGCTTTCCAGCCAATGCGCGATCTTCTGGCCGTTCGACGAATGGCGCTCCATCCTGAGCGCCAGCGTCTTGAGGCCGCGCAGCGCCAGAAAACTGTCGAACGGCCCTGAAATGGCGCCGATGGCGTTCTGCAGGAACTTTAGCCGGTCCGCCAGGTCCTTGTTGTCGCCGACCACGGCGACGCCGCCGACCATGTCGGAATGGCCGTTGAGATACTTGGTCGTCGAATGGACCGATATGTCGATGCCGAGCTCCAGCGGCCGCTGCAGAAAGGGGCTGCAGAAGGTGTTATCGGCAACCGAGAGCACACCTTTGCGCCTGGCCAGTGCCGCGACCGCCTCGAGATCGACGACACGCAGCAGCGGGTTGGTCGGCGTCTCCACCCAGAGCATCTTGGTTTCCGGGCGGATCGCCGCCTCGACCGCGGCAAGATTGGTGAAGTCGACGAAGTCGACCTGAAGGTTGGCCGAGCGCTTGCGCACCCGTTCCAGCAGCCGGAAGGTGCCGCCATAGATGTCGTCGGTGGCGACGACATGCGCGCCGGAATCGAGCAGCTCGAAAATGGTGGCGATCGCCGCCAGCCCCGAAGCGAAGGCGAAGGCATTGGTTCCGCTTTCTAGGTCGGCTACCGCGCGCTCGAAGGCGAAGCGGGTCGGGTTCTGGCTGCGGGCATATTCAAAACCCTTGTGCACGCCCGGGCTCTGCTGGCCATAGGTCGAGGTCGCATAGATCGGCACCATCACCGCGCCGGTCGTCGGGTCGTGGCTCTGGCCGCCATGGATCGTGCGCGTCGAGAAGGCAAGACGGTTCCTGCCCGATACGGTTGCTTTGATGGTCATCGGGCGCGCCTCAGATGGTTGATCAGGTCGATGCGGGTTATCAGGCCGATGAACTCGTCGCCGTCGAAGACGATGGCGACTTCGTTGCGGTCGAACACCGGCAGCAGCGCGTCCAGCGTCTGGCTGGCCTGCAGCGTGTGGAGGGTAGAGGTCATCGCGGTACGGACCGGGGCCTTGAAACGGTCCCAGCGGCTGTCATAGGGGCCTTCGACCTGGGCGAGGATATCGCTTTCGTCGATGATGCCGACCAGTTTGCCATCGTCGAGCACCGGCAGTTGCGAAACGTCAGAGCGGCGCATGCGGCCATAGGCGTTGAGCAGGCTTTCGTCAGGGCCGACATACACGGTGTCGCCGGTGCGATGCGAGCGCATCACCAGATCGCGCAGGTCGCCATGCTGCTCCTGCTCGGCAAGGCCCTGCTCGGCCAGCCAGAAGTCGTCGAACACCTTCGACAGATATTTGTTGCCGCTGTCGCAGACGAAGGTGACCACCCGTTTCGGCACGGTCTGCTCGCGGCAATAGCGAAGGGCGGTCGAAAGCAGCGTTCCCGAGGACGAGCCGGCGAGGATGCCTTCTTTTGACAACAGGTCGCGGACGGCCAGCATGCTCTGCTTGTCGGTGATCGAATAGGCCTTCTTGACCAGCGACAGATCGGCATTGGGCGGGACGAAATCCTCGCCGATGCCCTCCACGGTCCAGCTTCCGGCCTCTTCCATCTTGCCGGTCTTGATCAACGGCGCCAGCACCGAGCCGACAGGATCGGCGAGAATCATTTCGGTCTTCGGCGAGACTTGAGCGAAATAGCGGCCAAGACCGGTAAGCGTGCCGCCCGAGCCGACGCCGACGACCACCGCGTCAACATCGCCATCAAGCTGTTGAAAGATTTCCGGGCCGGTCGTGGTTTCGTGGGCCAGCGGATTGGCCGGGTTGGCGAACTGGTTGGCATAGAAGGCGCCGGGCAGCTCGGCGGCGATCTTCTCCGCCATGTCCTGATAGTATTCGGCATGGCCCTTGCCGACATCGGAACGGGTCATGCGCACTTCGGCGCCGAGCGCGCGCAGATGCTGGATTTTCTCGCGCGACATCTTGTCGGGCACGACGAGGATGATGCGGTAGCCCTTGGGGATGCCGACCTGGGCGAGGCCGAGACCGGTATTGCCGGCGGTGGCCTCGACGATGGTGCCGCCGTGCTTCAGTCTGCCCTGTTTTTCGGCGGCGGCGATCATCGACAGCGCAATGCGGTCCTTGATCGAGCCGCCGGGATTCTGGCTTTCGAGCTTGATGAACAGCCGGCATTTGCCGATGTCGAATTTGGTCAGCTCGACGACCGGCGTCTGCCCGATCAGGTCAAGAACCGATGCATAGGGCGGACGCAGGCGGGACAGTTCATCGTCCCGTGCCACGATCTTGTGCTTGCTCATATCAGATGCTCCATGGTCAAGCGACCGCCTTGGGCAGGCTGGCAGCCTATCGTCTTTTCCAGCCGTTTGCAGTCGGAAAGAAGATAGATCGTGCTAATCCATTGGCCAGACGAGGAATGGGATTCCAGTTTGTGGCCACAACCGCACCGTCAAGCTAATCGCTGCATGGCGGCGGGACAGCGCCCCCCTCTGTCCTGCCGGACATCTCCCCCTCAAGGGGGGAGATCGGCAGTTTCAACGTCTCACCTTTTCTTCAACGCTGGAGATTGGCGAAGGCAGATGCGAAGTCCAATCTCCCCCTTGAGGGGGAGATGGCCGGCAGGCCAGAGGGGGGCGCCGTAGAGCGCCGATCTCAATAGTTAACCCAGCAACCGTTTCCCCAGCCGCGCACATTGGACGCGAATATCCGGAATGGCGTCGATCTCGAAGAAGGTGCCGCGTGTCAGCGGTCCGACGGCGAGGATCTTGGCCGAGACGGTGCCGTCGCTGGCAATGACCTCGCAATTGGCTGATACGTCGAGGCCGAGGCGCAGCGGATCCGGCCGGGCCAGGCCGCGCTCGACCAGCGACCGCACCACACTGTTCGAGGTGGTCGAGATGTCTCTGGCGATGCCGCTGCAATCGTAGATGCGGGCGACATCGATCGTTTCGAGACGCTGCGTGTGGCGCGACTGGATCTGCACGGTGAACCCATCGCCGGCGGCGATGTTGACGACGCGCCCGGCGACAAGCCGGATGCGGCCCGACTGGACCGCCTCGGTAACGCGGGCGTAGACTTCCGGTGCCATGCGATGGCGGTGGATATCCCACCATGCCTTGGTGTGCTCGACGAAGCGGCGCTTGGCGGAAGACGGCCAGTTCTGCCAGATCTTCTGGTTGAAGGGCCTCAGACCATCGACGACGTCGCGCCAGTCGATGCCGGCTTTCTGGTTTTCCCGGATCAGGTCGCGGAACCAGCCGACGAAATAGGAAAGCTGGGTGCCGAGCGGAATGTCGGCAACGTCAAGCTTGATCGGATTGCCCTTCCGGTGCGGCGAAGGCAGCAGGCCGCGCCTGGACAACGCGACGATATCGCCGCGATGGCCGCGCTGTTGGAGCGACAGGAAGGCATCGACCATGCTCAAGCCGGTGCCCAGCACCAGGACTCGGGCTTCGGGGTCGAGCGTGGTGTCGGCTTCCGATCCCATCCTGATCGCGTGGCCTTGGCCAGCGCCCGGCTCCTCGTCATGTCCAGTCGCCAGCACGGCAAGGTGGGCGACGACGCTGGTGCCGTTGGCCAGCGTCACCTCGACCCCGGAGGCGGTTGGTGAAATCGACAGGCTCTCCTCGCGGATCAGGCGAAGACGACCCGTCTCGCGGGCCTCGAGCTCGTCCAGCAGTTCCTTCAGGTAGCGGGCATAGACGCTACGCGGCGCATAGACCGGCGCCTGCTCTGGGGTTGCCAGGCCGCGTTCAAGCAGCCAGCGCCAGAAATTGCCGGGGTCGTCGGCATAGGCGCTCATGCCGGCCGCGCTGACATTCAGCACATGCGCCGACAGCAGCGTGGAGTAGGCGATGCCCTGACCGAAATGCGGGCGCTTTTCGATCAGGGTTATGCGGAGATCGGGATTGGGCGATTTCAACAGATGTGCGGCAAGGATGACGCCGCTGGCGCCGCCACCGACAATGATGATTGAATTGGTGCGCCCGGTCATGCGCGCACCAATTGCCTTGGGAACGATTGGTTCCGGCGTTGTTGGTTCAGGCCTGGATTTTCAACGCAGCCGAAAGGTCTTCGTCGCTGGCGAAATCGCGCATCTCGGCGAGGCTGCGCTGGTCCAGCACCTCGGCGATCGCCTGCCGGACCTCCAGCATCAGGTGTCGGACTTGGCATGTCGCCTCGTTGCAGTCTTCGCAGCGCTGATACTGGGTGCGGCTGGCGCAAGGAATGGGGGCGAGTGGTCCGTCGAGCACGCGTACGACATGGCCGATCTTGATTTCATCCGCCGGCCGCGCCAAGCGATAGCCGCCCTCCTTGCCCTTGCGGCTCTGAACGAAACCGGCATTGCGCAATTCGCCGAGGATGGCGTCGAGAAACTTCTTCGGGATGTTGTTTCCGGTGGCGATATCGCCAACGAAGGCGAGCTGTCCAACCGGCAGCCGCGCAAGATGTACGAGCGCCTTGAGGCCGTACTTGCCCTTTTTCGTGAGCATAGACCGAACGTTTCTCTGTCATGCGATGGCGCAAGGCCATCAGTTGCGAAACGCCTGGCGTGCGTCCCCGCCGCGTCCAAGCTTGCATGACACATAATTTCTAGTGACATGATATACAAGCCAGTTGCTGTTGATTTTGCTTGTTTTTCAAGCCGTGGCAGCGATTTTGGTCCAGGCTTGTGACGCCGAGGACACAGAAACACGGCTCGCATGCATCGGAGCATGTGGCCCGACGCCACGAGCGATCGCAGGGGTCCGGGTATCGTCGTTCATCTCGTCACTCCCTAATGTCCATAAGAATACTATAGTTACCCGCGGAGACAGGGAATCAGGTTCCAATTCGTCGGCCGTTTGAGGCATGGATTTTTAAGACGGTGGGCTGATGGGGAATTCCCGTGCGTGCGGTTGTGGCCGGTGGCGACCGGTCAGCATCAAAGTCCGATCTGCAAGGTCTCTGATGCCACCTGTTGCGGCGACCCGCCGCAGCCGCTCTATCCGCTTCGCCGGCCCGTCGCCGACAGCTTTTTTCCACCAAATCCGCCGCCGTTGGAAGGATTTTACTCTACAAGAACCATAGAATTAGCTGACTATGAAGAGCAGTCCGGTTTTCTCTTTCAAGGAGCCTTTTCATGTCCATCATTTCACGGCGCATCGTTCTCCTGTCGTCGGCAGCTCTGGCAGGCGCTGCCTTCCTCGGCCCGGCCGAGGCGCAAGACCTCAAGATTACCATCGGCTACCAGACGGTGGTCGAACCCTCAAAAGTGCCGCAGGCAGACGGCGTCTATGAGAGTACGACCAAGGCGGCCATCGACTGGCGGAAGTTCGATTCCGGCGCCGACGTGATCGCCGCCGTCGCTTCCGGTTCGGTCGATATCGGCTATGTCGGATCGAGCCCGCTGGCGGCGGCCGCCAGCCGCGAGCTTCCCATCCAGACCATTTTCATCGTCGGCCTGATCGGCGAATCCGAGGCGCTTGTCGCCCGCAACGGCGCCGGCATCGAAAAGGTCGCCGACCTAGCCGGCAAGAAAGTGGCCGTGCCCTTCGTCTCGACGACGCATTACAGCCTGCTTGCCGCACTGAAGCATGAGGGCGTCGATCCGAAGTCGGTCGAAATCCTCAATCTCAGGCCGCCGGAGATCGCAGCGGCCTGGGCGCGGGGCGACATCGACGCGGCCTATGTCTGGGATCCGGCGCTCGGCCAGATCAAGACGTCCGGCAAGGTCGTGCTGGACTCCTCGCAGGTCGCCGCCTGGGGCGCGCCGACATTCGACGCCTGGATCGTGCGCACCGATTTTGCCGAGAAGAATCCGGAAGCGGTGCGCGACTTCGTCAAGGTGACTGGTGCGGCCTATGCCGAGTTCCTGGCCAAGCCGGACGCCTGGTCGGTGTCGTCGGCACAAGCGGCAAAGATCGCCAAGCTCACCGGCGCCAAGCTGGACGACGTGCCGCTGCTGCTCAAGGGCTATGTCTTCCCGACGCTCGGAGAGCAGGCCTCGGAAAAATTCCTCGGCGGCGGCACGGTCAAGGCGGTCGAGGCGACATCCGCCTTCCTCAAGGAGCAGGGCAAGGTCGACGCCGTGCTGCCGGACTACTCGAAATATGTGTCGTCGAAATATGTCAGCGAGGCGCTTGCCTCGCACTGACGCCAAACGCGCGCGGTTCTCCTTCCCTGACGCCGCGTGCTCTGCCCCGAACCGCTGACGAGGAGCGGCTTCGGGGCAGGCGGATTCTCTTCAAAGGTTCTGCGAGGCCACATGACGCATCTCGTGCTCGACAAAGTCTCTGTCCATTATGACGGCCGGCCGGCCGTCGAGCGCGTGTCGATCGATGTCGCCAAGCACGACTTCGTCGTTCTGGTCGGTCGCTCCGGCTGCGGCAAGACCTCACTGCTCAATGTTGCCGCCGGTCTGGTCGAGCCGGTGCGCGGCAGCGCCACGATCGGCGGCAGGCCGATCACCGCGCCCGGCTCGGACCGGGCCGTCGTGTTCCAGAACGATGCGCTGTTTCCGTGGCTGAGCGCACGGGAAAATGTCGCCTTTGCTCTTAGGCTGCGCGGTGTGCGGCCGGACCAGCGGGCGCGGCGCGCCGACGAGCTGCTCAGGCTGGTGAAGCTCGAGGGCGCCGGCGACAAGCATATCTGGGAGCTTTCCGGCGGCATGCGCCAGCGCGTCGGGCTGGCCCGGGCACTCGCCGCCGAACCGCAATTCCTGCTGCTCGACGAGCCGCTGGGCGCGCTCGACGCGCTGACGCGCGAGCGCATGCAGACGACGCTGCTCGATCTGTGGACCGCAAGCCATGTCGGCGTGCTGATGGTCACGCATGGCATAGAGGAAGCGCTGGTGCTCGCCACCCGCATCGTGGTGCTGGCGCCCGGGCCGGGCCGGGTGGTGCGAACGTTCGAAACCGCCTTCAGCCGGCGCTATGCGGCCGGCGAGCCCATCCGCACCATCAAGGCCGATCCGGCCTTCGCGGCGTCCCGCGGCGAGCTGACCGACGCGATCTTCGAGGGAGAGGCGGCATGACCGTCTCCTCCTACACGGAACGGCCAATTGCCAATACCGGCGCCAAGGCCGACGAGACCGACGCCTTGTCGGTGCCGTGGTCGCGGCCGCGGCCAAAACGGGGCCGGGTTTCGGCGCGCGTGGTCAGCGCTGTCACCATTCTGGCCGTGCTGGCGGCATGGGCGCTGTCGGCTCGCCTGCAACTTGTGTCGCCGGTCTTTCTTCCGTCGCCTGCCGCCGTCTGGACCAAGTTCATTGCCGTCGCCCGCGACGGTTTTGTGGACGCGACGCTCGTCCAGCATATCGCCGCCAGCCTGGGCCGCGTGTTCGCGGCGCTGGTGGCGGCCGTCATCGTCGGCGTCCCCGTCGGGTTGGCCATCGGCACCAGCGTGATAGGTCGGGGCATCTTCGATCCGCTGCTGGAATTCCTGCGGCCGATCCCGCCGCTCGCCTATCTGCCGCTGGTCATCATCTGGTTCGGCATCGGCGAGCCGTCAAAGATCCTGGTGATCGCCATCGCCATGCTGGCGCCGGTCGCGCTGTCGACGGCATCTAGCGTTCGAGGCGTCTCGCAGGAACGCGTCAACGCGGCCCGTTCGCTTGGCGCGACGCGGGCGCAGGTCATACGGCATGTGATCCTGCCCAGCGCCCTGCCCTCGATCCTGACCGGCCTGCGCATCGCGCTTGGCGCCGGCTGGTCGACGCTGGTCGCCGCCGAGCTGGTGGCGGCGACGCGCGGGCTTGGCTTCATGATCCAGTCGGCCGCCCAGTTCCTCGTCACCGACGTGGTGGTGATGGGTATCCTGGTGATCGCGGCCATCGCCTTCGTGCTCGAATTCATCATCCGCAGGCTCGAGCGCGCGCTCGTTCCATGGGCAGGACGGGAGTGAACAAAGGAGAGACAGTGATGGACCATTCCACCGCAACGCTGTTTGCCTTTCTTGGCAGCCGGCTTCGCCTGATCCAGGCCAGAGACAAACAGCCGGCCGAGGACGAGCCCAGATCGCCAGTCCCTGTCCAATTGGACGCCGAGCGCAGCCGCCTGCCGCCGCGAGACGAAGGCTTCTACTGGGCCTGGCAGTATTGGTCACAGTGAACGGCGCCGCGCTATCTCATCTGATCCTGCAACTAGACATTCAGCACGCGTTGGCTCAGCCGCGCGGGTTCGCCCAGGCCAATCCCACCAGCCGACCAGCGCGGTGACAATGCCGATATAGAGCCATTGCGACTGGCCGGTCATGAAGCTGCCGCCGATGAGGCCGATGCCTTGCAGCGACCACAGCGCACCGATGGCGATCACAATCAGCGCCAGCAGATTCTTGATCAATCTCGTCACCGGAACTTCCTTTCCAAGTCGATCGTCGATTGCGCCATGACCGCGATGCAAGAATGAAAGGAAGAGATCCTATCACGCTCACCTGATCTTGTACCTTGACGCCTGATCTTGCCGAAGACATCTCGAACATCAGCGCAAACATCATCAAAGTTCCGCACTAGTCTCACAGAAACCCTCTGACAGATTGTTTCGCACCGACTCCAAACGTGTAACGTTGCCATGGAACCGCCAGATCGCTGCCGCATTTGCCGCCTCATTTCGCCCTAACGGCTTCGGGTCTGTCAACGGAGCCCGTTTCCCACAAATGAAGAAGTCCAACCAGACCGCGCTTGTCGCGGCGACGATCGCGGCTGGCCTGATGGTCGGCGCATCCACCTCCCCTGCCGCCGCTCAATGCGGCCGCGCCTCCTGGTACGCGCTGCATTCGAAGACCGCTTCGGGCGAGCGGATGAACCCGTCGGCGCTGACCGCCGCGCACCGCACCTTGCCTTTCGGTACAAAGCTGAAGGTCACCAACCGCAACAACGGCCGCAGCGTCGTCGTGCGCATCAACGACCGCGGCCCGTTCATCAAGGGCCGCGTGATCGACCTGTCGAAGGGCGCCGCCAGGCGGCTCGGCTTCATCGGCTCGGGCCATACCTCTGTGTGCACGGCCCGCGTATGAAACCTGGCGTTTGAGACGTGCTGTCCGGCCTCGCAGCCGGATGGCCGCGAACCTGAAGCGATTGCCCGTGCCTTCCCCCGCGCCTTCGCAGTCGCACAATAAGCCGGCTCGCACCGTTCAACGCCGATTTTCAACGCCTTGGACGAAAGGATAAGCATAAATCACGTCACTTGACGTATTGCATCGCAGCAATTTGTTGTTAACGTCCGCGCGAGACATCTAAGGCTCGGCGCTGCCGTCGTCCCTTTGGTCGCAGCAGCGGGGTTCTCGATGTTCTACCAGCTTTACGAATTGAACCACGCCGCCCTGCAGCCGGCCCGCCTCTATGCCGATGCGGTGCGGATGCTCTACACCAATCCGCTCAATCCGCTTTCGCACACGTCCTGGGGCCGCTCGGTCGCGGCAACGGCCGAATTGTTCGAGCGCACGACGCGCCGCTACAGCAAGCCGCAATTCGGCCTGGCGAAGACTGTGGTCGACTGGAAAAGCGTCGAGGTCACCGAAAAGACAGTGTGGTCGCGGCCCTTCTGCAATCTGCTCCGTTTCGAGCGGGCGGTTCCCGCCGGCCGCCGGCCCGATCCGAAGCTGCTGATCGTGGCGCCGATGTCGGGCCATTATGCGACGCTGCTGCGCGGCACGGTCGAGGCGATGCTGCCCCATGCCGACGTGCACATCACCGACTGGGTCGACGCCCGCATGGTGCCGCTCAGCGACGGCAGCTTCGACCTCGACGACTATATCGACTACATCATCGACATGCTGCACGCGCTGGGGCCCGACACTCATGTCATGGCGGTGTGCCAGCCCTCGGTGCCGGTGCTGGCGGCAGTGGCGCTGATGGAAACGCGCGGCGACCCGTTCGTTCCCTCGACGATGACGCTGATGGGCGGGCCGATCGACACCCGCCGCAATCCGACCGCGGTCAATCTTCTGGCCGAGGAAAAGGGCATCGACTGGTTCCGCGACAACGTCATCATGCAGGCGCCATGGCCGGTGCCGGGTTTCGGCCGCGAGGTCTATCCCGGTTTCCTGCAGCTTTCGGGCTTCATGAGCATGAACCTCGACCGCCACATCATCGCCCACAAGGACTTCTTCATGCATCTGGTGAAGCATGATGGCGACAGTGCCGAGAAGCACCGCGACTTCTACGACGAATATATGGCGGTGATGGATCTGACGGCGGAATTCTACCTGCAGACGGTCGACACCGTGTTTGTCCGCCATGCCTTGCCCAAGGGCGAAATGACGCATCGCGGCGTGGCCGTCGATCCCTCAGCGATCCGCAATGTCGCCCTGTTCACGGTCGAGGGCGAGAACGACGACATTTCCGGCCTCGGCCAGACCCAGGCCGCGCACGATCTGTGCGTCAACATCCCCGCCGACAGGCACGCCCACTACATGCAGCCGGCGGTCGGCCATTACGGCGTCTTCAACGGCTCGCGCTTCCGCTCCGAAATCGTGCCACGCATCGTCGACTTCATCACCAGCTATGGCCGCCAGACCCGCGTTGCAGTGAAGCCGAAGCTGGTCCGCACCGCCAAAAAGTAAGATGAGGCCCGGATGGTAGCAGCCGCTCAAATCGACCTGTTGCACAATAGCCGCGCTTTCGGCCGTGCCGGTAACCATGTCGCAAATCTGGCCGTTCGTATAATTGACGGGACTGTTAATCGCCCTTAACGTTTCGTTAACAACAAGGGACGAGGGGGACAATGATTTCCTCACCAATGGCGAGAAAGGTGCGCGTGTGCGCACTCGCAGGGCTGGTACTTGCGGCAGGCTGGTCGACGGCGGCTTCGGCGGCCGGACCAATGGCAACCGGCGGCCCGACATCGCAGCCGATCGGCCATTACGATTTCTGCAAGACCAATCCGGCAGAATGCTCGATCCGCCCGGGCGATCTCTCTCCCGCCACCATGACCGGCTCGCTCTGGCGCAAGATGCTCAGCGTCAACGCCAAGGTCAACGCCTCGGTCAAGCCGATAAGCGACTTCGACATCTACGGCAAGGACGAGGTCTGGGCCTATCCGGCCAAGGGTGTTGGCGACTGTGAGGACTATGTCCTGGAGAAGCGTCGCGAATTGAACCGCTTGGGCGTGTCGTACGCCGATCTTCTGATGACCGTGGTGCGCAAGCCCGACGGCGAGGGCCATGCAGTGCTGACGGTGCGCACGAGCAAGGGCGACTACATCCTCGACAATCTGGACGAAAAGGTCCGCTCATGGGACCGGACCGGCTACCGCTTCCTCAAGCGGCAGGCGATCGACAATACCGGCCGCTGGGTCTCGATCCGTGACGGCCAGCAGGTTCTGGTCGGCGCGGTCCAGTAGCGGTTATCACTTTGGCTGCTTCAGCGCGGCACGGATCGATGCTGTGATGCGGCGAAGCTCGGCTTCGTCGAGTTTTTCGATGTTTTCGGCCAGAAGATTGGCGAGCTCGGTGGCGGCGGGAGTAAGGCCCGACGTGTCGAGCTTCACCCGCGGGTGCGAGGTCTCGGCCAGCCGCGCGAGTTCCTCCGCATCGTCCCATATGACATTGAAATAGCCGATGATCTTCTGGATCAGCGTCCAGGTCGGCGCGCCGCGGCGGCCATGCTCCAGCGCCGACAGATAGGCGGCACTGACACCGATCGCCTCGGCCATGGCCTTTTGGCTGACGCCGCGTTCACTTCGCAGCGCGCGAAGCTTTTCGCCGAACGGGGTCACAAGTTCGTCCTCATGCGCGCGCCCTTCGCAGGCGGACATAGAGCGCGCCCGAGCCGCCATGGTTGCGGGCGGCATGGTCGTGGCTGGAGACGAGCGGCCTGAATGCCGGGGTCGCCAGCCAGGCCGGCACGGCGCGGCGCAACACACCGTCGCCGCCCGACGAGGAACCCTTGCCGGTAATGACCAGCACATAGCGGATGCCGCCGGCATGCGCCCGGTGGAGGAAGGAGAACAGTAACGAATAGGCCTCGTCCTGGGTCAGGCCGTGCAGGTCGACGCGGCCTTCGATCGGCAACCGCCCCTTCGAGAGCTTCTCCAGCGTCGGTTCGTCGAGCGCATGCGAAACGTGCTGCGTCTTTGCTTTCGCAGCCGCAGCCGGAGCCATGGCCTGGGCACGCGGCGGCTTCGTATCATCGCCAATTTCAGGGCCGATTTCAGGGCCGATGTCGGGACTGGTGACGGCGGTCCTGCCCTTCAGCGGCTTGGCCGTTCGCGCCACCAGGTTCCACAGGACCCGGTCGTCCTCGCTCAGCCTGTCGATGCGCCGGGTCATCGCCTCGCTCCCGGAACAAGCCGACGCGGCAGCAGCGCATAGAAGTCGGCAGGATTGCGGACGACGCCGGCGATCTCGCCGGCCGCATGTCCCGTTCCGGCGAACAAATCGCCGCGGGCCGGGCCGGTGATGGCCGAGCCGGTGTCCTGCGCGATCATCAAACGCCGGAACGGCTTTCCGTCGAAGGCGCTCAGCGACGGCGCGTCGATGTAGAACGGCGTGCCGAATGTATGGAGCAGACGGTCGACGGCGACGGAACGGCCCGGCGTCAGCGGCACCTTTGCGGCCGCGATGGGCCCGAGTGCCGGGTCGTCAACTGCCGCCTCGCGGAAGAAAATATAGGAGCGGTTGCGCCACAGGATCTCGTAGACGCGGGCCGGATGCGCCTTGAACCAGGCGCGGATCGACTGCATGGTCACCGCTTGCAGCGGGATTTCGCCTAGCTCACTCAGGATCCTGCCCGGTCCGGTAAAGCGCTGGCCGGATTTGGCGGCATAGGTGACACGGCAAAGCCGTCCGTCGGTCATGGTGAGCCGGGCAGAACCCTGCACATGGATGAAGAAGGCGTCGACCTTGTCGGCGAGCCAGGCGATTTCCAGGCTCCTGTCTGCAAGCGCGCCGCGCTCGATCTCGCCACGGTCGAAATATTCGACCGGTCCGTCAGGCGTGTCGCGGCCGAAGGCGAGATACGGGTCCATGCCGGGCGGCCGGTTGGCGTCGTCGATATCGACGAGATCGGCCGGGCGCGACAGCAGCGGCACCGTAAACCGTTCGGTTCGCACCGGTGAAGCGTCGACCACGGGTTCATAGAAGCCGGTTACCAGGCCGGCGCCACCGCTTTCCGCCCCTACGCGTGCCGGAACGAAATGATGCTCGAAGAAAGCACGGGCTTGCGCTCGGTCGGCTGGCGCAACCGTACGGGCTGCAGCGTAGGCTTCAGTGAAGGCATCGAAGGCGACGCCGAGCCCGCCGGAACGATAGGGTTTTGTCAGGACATGAAAGGCCGAACGCCTGAAAGCAGCGAACGCAGCCAGATGGTCGTCCTCGTCCCAGCCGGGCAGATCGTCAAAGGATTTTTCGCTGAAGGCCTGAGAAAGCGACACGACAGCCCCCGCCGCCGTCAGTTCAGTCTTCTTCTTCGGTGGCGACGAGCTTCCAGTTCGGATCGCGCGAGCGCGTATCGCGGGCGAAGGTCCAGACATCCTTGACTTCGGCGACGGTCTCGGGATCGCCATCGATGACGGCGCCGGCCTTGTCGCGCGTCGCCGAAATCAGCTCGCTGACGATGCGCAGCGTGATATGCGCCTCGCCGCCCTTCATCTCGGCGGAAACGATGTCAGCCTTGTCGATGCCGACGAAGGAAGACTGGATCTTTTCCGATTTCGCCTCGCGGTCGCCGATGGCCGCGACAAAGCCGTCATAGACCTCGCGCGACAACAGGTTCTTGAGCGTCTTGCGGTCGCCATCGGCATAGGCCATGACGATCATTTCATAGGCCATCTTGGCGCCGTCGACGAAGGTCTTGGGGTCGAATGACGGATCATTGTCCTTGATCGTGCGCAAGCCCTTGTTGAGATCGGTGTCCGGCTTGGCAAAGGCGTCGATCGCCGCATAGGCGTCGATGGCCGGCTCTCCCGGCGCCCGCTTGCGCGGCAGCGAGACCACATTCTCGGATTTCTGGGCTGCGTCCTCGCGCGTTCGGCTCGCCGTATAGGGGTCGAAGGGCGGGCGCTCGCTGCCGGTGCGGCGGCCGAGCACATTGCGCAGCTGGAAAAAGATCACAACCGCCGCAATCAGAAAGAAAATCGTGCCGAAGTCGAAGAATCCCATATCTTCCGCCAATCAATCCCTACTCCGGCCGGACCACCGGCCTAACAATGGCCGCGGTCGCATAGCGTTCAACATTCAAAGCATATAGAACGCAAGGTGCAATCATTCAAATCAAAGGCAGGCATACCTATCTAAAAGGTCAAGTGCCAGCGGCGATTGCTCGCCGGCCGGCAAAACATGGAAACGATCGGTCAAGATTTGCGTATTTCGCTGCTTCCCCTGTTCATACTCGCACTTCCGCTGCTGGAGATCGCCGGCTTCGTGGTCGTCGGCCGCCAGGTCGGCGCCCTGGCGACGGTCGGCCTGGTGCTGGCGTCGAGCATCGCCGGCGCGATGTTGCTGCGATATCAGGGTTTCGGCGTCATGGCGCGGGTCCGTGCCGAGATGGATGCCGGTCACGATCCCAGCCGCCAGCTCGCGCATGGCGCCATGATCGTTCTGGCGGCGATCCTGCTCATCATTCCCGGCTTCATAACAGACATTTTCGGCATTCTGCTGTTCCTGCCGCCGGTGCGCGACCTTGCCTGGCGCCTGTTGAAAGGCCGCATCGTGCTCGCGACCAATTTCGGCACCGGCGGGTTCCGGGCGAGGCCGCGCGACAAGACCATCGATCTTGACGACGGCGATTATTCGCGCGGCGACGATCACGGGCGCGGACCGGATCACAATTCTCCATGGCGCCGCCTCAAGGACGACTGAAGCGCGTCGCGTTGAAGCGGATTCAAATCGAAGCGCTTTAAGCCTTCGTTTTATGCTTGTCGTTGTCCCAAAACCGCTGCGCACCTTCGGGTCACGCCCGAGCGCATGCTTTGGGCGACTGCACTAAGAGCGGCGAAGGGGAGGGTCGGCAAACCTTGTCTTGTCATGCCGACCATGGTAGCGAACGCCCGATTTCAATCCGGTCAGCAACGCTGCCCAGGCAAAAGGACAAGGCTTATGGCCAGCAAAGACGACGCGCCGACCGGCGCGGCCAATGGCAACGGCAACGCGGCGCAGCCTTCCCTCAACGTGCTCGCCCAATATGTGAAGGATCTTTCCTTCGAAAGCCCCGGCGCGCCGAACTCGCTGCGCGGCCGCGACAAGGCCCCCGGCATTGCCATCAACGTCAATGTCAACGCCAACCCGCTTTCGGACAAGCAGTTCGACGTCAATTTGACCCTGAACGCCAAGGCGTCCTTCGATCAGGAAGTGCTGTTCAACGTCGAGCTGGTCTATGGCGGCGTGTTCGCCATCAGCGGCTTCCCGCAGGAGCATATGCTGCCGCTGCTGTTCATCGAATGCCCGCGGCTCTTGTTCCCGTTCGCCAGGCAGATCATTGCCGAGGCGACGCGCAATGGCGGCTTCCCGCCCCTGATGCTCGACCCGATCGATTTCGCGCAAATGTTCCAGCAGAAGCTGGCCGAGGACCAAGCCGCCGGCAAAGTGCAGGCGAGCTGAGAGGGCTTGCTCGGTAGCGTTTGAAAAGCCCGGCTTCGCGCCGGGCTTTTTGTTGGGACGAGTTGGAAGGCCGTTCCTTTCAGTGGCCAGTCTCAACGGCAAATCGCCAACGTTCGAGATTAGCAGAACCACCCCTTCCTTCGTCATCCCAGGGCGGAGCAAGGAGCGAAGCGACGCGGCGCAGACCCTGGGATCCATGCCGTTACCTCGCGGCAGTGCTCCTACCGACCAGAACCGAATGCTACCATCCCGTTCCGCGAAAAAGCTCGAACCACTCCGGATTGGTCTTCTCTATCAGCTCTATCTTCCATTGGCGCGGCCAGCGCTTCAGCGAATTCTCGCGCTGGATGGCGTCGCGAATGTCGAAATGCTCCTCGTACCAGACCAGACGCTGCACACCGTAGCGACTGGTGAAGCGCGAGCCTGCGCCGGATTTGTGCTCCGGCATGCGGCGGCCGAGATCATTGGTGACGCCGATGTAGATCGTGCCGCGCTTCTGGCTTGCGGTCATATAGGCATAGCCGGTCATGATTGAAGGGTAGCTGGCGCCGTTGCGGAGACAAGCGTCGTTCTGAGCCGCTGCATTCTTCGGCAGATGTAACGGCATGGATCCCAGGGTCTGCGCTCCGCTTCGCGTCGCTCCGCCCTGGGATGACGAAGGGAGGGGTGTTTCAGCTAATCTCGAGGATTTGCGATTTGCCAGGAACTGAACCATCAACGTCCGCACGCCGATCAGCTTCCAACCCTTCAAAATCGCTATGCCGCGGAACTTGCTTCCGGGGCGACGCGCAACCAGAGCGCCTTTTCGCCCAGCGTGCCGACCATGCTGGCGTGCGCGGTGCGATCTGCATCGGTCAGACGAGACGGCAGCGCTATCGGCCGCACGCCGATGCTGATGTCGATATCGTCGACGTTTCTCCTGCCGCCGGCCGGCGCCGTGGCACTGTCGAGGATCAGCGCGGCCTGCTTACCGCCGATGAGCTCGATATAGACCTCGGCCAGCAATTCAGAATCGAGCAGCGCGCCGTGCTTGGTGCGACGGGCATTGTCGATCCCGTAACGCCGGCAGAGCGCGTCCAGCGAATTCGGCCCCATCGGATGCTTGCGGCGCGCCAGCGCCAGCGTGTCGACGACAAGACCGGGGTCAACGACAGGATGGCCCAGCCGACCAAACTCGACATTGAGGAAGGCGATGTCGAAAGTGGCGTTGTGAGCGACAAGCTTGGCGCCGTCGATGAAGGCGAGGAATTCCTCGGCGATGTCGCTAAAGGTGGGCTTGCCCATGAGATCGGCGGCGCTGATGCCATGAACCGCCTGCGCCTCTGCATGAATCGGTCGTCCCTGCGGATTGATGTAGTGGTGGAAGGTGCGGCCGGTCGGGAACCGATTGACCAGCTCGATGCAGCCAAGCTCGATGACGCGGTCATCGCGGAAATCGAGTCCGGTGGTTTCCGTGTCGAAGATGATCTCACGCATCGAATCAGTCCGTTTGTTCCGGCGTCATTTTAGCCGAATCATGATGGGAACAAAATGGCAACAGGTAATGTCGGCTGCAAGCCTCTTAATCGGGCCTAGCTGCCTTATCCCCGGCTAGTTCGGCAACGATCGCATTGACCGCCGCGCGTGCCGCATCAAAACCCTGTCCGGTGTCGATGACAAAATCGGCTTGGCTGCGCTTTTCGGCGTCGGGAACCTGCCTGGCCAGGATCGACGCTAGTTTCTCCTCGCTCATGCCCGGCCGCGCCAGCACGCGGGCACGCTGGATTTCGGGCGAGGCGGTGACGACCACGACCTTGTCGACGCGGTCGCGGCCGCCGGTTTCGAACAAAAGCGGGATATCGAGAACGACAAGCGACGCGCCGGCGGCGCGATTGCCGGCCAGGAAGGCGTCGGCGTCGGCGCGGACCAGCGGGTGGATGATCGCTTCCAGCCGTTTCAGCGCGGCAGCATCGCCGAGCACCCGCTCGGCCAGTTTTGTGCGATCGACCGAACCGGATTTGGTGGTTCCGGGAAAAGCCGCCTCCACCAGCGGGGCCGCCTTGCCGGCGTAGAGGCGATGCACCGCCTCGTCCGAATCGTGGACGGGCACACCCGCCTCGGCAAACATCTTTGCCGTGGTCGACTTGCCCATGCCGATCGATCCGGTGAGACCGAGCACGATCATGCCTTCTACTCCTTGGCACCGAGATCAGCGACGATCATCTGCCGCAATTCGGCAGTGACCTCCGGCCTGATGCCGAACCAGCGCTCGAAGCCTGGCACCGCCTGGTGCAGCAGCATGCCGAGCCCGTCGACGGTCCTCAGGCCCCGCGCTTTGGCTGCGGCCAGCAATGGCGTTTCCAGAGGCACATAAATAATGTCGGTGACGATGGCATGGTCCGGCAGCCTGGCCGGGTCGGCTGACAGGCCTTCATTGCCGTGCATGCCGAGCGCCGACGTGTTGACCAGCAGGCCGGCATCGGCAAGCAGCTCGCCGGTCGCAGCTATGCCGTGGGCCGAGATCCCGGCGCCGAAACGGTCTCGCAGTTCCTGCGCCCTCGCAAGCGTCCGGTTGACGATCCGGATGTCGCTGATGCCGCGCTCGATCAGCGCCTGGATGACCGCGCGGGAGGCGCCGCCGGCGCCGAGCACCACGGCCGGGCCATTGTCTGCCCAGCCGGGCGCATGCTCGTCCAGATTGGCGGCAAAGCCATGGCCGTCGGTGTTGCCGCCCCACAAAGTTCCGCCCTCGAACCACAGCGTGTTGACTGCGCCGATCTCTTCGGCCGCATCGTCGCGGTGCGTTGCCAGCGCGAAGGCGGCCTCCTTGTGCGGGATGGTGACGTTGCCGCCACGGTAGCCATTCGCCTCGAGCGTGTTGACGAATTCGGCAAAATCGCCTGGCGCGACGTCGATAGCCCGGTAGCTGCCGTCGATCCCGTATGTCGCCAGCCAATAGGAGTGGATATTGGGCGACCGGGAATGGGCGACCGGATGGCCGGTGACGAAAGCCTTTTTCGATGCCTCAGCCATCGATGGCTCCGAGGTCACGCAGCTTGGCCAGAACGGGCAGAAGCGGCAGGCCGACAATGGTGAAATAGTCGCCCTCTATTCTTTCGAACAGCTGGATGCCTTCGCCTTCGATCTGGTAGGCGCCGACGCTGGACAGCGCCTTGACGCCGACGCGCGCCAGATGGCGACCGATGAAGGCCGGATCTAGCTTGCGCATGGTCAGGCTGGCAATGCCGACATGCCGCCACAGAACCGCGCCGTCGCGGGCCAGCACCACGGCGCTGTTGAGCTGATGGGTCTTGCCCGACAACGCCAAGAGATGTCGGCGCGCGGCTTCCATGTCGGCCGGCTTGTGGAACACCTCGTCGCCGAGTGACAGCGTCTGGTCGCAGCCGAGCACCAGGGCGCCGGGCTTTCGCTCGCTGACCTCCGTGGCCTTGGCCTCGGCGAGCACCAGGGCGACGTCCTCGGGCGAAATACCGCTGCCCTGCAGGGGCGCCTCAAGCGCGCGCTCATCGACGTCCGCCGGGACCGCCTCGATGGCAACGCCGGCATTGACGAGCATCGCCTTACGGAACGGACTGCCTGAGGCAAGGGTGATTTTCTCGGTCATGGTTTTTCGTCCGGTTTCTGGCACCGACTAGGGTGTTGAGATTCAGGTCAGGCCGAGTCGAAAATGGTGGCTTCCGAGAACCGGAGCGGAGCGTACTTTCGTACGTGAGCACCGGAAGCGCAGGAAGCCGCGATTTGCAGGCCGGCATCACCTGAATATCGACGCCCTAGCGCGTCTTTCCCCGCAGGGCAACGATCGCCGCCGCCGTCTCCTCGATCGAGCGGCGGCTGACGTCGATCATCGGCCAGCCGTGCCGGGTGCAGATCTGGCGGGCGTAGGCGAGTTCCTCAGTAATCGCAGCCCGGTCGACATAGTCCGTCGGCTCGTAGGCGCTGGTATTGCCGAGGATGCGGTTCTGGCGGACCTGCGATATGCGTTCCGCGGTGGCAATCAGCCCGACGATCAGCGGCGTCCTGGCGTTGACCAGGCTTTCCGGCACCGGCACGCCGAGCACGATCGGGATGTTGGCGGTCTTGATGCCGCGATTGGCGAGATAGATGCTGGTCGGCGTCTTCGAGGTGCGCGAAATGCCGACGAGCACAATGTCGGCGTCATCCATATTGGCGGGCAGCTGGCCGTCATCATGCTCCATGGTGAAGTTGAGCGCATCGATGCGGCGAAAATATTCGGCGTCGAGAACATGCTGGGCGCCGACGCGGCGCCCGGCCGGCGTGCCGAGATAGGACTGGAAGACGGTCAGCACCGGTTCCAGCACGGAAACGCAAGGCAGGCCCATAGCCGCGCAGCGTTCGTCGATGCCGCGGGCGAGGTTCTGGTCGACCACCGTATAAAGGATGATGCCCGGTTCCTCCTCGATGTCCTCGAACACTTTCGTCACCTGCTTCTCGGTGCGGATGAGCGGATAGATATGCTCGATGGCGCGCGCATCCTTGTATTGCGCGGAAGCTGCGCGGCCGGCCGCCAGCAGCGTTTCACCGGTGGCATCGGAAATCAGGTGGAGGTGAAAGAAGCTCTGGGGTTTGTTCACAGGGTTCGTTCCAAGCTGTGGGCCGATGTGGATAAGGTCGGTCGGAAGATCGGCCGGTTCGGGGCGACTGTATCAGATGCCGGTTTGTCCACAATTCGATGCGCTGTCGGCTTCGTCGGGCGGTTGGGGACAAATCCGGGGACGGGCTTTTTCGACTCCGCCCTATCCACAGACCGATTTTCTTTGCGCGGGCGGCAAGGCATTGACTCCAGTCGGAAATTTTCAACTGTCCCCAATCCCCTCCTATCCGGCAGAGGAAGCACGCGACAATATGCTGGCTGGCCTTTTCCGGGGCAAAGCGGGACAGGAGACAACCACCGATACCAACAGACTCTTAGAATCATAAGATTCCTAGAAATAGAATATTTAATTATAGAGAAGCCTGGAGAGGCAGAGGTTTGACTCTTTGACTGGGCCTAAGAGAGATCATGAATGGTCGCTGCCGATCGGCCTTCAGCCGCCAATCTCCAGCATTTGCGATTGGCCGCAGGCCACCATGCCTTCGTCATCCCAGGGCGTAGCGAACGCGAAGCGGAGCGGAGACCCTGGGATCCATGCCGTGACATCGGAGCGCTGCTGCGATGCAGAACCTTTGATGCCGGCGGGACAGAGCGCTTTTATTCTGAACCGCCGCATTCTTAGGCTGATGTCACGGCATGGATCCCAGGGTCTCCGCCACGTCGCTTCGCTCCTGCTCCGCCCTGGGATGACGAAGGTCACCATACCGGAAAAGCGAGCGCTGGATGCCTGAAAACCGGATCATGCTGGACGTGTTGAAGGGCGAAGCGGTGTTTCCGCCGCCGCTCTGGATGATGCGCCAGGCCGGACGCTATCTGCCGGAATATCGGGAGACGCGCAGGAGGGCCGGGTCGTTCCTCGATCTCTGCTATAGTCCCGATCTTGCGGTAGAGGTGACGCTGCAGCCGATCGAACGCTTCGGCTTCGATGCCTCGATCCTGTTTTCCGATATCCTTGTCGTGCCGCATGCGCTGGGCCGCGACGTGCGCTTCGAGGAAGGGCGCGGGCCGCTGTTGACGCCGATCTTGGCCACCGAGATTGCGGCTCTCGACGGCGAAACGTTTCACGTGAATCTCGAACCGGTCTATGAGACGGTCAGGCGATTACGGGCAAAACTGCCTGACGAGACGACGCTGATTGGCTTCTGCGGCGCGCCGTGGACGGTGGCGACCTATATGATCGCCGGCCATGGCACGCCTGACCAGGCGCCGGCGCGGCTGTTCGCCTATCGCGAGCCGGCGGCTTTCTTGCAGCTGCTGAAATTGCTTGCCGACCACTCGGCCGCCTACCTGATCCGCCAGATCGAGGCCGGCGCCGATGTGGTGCAGATATTTGACTCCTGGTCGGGCGTGCTCGACGACGTTTCTTTCGAGGCCTTTTGCGTCAGGCCGGTGGCCGAGATCGTCAGGCAGGTCCGGGCCGTCCATCCCGACGTTCCGATCATCGGCTTTCCCAAGGGCGCCGGCACCCATTACTTGAGCTATCGCCAGAAGACCGGCGTGACGGGGCTGGGGCTCGACTGGACCGTGCCGTTGACGACAGCCAAGGAACTGCAGCACGGCGGCGCCGTGCAGGGCAATCTCGATCCGTTGCGGCTGGTGGCCGGCGGCAAGGCTCTAGCCGACGGCATCGACGCAATTCTGAAAGCACTGGGTAATGGGCCGCTGATCTTCAATCTCGGCCATGGCATCACGCCGGAGACGCCGATCGCCCATGTCGAGGCGATGCTGAAATTGGTGCGGAGCGCATCATGACGATGATGGGAAAAGGCACTGTGGAAGGTGGCACTGGCGCAATGCGCCGCGCGGCATCTGCAATTGCCATTTTCCTCGTTTTGGCTGGGCTGCTGTTCTTGTTTGGGCCTGACGATTTTTATCCCTGGGCAAAGGCGATCCACGTCATCGCAGTCATTTCCTGGATGGCGGGCATGCTCTATCTGCCGCGGCTGCTGGTCTACCATGCCGATGCCGAGAAAGGCTCGATCCAGTCGGAAACCTTCAAGGTGATGGAGCGCCGGCTGCTGCGCGGCATCATCAATCCGGCCATGGTCATCACTTGGGCGTTTGGCCTGTGGCTTGCCTGGAAAGGCTTCGGTTTTCAGGGCGGCTGGCTGCATGCCAAGATCGCCGCGGTGCTCGGCCTCTCAGCCGTTCATGGCTATCTGGCCGGCGCGGTTCGTAGATTTGCCGAGGACCGCAACGAAAAGCCCGCGAAGCACTGGCGGATCGTCAACGAGATCCCCACATTGCTGATGATCGTCATCGTCGTGCTGGTTATCGTAAAGCCTTTCTGAGGCCTCGACGACCTGCAAAAGGCGGCTTGCTCTTTCAATCGGCCGACGATAAAAGACGGGTCTTCCTTCCCGTCATGCGCCGCCCCATTCATCGCTTCGGCCGCGCCCGGCATTTGTCGCATCCCGCCGATATTTTCCCCATACTTACTCACTCAGAGTCCGTCTAATGATGCAAGAAATGAAACTCACAGAGTTCAAGAACAAGAAACCGCCAGAGCTGATCGCTTACGCCGAATCGCTCGAGGTCGAGAACGCCAGCGTCATGCGCAAGCAGGAGCTGATGTTCGCCATCCTGAAGAGGCTGGCGACGCAGGATATCGAGATCATCGGTGACGGCGTGGTCGAAGTGCTGCAGGACGGTTTTGGCTTCCTGCGCTCTGCCAACGCCAATTACCTGCCGGGTCCGGACGACATCTATATTTCGCCGTCGCAGATCCGCCGCTTCTCGCTGAAGACAGGCGATACGGTCGAAGGCCCGATCCGCAGCCCGAAGGAGGGCGAGCGCTATTTCGCCCTGCTCAAGGTCAATACGATCAATTTCGACGACCCGGAAAAGATCCGTCACAAGATCCATTTCGACAATCTGACGCCGCTTTACCCGACCTCGCGGCTGAAGATGGAAATGGACGTTCCGACCTCGAAGGACATCTCGGCCCGCGTCATCGACCTGGTGGCGCCGCTCGGCAAAGGCCAGCGCGCCCTGATCGTGGCGCAGCCGCGCACCGGCAAGACAGTGCTGTTGCAGAACATCGCCCATTCGATCACCACCAACCATCCCGAATGCTACCTGATCGTGCTCTTGATCGACGAGCGGCCGGAAGAAGTCACCGACATGCAGCGCTCGGTGAAGGGCGAGGTCGTCTCCTCGACCTTCGACGAGCCGGCGGTGCGCCACGTCCAGGTCGCCGAAATGGTGATCGAGAAGGCCAAGCGCCTGGTCGAGCACGGGCGTGACGTCGTCATCCTGCTGGACTCGATCACCCGCCTCGGCCGCGCCTACAACACCGTGGTCCCGTCATCCGGCAAGGTGCTGACCGGCGGTGTCGACGCCAATGCCCTGCAGCGGCCGAAGCGCTTCTTCGGCGCCGCCCGCAACATCGAGGAAGGCGGTTCGCTGACCATCATCGCCACCGCGCTGATCGACACCGGCAGCCGCATGGACGAAGTCATCTTCGAAGAGTTCAAGGGCACCGGCAACTCGGAAATCGTGCTCGACCGCAAAGTGGCGGACAAGCGCATCTACCCGGCCATGGACATCCTCAAGTCCGGCACCCGCAAGGAAGACCTGCTGGTCGCCCGCCAGGACCTGCAGAAGATCTTCGTGCTGCGCCGCATCCTGGCGCCGATGGGAACCACCGACGCGATCGAGTTCCTCATCGACAAGCTGAAGCAGACCAAGACGAATGCGGATTTCTTCGATTCGATGAATACGTAAGAGGTAGGGCGCGGCGATCCTTCGCGCCCCCTCTGTCCTGCCGGACATCTCCCCCACAAGGAAGATTGGCCGTCATGACTGATTTCGCCAACCATCAACTTTGCAAAAGGGACGCTGTCGGCGAAGCTGCCGATCTCCCCCCCAAAGTGGGGGAGATGTCCGGCAGGACAGAGGGGGGCGCCGTCCCTCCAGCGTTCCCGGTTCTGAGCACCTTTGCGCCTACTGACGATGTAACAGGCGCTCGAGTTCCTCAGCGCTCGTCACCACCGGCAGGCAGACCTGCCCCGTGCACAACCAGGAGCCGGGCTTATCGGTTGGCGGCAGGATACCGCCAGGCAGCGTCGGTCGATTCGCTTCTGCGCCGATCGGCACGATAATGTCGATCCGGCGCGGGTCCGGATTTCGATTCGCAACCGGAACAAGCCCAGGATTCTCCGGGTCATCCACCAGCACCAGTTTCAACGGCTCGATTGCCAGGGCGCAAGCGTTGACGACGCCCGCCTGGCCATAGGCTTGGTGCGCCGCACGTCCGGCCGCGTGTTCGGCGATTTTCCAGGTCTTTTCCTGCAATTCGAGATCGCCGGAGAGGGAGGACAATCGGACCATGGCCTCGATGATCTGGCCGGTGGCTGATGGAATGGCCTCGTCGACATCGCCCCTGATGCGGATCGGCACATCGCTGCTGTCCGAAGCGGTGAGATAGTAGCCGGTGTCGTCACCGTCGCGGTGCCATCGGTCGAGCTGCGCGATGAATTGGCCAGCCAGCTCGGCGTAACTCGATGTGCCGGTAGCCTCGAACAATGAGATCGCGGCATTGGCCATGGCGGCGTAGTCGCTCGACAGCGCCGGGAACAGCTTCTTTGCGCCAAGCATCGAATGCGGCAGACGGCTGTCTCGACCAGCCCTGGTAATGGCAGCGAAGGCCTGTTCTGCCGCCTCGATCCAGTCGATCCGTTTCAGGGCGCGCCCTGCTTCGGCGAGAGCCACGATGACCAAGCCGTTCCAGTCGGTCAGGATTTTTCCGTCCCGCCCGGGTCTGACGCGCTGCTCCCGGGTTGCCAGCAGTTTCTCTTTCAACTGAGTGAGCCGATCGCGATCGGCCACGCTTTGAGTTTGCTGGGCTTGCGTCTGGTGGATGATTGGCTTGCCCTCCCAGCCATGCGGGCCGGAAAGCGTGAAGTACTTGAAAAACAAGGGTGATTCGTCTCCGAGAGCGGTTTCTATCTCATCCTTGCTCCAGGTGTAGAACAACCCCTCCTCGCCTTCGCTGTCGGCGTCGAGGCTAGCGGCGAAAGCGTTGCCGTCGACGCGCATCTCGCGCAGAAGCCAGTCGACGCTCTCTTCGATTCGTATCCGGAACAAATCATTGCCCGACGCCGCATAGGCCCAATTGCAAAGCCGGATGAGCTGCGCATTGTCGTAGAGCATCTTTTCGAAATGTGGCACCAGCCATTCGGCATCGGTCGAATAGCGGCTCAGCCCGCCGCCGATATGGTCGTAGATCCCGCCTGCCAGCATCTTTTCGAGGCTGAGTAGAACGGCATCGCAGTGCGATGTGCTACCGTCGCGCAGCCACGACAGCCAAAGCGTCTGCATGAAAGGCGCATTGGGGAATTTAGGCGCGCCGCGCAGGCCGCCGAGATCCCTGTCGATCATGCCGTCGATGCCTTGGGCAAGGTTCGCGAGCGTGTCGCGGTCGAGCACGGCCTTGGCATGCGTGCCCGCCAGCCGCGCCTCGACATGCGTGGTCAGGCCGTCGGCGCTTTGGTTAACGCTTTCTTTCTTCTCCCGCCACGCCTTGTCGACCGCCTCCAGCACCTGGACGAAACCCGGCCGGCCGTAGCGTGTCTCGCGCGGAAAATACGTGCCGCCCCAGAAAGGCTTTCCGTCCGGCGTCAGGAACATGGTCAGCGGCCATCCGCCCTGCTCGCCCATCGAGGACAGTGCGGCCATATAGATCTGGTCGATATCAGGCCGCTCCTCGCGATCGACCTTGATATTGACGAAGAGACGGTTCATGACGGCGGCGACGTCGTCATTCTCGAAGCTTTCGTGGGCCATGACATGGCACCAGTGGCAGGCGGCGTAGCCGACCGAGAGCAGGATTGGCCGCTCCAGCGCCTTTGCTTCGGCGAGCGACGCCGGCGACCACGCCCGCCAATGCACCGGATTGCCGCTATGCTGCTGCAGATAGGGGCTGGCTTCATCGGCAAGTAGATTTTGCGCGGGTAATGTCACGGTCGGGCACTCGGCGAATTGTCAATGAGTAAGCGAAGCTAGGGCGGTTGGGCTGGGTCGGCAAATGATTTCAGGTGGTTCCATCGTTGCCCTGTCGAGCGGCCGCCTGCCCGCCGGCGTTGCCGTGATCCGGATCTCCGGCCCGCAAAGTCGATTCGTCGTCGAAACGATCGCGGGTTCGATGATTAAGAACCGTGTTGCGGCCTATCGCAAGTTCAGGGCGTCGGATGGATCGGTGCTCGACCACGGCCTGGTTATTTTCTTTGCCGGGCCGAACAGCTTCACCGGTGAGGACATCGCGGAGTTCCATGTCCATGGCGGGCGGGCCGTGGTGGCGAAGATGCTTGAGACGATCACCGGCTTCGACGGCGTCAGGCATGCCGAGGCGGGTGAATTCACCCGCCGCGCCTTTCTTAACGGCAAGGTCGACCTGGTAGAGACCGAGGCGCTGGCCGATCTCGTCAATGCCGAGACGGAGGCGCAGCGGCGCTTCGCCGTGCAGAATGCCGAAGGCGCGCAAAGCGAGCTCTACCAGGGCTGGCGCCGGCGGCTCATCCATGCGCGGGCGATGATCGAGGCAGAGATCGATTTTGCCGATGAAGACGATGTGCCGGGTTCCGTTGCAGAGACGGTGTGGTCGGACCTCCGGGCGATGATCGACGAGATCGAGCGCCATATTCAAGGGTTCCGGGCCGCCGAAATCATCCGCGACGGGTTCGAGGTCGTCATCCTCGGCGCACCGAATGCCGGCAAGTCGAGCCTGTTCAACGCGCTGGCCCGGCGCGAGGCAGCGATCGTCACGGAGGAGCCGGGCACGACCCGCGATCTACTCGAAGTGGTGCTGGACCTGGATGGGATGCGGGTAAGAGTGACCGATACCGCCGGCCTGCGCGAGACGCCCGGCAGGATCGAGGCCATCGGCATCGAAAGGGCAAGGAGCAAGGCCGGAACCGCCGATTTGCTCCTTCTGCTAGAGGATATGGTCGACCCGACCCCGATCGGCGCCATACCGGACGATATCCCGACATTGAGGATCGGGACGAAGGTCGATTTGATGCAGGAGGAATCGCTCGCGCCCGCGACACGCTACGACGCGGTCATCTCGACCAGGAACGGCACCGGGCTGGCGGAATTGCTGGCGGAAATCGGCCGTCGCGCAGCGGCGCAGATCGGCAAGGCCGGCGATGTCCTCCCGTCGCGGCTGCGGCACGTCGAGCTCCTCAACGAGACGAAACGCTTCCTGCTGGCAGCCTTGACTGAGGATGGGCGCGGGCAGGAGCTGCGGGCGGAAGAGTTGCGGCTCGCAGCAGATCGGCTTGGCCGGATTGTCGGCGCGGTTGATGTGGAGGACATGCTCGACGTCATCTTCTCGCAGTTCTGTATCGGGAAATGACTCACGTGAAACATCGCTGGCCAGCGCCGGGTGGTGTGAAACGCTAGGGAGGCAGGCGCCGTGGTGATTCACGTGAAACGTTGACGAGCAGGAGGAGACCGCCAATCTCGAATCTGTGAGTCGCTCGTCAATCACTGTGCCAACGCATCAGTTGCGCTGTTTCACGTGAAACGATTCGTCGAGCGTCCTTGACAGCGCCGGCTCTCGGCGACATGTGTCGGTCCACTTGAATTCGGGATTCTGTAAATGAGCGATCACTATGATGTGGTTGTGGTAGGTGGCGGCCATGCTGGTTGCGAGGCGGCCAGCGCTGCCGCGCGCGCCGGTGCCAAAACGGCGCTGGTGACACTGCGCTTCGACACGATCGGCGTCATGTCCTGCAATCCGGCGATCGGCGGGCTAGGCAAGGGCCATTTGGTTCGCGAGATCGACGCCATGGACGGGTTGATGGGGCGCGTCGCCGATGCGGCCGGCATCCAGTTCCGTCTGCTCAACCGCCGCAAGGGACCGGCAGTGCGCGGGCCGCGGACGCAGGCCGACAGAAAGCTTTACCGGCTTGCCATGCAAGCGGCGATTCGCGAGCAGGCCGGTCTCGATGTGGTCGAGGGCGAGGTTCTGGATTTCGAAATCGACAATGGGCGCATAGCAGCCGTGCTGCTGGCGGATGGCCGCCGGCTTGCCTGCGGCGCCGTGGTGCTGACCACCGGCACTTTCCTGCGCGGGCTGATCCATATCGGCGAGAAGAAGATCGTCGCCGGCCGCATGAACGAGCAGGCCAGCCTCGGCCTGTCGGCGACGATGAGCCGCGCCGGCTTCAAGCTGGGACGGCTCAAGACCGGCACGCCGCCGCGGCTGGATGGGCGGACGATCGATTGGGCGTCGCTTGAGAGCCAGGCTGCGGATGACGAGCCGGTGCCGTTCTCATTGATGACCGACCGCATCGCCAACCCGCAGATCCATTGCGGCATCACGCGTACGACTCCGGCCACACATGAGCTGATCCGCGCCAATCTGAGCCGCTCCGCGATGTATTCCGGCTCGATCGAAGGGGTGGGGCCGCGTTACTGCCCGTCCATCGAGGACAAGATCGTCAAATTTGGCGACCGCGAAGGCCACCAGATCTTTTTGGAGCCGGAAGGGCTGGACGACGATACCGTTTATCCGAACGGCATTTCGACCTCGCTGCCGGAGGATGTGCAGCTCGATATCCTGAAGACCATCCCGGGCCTCGAACGCGCAACCATGCTGCAGCCTGGCTATGCCATCGAATATGACCACGTAGATCCGCGCGAGCTCAAGCCGACGCTGGAAACCAAGCGAATCGCTGGCCTTTTCCTGGCCGGACAGATCAACGGCACCACAGGCTACGAGGAGGCCGGCGCGCAAGGGCTGCTGGCCGGCCTCAACGCTGCGCGGCAGGCGTCGGCGAGCGACCAGATCGTGCTCAGCCGCACCGAGGCCTATATCGGGGTGATGGTCGACGATTTGACCAGCCGCGGCATCGCCGAACCCTATCGGATGTTCACCTCGCGGGCCGAGTTCCGGCTGTCGCTGCGGGCCGACAATGCCGATGAGCGGCTGACGCCGCTGGCCATGAAGCTCGGCATCGCTTCGCCAGAGCGAATGCAACGGTTTAGCGACGTAGTGCAGGAGCTTGAAAAGGCGAGAAACCTTGCGCTGGGCACGACCATGACCCCCAACGAAGCGGCGCGCCATGGGCTCGAGATTAACAGGGACGGCGTCCGCCGCTCCGCCTATGAGTTGCTGGCTTATCCCGGTGTGGATGTGGCTTGGTTGACCCGGATAGCCCCGGAGTTTGGCTCAATCGACACCAAAACGGCCGAACGCCTAGAAACGGAGGCGAAATATTCGGTCTATCTTGATCGCCAGCAGGTGGATGTCACGCAGATCAGGCATGAGGAAAGCCGACTGATCCCCGCTTCGCTCGATTTTGCGACGGTTCCGGGCCTGTCCAACGAGCTAAAGCAGAAGATGCTGGCGCGCCAGCCGCGTTCTATTGCCGACGCACAGCGCATGGAAGGCATGACGCCGGCGGCGCTGGCGATCATCGTCGCACATGTCCGCAACGCCGAAGCTGCTGCGCGAAGGAATGTTGCGTGAGCGCTGCCTCATGGGTGAGCCTGCAGGAGGCTGCCGGCCCGGTTTCACGTGAAACATTCGAACGCCTGGTCGCGTTCGAGACGGTCTTCCAGAAATGGAACCGCCGGATAAACCTCGCCGCGCAATCGACGCAGGACGATGTCTGGCGCCGCCACATCCTTGACAGCGCGCAGCTTGCGCGAATCAGACCGGAGGCGAAGCGCTGGGTCGATCTCGGCTCAGGCGGCGGTTTTCCTGGCCTTGTTCTTGCCTTTCTGCTTGCCGAGCGTGACGGCGCCAGCATCGATCTGGTTGAAAGCAATCGGAAAAAAGCGTCGTTCCTGCAAGCGGTTGTCGGGCAATTCAACCTCCCCGCAAGAGTCGTCGCGCGGCGGATCGACGATGCCTATCCGCTTGTTTCGACACCTCAAATCGTCACCGCCAGGGCGCTCGCACCGCTTTCGACCCTACTCGACCTGTCGGCGCCGTGGCTGACGGCGGGCGCGTGCGGCCTGTTCCACAAAGGCCGGGATTACCGCGCCGAAGTGGCAGAAAGCGCTCAACGATGGTCATTCGATCTGGTAGAACATGCCAGCGCGACCGACGCTCATGGCGTCATCCTCGAACTGTCTGATTTGCGCCAACTGACTTAGATCGGCGACCTCGGAATGAATTTCTGGCATAGACCCATGATGAAGAACGGCCCCCGAATCATCACCGTAGCCAACCAGAAGGGCGGCGTCGGCAAGACGACGACGGCCATCAATCTGGCCACGGCGCTGGCGGCGATCGGCGAAAAGGTGCTGATCGTCGACCTCGATCCGCAAGGCAATGCCTCGACGGGCCTTGGCATCGACCGCAAGGACCGTACCGTCTCGTCCTATGACGTGCTGACCGGCGAGCTGGAACTGGAGGCGGCGGCGATCCCGACTGCTGTGCCGGGCTTGTCGATCGTGCCCTCGACGCTCGATTTGCTCGGCATCGAAATGGAGATCGCTTCCGCACCCGACCGGGTGCTCAAGCTGCGCAATGCGCTACGTGCCGCGAGCGAGCGCGGTGCGCCCTTCGGCTATGTGCTGATAGACTGCCCGCCGTCGCTCAATCTTTTGACTTTGAATTCAATGGCGGCGGCCGATTCTGTTCTTGTTCCGCTGCAGTGTGAATTCTTCGCGCTTGAAGGCTTGAGCCAGTTGCTGGAGACGGTCGAGCAGGTGCGCCGCTCGATCAATCCCGATCTGATCATCCAGGGCATCGTGCTGACCATGTACGACGGTCGCAACAACCTCGCCAACCAGGTGGTGCAGGATGTACGGGCGCATATGGGCGACAAGGTCTATGAAACCGTCATCCCGCGCAATGTGCGTGTCTCCGAAGCGCCATCCTATGGCAAGCCGGCGATCCTCTACGACCTCAAATGCTCCGGCAGCCAGGCCTATCTGCAGCTTGCCTCCGAGGTGATCCGCCGCGAGCGCAAATTGCGCGCCGCCTAGGGTAACGACTTGCAGAAGCTGATTCGACACCGAAACGATCTGGACAGACGATGAGCGAAGACCTTTCAAGAAAAAGACTGGGGCGGGGACTGGCCGCGCTGATCGGCGAAATCGACCGTCCGGCAGCAGTGGAAAAGCAGGGCATGAACGCCGACGGCAAGGTGCCGATCGAGTTCCTGAGCCCGAACCCTAAAAATCCGCGCCGGCATTTCGGTGACGCCGATCTGACCGATCTTGCCCAGTCGATCCGCGAGCATGGCGTGGTGCAGCCGGTGGTGGCGCGGCCCTCGCCGACGCAAGCTGGCCGCTATGAGATCATCGCCGGCGAACGGCGCTGGCGCGCTGCGCAGCGCGCCGGGCTGAGCGAGATCCCGATCATCGTGCGCGACGTCAACGATCGCACCGCACTTGAGCTGGCGATCATCGAAAACGTCCAGCGCACCGACCTCAATCCGGTCGAAGAGGCGCTCGGTTACCAGCAGCTGATCGACGACCACGGCTACACCCAGGCCGATCTCGGCCAGGTGATCGGCAAGAGCCGCAGCCATGTCGCCAACACGCTGAGGCTGCTGAAGCTGCCGGACGTGATTCGCGACATGCTGGTGGATGGCGCGCTGTCGGCCGGTCATGCCCGCACATTGGTGACGGCAGAGGATCCGGCGGGCTTGGCCAAGCGGATCGTCGAGGAGGGGCTTTCGGTGCGCCAGGCCGAAGCGCTGGCGCAGATGCCAGCGGGCGCTCCAACCGTAAAGCGGCAGGCTGCGGAGCCGGCGCAAAAGGATGCCGACACGCTGGCGCTGGAAAAACTGATGACCGACACGATCGGCATGATCGTCACGGTCGAGCACAAGGAGCGCGGCGGCGTGCTGCGCGTTGCCTACCGGACATTGGATCAGCTCGATGAATTGTGCCGAAGGCTGAAGCAGGAGCGGTAGGTGCTTGCGGCACGCATGTTCTTAGCCGGCAAATAATCTTCTGGCTTAGGATTAAGCACGGCCGAGGCGGACATCTTCGCCCTGGGAATACAACGAAGGGCTGGCGAATGCCGGCCCTTCCTTTTTCAGCGCGCTGGTGAGTGGCGAAATCGCTGAGGCTGCTGATCTCCCCCCTCGAGGGGGAGATGGCCGGCAGGCCAGAAGGGGTCGTCTCACATTAAGCGCCGGCACCTTGCGGAGGCGAAGAAGATGTCTGCGTTCCACGCGCGGCGACCCCCTCTGTCGCCTTCGGCGACATCTCCCCCTCGAGGGGGGAGATCATCCGCGTTGCGCCAGCCTTGCACTTTCCACGGCAATGCCAAGTAGCGCCTGTCGCGCCAGCGCGACCGAGAGATCCGGCCGCCGGCGGGTTTGCAGCACGGCGGTCTGCAGGCGGTTGAGCGCGCGGCCCAACGCCTCGCTGTTCCAGCGTTCGAGCGCTCTCTCCACCAGTTTGCGCCGCGTGAAAAACACCGGCGGGCGCGCCGCGGCGACGACCGAAGCGGCGTTGCGGCCGCCGGTGTCCATCTGCCCGCGCATCGCCTGGATCGCCTGCAGCTGCCGCATCGCCGAAGAAAGCACCAGAAAGGCCTGGCCACCGGACTGGCAGTGGCGGGTAAAGGCCATGTCGAAGTCGCCGACCTTGCCTTCTAGCAAGGCATCGACGGCATCGTCGAAGGAGAGACCGGAAACGTCGCCCGATGTGGCCTTGACGTCGTCGAGGCCGATCTCGGTCTGGCCATGGGCGTAAAGCACCAGCTTCTCGACTTCGCCGCGCGAGGCCAGCCGGTCGCCACCGAGGTTGCGGCGCAGCGCCTGCCTGGCCTCCAGCGTCATCGACATGCCGGCCTTGCGCAATTCATCATCGATGACCGTGTCGATGTCGCGGGCCTCGTCGGCGTAGCACGGCAGCGCCATGGCAATGTCGGCCGCCTCGACGATGGCGCGCAGGCCGACGCCTTTCTTCAAGTCGCCGGCTTCAATGAGTATGATCGCATCCTGCGCGGGTTCTGATGCCAGCGCCTTGACGTCGTCGGCAAGCGCCTTCTGGCCGGAGGCATTGCGCACCCAGAGCAGGCGCCTGTCTGAAAACATCGGCACGGTTCGCGCCTCGTCGAGCAGGCGGCCCTCGTCGCGATCGACTTCCGAACCGTCCAACCTGACCACCGAGAACGGATCGTCGAGGGGCAGACCGGTTTTGCCGGCAAAGGCCTTCGCCCGCTCGGCGACGAGCCCGCGGTCGGGCCCGTAAAGCAGGACGATCGAGATGCGCGGATCCGGCCGCGCCAACCACGAATCGACCTCGTAACCTTTCTTCTGTGCCATGGGGGATGGTTAGCATGATGCGGGCGCGGGGTGAAACGAGATTGGGGCAAACTGCTAGTGCGGCTTGACTTAGGCGCAGGGCAGCCAGCGGGTTTGGTCGTGGGCCAAGTTAGGTCTCGCCTGCAACGCGGCAGCGCTCGAAGGTAACGGCATGGATCCTAGGGTCTCCGCTACGTCGCTTCGCTCCTGCTCTGCCCTAGGATGACGAAGGCGTAGTGGCTTAGGGCCAATTGTGGATGCCGTAGATTTGGCAGTTGCGTTGCCATGTAACAGATAGCACCGGATGGCTTGCGGGGTGGCGGCTATCGACAAATCGCAAGCCTGCGAGACTAGCCGAAGCCTCCCCTCCCTTCGTCATCCTAGGGCGGAGCAGGAGCGAAGCGACGTAGCGGAGACCCTAGGATCCATGCCGTAACATCAGCCGAGGAGTGCGGCGATCCAGTGCTCGCTCGCGTGCCCCGCTCGGCGCCCTGATCTGAATCGCAACGTTCTGATCCGCGAATTGCTTATCTGGCGGGAACCCGGCGCAATCATTTGCCAAATTGCGCGCTGGCGCGGAAGATCGACAAGAAATTTCGCCGATATATCTTCATCTTGACGAGTGCTGGCGCTGGCGCGTCGCTGGCCCGAAGCCTCAACGAATTGGCACTGGTCCGGCGGTGTGCAAATATCTTGGCCGGGCAACATTGGAGGATCTTGGTCATGGCCGATGCAGGAATGTTGCGTTTCCATGTGCCGGAACCGGAAGTGCGGCCGGGCGGGACGCCTGACTTCTCTGACGTGACCATCCCCAAGGCCGGCTCGGTGCCGCGTCCCGAGATCGATGTCGATCCGCGCACCATCCGCGATCTGGCGTTTTCGATCATCCGGGTGCTCAACCGCGCCGGCGAAGCCGTCGGGCCATGGGCCGGGCTGCTTTCCGACGACGAATTGCTGGAAGGGCTGCGCCACATGATGACGCTGCGCAGCTTTGACGCCCGCATGCAGATGGCGCAGCGCCAGGGCAAGACCTCCTTTTACATGCAGCATCTCGGCGAAGAGGCGGTGAGCTGCGCCTTCCGCAAGGCGCTGGCGCCGGGCGACATGAACTTTCCGACGTATCGGCAAGCAGGGCTGCTCATCGCCGACGGCTATCCGATGGTCACGATGATGAACCAGATCTATTCGAACGAGGCCGATCCGCTGAAGGGGCGGCAGTTGCCGATCATGTATTCGTCGAAGGAGCATGGCTTCTTCTCGATCTCCGGCAATCTGGCGACGCAATACATCCAGGCGGTCGGCTGGGCGATGGCTTCGGCGATCAGCAATGATTCGAAGATCGCCGCCGCCTGGATCGGCGACGGTTCGACGGCCGAGTCCGACTTCCATTCGGCGCTGGTCTTCGCCTCGACCTACAAGGCGCCGGTCGTGCTCAACGTCGTCAACAACCAGTGGGCGATCTCGACCTTCCAGGGCATCGCCCGCGGCGGCTCCGGCACTTTCGCCGCCCGCGGTCTCGGCTTCGGCATTCCGTCGCTGCGGGTCGACGGCAACGATTATCTCGCCGTCCATGCGGTGGCCAAATGGGCCGCCGAGCGGGCGCGGAAAAATCTCGGGCCGACGCTGGTCGAATATGTCACCTACCGCGTCGGCGCGCATTCGAGTTCCGACGATCCGTCTGCCTACCGGCCCAAGGCCGAGTCCGACGCGTGGCCGCTCGGCGATCCGATTGTCAGGCTGAAGAAGCATCTCATCCAGCGCGGCGTCTGGTCGGACGAACGCCACACACAGGCCGAAGCGGAGATCCTCGAAACGGTGATCGCGGCGCAAAGGGAGGCCGAGCGCCACGGCACGCTGCATGCCGGCGGCAAGCCATCGGCGCGCGACATGTTCGAAGGCGTCTATGCCGAGATGCCGCCGCATCTCAGGCGCCAGCGCCAGCAGGCAGGGGTCTGATCATGCCAAGACGGACAATGATCGAGGCGATCCGCGATGCCATGGACGTGTCGATGGCGCGCGACGAACGCGTCATCGTGTATGGCGAGGATGTCGGCTTTTTCGGCGGCGTCTTCCGCTGCACGCAAGGGCTGCAGGCGAAGTACGGCAAGAGCCGCTGCTTCGATGCGCCGATCAGCGAAGCCGGCATCGTCGGCTCGGCCATCGGCATGGCCGCCTACGGCCTAAAACCTTGCGTCGAGGTGCAGTTTGCCGACTACGTCTATCCGGCTTACGACCAGATCGTCTCCGAGGCAGCGCGGCTGCGCTATCGCTCGAACGGCGATTTCACCTGCCCGATCGTGGTCAGGATGCCGACCGGCGGCGGTATTTTCGGCGGCCAGACCCACAGTCAGAGCCCGGAGGCGCTGTTCACCCATGTCTCCGGCCTGAAAGTCGTCGTGCCGTCCAACCCGCATGACGCCAAAGGTCTTTTGATCGCGGCGATCGAGGACCCCGATCCGGTGATCTTCCTGGAACCGAAGCGGCTCTACAACGGGCCATTCGACGGTCATCACGACCGCCCGGTGACGCCGTGGTCGAAACATGAGCTCGGCGAGGTCGCCGACGGCCACTACACGGTCCCGCTCGGCAAGGCGGTCATCCGGCGGCCGGGGGCCGCTGTCACCGTGCTCGCCTATGGCACGATGGTCTATGTCGCGCAGGCGGCGGCCGAGGAAACCGGCATCGATGCCGAGATCATCGATCTCCGGACATTGCTGCCGCTCGATCTCGAGACGATCGTTGCCTCGGTCAACAAGACCGGCCGCTGCGTGATCGTGCACGAGGCGACGCTGACATCGGGGTTCGGCGCTGAGCTGTCGGCGCTGGTGCAGGAGAACTGCTTCTACCTTCTGGAAGCGCCGGTGGCGCGGGTCGCCGGCTGGGATACGCCCTATCCGCACGCGCAGGAGTGGGACTATTTTCCCGGTCCCGCCCGGCTCGGCCGGGCCTTGCTTGAAACGATGGAAGCTTGAGAGGGGCTGACGATGGGCGAATATGTGATCAAGCTGCCCGATGTCGGCGAAGGCGTCGCCGAGGCCGAGCTCGTCGAATGGCAGGTCAAGGTCGGCGATCTCGTGCGCGAGGACGCGGTGCTGGCCGCTGTCATGACCGACAAGGCGACGGTCGAGATTCCGTCGCCCGTAGATGGCGAGATCCTCTGGCTCGGCGCCGAGATCGGCGACACGGTGGCGATCGGCTCGCCCATCGTCCGCCTGAAAGTGGCCGGTGACGGTAATGTAAAGCCGGAGACCGGCAAGCCGGAAAAGATCGCCAAAGCCGAAGCGCCGGCAGAGGCAGCCGCCTCCAAGCCCGAGGCCGCTGCAGCGGTGCCGAGGCCATCGCCCCAGGTGGCCGAGGCACAAGGGAAACCAGAGCCGTTTCCGGTCGTACCGAAAAGCAGATCACAGTCCCCCGTCTCCGGCGCGCCACGCTTCGAAGGTGAAAAGCCGCTGGCCTCGCCCGCCATTCGCCTGAGAGCGAAAGAGGCCGGCATCGATCTCCGGCAAATTGCGGGGAGCGGCCCGGCCGGCCGCATACAGCACGAGGACATCGATGCGTTCCTGGCGCGCGGACCGCAGGTGGCGAAGGTCTCCGGCCTCGCCCGCAACGAGACGATCGAGGACATCAAAATCGTCGGGCTCAGGCGCAAGATCGCCGAGAAGATGACGCTGGCAAAGTCGCGCATCCCCCACATCACCTATGTCGAGGAGATCGACGTCACCGCGCTCGAGGATTTGCGTGCCGCGCTCAACAAGGAGAAGCGCAGCGGCGCGGAACGGCCGAAGCTGACGCTGCTGCCGTTCCTGATGCGGGCGATGGTCAAGGCGATTGCCGACCAGCCCAACCTCAACGCGCTGTTCGACGATGAAGCGGGCATCATCCACCAGCATGGCGGCGTCCATATCGGCATCGCCGCCCAGACACCTTCGGGGCTGGTGGTGCCGGTGGTCAAGCACGCCGAGGCGCGCGACATCTGGGACTGTGGCGCCGAGGTCGTCAGGCTCGCCGAGGCGGCCAAATCGGGCACGGCGACGCGCGACGAACTCTCGGGATCGACCATCACCATCACCTCGCTCGGCGCCATGGGCGGCGTCGCGACAACGCCTGTGATCAATCACCCGGAAGTGGCTATCCTCGGCGTCAACAAGATGATGGTGCGGCCGGTATGGGACGGCACCCAGTTCATCCCGCGCAAGATGATAAACCTGTCCTCCAGCTTCGACCACCGGGTGATCGACGGCTGGGATGCCGCGGTGTTTATTCAACGGATCAAGACGCTGCTGGAGACGCCGGCGCTGATTTTCGTGGACTAGTGCCATGAACAGAGACAGTGGACTGGCACTGCGGACTGGTTGGCAGCCGTCGAGCCCCAACGGTTGCGATTGGTGGCAGGTCACCATGACTTCGTCATCCTCGGGCTTGACCCGAGGATCCATGCCGCGACCAATGCTGAATGGCGCCGCGGAGCAGAATTCCGCACCGCCGCGACGTTTTGATGTCACGGCATGGATCCCAGGGTCTTCGCGACGTCGCTTCGCTCCTGCTTCGCCGTGGGATGACGAAGGGAGGGACGTTTCGGCCAATGTCCGAAGCTACAGATTTGCCAAACCTGGCGCGGCGACAATCAAGGTGCCAACATGAAAGAAATCTCCTGCAAGCTGCTCGTCATTGGCGCCGGGCCCGGCGGCTATGTCTGCGCCATCCGCGCCGGCCAGCTCGGCATCGACACGGTGATCGTCGAGTTCGGCAAACCTGGCGGCACTTGTCTCAATGTCGGCTGCATCCCGTCCAAGGCGCTGATCCACGCGGCGGAGGAGTTCGAGAAAATCTCCCATATGGCCGGCGGCAAGAGCCCGCTCGGCATTTCAATCGCAACACCATCCATCGATCTCGAAGCCACCATCGCCTGGAAAGACGGAATTATTAGCCGGCTTAATAACGGTGTTGCCGGCCTGCTCAAGAAGGCCGGAGTCAAGACCGTGCATGGCTGGGCGAAATTCCGCGACGGCAAGACCATCGAAGTCCAGACCGAGACCGGGATGCAGGTGGTTCGCGCCGAGACGGTGGTGATCGCGACCGGCTCAGCGCCGGTCGAGCTGCCGTCGCTGCCGTTCGGTGGGCCGGTGATCTCGTCCACCGAAGCCTTGGCTCTGAGCGAAGTGCCGGAAAGGCTTGCCGTCGTCGGCGGCGGTTATATCGGGCTGGAGCTCGGCATCGCCTTCGCCAAGATGGGCGCCAGGGTGACCGTGGTCGAGGCTTTGCCGCGCGTACTGGCGCAGTATGATGCCGAGCTGACCCGGCCGATCGTGAAGCGGCTTGCCGAGCTCGGTATCGAGGTGCTGGTGGGCGCCAAGGCCAAGGGGCTGTCGACCAAGGGCGATGCGCTGCTGGTCGAGACCAAGGACGGCAAGAATGCCAAGATCGCTGCCGACAGGATCCTGGTCACCATCGGCCGCAAGCCGGTGATCGAAGACTGGGGGCTCGACCAGATCGACCTCGATATGGCGGGAAAATTCATTCGCATAGACGACCAGTGCCGCACCTCGATGCGCGGTATCTTTGCCATTGGCGACGTCACCGGCGAGCCGATGTTGGCGCACCGGGCGATGGCGCAAGGCGAAATGGTCGCCGAGATCGCCGCTGGTCACAAGCGCAGCTGGGACAAGCGCTGCATTCCCGCCGTCTGCTTCACAGATCCGGAACTGGTCACCGCAGGCCTGTCGCCGGACGAGGCTAAGGCGCTCGGCGGCGAGATCAAGGTCGGGCTATTTCCGTTTGCTGCCAACGGCCGCGCCATGACCAAGCTTGGTGAGGAGGGCTTTGTCCGGGTCGTTGCCCGCGCGGACAATCATCTGGTGCTCGGCATCCAGGCGGTCGGCCAGGGCGTATCGGAACTGTCGACGGCCTTCGGCCTAGCGCTCGAAATGGGCGCAAGGCTGGAGGACATCGCCGGCACTATCCACGCCCATCCGACGCAAGGCGAAGGTTTTCAGGAAGCGGCGCTGAAAGCGCTTGGGCACGCGCTGCATGTTTGAAGTGCTTCACCCTCCCTCTTGTTTGGACGCAAGGGGGAGGAACGGCGCGAACCTACCTCGCCAGGGGCCTTTCCTCTCCCTCCGGAGGGGGGAGAGGTGGCGCTGCGAAGCAGCGACGGAGTGGGGGAAGGCGGTCCTCAAATGCGCCGCCGCTGACAACTCACCACAGGGGCTCATTAGGGCGAGGCATCGCCCCGGTCTGAAATAACAACGCCTGAGGGCAGGTCGCTCCCCCACTCCGTCGAGCTTCGCTCGACACCTCTCCCCCGGTCGACGGGGGAGAGGAATGGCGCGAACTTATTCCTTCCGGCTCCCATCCTTCTCCAAAGAGGCGGCAGCTCACCCCGCCAGCCGGCTCACCATCTCATGCTGCGCATAGGCGTGGCCGAAGCGGTTGGCGAGGAAGGCGTCGAGCGCGATTTCCTCCTGCTTGATAAAACCCTTCGCCGGCAAGGTGCCGTCGGCCAGCATGTCGAGCACCGCGCAAATGGCTGACGCGGTGGTGATCTGGATGGCGCTGCGCACCATGTCGCCGACACGCTTGGCGTAGATCTTGTTGGCGTAGGTCTCCTGCAGCAGGCGGCCGTTCTTGCGGCCGCTGACGGTGACGAAGACGATGACCACGTCCTGCAGCGTTGCCGGCAGGGCGCTTTCAAAAATGTCCTTCAGCACGTCGCGGCGGTGGCGCAGGCCGAGATCGTTGAGCAGCGCCTTCATGATCGCGGCATGGCCGGGGTAGCGGATGGTGCGATAGTTCAGCGTGCGAACCTTGCCCTTCAGCGTTTCGGCCAGCGTCCCGAGCCCTCCAGAGGTGTTGAACGCCTCGTAGGTGACGCCGTCGAGCGAGAATTCCTCGCGCTCCTCCAGCGGCGGCACCTCGATCAACTCGCCTTCGACGATCGCTTCGCAAGGCTCGCAATATTCGTTGATGACGCCGTCGGTGCTCCAGGTCAGATTGTAGTTCAGTGCATTCGACGGGTATTGCGGCAGCGCGCCGACCCGCATGCGCACGCTTTCCAGCGTGTCGAAGCGGCTGGCGAGATCATTGGCGACGATCGAGATAAAGCCCGGCGCCAGCCCGCATTGCGGAATGAAGGCGCTGTTGGCGGAGCGCGCCAGTTCCTTGACCCGCCTGGTGCTGACGACGTCCTCGGTCAGGTCGAGATAGTGGACGCCGGCGCTGGCTGCCGCTTCGGCGATGCGCGTGGTCAAGTGGAAGGGCGCGGCGCTGAGCACCGCGAACTTGCCGGCCAGGGCTGCTTCGAGCGTGCCTGATGCTTCGATATCGAGTTCCAGCGTCTCGACCGTATCAGGCAGTTCGGCTGCGCCGAGCTGTGCGGCCGAGCGGTCGACGAGGGTGACGTGATAATCGCCGGTGGACGCCAGCATCTCGGCAATGGTCGAGCCGATCTTCCCCGCGCCGACAACGATGATTTTCTTCATGACCGATTCCCTCACCCGAACGTTAATTGCGAAGAACAGATTCGCAGCTTGCCTGTCGAAAGGAAGCGTGGAATTGTGCGAAACGAAGCCTCTTGTTAATCAAAATGCCGATGAGGTTCGTCGAAAGTGCTTAGCAACGCCGAACAGGCCCTGCTTTCCCTGCTGCGGGTGAACGCGCGCGCCTCGACGGCCGAGCTGGCGCGGCGGCTCGGCGTGTCGCGGACGACGGTGCAGAGCCGGATCGAGCGGCTGGAGCAGCGCGGCATCATCTCCGGCTATGGGGTCAGGCTTTCGCCTGATTACGAACAGGGACTGGTGCGGGCGCATGTCCTGCTTACCGTCACGCCCAAGCTTGCCGACAAGGTGGTGCGCAGCCTGCAGGCGCTACCGCCGGTGCGGACGCTGCATTCTGTAAGCGGCAATTTCGACATGATCGTCATCGTCGACGCGCCGTCGATCAAGGATCTCGACACACTCCTCGATCAGATCGGCGCGATGGACGGGGTCGAACGGACGTCCTCCTCGATCATCCTGTCGACGCGGATCGATCGGTGAGTGCTGCCCGGATTACCGGTTCCGCGCGGCGCGCCGCACGCTCTGCACCAGGATCGCGACGCAGCCGATTAGCAGCAGGATGCCGCCAACGAGCGGCGGCAGCGCCAAGAATTTTACCGCTGCCGTGATTGCCGCGATCAGCAGCAAAGCGAGCAGCGCCAGATTGCCGTCGTCGACGAACATGCCGATGAATTCCCTCGCGGCAAGGCGAATGACATTCATCGGGCCAACCCTCCGGTGAGTGCGGGATGGGCGCTGCGCAGCCAGCGAACGATGGCAAAGGACGCCAGCGCGACGATAGCGAAGATCGCGAGCAGGGCCAGATCGTCGCCCGGCCAATCGGCGCCGATGCCTTCACCGGTCCAGAAGATGCCGAAGCTGGTCAGCATCAATCCGACGATGAATTTGAGCGCATTTTCAGGAACGCGCGCCAGCGGCCGATGCAAAGCGAGGCCGACGAGCATCACCAGGACGAACGCTGCCAGGGCGCCCAGGCTCGCATAGAGCGTCTGGCCGTGTGCTGCGCCGACCGCGATGACGATGAACACCACCTCGACACCTTCGAGCAGCACCGCCTTGAACGCCGCCACCCCCGCCAGATAGTCGGCCCGCCTGTCATTGGCCTGCCGATGCAGCACTGCGGTTTCCCTGGAAAAGGCCGCCTCCTCGTCACGCAGGGCGATGACACCGGCGGCGCGCAGGATAGCTTTGCGCAGCCAGCGCATGCCGAACAGGATCAGCAGCACACCGACGACGAACTGCATGATAGTAATGGGAACGAGCGCCAGCAGCGGCCCGAACGCAAGGACCAGCGCGGCGAGCAGCGCCAGCGCCAGTGCCGCGCCGATCAGCGCCGGTCGCCAGCTGCGCGTTACGCCGACAGCCAGCACGATGGTGAACGCTTCAACGACCTCGACGAAGGAAGCGAGAAAAGCGGCTGTAATGGTCGAGACGATGGGTGTGAAGCCGGTCATGATTCCGTCCTGGGCTAGGATCGCTTCTTACCATGGACGCGGGGGTCGGTACCCGCCACCGATTCTCACAAATTTGCGCCAGCGAGCGATCGCTTCGTCATTCCCAGGGTCTGCGCTCCGCTTCGCCCTGAGATGACGAAGGCATCGTGGCTAACTCCCGAGCGGATGCGGCATATAGCCGACGAAGCCTGATATTTTCCAGCTTCCCGCGACCTTGGTGCAAAAATACAAGGTTTGCCATTTCAGCTTCTCGGCACTGCCGTCGGGTTTGGCGATCGAGCCGTTGAACTTTTTGTGCAGCACGGCGCGGTCGCCGTCGACGTCGATATCGCGCATGTTGGTGATGCGAAACAGCGCCTCGCGCAGCGGTTCGGCAAATGTCGTCGCGGCGGTTTCCCCGGCCTGGCGCAGCCACTCGTCGCGATAGCTGCGAAGCGTCGGGAATTGCAGCCGCCAGGCATCTGCGTCGCTGAGAAAATGAGCGTGCATGCCGAAGAAGCTCGAGGCGACGAAATCATCCTCGACCATCGCCCAGTCCTGGCCAAGGAAAGCGTCGATGTCGCGCCGCACCAGCATCTCCCAGAGCGCATGGCGGTCGGCGTCGCCGGGCGGAAACGGGTTCTTGTCGAAGGTCACTTTTGCTCCCCTGTGTGCGATGTTTCGGCCGGCTGAAGGCTCGACTTGATCCGATCAGCCGCCGATCTGGTCCAGAAACGGCAGATTGCCGGCCATCAGGCCGGCGTCGACATTCAAGGTCGTGCCGGTGATGCCGCTGGCGAAGGGCGACGCCAGGAATATCGCAGCGCGGGCGACCTCGACGGGCTCGACCAGCCTTCCCAGCGGATAGAGCTTGCCGACGGCGGCGAGGATCTCCGGCTTGTGCGCTAGGCGGTGTTCCCAGGCGCCGGTCCGGATCGAGCCGGGAATGACGGCGTTGGCGCGGATGCCGTTGCGGCCTTCCTCGGTGGCGATGGCGCGCATCCAGGCGTTGAGTGCTGCCTTGGCGGCGGCATAGGCGGGATTGCCGAAATGGGCCTGTGCGTTGACCGAGGAGATGAACACGAAGGCGGCGCCCTGCGGCTGGTTGCGCATGACGGGAAGCAGTGCCTGCGACAGCAGGGCGGCGCTGCGAAAATTCAGATCCATTTCGTGATCGAGAGCCACCGTCGAGACATCGGCGAGCGTTTCCGCCCGCGTCCAACCGGCGTTGGAGATGACTGCCGCTGGTGCAGCGTTTCCGCCGATGCGCTTGGCAAATGCCGCCACGGCCTCGTCATCGAGCAGGTCGAAATGATGCGCCTCTTCTATCCCGGCGCCGGTCAGGTCGGTGCCCTCGCGATCGCAGGCGACCACCCTGGCCCCGCAGGCGGACAGGACCGCGACCAGCGCACTACCGACGCCGCCGGCGGCACCTGTCACGACCACGCTGCGGCCACCGAAATCGATCATGCGGCTTCCTCGTTCTCCCTCGCCAATCCTCGCCTGCCGGATGACTCGACGCAATCGCTGATCGAGCAGGATGCGGATGCTCTTGTAATAAAGCAACATGAATTCCAAAAAATGTTGCTTTCCAACACAGCCTGTATGAGAATCGCCGGGACAGGCGTAGACCTTCCGGCAGTAAACGGGCAAACCGGTGCAGCGAAAGAGCCCGAACCGCGCGGCTCGGCGGCGATTGCCGGAGGGCAAAGCGCTGATGCTTTTGAACAGGGAGACTTTCCGTGCCCAAGCAGTGTTTTGGAACATCCCATGTGCCGCTGTCGCCCGCGGTCCGGGCTGGCGATATGGTCTATATCTCGGGCCAGGTGCCTGTCGGCAGCGACGGCGTGGTGGTCAAGGGCGGCATCGCCGAGCAGACAGAGCAGGTGCTTTCGAACGTTAAGGCAGCCCTGGCACTGGCTGGCTGCACGATGGACGACGTCGTCAAGACGACCGTGTGGCTAGAGGACGCGCGCGACTTCGGCGCCTTCAACGCCGTCTACGCCAGGCATTTCCCAAAAGATCCACCGGCGCGCACCACCGTCGAATCGCGCCTGATGATCGACATCAAGATCGAGGTCGAGGCTGTCGCCTATAGACCGGTGTGAAGACGGAACGGAGGCGGACGCCGATGCAATTTGATCTCCTCCTGAAGGGCGGCCGTCTAATCGATCCGGCGTCCGGCCTCGACGCGCAACGCGACCTGGCCATTGCCGATGGCCGCATCGCCGCGATCGATGCCGACATTCCGTTTGACCGCGCGGCGCGTGTCATCGATGCGACGGGCTCCATCGTCGCGCCCGGCCTTATCGACCTGCACAGCCACGTCTATTGGGGCGGCACCTCGCTCGGCGTCGATGCCGACCGCCTCGCCGCCAAAAGCGGCACCACCACCTTTATCGACGCGGGAAGCGCCGGCGCCGGTAATTTCCTCGGCTTTCGCCGTCATGTCATCGAGCGCTCGAAAGTTCGCATCCTGGCCTATGTCAACATTTCCTTTGCCGGCATTTTCGGCTTCTCGCAGACCGTTTCGGTCGGCGAGTGCAGCGACCTCAGGCTCTGCGAGCCGCGCGAGACGGTGGCGGCGGTGCGCGAGCATCGAGACGTGGTTGTCGGCGTAAAAGTCCGCTCGGGCCGCCATGCCGGCGGCACCAGCGGCATTGCGCCGGTCGACCTGGCGCTGGAGGCCGCCGACCAGGCCGGCCTGCCGCTGATGGCGCATATCGACGAGCCGCCCCCCGGGCGTTCGGAAGTGCTGCCGCGGCTGCGCAAGGGCGACATCCTCACCCACTGCTTCCGGCCGTTTCCCAATGCGCCGATCTTCGCATCGGGGGCGGTGCGGCCAGACATGCGGCTGGCGCGCGAGCGCGGCGTCATCTTCGATATCGGCCACGGCATGGGTTCGTTCGATTTCGAGGTCGCCAAGGCGATGCTTAAGGAAGGGCTGGCGCCGGATGTGATCAGCAGCGACGTGCATCTCTACTGCGTCGACGGGCCGGCTTTCGACATCCTGGTCTGCATGTCGAAGCTGCTGGCGCTCGGCATGCCGCTGGTCGAGGTGCTGCGCGCTGCGACACAGCGGCCGGCCGAGGCGATCGCAAGGCCCGATCTTGGGGCGCTTACGGTTGGTGCCGTCGGCGACATCGCGGTGCTGCGGCTGCGCCCGGGGCGTTTCACCTTCGTCGATGCCGTCGGCGCGTCGCTGGTCGCCGAGCAGAGGCTGGTCTCGGACGGCATCGTGGTCGGCGGCACCTGGTGGCCGAACGAGGCCGTAGACGATCTGAGCGATACCGAGCGCTTCGAAGCGCATGCCCATGAGACGCATGTCGATGTGGTGGCCAGGCATTTCGGGCGTGGGTGATCTCCCCCCTTGAGGGGGAGATGTCGCCGAAGGCGACAGAGGGGGTCGGTTCGACCGGGCTCGCCTCCTTGCAACGGATGGAGGTTGGCGCTCGACGCGCGGCGACCCCCTCTGGCCTTCCGGCCATCTCCCCCCCAAGGGGGGAGATTACAGCTTCACCCCCGGCGCTCCATAAACCGGCGTCGCAACCCCTTCCATCCTCGCCTTGATCTGCAGCGCCACGAACTTCGAGTAAAAACGCGACAGCGCCAGATTGCCGCCGTGGAACCATAGCGCTTCCTGCGCGGTCGGCTTCCACATGTTGCGCAATTCGCCTTGCCATGGCCCCGGGTCGCCTTTCACGCCCGAGCCTATCCCCCAGCACGGGCCGACCTTGTCGGCGACCTCACGCGAGACGATCGCCGCCACAGTTTCGTTCATCGACTGATAGCCGGTGCAGGAGATGATCGCATCGGCCGCCAGTTCGGTGCCGTCGTCGAAGAGGATCCCGGTCGGCGTCAGCGACTTGATCCCGACGCCGCTGCGGACGCCGATCTCGCCGTTGATGATTAGATCCGAAGCGCCGACGTCGATGTAATAGCCCGAGCCGGTGCGGTAGGCCTTCATCAGCAGTCCGGTCTCGTCGTCGCCAAAATCGATGGCGAAGCCGGCGCCGCGCAGACGATCATAGAAAGCAGCGTCGCGCGCCTTGATGATGTCGTAGAGCGCGCGCTGGCTTTGCGGCAGCAGCGCGAATGGGGTCGAGGCGACGATCATGTCGGCCTTCTCGGTGGTGATGCCGCGGGCCAGCGCATCTTCCGAAAAAATCTCGAAGCCGACCTCCATCAGCGTGTCGGACTTGACCACCGTGGTCGGCGAGCGCTGGATCATCGTCACCTCGGCGCCGCTCTCCCAGAGGTCGACGCTGACGTCATGGCCCGAACTCGCCGCGCCGATGACCGCAACGCGTCTGCCGCGGAATTTCTCGCCGCTGGAATACTGGCTGGAATGCAGGATCTCGCCCTGGAAAACATCGGCGCCCGGCAGGTCGATCCGTCTTGGCGGGCCGTAGGCGCCGGTCGCAAAGACGATGTGCTTCGGCTTCAGCGTGATGCGCTCGCCGGCGCGTTCGACTTCGACCGTCCAGATTTTTTCGGCCTCGTCATAGCTGGCGCTGACGCATCTCGTGGAGGTCCAGTAATTGAGCTCCATGACGCGCGTGTACATTTCCAGCCAGTCGCCCATCTTGTCCTTGGGCGTGAACACCGGCCAGTTCTCGGGAAACGGGATGTAGGGCAGATGGTCGTACCAGACCGGATCGTGCAGCACGAGCGAGCGATAGCGGTTGCGCCAGGAATCGCCGGCCTGCGCATTCTTCTCGATGATGATGGCCGGCACGCCGAGTTGCCGCAGCCTCGCGCCCAGCATGATGCCGCCCTGGCCGCCGCCGATGACCAGGCAGTAGGGCTGCTGGCCGGAGCCGAGGTCGCGCGTCTCGCGCGCTCTCGCCTCCGACCAGGTCTCGCGGTCGGGATCGGCCTTATGGCGGACACCGAGCGGCCGCGCCGGACCCTTGCGCTCCTCAAAGCCCTTGAGGTCGGTCATCGCCGTGAACAGCGTCCGGCACCGGCCGTCCTGAAGGCGCATGATGCCTTGGCCCCATGCCGATGATGACTCGAAAGTGAACCAGGCCTCGACGATGCCTTCATCCGAGCTTGCTTCGCCACTGAGCTGCCATCTAGCCGGCTTTATCGTCGCCAGCGTGGCGTCCAGCATATCGCGGATCGCGGCCCGGCCTTCCATGGTCTTGATGTTCCAGGTGAAGGTCAGCAGGTCGCGCCAGTAGCAGTCTTCGACAAACAGGTTGGTCGCGGCCTCGGCGTCGCCCGCTTCGAGCGCCCGGGCGAGGGAGGAAAGCCAGGTGGCGGCCTGTTTCGATGGTGCCATGTCGAGCATCTGTTGTCCTTCTACCTTTTCAAGTCGGCGCCGCCCGGTCTTTCCTTCTCCCTTGTGGGAGGAGGTGTCGCCGAAGGCGACGGATGAGGGGTGTTCCAGCTTGGCCCGCCGGCACTCCGTCCAAAACCCCTCATCCGTCTTGGCGCTGCGCGCCAATCCACCTTCTCCCACAAGGGGGCTGTTGCAAAATGGGGAAAACCGGGAACAAACGACCCGTTTTGGATTCTTTCTGTTCTTGTTCCGATTCCGGTTCGATTCCTTTTGTTCCGAATATTGCAACAGGCCCACAAGGGGAGAAGGAAGAGCCACTCCTCAATCCCCGAGCGGCTCCATCTCCTTACCCGTCCTGTGGATCTGGGCGTTGTATTTTATGCGGCGGACCGTTTCGCGGGCCGAGCCGTCGAGCTTGTAGGCCGCCGCGACCGCCATAAGGTCGATCGCGGCCAGGAAGGCGAAGCGCGAGGCTGTCGGCTTCAACGTGTCGGGATATTCTGGCACCGCGACCGTCAGCCTGACGTCGCAGGCGCGGGCCAGGTCGGTGTCGGGCGCGGTCACGCCGATCGCATTGGCGCGGTAGTGCTTGGCAAGTTCCACCGCTTCGATCACTTCTCGCGTGCGTCCGGTCGCCGAGATGGCGATCACCAGATCGCTCGGCTTCAAGGTCGAGGCGGTCATGCGCATCAGATAGGGGTCGCACTGGGCGCTGACGGTGATGCCGTAGCGGAACAGCCGGTATTGGGTTTCCTGCGCCAGCGCCGAGGAGCTGCCGCCGAGGCCGAACACTGTGACCTGGCGCGCCTTGGCGATGAGCTCGGCCGCCTTCACCAGCTGCGCCGGATCAAGCTGCCGTTCGGCTTCTTGCAGCGCCCGGCGTGCCTCGCCGAACACGGCGTTCCAGAACGGCATGCCGTTGTCGCTGCTGGTCGGCGGCGGCTTGCTCAGATAGAGCGCGCCGACGACGAGGCTCTGCGCCAGCTTCAGCTTGAAATCGCGCACGCCCTCGCAGCCGATGGCGCGGCAGAACCGGGTCACTGTCGGTTCGCTCACCCCGGCGCGCTGGGCGAGCACGGCATTGGAAGCGTCGACCGCGAATTTGACGTCGTCGAGCACGACATCGGCGACGCGCCGTTCCGCCGGGCGCAATTCAGCGTAAGAGTCCTTGACCAGCGAGATGATGTCGGGGATGCGCCTGACATGGTCGTGCCCCTCGGCATCGTCGTCGGAGGTCCGCCGTGCCTGGCCGTCAGCTTCGGTCATGAACTGAGCCTTCCTCTGCCGTTGGTTGAGCTGGACCTCTACCATGTCTGCGCATCGCTTGCCTGCTCCGCCTCATGCGATCCGCAACGTCTGTTGGAATGGCCATTCCAGGCGGCCGGCTATCGAAGTATGTAGGAAAGCAACAAGCTTTTCAAGAAATAGAAAAGCTAATCCAAACAACAGCGTAGGTGCCGCTACAGCGATCTTGCCGACGTCAGCTGCGGTCGCCGCTTGACAGTAAAGTAGGATAGTTACAGACTGATTTTGCGGACAGATGGCCCACTGGATCATCGCGCGATCTCCGAGGGGCGCATGAATACGGGCAGTGCAAAAACCCCGAAGCTTGGCGTGCAGGGCGCGACCAAGATCTATCATACGGCTTCCGGCGACCTTTTGGCGCTGGACCGCTGCAGCCTCGATGTTCATGCCAATGAGATCGTCTCGATCGTCGGCCCCTCGGGCTGCGGCAAGACCACGCTTTTGTGGTCGATGTCCGGGCTGCACCGCCTGTCCAGCGGGACGATCCGGCTCGACGGCAAGGAGATCACCGGGCCGCATCCGGATATCGGCATCGTCTTCCAGGAGGCAAATCTTTTGCCCTGGCGCAATCTCGACGCCAACATCCATTTTCCCTTCGAGATCAAGGGCGAGAAGCCGGATCGCGCCTGGATCGCCCATCTCGTCAATCGCGTCGGGCTCGACGGCTTCGGCGGCAAGTTTCCGCGCGAGCTTTCTGGCGGCATGCAGCAGCGCGCGGCGATCGTGCGGGCGCTGGCACTGAAGCCCTCGGTCCTGCTGATGGACGAGCCCTTCGGTGCGCTCGACAGTTTTACCCGCGAGGAGATGAACCGTCTCGTCGAGGAGATCTGGCTCGATACGAAGACCACCATCGTCTTCATCACTCACAGCATCGAGGAAGCGATCTTCCTCTCCGACAGGGTGGTGGTGCTGAGCGCGCGGCCGGGCCGCGTCGCCAAGGAATATCGTGTGCCATTCCCGCGCCCGCGCTCACTGGAGATCATGGCGACGAAGGAAGTCTTCGACCTCACCAACACGATCAAGATGGACATTGTCGGCGAGCGCGTACGGCCAAAGGCGCGGGAGCGTGGCACCGCCGAGATTGTGAGGATCAGGCCATGAGCGGAGGCGACACTATCCCGGAATTCTCCAAGACCAAGTCGGGCGCCAAGGCTGGCGATGGGCATGAGGTCAGCCTGACCAATCTTTCGGCCTTCGCCAGCGGCCCCGGCATCAGGTCGGGCGCCGAGCTCGCTGCCATCGTCGCCGTTGCGGTGATCATCATCGGCGGCATCGAGCTGGCGCTGCGGCTGTTCAATGTGCCGCACTACATCATGCCGGCGCCAAGCGCGATCGCCTACGCGCTGTTCGACGAGTTCCCGCTGATTGCGCCGCATCTCGGCTACACGCTGGTCGAGCTTGTTTCCGGCTTTTCGATCGGCGCCATTATCGGCCTGGTGATGGCCGCGGTGATCACCCAATTTCCTTTCGCCGAGAAGATCGTGGCGCCCTACATTCTGCTCCTGGTCACCACGCCGATGCTGGCGCTGGTGCCGCTTCTGATCCTGCGCTTCGGCTTCGGTTACACGCCGCGCATCATCGCGGTGGCGTTGGCCGCCGGTCCGATGGTGATGATCAATGCGGCGACCGGCTTTCGCCGCGTCGACAGCGCCAAGATCGCGCTGGCGCGTTCCTATGGCGCCAGCACCTTGCAGATATTTTGGAAGATTCGGGCGCCGATGGCGCTGCCGATGATCTTGGTCGGGCTGATGATCGGTGCGATCTTCGGGCTTTTGACCGCGGTCGGCGCCGAGATGGTCGGCGGCGGCTTCGGCCTCGGCAACCGGCTGACCACCTATTCGTCGATGATCCAGATGCCGCAATTCTTCGCGGTGGTTCTGATCCTCTCGATCCTCGGCATCCTGATCTACGTGCTGTTCTTCCTGATCGGCAAGAAGTGGGCGAGCTGGGAGGCATAGGCGCAAAGGTGATAATGGCGCCCGGGAGGCGGGCGTCAGGGCAAAGCAATCAACAAAAAGGGGAATGCCATGACCAAAGAAAGTTCAATCAGCCATAGTGCGGGGATCAGCCGCCGGTATTTTCTGCAAGTCACCGGCGCCGGCCTGGTGACGGCCACCGCGCTCGGTGCTTCCGGCCTCAGAGCCAAGGCCGAAGCCTATGAGAAATTCACCTGGATCTCGCCGCGCGGCACGCTCGAAGTGCTGGACGACTATCCCTATTGGGCTGCCAAGAAGGCAGGCTATTTCGGCGACCTCGACACCGACATGCAGCCGGGGCCGTCGGACGGCACCGCGACGGTGAAGTTCGTCGATGTCGGCCAGGCCGACATGGGCTTCCCCTCGCCCGGCGTCTTCTCCTTCGCCATCCAGAACGGCATGAAGCTCAAATCCGTGTTCCATATGGGCGCGCGCGACACGTTCAGCATCGCCTTCCGCAAGGGCGAGGGCTCGAACGATTTGAAGACGCTCGAGGGCAAGACCATCCTGCTCGGCTCCGCCGCATGGCAGTCGATCACCGACCCGCTGCTGGCGGCGCAGGGCGTCGACATCAAGAAGGTGAAGTATGTCGAGGCTGGCTGGCCGACCTGGGGCACTGCACTGGCCGGCGGCCAGGGTGACGCCGCCCTGTCGTGGGAAGGCCTGCGCGCCGAATGGATCGCCAAAGGTCTCGACTTCGAGTACTGGCTCGGCGTGCAGAATTCGAAGCTGCCGGCGAACACTTTCGTCGTGCGCGCAGCAGATCTCGAGGATCCCGACCGCAAGGCGTTCCTGGAAAAGTACCTGCGCGGCTGGGCGATGGGCCTCGAATTCGGCTACCAGAATCCGCGCGCCGCCGTCGAAGCGGTGTTCGGGCAGTTCCCGACGCTGGCCAAGAATCTCGGGCCCGAGCTCGGCACCACCTCGATCCTGCAGCAGATCAACGTCTTTCGCGGCGACATGGACAAGCGCGAAGGCTGGGGCTCGCACGACATGGCGAGCTGGCAGGGCTTCTTCGAGGAGATCCATAAGATCGGCCAGATCACCAGCCCGGTGAAGGCCGAGGACGTCTGCACCAACGAGCTGATCGGGCCGGCCAATAATTTCGACAAGGCCAAGGTCAAGGCCGATGCCGATGGCTACAAGCTGTCGGAAGGCTTTGCCGCGCTGGATGTCGAGAAGATCAAGGCGCATCTGTTCGACTCGGCGGTCAAGTAAGTCTGCTCGGCAATTGTCGATGTCGGCGCCGCCCCTCATTGCCCTGCCGGGCATTTCTCCCCGTATAGTGACGGGGAGAAAGACGCCATCATCAATGGTTTCGCCAATCACCAGCGTTGCAGGAAGGGCGCTGAGGTTGCGGCGGTCTCCCTTCTCCCCGTCACTATACGGGGAGAAGGTGCCGGCAGGCGGATGAGGGGCAGCGCCAACCTGAAGTGATTGCCCTGGATAAACATACGGGCGGCGACGGGAGTGCCACCCGCGATTCAATCAAGAAAAAGGGAGGTGGCTTTGGCCGACAAGGTGAAAGTGCTGGTGGTTGGGCTGGGCAATATGGGCGCGTCGCATGCCAGCGCATACCATCGGCTCGACGGATTCGAGATCGTCGGCATCATGAGCCGCACGATCAAAAGCAACACAAAGATCCCGGCGGAATTAGCCGGCTATCCGCTCTACGAGGATTTCGACCAGGCGCTGAAAGAGACCGGGCCGGATGCCGTTTCCATCAACAGCTGGCCCAACACCCATGCCGAATACGCGCTGAAGGCAATCGACGCCAACTGCCATGTGTTCATGGAAAAGCCGCTCGCCACCAATATCGAGGATGCCGAAAAGGTCGTCGCGGCAGCGCGAGCAAAGAACCGCAAGCTGGTGCTCGGGTACATCCTGCGCGTCCACCCGTCCTGGATCAAGTTCATCGAGGTCGGCAAGACGCTGGGCAAGCCGCTGGTCATGCGGCTCAACCTCAACCAGCAGAGCAGCGGCAGCGCCTGGCACTGGCATAAGAACCTGATCGATTCGCTGATCCCGATCGTCGATTGCGGCGTCCACTATGTCGACGTGATGTGCCAGCTAACCGGCGCCAAGCCGGTCCGCGTGCACGGCATCGGCGCCAAATTGTGGGCGGAGGCCGACAAGCAGAACTACGGCCATCTGCACGTTACTTTCGATGACGGTTCGGTCGGCTGGTATGAGGCGGGCTGGGGGCCGATGATGAGCGAGACGGCCTATTTCGTGAAGGATGTGGTTGGCCCCAAGGGGGCGGTCTCCATCGTCGCCGGCCAGACGGCAAGCAGTGCGGCTGAAGCAGCCGAGGTGTCGAACTCCGCCGACATCGATCGCCACACCAAGACCGATGCGCTCAAGATTCACTATGCCGCGGTCGATGGCGACAAGAATTTCAGCAAGCCGGACGAGATCGTCAGCATGGAGGATGAACCCGGCCACCAGGAGCTTTGCGACCGCGAGCAGGCATTCTTCCTGCGCGCCATCCGCGAGGATCTCGATCTGACCGAGCAAATGGATGCCGCGGTCAACAGCCTGCGCATCGTGCTTGCCGCCGAGCAGAGCATCGCGGAAGGGCGGACCGTGGAACTGGCCTGACAAAGTCCGGCTGCTGGCGCGAAGAGGAGGCGCCGGCAAGCCCGTAGCATGATCGCCGTGTTGAGCGACAATGGCGGATCTTGGCGCCGCCCCTCATCGCCCTGCCGGGCACTTCTCCCCGTATAGTGACGGGGAGAAGGACGCCTTCGCAAAGGATTTCGCCAATCTCCGGCGTTGCAGAGGGAGCGCCAGCGTTGCGGCCAGTCCCCTTCTCCCCGTTTACGGGGAGAAGATGCCGGCAGGCAGATGAGGGGCGGCGCTACGATCCGGCGATTGGCCTGGAAGCGATAGCCGTCGGGCCTATCCGCGACGGCAGAACGAGGGAGAGAGACATGGCCGAAATCACCGACAGTTTCCTGGAAACCTACGCCGAGTCCGACGCGCTGGACCTCGCTGGGCTGGTTAAGCGTGGGGAAGTCTCGCCGGCCGAGCTTGTCGAGGCGGCCATCACGACGATCGAGCGGCTCAACCCGGCGCTGAACGCGGTGATTCACCGGCTCTACGACATGGCGCGGGCTTCGGCTGAGACGGTCGATAGAAGCGCACCCTTTGCCGGCGTACCATTCCTGCTCAAGGAACTGGCCTCGTCCTGGACTGGAGCGCCCAACACCAACTCCTGTTCTTTCCTCAGAGATGTCGTCGCCGATTTCGACACCGAGGTCGTGCGCCGCATGAAGGCGGCGGGCCTGGTGCTTGTCGGCAAATCCAATGCGCCCGAGAATGGCTGGTCGATCACCACAGAACCAAAACTTTACGGCGCGACGAAAAACCCTTGGAAGGACGGCATCACGCCAGGCGGTTCGAGCGGCGGCGCGGCGGCGGCGATCGCCGCGCGCATGGTGCCGATCGCCGAGGCCAGCGATGGCGCCGGCTCGATCCGCATTCCGGCCTCCTGTTGCGGCATTGTCGGCCTGAAACCGTCGCGCGGACGCGTCAGCCTGGCGCCTTTCGGCGACTATTGGTACGGCGGCGCCTATTTCCTGTGCTGCTCGCGCACGGTGCGCGACACCGCCGCCTACCTCGATGCCGTGGCCGGCGCGCTGCCCGGCGATCCCTATACGCCGCCGGTCCCGAACGGCAGCTGGCTCAGCCTTTTGACGCGCGCGCCAACGAAGCTGCGCATCGGCTTCACAGTCACGCCGCCCAACGGCACGGCTGTAGACCCCGAGGTCAAGGCCACGGTGCTGGCGACGGTGGCTGCGCTCGAGCGCCTGGGGCACGATGCCGAGGAGCACGACATGCCGCTCGACGCCGATGCGGTGTGGAAAACCTACACCAACATGACCTGCGTGCAGACGGCGGCAGCCTTCGGCTATCATGAGACGGTCATCGGCCGGCCGGTGACGCAGGCCGACGTCGAGCCGGTAACCTGGGCGATCATCGAGCGCGGCCGCGCGACGAGTGGCATCCGCCACATCTCCGATGTCGAGACGATCCGTCAGATCGGCCGCGACATCGTCGGCGATCTCGCGCCCTACGATCTGTTCATCACGCCGACGCTCACTCAACTGCCGAAGCCTTTGGGCTACTACGACATGTCGGAACCCGACATCGACCGTTACAACGCGAAATGGACGGACGCCGTCTTCGCTTTCCCCTTCAACATCTCCGGACAGCCGGCGATCTCGCTGCCGCTCGGCTGGTCCGCGGGCGGCGTACCGATCGGCGTGCAGCTAGTCGGCCGCTATGGCGATGAAGCGAGCGTGCTCGCCGTCTCCGCGCAGCTGGAGCGGGAGATGCCGTGGAAGCACCGGCGGCCTGAGATGTAGAGCGGTTCATCGTTCACGGAAACGCCGAACCGCTCTAAGTATTTGTTTTTACGCAATTCCGGACGGAAAACCGCTACGCACTTTTCCTGGAATTGCTCTAGGTGGCTTGCCCGGGCCCAGGGCACCGGAGTAGGCGCCGTGGGTGAAGCTGCCAACGTGCTGCGCGCCGCTATGGACTCCGGCTTCGGCTCGCTCAGCGCCTTTTCTCACACAGAAACGCACCACCGGCCGAAGCCGGTGGTGCTCTCTGGACAGTCTGTAGGGGCAGGACCGTCCAGGGATCCGAGGGGATCGGGATCAATGTCGGCTCTTCTTTGACCCAGGGCATCGGCCGAACAGATGAAAGGAGCCCCCCGGGCGGGCAAGAATTTTCGATGGTGCGGTGCGCCGGCCGAGTTGCAATTTTATTCGGCTGCGTCTGGAATTTCGCCTGAGGAGTCGTCAGAAGACTCTGCCGGGTCATCCCCGGCCTTTCTTGCCAGGAACTTGTCCAAGGCTGCCTGCAACGACAGGGTGGCCTGCGGTGAGGCGGGCGTCGTCGAAACGACAGCCATTGCATGAGCAATTCCCCTCGTGGATTTATCCTTGGCCGCCGCAGACGTGGCGGCTCCGTGTCCTTGCGAGCCTGCTCCAGCCGAGTTTCCGCCGTTGCCTTTGCTTCCGCCATTACCCTTGCCGCCGCCATTGCCACCGGGTCCGGCTAGGACTGGAGAAGCGACAAGGGCGAGGACGGCGGCCGTTGCGAACAGAATGGTTCGAGTTTTCATGGTTTCTCCTTCGAGCCGCCCTCCCGCCAGGATGGTTCCAAGTATGTGAGGACTCTCTAATCTGAAGGTCCACTACTTAGCCAGTTTCGTTTAAATACAACCGCCCGCAAGGGACCTTGGTCCGAGATTGAAACGCAAAAGTCCTAAAGCCCTCTCGAGGAGAGCCTATTCCGCGCGGCACAGCAGTACTTGGACATCGGACACCGTTTTGCCGCGGGGGAAACCTCGCCGGAGGTCAAGAAGCGAGGATTGGGGTCGAAATTTGCCGCCAGCCACCTTATGTGCGTGGCCATGAACCGTCCGGCCAGGCTCTGAATGAGCAAAAAAACCAACAGGCGCGCATTGCTGCTCCTCAATCCCAAGGCGCGGCGCGGCCAGGAGTCGATGGCGCCTATTGTGGAGCGGCTGGAGGTCGGCGGGCTTGCCGTCACCGTCGAGACGTTCGAGGCGTTGCCCGAGCTTGCACGCGACATCGTGCGTTTGCGCCATCTGGCCGATCTTGTGATCGTGTGCGGTGGCGATGGTTCGGTGTCGTCGGCGGCGATGGCGGTCGTCGAAAGCGGCCTGCCAATGGGCATTATCCCGATGGGAACGGCGAACGACCTCGCGCGAACGCTTCACATTCCGACAAATCTGTTGCAGGCCGCAGACGTGATCGTGCAAGGCAGAACTCGACGGATCGATGTCGGCACCGTCAATGGGCACGCCTTTTTCAACGTCGCGAGCATTGGACTGAGCACCGAACTGGCGCTGGGGCTCGATCCCGTTCTGAAGAAGCGTTTCGGCAGGCTTGGCTATGCGTTGGCGGCGATGAAGGTGTTGACCAAGGCCGAGCGGTTCCATGCGAAGATTACCGAAAAAGGTACGACTATCGAAGCCGAGACCTACCAGATTGCGGTTGGAAACGGAGTGCATTACGGCGGCGGCAATGTGGTGGAAGAGACGGCTGAGATCGATGACGGACATCTCGACCTCTATAGCTTGGAGATGACGAATCTCTGGAAGCTGGCGCTGATGCTCCGCTCGTTCCGCTCCGGAACGCATGGCCTCTGGCGAGAGGTGCGCACGGCCAGGTGCATCGAGTTCGACATCGAGACGAAAGTGCCAATGCCGGTCAACACGGATGGCGAGATCGTCACCTCGACACCCGCCCATTTCAAAGTTCTGCCGAAGGCGATCTCGGTGCTCGCTCCACCTCTCCCACGCGGGAGAGAAGCTGGCGCGGTCGAACCTAAATAACCGTCCAGCATGTCGTAACGGCCCGGCATGTCGTAACAGCCTGGCACGTCGGCCGATGAGATGAAGGATGAGATGAAGAATGCCCGCGCCTCCGGGAGAGGTCGCGGGCAAAGGTCTGTTGGGATCAGAGAGGCTGATCCAGATGAATGTGGGTATCTTGCACGACCAGCGCATCGGCCAAATGAATGAAAGCCCGCGCCCGAGGAGGGAAAGGACGCGGGCTGATCGGAGGGAGCATCCGATCTCGCAGCATTTGTCTACTGGAATAACGCTGCTGGGGCCGAACCATCGTCGATGGCCTGTGTTCCACACGCTTCACAAAAAAACTGCCGAACCCTTAAAACGCTTTGGAGGCGCGCCAGCAGCTCTTCCATGATTCGCGCCCGATGAGGTCAAGGGCTTGCACGCAGAACCACGCTAGCACCCATGTAGCACGCTTTGCCGAATACCTCCTAATCAGGGTCTTTCTCGTCGGCCGATTGGCGCTCTCGCCGATCAAGTTCCTCCTGAAGTTCCGCCGCCAGCGCGATAAGCTTCGGGGTCAAAGGCTGATCGCCGACAAACCTTAGCAACCTGCGTATCTTCCGACGATAATCTTCCGATCTGATCAAAACTCGAAAGGTGTCATTCTCTCGCGATGGCATGACGGTCACCTCGTTTCAAACGCAACTCTTTGGTGCCTTCAGGGGTTCCACGAGGGTCGGAAACTTTGGAACTTCGTGCCGTGGGAGGACTCGTGCCCGCGCCATGATGCGCGGGCATTCAGGTGAAGCGGCGGCAGCATCAAAATCCCCTAAGCCGGGGTGTGAAATTGACCATGGATAAAAATATATGAGCGGAGACCGCCCTGGGCGTGCCGCTCCCCAAAACGAAAAAGACCGGAAGGGGATCCGGCCTACTTCGCAATTGCTTGATTCCCTTGGGAAACTGGAGCGGGTGAAGCGATTCGAACGCTCGACCCCAACCTTGGCAAGGTTGTGCTCTACCCCTGAGCTACACCCGCTCGCGCGGCTTTTTGGGCCGCAAGCCGCGCCTATATGGCTGAAGGGCGCGGCGATTGCAACAGGGAAATCGCAGGTTTTTTGGTCCGCACCCGGCGACATAAACAAGCCTTCCGTAGCGAGGACAGGAACGGAATCGGTGGCCTCGCCGCGCGACGGTCTTGTCTCGGCCGCGTCATTGGCCGTAAACGGCGTGATCCAAACCGCGACAACAACAAGTCCGACAAGAAACAACATGCCGAAAACCGAAGCCGAGCTTTTTGCTTTTCTCGCCGATCTTGGGATCGAGGTCTCGACCCTACGTCATCCGCCGCTGTTCACGGTCGCCGATTCGCAGGCGCTGCGCGGAGAAATCGCCGGCGGGCACACCAAGAACCTGTTTCTCAAGGACAAGAAGGACAATTTCTTCCTGGTCAGCGTCGGCGAGGAGGCGGTGGTCGATCTCAAGCAGATACACCATGTGATCGGCGCTGCCGGGCGCGTGTCTTTCGGCAAGCCGGAGATGCTGATGGAGCTTCTCGGCGTCGTTCCGGGCGCGGTCACCGTGTTCGGCGTAATCAACGACACGGCGGGAAGAGTGAAGGTGGTTCTCGATCAGGAGTTGATGGACCATGCCATCATCAACGCCCATCCGCTGACCAACGAGGCAACGACATCGATCGCTGCCGCCGACCTCGTCAAATTCGTCGAGGCAACCGGGCATGATGCTGTTATCTTGAAAGTCACGGCATGATCGCCACATGGATGGCGATAAACCGACTTCTGAGTGAGGATATGGACGTTGTGCCGGGCCGGTGGGCTGGCGGCGCGACCGAAAGGGCGACGAGATGAGCGACAACAATCAATTTGGCGGCCCGTTTGGCAGCAATGGCGGGCAATATGCCACCACAGTGCAGTATGGCGGCACCGAGGCCGCCCCGGCGAAAGTCGCGCTTGGCGAGCCGGCTGTCGATGTCATCAAGGACACGACGACCGCCGCTTTTGCCGCCGACGTCATCCAGGAATCGCGCCGTCAGCCGGTGCTGGTCGATTTCTGGGCGCCCTGGTGCGGGCCCTGCAAGCAACTGACGCCGCTGCTGGAAAAGGCGGTCACGGCCGCCGGCGGCAAGGTCAAGCTGGTCAAGATGAACATCGACGACCATCCTTCCATCGCCGGACAGCTCGGCATCCAGTCGATCCCGGCGGTCATCGCCTTTAAGGATGGCCAGCCGGTCGACGGCTTCATGGGCGCCATTCCCGAGAGCCAGATCGCCGCGTTTATCGAGAAGGTCGGCGGCAAGACCAATGGTGCGCCGCAGGTGGCCGAGGCGCTTGCCGCGGCCGCGGAGGCGCGCGACGCCGGCGATGTGCAGACCGCGGCGGACATCTACGACGCGATCCTGGAGCAGGCGCCGGAGACGATCGAGGCCATTGCCGGGCTTGGCGATCTGCTGTTCGAGGCCGGCGATGCCGAGGGCGCCGAAGCCGTGCTGGCGCGGGCGCCGGAAGCAAAGAAGGATGCACCGCCACTGGCCGCGGTGCGCGCCAAGATGGCGCTTGCCGCACAGGCGTCCGCGCTCGGCAATCCGGCCGAATTCGAGCGTCGGCTGGCTGAGAACCCCGGGGACCATCAGGCACGTTTCGATCTTGCCATGATCCAGAACGCCAATGGCGAGCGCATGGCGGCGGCCGACAATCTGCTGGCAATCGTCAAGGCCGATCGCTCGTGGAACGACGACGGCGCCAAGATGCAGTTGCTGCAATTCTTCGAGGCATGGGGGATGACCGACGAAGCAACGCTGGCGGCGCGGCGCAAATTGTCGTCGCTGCTGTTCTCCTGAGCGCGCATCAAGCTGTTTTTGCCTGGTGGCCTTGCGGTCGGCGGCGGCTGCGCCAGATTAGGGGCCAGACCGGATCCGTTTTTCGCTTCCTGACGATTTACACGCCAGGTTGCGATGGGCGGTCGGATTGATGCGCTTCTGGACGAAGCGAGCGGAGGACTGAAGTGCAGGCGGGAAACGCGCATTACCGGCTCGATACGGATTTGCCGTCGACGGTGCCGATCTTCCCCCTTGAAGGCGCATTGCTGCTGCCGGGAGGCCGCATGCCGCTCAACATCTTCGAGCCGCGCTATCTGGAGATGGTGGATGAGGCGATCGCCGGATCGCGGCTGATCGGCATTATCCAGCCCAGCCTCGACGGCGCGCGGCGCGCCGATGGCGAACCTGAACTCTGCAATGTCGGCTGCGCGGGACGCATCATTGCGCTTTCCGAGAGTGGCGACGGCCGTTACCTGATTTCGCTGCAAGGCGTGTGCCGGTTCCGCATCGTGCAGGAGCTCGCGGTCAAGACGCCCTTCCGCCAGTGCCGGTTTGCCCCCTTTCTCACCGATCTCGATGAAGATCAGGCAGAGACAGAGATCGACCGGCCGGCGTTGCTCAAGGCATTTCGCGCCTATCTGCAAGCCAACGATCTTGAAGCCGACTGGGAAAGCGTCAGCCGCGCCGAAAATGCCATGCTGGTCAATGCGCTGTCGATGATGGCACCCTACGGGCCGGCCGAGAAACAGGCGCTGCTCGAAGCGGCGGACCTGAAAACACGCGCCGAAACGCTGATCGCCATCACCGAAATGGCGCTGGCGCGCGAAAACGAGGATTTCGGGTCGAGCCTGCAATAGGTTGGGTGGAAGGGCGCTGTCTTGCCTTCTTCCACAAGGGGAGAAGGCTGCGCGAAACCTGAAGTGATTGCCCCAGAGAAGGACAGACGGAAATGGTGGATGGGCGTGACGGAAAGAATGCCAATGTCGACCCCAGGCTGCTGGAATTGCTGGCCTGCCCGCTGACCAAGGGCCCGCTCACCTGGGATCCGGAGCGGGGCGAGCTCATCTCAAGGGTCGCTCGGCTTGCCTATCCGGTGCGTGACGGCATCCCGATCATGCTGCCTTCGGAGGCGCGCGCGATCCCTTTGGAGGACGGATTGCCGCCGCGCCTGGGCGGACCGTCCTGAACAACAGCGATTCTTCGCTGTCCCGCCGGCATTCGCGAGATTGTGCAGCGCCGCACCGGCATCCTTTATTGAAAATTGCGCCCCTTGGGCATGACCCTTTCTGCCTTCCCCGATAGCGTCGCGATATCCTGCCGGTCGCTTTGCACGACAGGTACATCGGGCTTCTCCTCCAAAAGCACGGACAGCCAGGGCGTCAGATCCTCGACCTTTTCGGCGACGATATGGATGACATCCGATTCCGACTGCAGTTTGCCGGTGACACGAACGAACCGCGCCCCCATGACAATGGGCCGGTAGCGGTTGAAGGTCCTTTCCCAAAAAATGACGTTGGCGACGGCCTGCTCGTCTTCCAGCGTCAGGAAAATCGCTTTGCCAGTGCCTGGGCGCTGCCGCACGAGCACCAGGCCGGCGACGGAGACCCGCCTGCCATCCGGCACGGAGGGGAGGCGCGCATTGGGCGTGACGCCGGAACGATCCAGCCGTTGGCGCAGGAAGGCAAGCGGATGCGCCTTCAGCGACAGGCCGAGCGAACGGTAGTCGTGGACGACGTGCTCGCCGAGCGGCATTGTCGGGAGCCTGGTTTCGGGTTCAAGGTCGCGCAAACGGATCGCCGGCCGGTCGAACAGCGGCAGGGTCTCGGCCGCACTCCTGCCGTCGAGGGCGCGGACCGCCCACAGGGCGTCGCGGCGGTCGAGACCAAGCGAACGGAAAGCGTCGGCTTGCGCCAGTTTCTCGATCTCATCGACATAGAGGCCTGAACGCAGCCAGACATCGCGAACGGATGCGTAGCCGTCGCCGCGTCTGGCGACAAACACCTCCATGCGCTCCTTCGACAGACCTTTGACTTGGCGGAAACCCAGCCGGACGGCATGATTGGTCCGGATGACGCCGCGCATCTGGGCATGGCGTTCGAGGATGCGCGCCGGATCGAAAGGCTCCTCCTCCAGCGCGCAGTCCCAACCGGAAAAATTGACGTCGACCTCGCGGATTTCGACGCCATGATCGCGCGCGTCGCGAACAAGCTGAGCCGGCTGATAAAATCCCATCGGCTGGGAGTTCAGGATCGCGGCGCAGAACACGTCGGGATAGAAGGTCTTGAACCAGCACGAGGCATAGACCAGCAGGGCGAAGGAAGCGGCATGGCTTTCGGGAAAGCCATATTCGCCGAAACCTTCGATCTGCTTGAAGCAGCGTTCGGCGAAGTCTTTCTCGTACCCTCTCTTCATCATGCCATCCACCATCCGCTTGCGGTAATTGCCGATCGTGCCGGTGCGCTTGAAAGTGGCCATGGCGCGGCGCAATTCATCGGCTTCGCCCGGCCTGAAGCCGCCGGCGACGATGGCGATCTTCATCGCCTGTTCCTGGAACAGCGGCACACCCAGCGTCTTGCCGAGGATCTCCTTCAGTTCCGGCTTGGGATATTCGGCCTTCTCCTTGTCCTGCCGGCGGCGCAGATAGGGATGGACCATGTCGCCCTGGATCGGGCCCGGCCGCACGATCGCCACCTCGATGACGAGGTCATAAAAGGTGCGCGGCTTGAGGCGCGGCAGCATCGACATCTGGGCGCGCGATTCGATCTGGAAGACGCCGAGCGTGTCGGCGCGGCAGATCATGTCGTAGACATGTTCGTTCTCCGGCGGCAGGGTGGCCAGCACATAGGGCTGGCCATAGTCATCCCGCGCCTCCGGATAATAATCCCTAAGCAGCGTGAAGGCGCGCTGCAGGCAGGTCAGCATGCCGAGCGCCAACACATCCACTTTAAGGATTTTCACCGCGTCGAGATCGTCCTTGTCCCACTCGACCATCTTGCGTTCATCCATCGCCGTCTTGATGATGGGCACGATCTCGTCGAGCCGGTCCCTGGTGATGACGAAGCCGCCGACATGCTGCGACAGATGACGGGGGAAGCCCATGATCTCGTTGGCGCATTCGATCACATGCCTTGTCGATGGATCGGCCTGGTCGAGACCGCCGGCCCTGGTCTCCTTTTCGCCGAGCTCCGAGGTCGACCAACCCCAGATCGAGCTGGACAACGCGCTCCTGACATCGTCCGACAGGCCCATCGCCTTGGCCACTTCGCGCATCGCCGACCGGCCCCGGTAGCTGACGACGGCCGCGGCAAGCGCGGTGCGCTTGCCGCTGTATTTGGTATAGATGTACTGGATGACTTCTTCGCGCTTCTCATGTTCGAAATCGACATCGATATCGGGCGGCTCGTTTCTCTCCTCGGAAATGAAACGCTCGAAAAGCGAGTCGATCCGCTCGGGTCCCACTTCGGTTATGCCGATGCAATAACAGACCACCGAGTTGGCCGCCGAGCCGCGCCCCTGGCAAAGTATGCCCTGGCTGCGGGCGAATTTGACGATGTCGTAGACGGTCAGAAAATAGCGCGCGTAGTTCAGACGCTCGATCAAAGCGAGCTCTTCCCGGATGCGCTTCGTCACATCGGCGGGAACGCCTGCGGGATACCGTATCGCTGCACCCTCTCGAGCCAGCCTTTCCAACTCGGCCTGTGGCCCGAGGCCCGATTCCGTCGGTTCGTCGGGATAGTTGTATTGGAGATCACTGAGAGAGAAGCTCAATTCGCCGGCAAAGCGCAACGTTTCCGCCAGCGCTTGCGGATGCCTGCGGAAAAGCCGCGCCATCTCCATTGGCGGCTTCAAATGGCGCTCGGCATTGGCCGCCAGCTCCAGCCCCGCTTCGGCAACAGGCACGTTGAGGCGGATCGCCGTCAGCACGTCCTGCAACCGGCGCCGTTCGGACGTATGGTAAAGAACGTCGTTGGTCGCCATCAGCGGAATGCCCGATGCCTCAGCCATGGCAGCCGCCTGCTCGATGCGGAAGCGGTCGTTGCCCTGATAATCCGGCGCAACGGCAAGCCGCAAAGCCTTGCCAAATCTATCCTTAAGCCGGCTAATCAGTCCAAGGTGATCTTCCGCCGGCGCCGACAGATCCGGCAGGACCGCCAGCGACATGAGATCGCCCCATTCGAAAAGGTCGTCGCGATAGAGAAGCGGTGCGCCCTTTTCGCTTTCCTCGCGCATATTGGCTTGCGTCAGCATGCGGCACAGATGGCCCCAGCCCTTGCGGTCCTGCGGATAGGCGAGAACATCAGGCGTGCCGTCGCAAAAAACCAGGCGGCAGCCGGGATGATAGGAAAGACCTTCCACCTTGGCCTGCTGCCAGGCGCGCACGACACCGGCCACCGTGTTGCGGTCGGCAAGCCCGATCGACGAAAATCCCAGGAACTTTGCTGCGACCACCAGCTCCTCCGGTTTCGAGGCGCCGCGCAGGAACGAGAAATTCGACTGGATGCCGAATTCGGCATAGGGAACGGCCGTCAGCGCGTTCATGCGAAGACCCCATGCATGAACCAGCGCGGCGGGATTTGAGAGGCGCCGTAGAGACCCTGGCGGTAGAGCCAGTAACGGCGGCCGTCGCTATCCTCGATGCGGAAATAATCCCGCGTCGGCGCGTCTTCCTGCCCCGACGCCTCCCGCCACCATTCCGGGGCGATGCGTTCCGGCCCTTCGGCGCGCGCAACCCGGTACAGCGCGCGCCGCCAGCGGAAGTTCATAGGCGGCCCCTCAGGCATTTCGGTGGCCGGGACCTCGATCGGTTCGGGCGAACGGAACAGCCGGATCGGGCGTTCCGGCCGGAAGACAGGCTTAGCGTCTTGTATCTTGTCCGGCTTCTTCGGCGGAGAGACCCTTTGCGGCGCTTCCGCGAAGGGAAGCGTGGCGACGGCGCGCTCGGGCAGATGACTCTCGACGGCAACCGGTTTCAAAACCGCGCTGTCGCCGAGCCGGGCGCGGATGCGGTCGGCGAAAAGGGCGATGTCGGCGCCGTCATCGCGCGTCTCGCCGGCGAGATCCGCCTGCTGCATGTCGAAGGCCGCGGCCGTCAGGACCGAGAGGCGCACGAGATCGAAGCCATAGCCGGCATCGATATCCTGTTCGAGCGCGGCTAGCCTTTCGTGGAACAATTTCTGGATCAACAGCGGCTCGCGCAACGGCCGCGAGGTGCCGACGGCGATGCGGCTGACGGCGCCGTCGACGCGGAAGAGCAGCAGCGCCAGCCTTCTTGCGCCTTCGCCGCGACGCTCGAGATCCACCTTCAAAGTCGTCGCCAGCATTTTCACCAGCCGCTCTATTTCGTCGGTCAGCATGATGGGTTCTGCGAGGTGGCGTTCGACCGAAAGCGGCGCGACCGGCAGGCGCGGCGACACCGCCTCGTCGAGGCGGCCGAGCGCCTGGTCGAGACGCAAAAGCAGAGAGACACCGAAGCGGCGGGCGAGCGGCGCGCGGGGGGCTGCCATGACGGCCCCCGCCGTGCGCAGGCCGACGCTTTCCAGGCTGGCGCGGATATCAGGCTCGATGCGTAGAGCCGCCAGTGGCAAGGGTGCGAGAAGCGCTTCCTCCTCGCCACCGGGGACGATGCGGTCACTGGCAAACCGCGCTGCCGCCCAGGCAGCACCTGGCGTCGCGGCAAGGCCGGCGCGGACATCAAAACCCTGATGGAAAAAGCGCGACAGGATGTCGTCGAGCATCGAGCGTTCGCCGCCGAAAAGATGGGTGCAGCCGGTGACGTCGAGGAACAGGCCATCGGCTGCGTCGAGCGCCACCAGCGGGGTGTAGCGATCGCACCAGTCGGCAAGGCTTTCGAGCAGGCGGCGGTCGGCCTCGGGATCGGCTTCCAGTACGTCGATCGACGGATGCATGGCACGCGCGTCGGCTATGCCCATGCCGCGCTTCAGGTGAAGCGCCTCAGCCCGCTCGTCGAGGGCGGCGATGCGCTGCGCGTTCCCCTGGCGATGGCTGATCACCAGCGGCAGGTGATCCGACGGCCGGGAACGCCAGGACCGCCCCAGACGCTGCCGCAGGACCCTTTCCGCGGCGAGATGCGGGAACCACAGGGACAGAATTCGCTGCCCTTCTTTCCTCGCCCCGTCTTTCTTCGAAACTGTGTTCATCGGGGTTCCACTCCAGTGTGAATTGTCCTGGCAAGGCCGTGCGGCTCTTGCCGATGCTGACGGTGAAGGCGGGACGGCCGATCGACCCGGCAAGCGGCCGGGCAATCGTCTGGCGGGATGCCGACGGCGCCGCCGACAGGACGAGGCGTACGGGTGCCGCCGTCGGCTCGGGTTCGCCGGCCTGGCGCAGCAGAAACACCGGCCGGCCGGCATTTTGCGCCCGGGCGTGCAGCCGCCGCGTCGCCGTGAGGTCCAGCCGCTGCGGGCTGCCGCGGATTTCGAGGATGACGGCGGCGAGCGCGGTCATCCGGGCGGCTTCCTCGGCGATCCACAGCGCATCGAGGAGTTTTGGCGCCTCGGAAAACAGCAATTGCTCCGGCTCGATGCCGAAAACAGCGTGAAGCCCCCTGGCATAGGGGAAGCCCGCCTCCCGGAAGATTTCCGCGGTGCCGATCCACAGGACCGGCAATTGCGGCCCCTGTTTGAGGATCAGGCTGACGAGCGACAGGGCGAAGCCGGCGACGGCCCCGGCATCACGTGTCGCGGCGCCATGGATCTCGTTCAGCGCCGCCTTCGGCAGGCCGCCGCTAAGCGCGGTGTCGAGACCTTCGGCACCGGTGCGCAGAAACGCATCAGGCGGCGCCACGGCGAGGCCGCGGCGGACGATTGTCAGACCATCCGCTGTTGGATTCTGGGAGGTGACGTCAGCATCAACGGGGGCTGCGCCGGCCGGCGCCTCCAAGCGCTCGGGCAGCGTTCCCTCGATCTTCGCGATCTGGCGGCGCAGGGCAAAAACAGTCTCCCGCGCCACGGCGCTTGTCGCCATGACGGTCAGCTTCCACTCACAATTGTTCCTGTTATGTTCCTATAGATTCCAGAGGCCACCCGAAGAGTCAAGCGGAGTCATGGGGAATTTATTCCTGCCCTTGCGTTAACGGCAACCCGGCCATTTGCCGAGTCCGGCTCGAAAGCCTATATGCCGGGATCAGAAGGACAAAGCATGGCCCGCATCTACAAGACCCGTGTCTGGCACGACCAGCTTTCGCCGTCGATGGAGGAAATGGAGTTCCTGGCGTTGGAGGCTTATGCCCACCTGCCGGAGGATTTTCGCAAGCTGACCGGCGAGATCGTCATCCAGATCGCCGAATTCCCGACCGACGAGATCATGGACGATCTGTCGCTGGAAACGCCTTTCGACCTGCTTGGCCTGTTCGAGGGGCGCGGCATTGCCGAGCGCTGGAACCCGCAGACCGGCGAGGGGCCGAACCGCGTCACGCTCTACCGCCGCGCCATCCTCGACTACTGGGCCGAGAACGAAGAGACGCTGGGCGACATCGTTACCCATGTGCTGATCCACGAGATCGGCCATCATTTCGGCCTGTCGGACGATGATATGGAGCGGATCGAAGAGGCGGCGGAGTAAAGGGCCCCACGCTTCGTCATCCCAGGGTCTCCGCGACGTCGCTTCGCTCCTGCTCCGCCCTGGGATGACGAAAGACGAGCAGAAACCTCCCTACCAATCGCTGAGCTTGGTGTTGGGCCCGTATTCCTGGCCCTCGATATCCTTCACCACGGCCTGGCCGCAGCGCATGCTCTTGGTCTGCTTGTCATAGGCATAGGTTGGCGAGCCGAACAGGTGCCAGCCCTTGTTCAGCGCCGCCGTCACCTTGTGGCAGAAGCTGGAATCGTCCGGGCCGGACAAAAAGCGGTAGAGTTTCATTTTTCATTCCTGTCGTGAGTTGCCAATCATGCCCCGATGGCGGCCGCCTTCGCCAGCAGTTTTTCGGCCTGCGCCAGATGCAGCCGTTCGACCATTTTTCCATTCAGTGCAATGACGCCCTTGCCGGCATTCTCGCCAAGCGCGAACGCCTCTTTCACCGAACGCGCCTCGGCCAGCGCTTCGGCAGATGGCGCAAAGGCCCGGTTCGCAGCCTCGATCTGGGTCGGATGGATCAGCGACTTGCCGTCAAACCCCATGGCAGCCGCCTCCCCGCATTCGCGCGCAAAAGCGTCCAGGTCGCGAAAATCATTGAAGACACCATCGAGCAGGTCAAGGCCGCCGGCGCGCGCGGCGAGCACCATCTGCATCAGCCACGGTGTGAGATAGCGCCGGTCGGGCGTGGCGAGAATGCCGGTCTCCTTGACCAGATCGTTCGTTCCGGCCACGAAACAAGTGAGCCGCGAGGCCGGATCGCGGCCAAGCTCGGCAATCGGTCCGATGTTGAGCAGAGCCTTGGGGGTTTCGATCATCGCCCATAGTTTCACCGCGTCGGGTGCGAAATTGTCGTCGAGAACGTCGCCGGGTTCGAGGACATCGCGCGGCGTGTCGACCTTGGGCAGCAGGATGGCGTCGGGCTCGCAGCGTGCCGCGGCCAGCAAATCGTCGGCGCCCCATTCGCTGGAAAGCGCATTGATGCGCACGACCATCTCGCAGCGCCGGCCATAGTCGTTGGCAACTGGGCGATCGGCGAAGATGCCGGCGAGTTTTTCGCGCGCGGAGACCTTGTCGGCGGGAGCGACGGCATCTTCGAGATCGATGATGACGGCGTCGCAAGTCAGCGAGGCAAACTTGGCCAGCGCCTTGTCGTTCGAGGCCGGGACGTAGAGCACCGAACGGCGCGGGCGGTAGGTTTCGGTCATCATACCAAATCTATGCCGCCTGCGGCCGGTCGAGGCAAGCCGCTTTGACCTGCATAAAAACTGCACAAAAGTCCCGAAAATCTCCTCGCATCCGCCCCGCCGCCGGCACTTCCGCCGACGACAAGGGCGGCATGCAAGAGCGAGAAAAACTCCGTTGGTCCCTGCCTTACCGGCTCCGAAGTGAGGGCTGGTGGCTCGTCGATCCACCCCGGACGCATCGTTCGGCGACCCTCTTCCCCCTCATCCCTAAATCTCTGCCCAGATATGCCGGCCGCATCAAAGCCGCCGAGAGAATCCGATCATGACATCGTTGCTTACGGCCGCGCCGAGCTATTGCGCGCGATTCGGCGTTGCGGTCCTGCTTGCCGCGCTGGCCGATTTTCTCTTCTACGGGCAGCCCGTCGGCATCACGCTTTTCCTGTTCGGCATTACGCTTGCCGCCGCAGCCGCGGTCATCCAGCCTTCGGCGCTCAGCGCCCGCGGCCTGTGGCTCGGGCTCGGTGCCTTGCTTGTCGGGCTGCTGCCGCTCATTGAAAATGTCAGTGCGCTCTCCGTCGCGATCGGGCTTGCGGCGATGGCCGTCTTCGCGCTTTCGCTGGCCGGCCGGCTGCGGCGCGGGTTTGCCCGCATTGCCGGCCAGGTTGCGCTCTTCCTGCTCGCGGCACCATTCCGGTTCGCCCACGATTTCTTTCGCTGGCGCAAGGCGGCGCGGCGGCTTGGCCGACGGCGCATCCGCTTTGCGGCGATCGCCGTCTGGGTGATGCCGTTGACGCTGGGAGCGGTGTTTCTCGCGCTGTTCGGCGCCGCCAATCCGGTTGTCGAATACTGGCTGTCGCTGATCGATCTCCTCGCACTGCTCGACCTCATCCAGCTGCCGCGACTGGCCTTCTGGCTGTTCATACTTGCCGGTGTCTGGGCCTTTCTGCGCCCGCGCCTGCCACGCTTTCTCCGCCGCATTGCGCGTGTGGTGTCGTCTGTGCCTGTCGGTCGGGTGACGACGACAAAACCCGCCAAAGCGATCGAGGACATCATCTTCGGCAAGGCCGCCATTCTTCGCGCGCTGGTCGTCTTCAACATCCTATTCGCCATCCAGACCGCGCTCGACGCCACCTATCTGTGGGGCGGCGTCGCCCTTCCCGACGGGCTGACCTACGCCGCCTATGCACATCGCGGCGCCTATCCCTTGATCGTCACGGCACTGCTCGCCGCCGGCTTCGTGCTGGCGGCGCTGCGGCCGGGGAGTGCGACCTCCAGCGATCCGCTCATCCGCCGGCTGGTCTATGTCTGGGTGGCGCAGAACATCGTGCTGGTCATCTCGTCGATCCTGCGGCTCGACCTCTATATCGGCATCTATGCGCTGACCTACTGGCGCGTCGCCGCCTTCGTCTGGATGGGACTGGTTGCGGCGGGCCTTGCCCTGATCATCGCCCGCATCGCGCTCGAAAAATCCAACGAATGGCTGCTTTCCGCCAATCTTCTGACGCTTTCGATGACGCTCTATGCCTGCTGCTTCGTCAACTTCGCCGCACTGATCGCCAACTACAATGTCGAGTACTCATTCGAAATGACCGGCCAGGGCACCGAACTCGATTTCTGGTACCTGCGCTCGCTCGGCCCCAGCGCCTGGCCGGCGCTCGACCGCTTCCTCGAGCATCAAGCCAGCACGAATGCGGCCAGCCTTCCCTCCTACAGCGAACTCGCCCGTACGCTTGGGCAGGACGAGGCCTGCTATCGTGCGGCCCGAGAAAACTGGCGCGCCTGGAGCTTTCGCGACTGGCGGCTCCTTCGTACTCTCGACACGCGTATCCCGTTCGTGGTTCCTCAGGGCTCCGAACCCTTCGTGCCGGGCCGCTGATTCATGCCGCATCACATCCTGGTCGCCGACGATGATCCGCACATCCGCGAAATCATCTGCTTTGCGCTCGAAAAGGCGGGGATGAAGACGGTTGCCGTAGCCGACGGCGCCGCCGCCTTGCAGGCGATCGAACGCCGACCGCCCGATCTTGTCGTGCTCGACATCGGCATGCCGGAAATGGACGGGCTGGAGGTCTGCCGGCGGCTCAGGCACACATCCGACGTGCCGGTGCTGTTCCTGTCCGCGCGTGATGAAGAGATTGACCGCATCCTTGGGCTCGAAATGGGTGGCGACGACTACGTCATCAAGCCGTTCAGCCCGCGCGAACTGGTCGCCCGCGTCAATGTCATCCTGCGGCGCGCTCGCCCGACAAAGGCCGAACAGGCCGACGACAGGCAATTCTCGCATGGCAAGCTCGCCTTGGTGCCGGCCAGCCATGCGGCCAGTTTCGACGGCCAGCCGCTGGTGCTGACGTCGATCGAGTTCGCGATCCTGAAAGGGTTTCTGGCGCGTCCGGCGCATGTGCTCGGCCGCGACATGGTGATGGCCAATGCCTATGCCGCCAACATCCATGTCGCCGAGCGCACCGTCGACAGCCATATCCGCAACATCCGCGCCAAGTTGGCGGCGGCCGGCTGCACGGACGCGATCGAGACGGTTCACGGCGTCGGTTTCCGGCTCGGCCGGTGCGGCGCGTGAACACCCAAAAATGGATTGGCAGCAAATGGCGGCCTCGCCTCGCCACCATCGTAGTTGCCATCCTGATCATGGTGATGGCGCTGCCGCTGGTCGGCTTGTTCTTCTTCCGGCTCTACGAGAACCAGCTGATCCGCCAGACCGAGGCCGAGCTGATCGCGCAAGGTGCCGCCCTTGCCGCCATCTATGCACAAGAGATCCGTGACGCCGGCATCCCGGCCGAGAAGCTCGGCGCGGCGGTGCCTGCCGCCAGTGCCAGCGATTCGAACTCCCCCTATCGGCCCATCGAGCCGCACCTCGATCTTGCCTCCGATACCGTTCTGCCGACCCGGCCTGCGGCGACAGCTGCCGCCATCGATCCTGCCTTCGCGGCGGTCGGGGCGCGGCTATCGGGGATTCTTGCCGAGACGCAGAAAACCACGCTTGCCGGCTTTCGGTTGCTCGAGGCAAAAGGCGTCGTCATCGCCGGGCGCGAAGAGGTCGGCCTGTCGCTCGGCGCGGTCGCGGAGGTTCGCGAAGCGTTGGCCGGCCGCTATGCCAGCGTGCTCAGGCTGAGGATCTCCGACGAGCCGCCGCCATCGCTCTATTCGGTGAGCCGCGGCACGAGAGTCCGCGTCTTCGTCGCCCTGCCGGTTGCGGTCGACGGCAAGGTCGCCGGCGTGGTCTACCTGTCGCGAACGCCAAACAATATCGTCAAGCATCTCTATGGCGAGCGCGGCAAGGTGGTGCTGGCGACGATCGCCATTCTCGGCGGCACGCTGCTCATCGCGCTCGTCTTCCTGCGCACCGTCAGCCGGCCGATATACGCGCTGATGGAACGAACGAAACGCATCGCCGCCGGCGACCGCGAAGCCATCAGGCCGCTCGACCATCACGGCACGCGCGAGATGGCGGCACTTTCCGCCGCCTTCCTCGATATGGCCGAAAAGCTGCATGAGCGCTCGGACAGCATTCAGACCTTTGCCACTCATGTCTCGCACGAACTCAAATCGCCGCTGACGGCGATCCAGGGGGCCGCCGAACTGCTGCGCGATTCGGGCAGCACAATGGACGAGGCCGAGCGGCGTCGCTTTTCCAACAACATCGTCACCGACGCCGGCCGGCTCAATTTGCTGGTGCGCCGCCTGCTCGACCTGGCGCGCGCCGAAAATCTGGCGCCCAGCAGCGAAAGCACATCGATTGACGCCGCACTGGCGCTGCTGCCGGCCAAAGACAGGCTGGCGGTGCGCGTCGCGGCCGGCGGCGATATCGGTCTGCGCATCTCGGCCGAGAACGCGGCAATCGTGCTCGCCAATCTCACCGACAATTCGGCGCGGCATGGCGCAACGCTGGTTTCGATCACGGCAGCGAGCGCGCACGGCAAGGCGACGATCCTGGTGAGCGACGATGGTGCCGGCATTTCGCCCAGCAACCGGGCCCGCATCTTCGAGCCATTCTTCACCACGCGCCGTGATTCAGGCGGCACCGGCATGGGCCTCGGCATCGTGCTGGCCCTCCTGAAAGCGCATGATGGCACGATCCGGCTGGTTGACTCCGAGCGCGGCACGCGCTTCGAGATCATCCTGCCGATTGTGTAAATTGGAGCCTGATTCCGAAGACCGGCTTTCGGGATCATGCTTCAGAACTGGAGACGCGGAAAACGTGCGCTACGACATCGTCATCATCGGCGGAGCCATCGTCGGCTCCTCGATCGCCTACTATCTGCGCGAGGAAGGGTTTTCGGGCTCGATCGCGCTGGTCGAGCGTGATCCGCAATTCGCCCATGCGGCAACGACGCTGTCCTGCGCTTCCATCCGCCAGCAGTTTTCCATCCCAGAAAACATCCGGCTGTCGCAGTTCACGCTGAAACTGTTCCGGCGGCTGACGGAAGAGTTCGGGGCGGACGCAGATATCGGCTTTCGGGAAGGCGGCTATCTCATCCTCGCCGGCGAGAACGGGCTGCCGATCCTGCGGGCCAACCACAAGGCGCAGATCGCCGAGGGGGCCGACATCGTGCTTGAGGATGCCGAGGCGTTGGTGCGTCGCTTCCCGTGGCTGTCGGCAGAGGGCATCACCGCCGGCGCCTATGGCCGCACGGGCGAGGGCTGGTTCGACGCGCATGCGATGCTGATGCTGTTCCGCAAGGCGTTGCGCGAGAAAAAGATCGATTTCGTCACCGCCGATGTGACCGGCATCGAGCGGCAGGGCGATCGTATCACCAGCATCAGCCTCGACAATGGCGAGCGGCTCGAGGCCGGCGTCGTCGTCAACGCCGCCGGGCCGAATGCCGGCAAGGTGGCTGATATGGCCGGGCTGGCGCTGCCGGTGGAGCCGCGCAAGCGCAATGTGTTCGTCTTCGAGGCACGCGAAAAATATACCGACATGCCGCTGCTGGTCGACCCCTCAGGCATCTATGTCAGGCCGGAAGGCTCGGTCTACATCACCGGCGGTGCCGAACCGGAAGAGGGCGACGGTCCTGCCGACCCCGGCGATTTCGAGCCCGACTGGCCGCTATTCGAAGAGGTGATCTGGCCGGTGCTGGCGACCCGTATTCCCGCCTTCGAGGCAATCAAGCCGACACGCGCCTGGGTCGGTCATTACGACTACAACACGCTCGACCAGAACGCGGTGATCGGCCCGCATCCCGAGGTGAAGAATTTCCTCTTCGCCAACGGTTTTTCCGGCCACGGCCTGCAGCAGGCGCCGGCCGTCGGCAAGGCGCTGGCCGAGTTGATCATGCATGGCGGCTACCGCACGGTGGATTGCACGGCGTTTGGGTATAGCCGTGTCGCCGAAGGCCGGGCTTTTCGCGAGCTGAACGTGATTTGAGGGCACGACGTAGGGCGCGCGAAGGATCGCAGCAGGCGACGTGACTGTCGTCGCGATGGTCTTGGCAACGCGTCAGTGCTCGCGGCCGAACCAGAACGCGTCGGGCATGCGCATCATGCCGATCCGCTCGTAGAAGCCGACGGCATCGGGCACGGAAATCAATGAGATGGCGACGGACGGCCCGAGCTGCCGGCGCACTTCGTCGAGCAGGCCCTTGCCGATGCCGAGCCCTTGCGCCGATTTGCAAACGGCGAGCTCGGAAATGTAGCATACCCACGAAAAGTCGGTGATGCCGCGGGCGAGGCCAATCAGCGGCTTGCCGGGCGCATCGAGGCGCGCCGTCAACACTATATCCGCGCTGGCAAGCATCGTCTTCAAACGGGCTTCGTCATCGATAGGGCGGGTAGCGCCGAGGCCGGATTCCACCAGCACGCGGCGGAACTCGGCAGCGTCGAGGGTTGGTTCACTGGCGTAGAGGATTTTGGGTCGCGTTGTCATGCCGGTGAAAGTGCACCATCGGGCGGCGGTTTTGAAGCTGCTTGGTGCTGATCTCGTGTTCCGGGACCACGAGCGAAGACAGCCACCTTTTATTTGCCCGCCTCTTTGTGTAAACCGGGCGCCAACACATCCCCGCAGCGAAAAGAAGACGGGCAAAGACCATGGAAAAATTCACCAAGCTCACCGGCGTCGCCGCACCCATGCCGATCGTCAATGTCGACACCGACATGATCATCCCCAAGGATTATCTCAAGACGATCAAGCGCACCGGTCTCGGCAGCGGACTGTTCGCCGAAATGCGCTACAAGGACGACGGTTCGGAAAACCCTGATTTCGTGCTCAACAAGCCTGCCTACCGCAAAGCGCAGATCCTGGTCGCCGGCGACAATTTCGGCTGCGGCTCTTCGCGCGAGCATGCGCCGTGGGCGCTGCTCGATTTCGGCATACGCTGCGTCATCTCGACCTCGTTCGCCGACATTTTCTACAACAACTGCTTCAAGAACGGCATCCTGCCGATCACCGTCAGCCCGGAGGATCTGGAGAAGCTGATGGACGACGCCTCGCGCGGCTCCAACGCGACGCTGTCGGTCGACCTGGAAGCCAAGGAAATCCGCGGACCGGACGGCGGTGTGGTCACGTTCGACCTCGACGACTTCAAGCGGCACTGCCTGCTCAACGGGCTCGACGACATCGGCCTGACCATGGAGAAGGCCGGCGCCATCGCCTCGTTCGAGAAGAAGAACGCCGAGCTGCGTCCCTGGGCGTAAACGGCGAGATCTGAACGGATAGAGGCCGGCGAAGCAGCCCGATGGCCGCACAAGCGGTAAACGGAGGACAGCCATGACACGCTCGCTTCCTGCCGGCGCCTGCGCGCTGGTGTTGATGCTCCTGCCCGCAACGGCCATCTATGCCCAGACGCAGACGCCCGCCGCGCAACAAACCCCGGCTGCGGGCGATCAGCCGGCGACCGATCAAGGCGCCGGCAGCGACGATGCGGGCGGCTGTCGACGACGATAAGCAGGCGCCGATACCGTTCGAGGGCGGCCAGCTGACCATCACGCAGCAGGAGCAGTACGGCGAGAAGGTGCTTGCCTTCGACGGCAAGCAGTTGGCGAGCAACTACGATGTCTTCTTCGACAAGATCGTCGAGATCGGCGGCGTCAAGGTGGCGCTGGTCGATGTCGGCGACGGCGGCAACCAATGCGGCCCGGCCAAGGTGATCGTGTGGAAGCCGGAAGGCGGCACGATCCAGAGCACCACCGTCGAGCAGGACGAATGCGGCGCGCCGCCGGCCGCGGTGTCCGACGACGCCATCTATTTCGTGCCTTATCTGCTGCCGGGAGATTCCAAGCCGGCGCTGCAGTGGTCGCCGACCGGCGGCTTGTCGACCTCGGGCAATCTCACCTACATGCCGGAACCGGGTACCGACTGGAAGGATATCGATCCGGCGAAATACGACAACATCATCGACGCTCTCCACAATGAGGCCGTCTACAAGGCGGCTGAAAAGCTGCTCGGCAAGGACATGCCCGATATGGCGACCAGCCTGCTGGTTGGCGGCGGCACCGAGAAGACCGCCTCGGGCGCCTTCTATGCCAGCGGCTGCGTGCCGCACGATTGCGGCGGCAATGACGGCTTCATGGCGGTCGATCCGGCCAACCAAGAGCTCTATTTCGCCCGCCGCGGCGACACCCTCGAGCCTGACGCGTGGCCAGCTGTGAACACGTGGCCCGCCGAGGTCAGGCAAGCGATGGACAAGGCGTTCGGCTCGCCGAATTAGCTTCTTTGCCTCGCGCTTTCGTTCCGGAGCGGGGCCGAGCGGCGGCAGTCGTCACTTTAGAGCATCAACAAAAAGCCCGGCGCATGGCCGGGCTTTCCGTCGAATAGAGATTTCTATCAATCCCCATCGATCGCCGTGGCCATGCGGGCGATGGCCTGTTGATAGACGCTGGCGGAATTCCAGCCAGCAATTGCGCCCATATTCGCCTGATAACCCGCGCCGGCCTGCCAACCATGACCCTTGAGGAAGTTGGCAGTGGAAGCCAACGCGGTGCTCTTGTCGCGAAGATTTTTGCTGCCGACGCCGTACTTCAAAACATTTCCGGGCAGGAACTGCGTGTGGCCAATCTCGCCATGCGCGGCACCGACCGACGAGGCGCTCAACGCTCCGCGATCAACCAGCTTCAGGGCTGCAATGCCGTGCGGATAAAAGAACTCGGGGCGGCGGCAATCATAGGTAAGCGTTAAAATGGCAGAGACGGTATTCTGTTTGCCCATCGAAGCGCCGAAGCCAGTTTCCATACCCCAGATGGCGAGCAACACACCCGGCGGCACGCCGTAGGTCCGTTCGATCTTGTCGAACAGCGCCGCGTTCGACTTCTTCAGCGCGCGGCCCTTGGCGATGATCGCGGATCCGCCACGGCGCTTCATGAAACTTTCCACGGAGCCGCTGAAGGCTTTATGAAGGGCGCGGTCGACGGCGATCGTCTTTGTTGCGTAGGTCGCACGAGCCAGAGCGGCCAGACCCTTCGAGCCTACACCGTTGGCCTTGGCCTCCGCGGCGAAATCCGCCTTCCACGCTTCGAAGCCCGCGCTCGTCCTGCCGCACTGGGCGGCCTGTGCACCCGTTGCCGCCGTAAGCATCATCAATGCTGCCGCCGCGAAAATCTTTCCCTTGGCAAGAAATGCCATGTTGCTCTCCTGGTTACCTGGATCACGTCCCAAATACGAATTTGCCAGCGAAACGCGCGCTTGTCACTGTTGGAGCGGGGTTCGTCCGCCTGGACGCAGTACGCTCCTACACTTTAACTCTGCGCATCATGCTTTCTGAAAATCGATCCTGATTTTCAGGCCGATGCGCTAAGAAGTCGTTTACGCATGCCCGCCGCAGCGCTGGCGAATGCCGGAGAACTTGCTTACGATCAAGTAATTATTGTGGCGGGGGCTGGAATATTGATGGATGACGTTGATGTCGTGGTCATCGGCGCCGGCTCGGCGGGACTTTCCGCCGCCAAGACCCTGCGTGCAGCCGGCCTTTCTTTCAAGCTTTTCGAAGCGATGAACCGGATCGGGGGGCGCGCCTGGACCAGCGATCAGCATTTCGGCGTTCCTTTCGACATCGGCTGCGCCTGGCTGCACGCGGCCGACCGCAATCCCTATTTTCCCGAGGCGCAAGCCGCCCGCTGGACACTCCACCATCACGACATGAATGTCGATCATCTCTATTATCGCAACCGAAAGGCGAGCGAGGACGAAGAGGCCGCAATGAAGGCGGCCGATATCAGGCTGTTCGAGTTGCTGGCGGCGCATGAGGTCAGCGATGGCGACGACGACCGCCTTTCGGCGTTGCTCGCCAGGGGCCATGCGCCGCGCGCCGCCGCCACCTTCGCCGGGCCGATGGATTTCGGCGCCGACGAGGACGAGATATCGATCCGCGACTTTCAGGCCGCCGCCGATCTCGAGCCGAACTATTTCACCAAGGAAGGGTTCGGCGCTTTGGTCGCCCGTTTTGGCGCAGACGTGCCGGTCGAGCTGTCGACGCCGGTGCGGAAAATCCTCTGGGACGTGCCTGGCGTTGCCTGTGTCACCGATCGCGGCACCATCCGCGCCAAGGCAGCCATCGTCACCGCCTCGCCGGCGGTGCTCGCCTTCGAGGAGATCGAATTCTCGCCGGCACTGCCCGACACGCATTTCGCTGCCTTCTTCGACCTGCCGATGGGCATGCTGACCAAGCTGCCGGTTGAAATCAGTGGCACAAGGCTCGGGTTGGCGCCGTTCGACGACCTGCTGATCGAGCGGCTGGCCAGGCACGACATCTACTTCCTTTGCTTTCCTTTCGACCTCGATCTGATGGTCGGCTTCGTCGGCGGCGATTTCGCCTGGGAGATGTCGGCGGCGGGCGAGGCGGCAGGCGTCGACTTCGTCGTCGACCGGCTGTGCGCCATCTTCGGCAGCGACGTCAGAAAACATGTCGGGCGCGCCATGATGACCAATTGGGGCGGCGAGCGATTCGTGCGCGGCGCCTATGCGGCGGCCCGCCCCGGTCGTTCGCAGGCGCGCGCCACGCTGATGCAGCCAGTGGCAGAAAAAATCTTCTTCGCCGGCGAGCATCTGGCCGGTCCGCTGATGCAGACCTGCGGCGGCGCCAGACTGTCGGGCGAGGCAGTGGCAAGAGCGGTCGCCGCCCAGCTTGCGGCAAAATAGCATCGGCAGGAACGCCGGTCGCTGATAGGCGTTTGGGCGAAATGCCGCTCCGCACTATATCCGGACCTGATGATTTGAGACCTGATTTGAGATTGGGATGAAGCTCTTCGATTGCCCGCATTGCGGCCACCGCCTCTATTTCGAGAACGCCCAGTGCCTGAACTGCGCCAGCTCCGTGCTCTACGATCCCGGACACGCGCGCTTCGTGTTGTCTGGCGTCGATGGCGTTTTCCAGTGCACCAATGCCGACGAGTGCGCCTGCAACTGGATGGCGGAACCGGGCCATGCCTTCTGCCGCGCCTGCATGCTGAACCAGTTGATTCCGGACCTTTCGGTCGATGGCAACCGCCGTCGCTGGATCCGCGTCGAAGCGGCAAAGAAGCGGGCAATCTATTCGCTGCTCGCAGCCGGACTGCCGGTCGCGCCCAAGCGGAACGCCGGCGACGAAGCCGGTCTCGCCTTCGACTTCCTCGCCGATCCGATCGGCGGCGGGCCGGGTGGCGGCCGTATCCTCACCGGCCATGGAAACGGCCTGATCACGCTCAATGTCGCCGAGGCGGACTCGGCCGAGCGTGAAAGACGGCGCGTCGAGATGGGGGAGAACTACCGCACTTTGCTCGGCCATTTCCGCCACGAGCTCGGCCACTATTACTGGGACCGCCTGATCCGCGACGATCCGCAACGGCTTGTCGCTTTCCGCGCTTTATTCGGCGACGAGCGCACCGATTACGAGCAGGCGCTGAAGGCATACCATGCCAATGGCGCTCCGCCCGACTGGCAGCAGGGCCACATTTCGGCCTATGCCACGTCCCATCCCTGGGAGGACTGGGCCGAGACATGGGCGCACCATCTGCACATCACCGATACGCTGGAGATGGTGCACGCGTTGAATTTCCCGCTCGGCCGGTTGGAAACCGTGGAGGCCAACGACCTGTCGCGGGGCGACACCGGCGGCCAGCTGCAACCGGCGCCGTCGGAACCTGCCGCCGTTCCCGAACCGTTCGAAAAGATCCTGGCGCGCTGGCTGGTGCTGTCGGAAGCGTCCAACTCGATCAACCGCTGCATGGGCCTGCCGGACCTCTATCCCTTCGTCATCTCGGAGGTGACTGCACGCAAGCTGGCCTTCGTCCACGAACTCCTGACCGGTGTAGCGAAAGAAACTGGAACAAAACGTGAGCCGGCCGAAGCGTTTTAGCCGGAACGCATGAGGTGTTGTTTCGTTTTCGTTCGCGAGGGACCCAAAAACGGAGCGAAAACCATGAAGCGCATACTGTTTCCTGCTGTCGCCGGAGCGCTTGTCGCTATGTCCGGCGCAGCCTTGGCCGATACTGCCGTCTCGGCTGTCGCCGATCTCAATGTGCGCGCCGGCCCCGGCCCGCAATACCCGGTTATCGGCGTGCTCGCCGCCGGCCAGTCGGCAACCCTCGATGGCTGCATCCAAAACAGCAAATGGTGCACCATAGCCGAGGCCAACGGCCAAGGCTGGATCTATTCCGACTATGTGACGGCCGATTTCGGCGGTAACAAGGTCGTCCTGACCGAGCGCCCTGATGACGCAGACATTACCATCGTCGAAGCGCCCGCCGACGTCGACTACCCCGACACCTATACCGGAGCGATCGTCGCTGGCGATCCGATCGAGCCGATCAGGCGGCCACCGGCCGAAGTCCGAACTTATATCGATACGAACCGGCTCGACCCGGTCTATCTCGAGGGCGAGGTGGTTACGGGCGCGACATTGCCCGATACCGTCGAGTTGCGCGAGATTCCGGACTATGACTACCGCTATGTCTATGTGAACGGCCAGCCGGCACTGGTCGATCCGGGCACCCGACGCATCATGTACGTCGAGCGCTGACGTCACCAAGCAATCAGGCGGCCGCCGGGCAAGAGCCAATGGCGGCCGCCGCTTTTCCGATATCTTATTAACCTGAGCTTCCCGCTGGAGCGGCCGCCGCCGCGCCAGCTCTTTTGTTTGAACTCCGGATTTCCCAAAACCGGTTCCACTTTTGGATACAATGCTCTAGATCATGCGACCCGATGCATCAGGCAAGGAACCCGCGTGACGATCGATCCAACCGCTTTCGAGCGTTACCGGCATATCCCCAACGCCAAGACGACGCTGCCGCGCCTGCTGCTCGGAACGGCGATCGTCATCCTGTTCTGGGTCGCGACAACCATCGCCGTGCTGTTCGGCGGCGCCTATCTTTTTGTTGTCTGGCAGGCATCATCGGCCCCGATAGACGGAGAGGCGGTGCAGAACTTCATGGCTTCGCCCGCCGGAATCCTCGCCGCGCTCGCCTCTTTTGCCGGAATCTGGCTCGGCCTGTGGGTTGCCATGCGCTGGGTCCATCGTGAGCCGCTGTCGGCGCTGATCGGCGCCAGCCGCCGCGTTTCGCGCTCGGGATTCCTCAACGGATTGGCCGCGGTGCTGGTCACTTCGGCGCTCTCCGAAATCCTGCTCTATCTCTTGCAGCCTGACATTGCGCGCGGAGCGATCGGCTTGTCGTCCTGGCTGCTGTTCCTGATCCCGATCGCCGTGCTGACCCTGTTGCAGACTTCGTCCGAGGAAGTGCTGTTCCGCGGCTATTTCCTCAGGGGCTTGGCCAACCGGTTTAAAAGCCCCTTCATCTGGGCATTGCTGCCGGGACTTCTGTTCACCTCGATGCATTGGAGCCCAGGCTCGAGTGCTGCCATCAACGCCTGCGTGCTGGCCTCGATCGCCGCTTTTGCGCTGCTGCTGACGCTTGTGGTCTATGCTACGGGCAATCTCGGCGCTGCCTTCGGCGCCCATCTCGGCAACAATCTGATCGGTTTCCTGCTGATTTCCCATCAGCAAAGCTACAATTCCTTCGCGCTGTTCAACGCCAAGCCGCTCGAAGGCCCGGGCTGGACGACGCTTGACGCCGTACTCATCGCGGCGATCGGCATCGTCTGCAGCTTGTTGACGATCCTGCTGCTGCTGCATCCGCGCTCGCCGCTGAAGGTCGAACCGGACAGATCATGATCCCAGAAAGCGGAATCCGGTTTTTGGGTAAGATCATGGTCGGGCAAAAAACTGGCGTGCCAAGCTGATGCGCATCACACTGGCGGTGACCGGATCCATCCCCTCCAGGGGCTATGGCGGCACCCAGCGCCAGGTCGACTGGTTGGCTGGAGAATTTGCCCGGCTTGGCCATCGCGTCGTGCTGATTGCCGACCCCGGCTCGAGCCACCCCCTATGCGAGGTGCGGCATGCATCTTCGGAAGCGCAATGCCGGGCCGCCATCCCCGCGGACGCCGATATCGTCCACTTTCACGGCTGGTTTCTCGACGTTCCGTTCCCAACCCTCAACACGACGCACGGCATTTCCCCGGAAAGGCCCAGGCCGCAGGCAAACTGGAGCTTCGTCAGCGCCAGCCACGCGCGCAACCACGGCAGGAAGACCTTCGTCTACAACGGCTTTCCGACTGACGCTTACCGCCTGGCCGGTTCGAAGAACGACCACCTTCTGTTTCTCGCCGGCATCGCGCGCGCCAGCAAGAATCTGAATCGCGCGGTCGATCTCGCGAAAAAATTCGATTTCGTCCTCGATATCGCCGGTGGTTCGCGCTGGAAGCTTTTGACGCGCAGCCAGGTCCGGCGCGACGGCGTTTTCTTCAAGAGCCTTGGCAGCCGCTTTCGCTTCCATGGCGTCGTCGACGGCGACGAAAAACTGCGCTTGCTGGGCACGGCAAAGGCCTTTCTCAACCCAATCGCCTGGGAAGAGCCGTTCGGCATGGCGCCGGTCGAAGCGATGTTGTGCGGAACGCCGGTGCTGACGACGCGGCGCGGCGCCATGCTCGAGATCGTCGACGACGACACCGGGCGATTCTTCGACAGCGATGAGGAATTCGCTGCGGCCCTCGACGCCGTCGCCGGCCTTTCCCCGCAGCGCTGCCGGGACTCCGCCGTCGACCGGTTTCCGATCACCCGCACCGCAAAAGGCTATCTCGATCTCTATGCCCGGATTCTTGATGGCGAAACGTTGCCATGAATCGCCCCTTTTTTCCTTCTCCCCTTGTGGGAGAAGGTGGATTGGCGCGCAGCGCCAAGACGGATGAGGGGTGTTGGACGGAGTGCCGTCATTGCAATCTGGAACACCCCTCATCCGACCGAGCTTCGCTCGGCCACCTTCTCCCACAAGGGGAGAAGGGAAGGGCCGCACCTGGCCGTATTCGGCCCACGCCTTGACTCCGCGGCCGATTTCCTGTCTACACGCCGCGAATTCCGCGACGAGTATCCCTCCGAGCAAGCCGACCGGGACGCCGAAGCCTCTTTGAGGTGACGTGCTGTAAATCGATCCTGGAGGCCAACATCCGGCAGCGCTGTGCGCCCCCGGGTGCTTTTTGGCTTTGGGCTTTTGCCCGGACTGCTTGGACACTGGGCGCGAACGCATTACCTCTCGGGCATCATTCGGGTGCCAGGGAAAAGGAAAAAGAATGTTTGAATCGCTACAGGAACGCACAAGAGGCGTGGAGGGCCGCAGGCCTGACGGGGATCAGCATGAATCCAAGGCGCTCTCGCACGGCGGTTTGACCGATGTTTGAGTCCCTGCAAGAGCGCCTTGGTTCGATCCTGAACGGCCTCACTGGCCGCGGTGCCCTGTCCGAGGCCGATGTCTCGGCGGCGTTGCGCGAGGTGCGCCGTGCGCTGCTCGAGGCGGACGTGGCGCTGGAAGTGGTGCGTTCGTTCACCGACAAGGTGCGCGAGAAGGCCGTCGGCGCCGCGGTAGTGAAGTCGATCAAGCCCGGTCAGATGGTCGTCAAGATCGTCCATGACGAGCTGGTCGAGATGCTGGGCGCCGAGGGCGTCGCCATCGACCTCAACGCGCCGGCTCCGGTCGTCATCATGATGGTCGGCCTGCAGGGTTCCGGCAAGACGACGACATCGGCCAAGATCGCCAAGCGCCTCAGCGAGCGTCAGAACAAGAAGGTCCTGATGGCCTCGCTCGATACGCGGCGTCCCGCCGCGCAGGAGCAGCTCCGTCAGCTCGGCGAGCAGGTCAAGGTCGCGACGTTGCCGATCGTCGAGGGCCAGACGCCGGTCGACATCGCCCGCCGCGCCGTGCAGGCGGCAAAGCTCGGCGGCCATGACGTCGTTATCCTCGACACCGCCGGCCGCACCCATATCGACGAGCCGCTGATGGTCGAGATGGCCGACATCAAGAAGGTGTCGTCGCCGCACGAAATCCTTTTGGTGGCCGATTCGCTGACCGGCCAGGACGCCGTCAATCTGGCGAAAAGCTTCGATGAGCGCGTCGGCATCACCGGCCTTGTGCTGACCCGCATGGACGGTGATGGCCGTGGTGGTGCGGCACTTTCCATGCGCGCCGTCACCGGCAAGCCGATCAAGCTGATCGGCACCGGCGAGAAAATGGACGGGTTGGAGGAATTCCATCCCAAGCGCATCGCCGACCGCATCCTCGGCATGGGCGATATCATCAGTCTCGTCGAAAAGGCTGCCGAAAACATCGACGCCGAGCAGGCGGCGGCGATGGCCAAGAAGATGCAGTCGGGCAAGTTCGACCTGAACGATCTTGCCGGCCAGCTTCAGCAGATGTCGAAGATGGGTGGCATGGGCGGCATCATGGGCATGATGCCGGGCATGGGCAAGATGAAGGACCAGATGGCCGCCGCCGGTCTCGACGACAAGATGTTCGGCCGCCAGCTCGCCATCATCTCGTCGATGACCAAGGCTGAGCGCGCCAATCCCGATATTTTGAAGCACTCGCGCAAGAAGCGCATCGCCGCCGGCTCAGGCACCGATGCGGCCGAGATCAACAAGCTCCTGAAGATGCACCGCGGCATGGCCGACATGATGAAGGCGATGGGCGGCAAGGGCAAAGGCGGCGGCCTGATGCGCGGCATGATGGGCGGCCTGGCGCAGAAGATGGGCCTCGGCGGCATGATGCCAGGGGGTATGGGCGGCGGCATGCCGGACCTGTCCAAGATGGACCCCAAGCAGCTCGAAGCCTTGCAGAAGCAGGCCGGTCTCGGTGGCATGAAAGGCCTGCCCGGTGGCCTTCCCGGTGGCGGCGGCCTGCCTGGGCTGCCCGGCGGTATGAAGCTTCCCGGTTTGGGCGGCGGCGGTTTGCCCGGCCTCGGCAAGAAGAAGTGAGGGCGCCATGAACGAAGAAAAGGACATGGCCGACGCATATGCGGCGCTGGTCGACTACCGCGCCTCGATCGACAACATCGACGCAGCGCTCATCCACATGCTGGCCGAGCGTTTCCGCTGCACCAAGGCGGTCGGCGTGCTGAAGGCGTCGCACGGCCTGCCGCCGGCCGATCCGGCACGCGAGCAGCAGCAGATCGCCCGCCTTCGCCAGCTGGCGAAGGACGCCCATCTCGACCCGGATTTCGCGGAGAAATTCCTGAACTTCGTCGTCCGCGAAGTGATCCGGCATCACGAGCAGATCGCCGCATCAAACGGCGTAACGAAAACCGGCTGACAACAGCCATAACCCCGATCAACGAAAATCAGAGTTTAGGAGAAAAAAATGCCACTGAAAATCCGACTGGCCCGTGCGGGCTCGAAGAAGCGTCCTTATTACCATGTCGTCGTCGCCGACGCCCGTTCGCCGCGCGACGGCCGTTTCATCGAGTCGCTCGGCTCGTGGAACCCGCTGCTGCCCAAGGACGGCGAGCGCGTCAAGGTCGATGCCGACCGCGTCAAGCATTGGCTCTCGCACGGCGCCCAGCCGACCGACCGCGTGCTGCGCTTCCTTGACGAGGCCGGCATTGCCAAGCGCGAGGCCCGCTCCAACCCGAAGAAGGCCGAACCCGGCAAGAAGGCGCAGGAACGCGCCGCACTGCTGAAGAAGGCGCAGGAAGATGCTGCCGCCGCCGTTGCCGCGGCGACAGCCGCGCCGGCCGAGGCGGAAGCCGCGACCGCCGAATAATTCGCTTTCTATCACCTACGAAACGGCGGGCGCTTTTGTCCGCCGTTTTGCTGTTTCGTCCGACTGTGACGCGGCCCGATCAGTAGCCTTCAGGGCAGCGGGCGGTGTAGACGCGTCCATTGCGACCGCGATAGCGACACTGGCCGCTTTCGGTGGCGCGACCGATCAGCGCGCCGGCGACGGCACCGACCGCGCCGCCAACCACAGCTCCCTCCACCGGATCGCCTGCCACGGCAGCGCCTACAGCAGCGCCACCCAGGCCACCGACAGCAGCGCCCTGTTCTGTCCGGGAACAGGCTGAGAGCGAGACTGCCAATACCATCAGGACTACGAGTTTCTTCATCGTCATTCCTCCCAAACGGGGGTTTTCCGTCCTCACCGCCACATCTCCTAACTCGCAACCGGGCGATTTGATCCAAGGACAAAGAAGAAGGGCGGCGGCAGGAAGTGCCCTCGCTGGCGGCGCGACAGCTATCAAAAGCCTTTCTAGGCCGCCGCTTAAGACGTGAACGGGATCAGCGCGCGCACCCTGGGATCGCGCAGGAACAGCCCACCCCACAGCATAAATCCAAGATAGACGCCGAACAGCGTGTGCGAGAACAGCGGGCTGCCGATGCGTATATGGGTTGCGATGGCGCCGCCGAGATAGGCGGTGAGCAGAATGGCGCCGAGCACCGAGGTACGCGGCACCGCATAGAGCGCGGTCGAGACCAGCCCGATGATGCCGAGCGTGCGCGAGACGTTGGGATTGGCCGGCCAGCCGAGCTGCACCATGGTCTGGGTGACGATGTCGAGCGGCGGCAGCTTGATGACGCCGTCGAAAATCATGAACAGCACGATGAGAGCGCTGAGCCCACGGCTAGTCCACAGCGCGCGCGGCGTGACGGATGCTGTTTGAGAAATGGTCATTGATGTTCCCCTCAGCTGTTTTGAGCACTGATCCTCTTAGCCAGGACCCGAACCAAGGACGCGGCGTGAGCTGACGATCCGACACGCCTAAGATTTTTGGGCGCGGTGCTGCGATGAGTGCGGGAACAAAACCCTAGAGTGGTTCAGCTTTTGATAGAACCGCCGAACCGCTCTAAGTATTTGTTTTTACGCAATTCCGGACGGAAAACTGCCAAGCACTTTTCCTGGAATTGCTCTAGGAATAATAGAATTTTTCGGCGGGGATCATTTTCGGCGGCGTCTCGCCGAGTGCCTCGAACACCGAGATTTCACAGACGCGGCACAGGCCGTCGAGGGCGAGATCGTTGGCCTCGGTGCCGAACGGATCCTCGAGCTCTTCCGAAAGCGCGTCGAGGCCGAAGAAGGTGTAGGCGATCAGCGCGGTGAACAGCGGCGTCGCCCAACCGGCAGTCGAGGCGAGCCCAAACGGCAGCAGCAGGCAGAAGATATAGGCGGTGCGCTGCAACAGCAGCGTGTAGGCAAACGGAAGCGGTGTTCCCATGATGCGCTCGCAGCCGGCCTGCGCCGCGGCGATTTCCGACAGGCGCTCATCGAGAATGCGGTAACCCATGACATCGATCGCGCCGGCCCTGTACAGCGCGGCGGCTCGCTCGCCCATCCGCCGCACCATGGCGTCGGGCGCATTGGCCGCCTTGGCGGCACTTTCGGCGTCGTCGCCGATGAAGGCGCGTGCCTCGGCTGTTGCATCCACCCGCCTGAGCAGGCCGCGCAGGAAGTGGCAAAAGGCGATCGCCTCCATCAGGAAGCCGCGCAGTTCCGCCCGGTTTTCGATCAGCCCGGTGCTGGCTCGCGCCAGATTTCGAATGTCGAAGACGAGCTGGCCCCACAGCTTGCGCGCCTCCCACCAGCGGTCATAGGCGGCATTGTTGCGGAAGCCGAGATAGATCGACAGCGCTACACCAAGCAAGGCGAACGGCGCAGGGCCGGCATTGCCGAAATCGAGCTTCAGCGCCCTGAACACCAGCACCACCACGGCGCCATAGACGCCGAAGCCGAAGATCTGCGGCAGGATGCGCGGTACCACCGAGCCGCGCAGGATGAAAAACAGACGCAGAAATCCCGGGCGCGGGCGAACGATCATCGAAACCCCTTTCACGGACCGGCAATGGTCCTGATCAGTTACATTGTGCGGTTCAATACACGCACAAGCCCGGCTGCCAGCGACATGCCGATGTCGTCTTGCCTGGATGGGGCAGAGCACGCTATCGAAATCTGCAAGACGTTCGGGAGCAAATCGATGGCCGGCGAGACGGACCTGAAGAAACTGCTGGCGACGATGACGCCGGAATTGCGTCCCGGCATCCATGTCTTCGCCACACTGCCGCCCGATGCGCCCGTGCCAGACATCCTCGAGCCGGTGATGCTGTTTCGCGAGCGCGAGGGCATAACGGTGATCGCGCTAGAGGAGAAAGCCAAGGCCGCTGGCCTGGAAACCGTCTTCCGCTGCCGGATGGTGACGCTGAATATCCACTCCTCGCTGGAGGCGGTAGGCTTCCTCGCCGCCATCACCACGCGTCTGGCCGCCGCCGGCATGGGCGTCAATCCGGTCTCGGCCTTCTACCACGACCATCTGTTCGTCCCGGCCGACCGGGCGGAGGAGGCGATGGCGATGTTGGAAAAGCTGACGGAGGAGCACCGGCTGCCTACTTGAGACGCCGGTGCCGCCCCTCATCCCCAGCCGGGACCTTCTAACCTCCGTCAACGGGAGAAGGGAACTAACGGCCGAAGGCCGAGCCCGCGACTGCGGGCCGCCGGCTTTCCGGCGCCCCGCGGAGGGCCCGCCGCGGCAGCGGCGATACGGCCCGTGAGCGAAACCTAAACGGCCGAAGGCCGAGCCCGTGAGCGAAAATCAAGCCGCCTTCTTCTTCGGCTGGATCAGTCCGCGCTCGATCAGCAATTCGGCGATCTGCACCGCGTTCAGTGCGGCGCCCTTGCGCAGATTGTCGGAGACGATCCACATCGACAGGCCGTTGTCGATGGTCGAATCCTCGCGGATGCGCGAGATGAAGGTGGCATCCTCGCCGGCCGATTCCAGCGGCGTGATGTAGCCGCCGTCCTCGCGCTTGTCCAAAACCTGGCAGCCGGGGGCATCGCGCAGGATCTCGCGTGCCTCGTCTGCGGTGATCGGCTTTTCGAACTCGATGTTGACCGCTTCCGAATGGCCGATGAACACCGGCACGCGCACGCAGGTCGCCGTCAGCTTGATCTTGGGGTCGAGCATCTTCTTGGTTTCGGCGACCATCTTCCACTCTTCCTTGGTGAAGCCGTCGTCGAGGAAGACGTCGATATGCGGGATGACGTTGAAGGCGATGCGCTTGGTGAACTTCTTGACGTCGACCTGGTCGGCGACGAACACCGCGCGTGTCTGCGTGAACAATTCGTCCATGCCTTCCTTGCCGGCGCCGGATACCGATTGATAGGTGGCGACGACGACGCGCTTGATGGTGGCGAAGTCGTGCAGGGGCTTCAGCGCCACGACCAGCTGCGCCGTCGAGCAATTCGGATTGGCGATGATGTTCTTGCGCGTGAACAGCGAAATCGCGTCCGGGTTCACTTCCGGCACGATCAGCGGCACGTCCTGGTCGTAGCGGAAGGCCGACGAATTATCGATGACGACGCAGCCCTGCTTACCGATCTTCGGCGACCATTCCTTGGAGACGTTGCCGCCGGCCGACATGATGCAGATGTCGGTGTCGGAAAAATCATATTGGTCGAGCGCCCTGACCTTCAGCGTGCGGTCGCCGAACGACACTTCCGTGCCCTGGCTGCGCCGCGAGGCCAGCGCCACCACTTCGCTCACTGGAAAGCCCCGCTCTTCCAGTATGTTGAGCATTTCCCGGCCCACATTGCCTGTGGCGCCGACGATTGCAACCTTGAAACTCATCGAAATCTCCTGTCCTCTCCGCTCGGTTTTTGAAGAAAACCCGCCGGCCGATGCGGGTTTCAACCCCCGGGCCGGACCCGGGAGAGGGTGGTTAGGCCAAGGGAATCAGACCGTTTTAGTGGTCGGTTTACCGGCTTCTTTGACCAAGAATGGGATTTTGCTGGAACGAGGAGACGCGCCGACGCGTCCGGCGCAATGGTTCGCATTGCGGCCGGGGAGGTCGAATGCAAGAAGCGCCATCAAAAGGCCGCGCATCGAAACTATCCCGTTCGGTGCCGGCTTTTACGCGGTTTGCGTAAAGAGTCAATCGCGACGAGCGAGGCGGCTTGCCCTGTACAATGGCGGCGGCGCGAAGTACGAACGATTGGATCGTTTGGCTCGTGGCGCTCCCAGCGCTTGCCGACGGATGACCCATTGCCGGGCATAAAAGAATCCGAATTCCGAAAGAAGCATATGTCCAATTTCGAAGCTATCGTCCCAGCGTTGGCAAAGGCGCTGGAAAAACGCGGTTATGTCGAGCTGACGCCGGTGCAGAAGGCGGTTCTCGAGCTCGGGCAGGCCGATGCGCTGGTTTCGGCACAGACCGGCTCCGGTAAGACCGTCGCTTTCGGGCTGGCTCTGGCGCCGACGCTTCTCGACGGCGCGGAACGCTTCCCCCACGCCGCAGCACCGCTGGCGCTGGCCGTGGCGCCGACGCGCGAACTCGCCCTGCAAGTGACGCGCGAACTGGAATGGCTCTACGAACTGACCGGCGCAGCGATCGCGTCCTGCGTCGGCGGTATGGACATGCGCACCGAGCGGCGCGCGCTGGAACGCGGCGCCCACATCGTCGTCGGCACACCCGGCCGGCTGCGCGACCATATTACCCGCAATTCGCTCGACATGTCGGCGCTCAAGGCCGTGGTGCTCGATGAAGCCGACGAGATGCTCGATCTCGGCTTTCGCGAGGATCTGGAATTCATCCTCGACGCTGCCCCCGCCGAGCGCCGCACGCTGATGTTTTCGGCCACCGTGCCGCGCTCCATCGCCACGCTGGCCAAGGGCTACCAGCGCGATGCGGTGCGCATCTCGGCTGGCGGCGAGGAGAAGCAGCATCTCGACATCGAATACCGGGCGCTGAGCGTAGCTCAGGCCGACCGGGAAAACGCCATCATCAACGTGCTGCGCTATTACGAGGCGAAGAACGCACTGGTGTTCTGCAACACGCGCGCTGCCGTCAATCACCTGACCGCGCGCTTCAACAACCGCAACTTTTCCGTCGTCGCGCTTTCGGGCGAACTAAGCCAGAACGAGCGCAGCCACGCGCTGCAGGCGATGCGCGACGGCCGCGCCAAGGTCTGCATCGCCACCGACGTGGCGGCGCGCGGCATCGACCTGCCCAACCTCGAACTGGTGATCCACGCCGACCTGCCGACCAATCCGGAGACGCTCCTGCACCGAAGCGGGCGGACCGGACGGGCGGGACGCAAGGGCGTCAGCGCGCTGATCGTGCCCAACAATGCCCGCAGGCGCACCGAACGGCTGCTGCAAAGCGCCGGCCTTGCGGCGACGTGGGCGAGCCCGCCTTCGGCCGACGACGTTCTGCGCCGCGACGACGAGCGCATCCTCGCCGACCCGGTCTTCAGCGAACCTGTGACGGACGATGAGCGCGGGTTCGTCAGCACGCTTCTCGACCAACGTGGCGCCGAACTGGTGGCGGCGGCCTTCGTGCGTCTCTGCCGCTCCAGCCGCTCGGCGCCCGAGGATCTTCTAGACGTCGCTCCGTTCACGCCGTCGGGCGACAAGTTTGCGCGCAGGGACGAGGCGCCAAGCCGGCGCGACGATTTCGGCGGCAGCGTCTGGTTTTCGCTGTCGGTGGGGCGCCGGCAGAATGCCGAGCCGCGCTGGCTGATCCCGATGCTGTGCCGGACAGGCGGCATCAGCAAGCGCGAGATCGGCGCCATCAAGATGCAGCCGGAAGAAACCTTCGTGCAGATCGCCGCCGATTGGGCCGACCGGTTTGTCCAGGCGATCGGCCCGGACCGCAAGCTGCAGAACAATATCACAGTGAAGCGGCTGGACGGCACGCCCGACCTGTCGCGGGCCGGCTATCAGGAACCACGGCCGGACAAGAAGCCGCATCGTGGCAAGCGGACGTTCGACCAGAACGCGCCCAAATTCGAGAAGCGCGCACCGTCAGCCGACCAGCGCCCCGCCGCGTTCGAGGCAAAGCCCTGGGCCGGGAAACAGGCCAAGCCGAAATTCGACAAGGCCGGACCCGCCAAGAACAAGAAATCGAAGAAGCGGCCGGCTTAGTTCCTCTACACGGCGATCCTGACAGCTCGATCGGTGGTTTCCGTGGCAATCGCAAACCTCTACGATTGACCGGAACATCCCTCGCTTCGTTTTCCCAAGGTCTGCGCTCCGCCCTGGAATCACGAAAAGCGCGGCGGCCTGCTCGTAGCCGACGCACTGTCTTTCGCACACCCCTTGCGATCTGCCGGAACTTTGAACAGTCTGGCGGGACGCGAATGGGGGGCAGGGCATGCGCGGCGAAGTGCTTCACTATGACGAGGACCAGGGCTTTGGTTTCATCACCGGGGCCGACGGCAACCGCTACACTTTCGCGCGCGAGGATCTGCGCCAAGAGGCGTCGATGGTCAGGGGCACGGCCGTCGAATTCCAGTCGGCTGGCGGACGGGCCCGCGTCGTTTTTTCGGTCCGCGCCGAAACCGCCAACCCGCCTGCCGACGCCGTAACCGCTGCCTCATCTCAGGCCGGCAAAGCGCCCTGGGCGCCGCAACGTTTCGGCCGTTTCGCTGAAAATGGTCCCGCCACCAGCCTGTGGAGCTACTTCTGGCGGGGCATGACCGAAAATTACTTCAACTTCGCCGGCCGCGCCCGCCGCAAGGAATATTGGGGTTATCTCCTGTTCTGGACGATCGCGCTGATAGTGGTCGTCGGCATTGGCCTCCTCATCGACGACTCCATGGGCAATATCGACGAGTTGCCGGCAGTGACGATCGGCCTTTGCGGCGTGTTTGTGCTGGCGACAATCCTGCCATGGATCGGACTGAACGTGCGGCGCCTGCATGACATCGGCTTGACCGGCTGGCTTTTTCTGGTGGTGTTCATCCCGACCATTGGCGGGCTGATCGTCCTGGTCTTCGCGCTGGTCCCGTCGCAGGCGCGTGAAAACCAGTGGGGCTCGGTGCCGGCGGGCATCTAGCCTAATGCGTGTATCTTGCAACGTCACGCAACTCTTGGTAGTATCAAGGCGGCACAGTATTTGGGGGCAAGGCAATGCGCGGCACGGTTTATCATTATGACCAGGATCAGGGTTTTGGATACATCAATGGGGCCGACGGCAAGCGTTACATCGTCGGGCATGAGGATCTGAGTCCCGGCGTGGGGTTGGTCAGAGGCGCGCCCGTCGAGTTTCAGCCGGACGATGGGACTGCGCGCGCCGTCATTGCAGGAAGGCCAAGCGCTGCCGAATCCAGCAGCCTCGTTCCCCGTGGCGTTGGACCGGCCCAATCCACCACCGGATTATGGACGTATTTCTGGCGCGCATTCAAAGTGAGACATGTCAGCTTCACCGGCCGCGCCCGCCGCAAGGAATTTTGGGGCTTTTTTCTGTTCACGCTGATCGTGTTCTTCGCCCTTGTTGCGTTCGGCGTTCTCATCAATGCAGCGATCACAGCTATCGGAGGCGACCTGGAGTTTGGAGCTTTGGGTTATGCGCCAGCCTTCGTGTTCCTGCTTCTGACTGTCCTGCCGTGGTTTGCCCTTATGGTACGACGCCTGCACGACATCGGCCTGAGCGGCTGGTTCGTTTTGCTGTACTTCGTTCCTGGCTTCAACACGCTGGCGTGTTGGCCCTTGGGCTTATCCCATCCAAGGTCGGCGAAAACCCTTGGGGGCCGGTGCCGGCGGGTGTCAGGATTTAGTCGCGATCGCCTTCAGCGTCTCGCCCGACAGCCTGAGAAAGATCTTCTGGCCGTGCCGCTCGGCACCCAGCCCGTCATAGAAGCGCAGCGCACCTTCGTTCCAGTCCTCAGTGGTCAGGTCGATGCGGCCGATGCCTTCACGCAGGCAATGGCCGGCGAGAAAGCCGATTAGCGCCCGACCGATACCCGCGTTGCGGGCATTCTCGCGCACGAACAGGTCCTTGAGAAACAGCAGCCGCTCAAGATCAATGCCAGGATGCGCTATGGCAACCGAGGCCAGCCCGCAAACTTCTCCGTCGACGAAGGCGAGCGCGAAATGCGGATAGGCCGGGCTTTCCTGGCCGAGCCATTTCTGCGCCGCCGACAGCGCCCGGTCGGCATCGAGCGGCGGCTGCTGGTAATGCACCGCCACCTCGCACAGCATGACGGCAAGCGCCGTCGCTTCTTCGGTCGTCGCCCAGCGAACGTCGACCGCCACAGGCTCAGCCCAGGAACTTGGCGATGATCGCATCGCCCATCTGAGTGGTGCCGACCTCGGTCATGCCCTCGGACAAGATGTCCTTGGTACGAAGGCCGTCGTCTAGCACGGCGGCGATCGCGCTTTCCAGGCGGTCGGCTTCAGCCACCATTCCGAAGGAATAGCGCAGGCACATGGCGAAGGAGGCGATCATGGCGATCGGGTTGGCGATGCCTTTGCCAGCAATGTCGGGCGCCGAGCCATGCACCGGCTCGTAGAGCGCCTTGCGCTTCTTCGTCTTGGCATCCGGCGCGCCGAGCGACGCCGAAGGCAGCATGCCGATCGAGCCGGTCAGCATGGCGGCGATGTCCGACAGCATGTCGCCGAACAGATTGTCGGTGACGATGACGTCGAACTGCTTGGGCCAGCGCACCAATTGCATGCCGCCGGCGTCGGCCAGCATGTGATCGAGCTTGACGTCGGCATATCTGGCCTTGTGGGTCTGGGTGACGACCTCGTTCCACAACACGCCTGACTTCATCACATTGCGCTTTTCCATCGAGGTGACGTGGTTCTTGCGTGTCCGTGCCAGTTCGAAGGCAACGCCCGAAATACGCTCGATCTCGAACGTGTCGTAGACCTGTGTGTCGATGCCGCGCTTCTGGCCGTTGCCGAGATCGATGATCTGCTTGGGCTCGCCGAAATAGACGCCGCCGGTGAGCTCGCGCACGATCAGAATATCGAGCCCTTCGACCACGTCCTGCTTGAGCGAGGAGGACGCCGCCAGCGCCGGATAGCAGATGGCCGGTCTGAGATTGGCGAACAGCTCCATGTCCTTGCGCAGCCGCAGCAGTCCCGCCTCCGGGCGCACTTCATACGGCACGGCATCCCATTTCGGCCCGCCGACGGCGCCGAACAGCACCGCGTCGGCAGCCATCGCCTTGTCAATGTCGGCATCGGAAATCGCCGCGCCATGTGCGTCATAGGCACAGCCACCGACCAGCCCCTCATCGGTGACGAAACCACTGCCGAGCTTGTCGTTCATGGCTGATATCAGCTTCTTCACCTCGGCCATGGCCTCGGGGCCGATGCCGTCGCCGGCGAGCAGGAGAAGATTTTTCGAAGCCATCAGAGCCGTCCTAATCGTGGCGCATGACCCCGAAATCGGAATCGATTTCGGAAAGGATCATGCGCAGAACCAAAATTCTACAGCGTCCTTTGCGCGTCCAAAAGGACGCGCGGCGCTGTCGTGAGCCGCGGCCTTGCTAAACGCCAAGCGGGCTATGCGCAAGCTTTTGGTTCAGAGCATCTTTGGGGACCCTTGGCGCCCCGTACCGTCGCCGCGCTCAGGTCGTGCGCCTGAGCGCCGTCACTTCGATCTCGATCTTCATTTCCGGCTTGTTGAGCTGGCAGATGATCATTGTTGCCGCCGGCCTGATGTCGCCAAAGGCTTCACCGAGGATCGGAAAGACGATGTCCACGAAAGCCGCGTCGGTGATGTAGTAATGCGCACGCACCACATCGGCCATCTCGAAGCCGCCGTCCTGCAGCGCCTTGGCGATCGTCGCCAGGCAATTGCGCGTCTGCGCCTCGACCGTCTCCGGCATCGACATCGTCGCATAGTCGTAGCCGGTCGTTCCGGAAACGAAACACCAGTCGCCTTGCACCACGGCGCGCGAATAACCGGCAGCCTTCTCGAACGGCGAACCGGTGGAGATCAGTTTTCGCATGGATTTCCTCGCGTATTCCTCAGGCGATAGTGAGCTGAAGATGAGCCTTTCGGCCATGGGCCAGAAGGGGTGGATCGACAGTGCAAAACCGTTATAGGCCGGCCCGCTAGCCCGGCATTTGATCAGCGTAGCGAAGACGAGCGAGGCGGGATCGAATTCCTCCGCAAGGCCAACCAGAAACGCCAGCGGAACAGGCATCGGCCAACGCAGCGTGGTCTCCGTCCCAAGTCCATAAAGCACTAGTTCCCAACACATTGGCTTCTAACAGATTGGAAGCCGACCGGCAGCGAACGTCGATAGTTCAGCGGCGAATTTCAGTGGCAGGTCGCAAACTTTCGAGATTGGCAGAAACATCCAATCCACTTCGTCATCCCAGGGTCTCCGCGACGTCGCTTCGCTCCTGCTCCGCCCTAGGATGACGAAGGTATGGGTGGCTAATCGCAAATGTTGGAGACTGGCGGATGTGGGCCGCCAACGACTGCCCACAGTCCTTTCGAGCTCAGCCAAAGAGCCAAATCCCTCTGCGCAGAGACTGGCTAGCCTTTTCGACTACGCGCTGCCAGCGTCCGCAACCTTAGCGCGTTGAGGCGGATGAAGCCTTCGGCGTCCTTTTGGTCGTAGGCGCCGCGGTCGTCCTCGAAGGTGACCAGCGCATCGGAATAGAGCGTCTTCTTCGATTTGCGGCCGGTGACGATGACGTTGCCCTTGTAGAGTTTTAGCCGCACCGTGCCTTCGACATCTTCCTGGCTCTTGTCGATCATCGCCTGCAGCATCAGGCGCTCGGGCGCAAACCAGAAGCCGTTGTAGATCAGCTCGGCGTAGCGCGGCATGAACTCGTCCTTGAGGTGGGCGGCGCCACGGTCGAGCGTGATCGATTCGATCGCCCGGTGGGCTGATATAAGGATCGTGCCGCCGGGGGTCTCGTAGACGCCGCGCGATTTCATGCCGACGAAACGGTTCTCGACGAGGTCGAGCCGGCCGATGCCATTGTCGCGGCCGAGATCGTTGAGCGCAGCCAGCATCGTCGCTGGTGACAGCTTCTTGCCATCGAGCGCGATTGGATCACCCCTCAGGAATTCGATTTCGATCTCGGTGACCTTATCAGGCGCGTCCATCGGCGAGACGGTGCGCTGGTGGACGAATTCCGGCGGCTCGCTCCAGGGGTCCTCCAGCACTTTGCCTTCCGAGGAAGAATGCAGAAGATTGGCATCGACCGAGAACGGCGCCTCACCCTTTTTGTCCTTCGGCACCGGTATCTGGTGCTGCTCGGCGAAGTTGATCAGGTCGGTGCGCGACTTGAACGACCAGTCGCGCCATGGCGCGATGACCTTGATGTCGGGGTTTAACGCATAGGCCGAAAGCTCGAAACGGACCTGGTCGTTGCCTTTGCCGGTGGCGCCGTGGGCAATCGCATCGGCGCCGGTCTCTTTGGCGATCTCGACGAGGTGCTTCGAGATCAGCGGCCGGGCGATCGACGTGCCGAGCAAGTAGGTGCCTTCATAGACGGCGTTGGCGCGAAACATCGGGAAGACGAAGTCGGAAACGAACTCCTCGCGCACATCCACAATGCGGATGTCCTTGATGCCCATCATTTCGGCCTTGCGCCGCGCCGGCTCCAACTCGCCGCCCTGGCCGAGGTCGGCGGTGAAGGTGACGACTTCGGCGCCGAGTTCGGTCTGCAGCCATTTCAGGATGATGGAGGTGTCGAGGCCGCCGGAATAGGCGAGCACGACTTTCTTGACGGCTTTTGCTTTTGACATTTTCGGCGGTTCCGCGACGGGGTTCTTCGCGGGCGAGGTATCACGCCGGTTCCGGCTAGCGCAAGGGACGAACAGTCCCCCGGTCGCTGCTGGCATACTGGACCAGACCCTGCGCTGGCCGTAAGCTGGCGCCGGCTTGGCACCTGCGCTATAGGCTTCAACTCCTTATCCAGGGGCCGACCATGTCCTTCATTCCCGATACCACCACGCTGATCCAGTTCGCCATCGCCACCTTCATCCTGGCGATCACGCCGGGGCCTGACATGACATTGTTCGTCTCGCGCACGCTGAGCCAAGGGCGCGCCGCCGGTTTTGCCTCGATGGCCGGCGCGCTGTGCGGCACGCTGATCCACACGACGCTGGTGGTGGTCGGCATCTCGGCGCTGATCGTCGCCTCGCCGATGGCCTTCCTCGTGCTCAAGCTGTTTGGCGCCGGCTATCTCGTCTTCCTGGCGTGGCAGGCAATCACCAAGGGGTCGGCGTTTTCGCCGGAGAAGAAAAGCGGCCCGCAGATTTCGTTGTTTCGCAGCTGGGCGGCCGGGCTCGGCGTCAATCTGCTCAACCCGAAGATCATCCTGTTCTTCATGACCTTCCTGCCGCAATTCGTCTCCGCGCATGATCCGAACGCGCCCGGAAAGCTGTTCTTCCTCGGCGCGATGTTCGTGGTGCTGTCGATCCCGGTGACGGCGCCGATGGTGTTTGCAGCAGAAAAATTCTCGGCGGCTATGAAGACCAGCCCGCGCGTGACGCGCGTCGTCGACTATCTGTTCGCCGGGGTGTTCTCGGCCTTTGCGCTCAAGATCCTGACCGCCCAGGCGAAGTAGGCGCGGACCTGCCGGCTTGCCGCCAGCTTCCGGCTGAGCGCCCGGCGCTCAGCCAGTAGAAAATGCCGCCGACCATGCCGCAGCCGATCACGGCAGCGGCGACGCGTGGATCAGTGATCTCGAAATTGGCATCGGCGGTCTGGAAGGCAAAGCCGAGGAAGACCGCTGCGACCGCCGCACCCGCCAGTGCATAGAACAGCCAGTCGCGCCGTCCGAGGATCTCGGAAACGAGGATGGCGATGGCCGCCGGCATAAAGGCGAAATAGGCGACGAACAAAGCAACGAAGGGGACGGAAAACCACAGCGAGGCCTGCGCCGCCGGTTGCGTCTCGTCCGTCATCAGCCCAAGCGACGCCAGGAACATGATGTTGAGGAAGGCGCTTGCCGCCAGCGAGGCGACGCCATAGCCGATCAGGATGACGGCAAAGCGGATGAGATAAGCGACAAGGCGGTTCACGCCTCGCCATGCCCCGCGATCATCATCGCTTCCAGCGCCAGCCGGTCGACCTTGCGCATCCGCTCGGATTCCGACTTGAGCTGGCCGCAGGCGGCGAGGATGTCGCGGCCGCGCGGCGTGCGGATCGGCGAAGCATAGCCGGCATTGTTGATGTAGTCGGCGAATTTCTCGATCGTCTCCCAGTCCGAGCACTGATAGTTGGTGCCCGGCCATGGGTTGAACGGGATCAGGTTGATCTTGGCCGGAATGCCTTTGAGCAGCTTGATCAGCCCCCTGGCGTCCTCGATCGAATCGTTGACGTCCTTCAGCATCACATATTCGAAGGTGATCCGGCGGGCGTTCGACAGGCCGGGATAGGCGCGGCAGGCGGCGATCAGCTCCTTCAACGGATACTTCTTGTTGATCGGCACCAAAAGGTCGCGCAGATCGTCATTGGTGGCATGCAGCGAGATCGCCAGCATGACGCCGATCTCCTCGCCGGTGCGGAAGATCTCCGGCACGACGCCGGAGGTCGACAGCGTGATGCGGCGCTTTGACAAGGAAAGCCCGTCACCGTCCGAAGCGATCAGCAGTGCCTTCTTCACCGCCTCGAAATTGTAGAGCGGCTCGCCCATGCCCATCATGACAATGTTGGAGACTTTGCGACCCTCGGCCGGCACGATGGCGCCGTCCGGCGTGTCGCGATCTGGGAAATCGCCGAGCCGATCGCGGGCGGTCAGGAGTTGAGCCAGGATTTCCTCGGCGGTGAGGTTGCGCACCAGCTTTTGCGTGCCGGTGTGGCAGAAGGAGCAGGTCAGCGTGCAGCCGACCTGCGATGAGATGCAAAGCGTGCCGCGGCCTTCTTCGGGAATGTAGACGGTCTCGATCTCGACCGGCCGGCCGGCGCCGCGCGGCGGAAAGCGGAACAGCCATTTGCGCGTGCCATCGGAGGAAATCTGCTCCTCGACGATCTCGGGCCTGGCGACGGTGAAATGCCTGTCGAGTTCCGCCCGCAGATCCTTGGAGATGTTGAACATGCCGGCAAAGTTGGAGACGCCGCGCACATACATCCAGTGCCAGAGTTGCTGGGCGCGCATCTTGGCCTGGCGCTCCGGCACGATGCCCGATGCAACGAGGGCCGCACCAAGCTCGGCACGCGTCAGGCCGATCAGCGACGGCTTTTCGGCCGGCATGGCGCGGGCGCGCAACGCGTCACGGGCGCCGTCAGTGGTAAGATCGAATGAAAGGGTCATTGTTGCACTGATATAAGCGATTTGCGGCCGATTACAGCATCGTGCCCGAAATGAAGCGCGGCGCATAGCACAGGTTGATGGCGGAGTCATGGGCCGCGGCGCGGCAAGGCTCGCCGCAATGTGCCGGCCGGCGGCGCTTCAAAAGCAAAAAGCCGGGCTTGCGGCCCGGCCCTTACTCAAACTCTACCTATGGCTATTTGCACCTGGCGATCGACGACAGCGCCGCCGAAATGCCTTTCAGCGAAAAAACATAGGTGGTGGTGTTGCCGCGGCCGGACTTCGCCTGCACCTTCATGTCGCTGCCGGACTTCATCGCGGCGATGAGCACCGGCTCCTCGGCGGCGTTCTCGACCCAGGCCGACTTGCCGCGGGTAAACATCGAGAAGCTTTTGCCGTCGATGGTGACGGTGGCCTTGGAGTTTTCCTGGAAATTGTAGCCGGCGATGAATTGCGGCTCGTAAGATACTTGCTGCCCCGGTCGCTGGCTGACGAAGAAGAACATGTCGCCATGGTCGAGCGTCGGCGGCTGCTTGTCGGTCGGCACGGTCAACACATAGCAGACCTTGCCGCCCGACGCCTGGTAGCTGTAGGTGCCCCAGGCATTGTGCTGGCCGATCTTGGTCGCCGACTGCGCCAGTGCCGGCGCTGTCATGGCCACCAGGACCAGGCTCGAAATTGTAGCAATCAATCCGCGCATCGCTTTTCCCGTATATTCCAAATGGTGCGGAAGCAGGCCGGCTCGGCGTCCTGCCCGTCGCTTCATTTTGATTTAATCTGGGTTACCAAACGGTGAACTTCCCTTGGGAAAAGGACTTCCACCCCGGAAACCGCCGCCATCCTTGCTCCCGTCGCTCGAAAAGCGGCAGTTGCAACGTCCCTTTCGCGACTTGGAGGCCACGAAAGCGGCAAGAGTTTGACTTTTCTGCCTTATCGCCGGCTCAGCTGTTGTCGGCAATCGCCTGCCTGGCGGCGAGCCGGTGCGCTGGTGTGATGTGGGCTTTGACGGTGGTGATAGCGGCGGTCAGCACGGCGATGTCGTCGGTAAAGCCCAGCCCGAAGACGAAGTCGGGGATGACGTCGGTAGGCAGCACGAAGTAACCGAGCGCGGCCACCAGGATGCCCTTGGCGCGCAGCGGTGTGTTCTTGTCCATGGCGCAGTAGTAGGCGGCGACCAACTCTTCCATGAATGGGATCTGCCGGGCAGCCCTCTTGGCCGTGTGCCAAAATTTCGCGCGCACTTCGCTCTCGTCGCTTGGCTTGCCGCCAAAGCCGAAGAAATCAAAACCGGATTTTTGCGCCATCAGTGTCTCCTAAACGAGCCTGCGCATGTCGTTACACGCGCGCCTGCCAGCGGCAAATGTGGTAAAAGCGCCAGTCCACTACAAGAGCTCGGCCGTTCTCCGGACTGAAAATCGGATTGGTCTTTGCCGCGCTAACCCACGGTTCAGGTGATGCTGGCCTTAAATGGGTAGCAAGGGGCTACGGCGTCGACAGATCTCCGGCGCTCTAATCGAAATAGCGGTTCATCTTCCTGGCCAGTTCGAAATCGAGCGCGGTCAGGCCGCCGGCATCATGGGTATTGAGCGTAACGTTCACGGTCTTGTAGACATTCGACCAGTCGGGGTGATGGTCCATCTTCTCCGCCGCCAGGGCGACGCGGGTCATGAAGGCGAAGGCTTCGGAGAAGTTCTCGAAGGTGAAGGTGCGCGCGATCGAGCCGCCATCGCTGGCCAGCGACCAGCCATCGAGGCCGGCCAGCGCCTCGGCGACTGCGTCCCGGCTTAGTTTCTCTCTCGCCATGTTCGGTTCCCGTGCTATCTGGAGTTCGCAGTCTTCAGCATAATGCCGGATCGATGAGCGCGAAGCCGATAAAATCCATTCTTTTCGTCTGTCTCGGCAATATCTGCCGCTCGCCGTTGGCAGAGGGCGTGTTGCGCGCCGTCCTGGCGGAGCGCGGTCTCGATCGGGAGATCCTGCTCGATTCGGCCGGAACAAGCGACTGGGAAGCCGGCTCGGCACCCGACCCGCGCTCGGTATCGATCGCAGAGCGGCACGGCATCGATATTTCCACGCAGCGGGCGCGCAAGCTGACGCTGGACGATTTTTCGCGCTTCGACCTCATTCTCGCCATGGACCGATCGAATCTCCGGGATCTGAAAGCGCTGGTGCCTGCCGCCATGCGCGACCGTGTTCATCTGTTCCTGGAGTTCGCGCAGGGAAGGGTGAGCGACGTGCCGGACCCTTATCGCGAGGGGCCGGAAGCGTTTGCCTCGGTCTACCGCATGATCCGCGAAACGTCGGAGGCGCTGGCGACGCGGCTCGAAGCGCGGGCATCGACGCCCGACAGCGGCCAGGCCTCCTCGACGATGTAGGGTCCGCCGCCGACCGAATCGCGCGATGACATCAGGACGAACCGGCCGACGCGGAACGGCAGCGTCGAAAAATTGCCGCGCGCCGACAGATATTGGGCGACGTCGAGCGGGCTCGAATTGCGTAGGCGGGCCAGCGTTACGTGCGGCATGAACTTACGCGGATCGGCGGGGATGCCGAGGCGCTGGCAAATGCGCTCGATCTCGGCCTGCAGGGCCGAAAGATCGGGCGAGGCGGATACGCCGGCCCACACCGCATGCGGTTTTTTCTGGCCGAAGGCGCCGACGCCGGACAGCGTCAGCGAGAAGGACGGGCGGTGGACACGGTCGAGCGCGTTGGCGATCTCGTCGGCGACATGGCCCTCGACATCCCCGATGAAGCGCAGCGTCATGTGATAGTTTTCGACGTCGATCCAGCGGGCCCCGGGCAGGCCGCCCCGGAGCAGGGACAGCGAAAGGGCGGCATCACGCGGTATTTCGAGGGCGGTGAAAAGACGCGGCATGGCAAGCCTCCTGTCCTCGAATCGAACTCTCGTCCCTAGCGAATCATCGATGATCGAGCGGGGCAAGTGGTTTGTTGGTCGCAGGCCCGCCTAAAATCTTCCCGGGGAAGGCATGACCCATCGCGATATCGTCCCTCAAGAGCTGTCCTGAACCAGGGCAATGGCTTTTTCGACATCCGGCAGTATGCCTTCGACCATGCGGTCGACGCCCTTGGCATTCGGGTGCAGGCCGTCCTCGAGTTGCAAAGCCGGCTCGCCGGCGACGCCGTCGAGAAAGAACGGATAGAGCGGAACGCCGTATTTTGCCGCCAGCTTCGGAAAGATCGCGTCAAAGCCGTTCTGGTAGTCGGCGCCGAGATTGGGTGCCGCACGCATGCCGGCCAGCAGCACGGCGATCTTGCGCTGCTTCAGCTTCGCCAGCATGGCATCCAGATTCTTTTGCGTGATATCGGGAGAAACGCCGCGCAGCATGTCGTTGGCGCCGAGCTCGAGGATGACAAGCTGGGTGCCGTCCGGCACCGACCAGTCGAGCCGCGACAGGCCGCCACTCGACGTATCGCCCGAAACACCGGCATTGGCGACCGTCACATCATGGCCCTTGGCGCGAAGCGCTGCCTCGAGTTTTTGGGTGAAGCCTTCGTCCGGTCCGAGACCGAAGCCCGCCATCAGGCTGTCGCCGAAGCCGACGATCTCTACGGGTTCGGCGCGCGCCGACGAAATGGCGCCGCAAATTCCGAGAAAAAGGGTGAAGGCTGCGGCAAGAGTGTGTTTGAAAGCCATGCGGCAGGCCCCATATGATCGAGAACATTGTGTTGGCGGCAGGCCGAATTCTGGCCTCCTCTCTCCCATATAGGACGATTTTATTTTGACAGAAGCCGTCATCGCGCTGAAAGACGTATCGCTGACGCTCGGGGAAGGAGCGTCTTCCGTCCATGTGCTGAAAGGTGTCAGCCTCGAGGTGACCGATGGAGAGGCGACCGGCATCGTCGGGCCGTCGGGCTCGGGAAAGTCGACGCTATTGATGGTTTTAGCCGGCCTGGAAAGGGTCGATTCGGGCACGGTACGAATTGCCGGCGAGTTGCTGAACGGCAAGAGCGAAGACCAGATCGCATCGTTTCGTGGGCGAAACATTGGCATCGTCTTCCAATCCTTTCACCTCATCCCCAATATGACGGCGCTTGAAAATGTCGCAGTGCCGCTGGAACTTGCCGGCCATGTCGATCCGTTCGGCGTGGCGGCGCGGGAGCTGGAGGCGGTGGGTTTGCGCGACCGCGTCACCCATTATCCCGGCGAATTGTCCGGCGGCGAACAGCAGCGTGTGGCGATCGCCCGGGCACTGGCGCCCTCTCCCCGCATTCTGATCGCCGACGAGCCGACCGGCAATCTGGACCAGACGACGGGGCGGCAGGTCGCCGATCTTCTGTTCGCCAAGGCGGCCGAGCGTGGCATGACGCTGGTGCTGGTCACTCATGATCCGGCGCTCGCCGCCCGCTGCTCCCGGCAGGTATCGATGCGATCGGGCCGGATCGGGGACGCGCCAGAACCAGCCGCAAAGCCTGGTAAGGTGCCGGCCTGATGCCGCTGTCGCGCACGCTGACGCTCGCCTTCCGCTTTTCGCTGCGCGAGATGCGCGGCGGGCTATCCGGCTTTCTGATCTTCCTTGCCTGCATCGCGCTTGGCGTCGCGGCGATCGGCGGCGTCAATTCGGTGGCCCGGGCGATTACCGCCGGTGTCGCCAACGAAGGCCAGTCGCTGCTCGGCGGCGATCTTCGTTTCCAGCTCAACCAGCGCGCCGCGACGCATGCCGAGCAAATCTTTCTCGACGACCTGGGCACGGTCTCGCACAGCGCCAACATGCGCTCGATGGCGCGACTCGAGGATGGTTCCGACCAGGCGCTGGTCGAGGCCAAGGCAGTCGACGGGGCATATCCGCTCTATGGCGCGCTGGAGACCGAGCCAGCGCTGTCGAAGCAGGACTTGTTCGGCGAAAAATCCGGTGTTTTCGGCGCCGCCGCACCCGACCTTCTGTTCGAGCGGCTGAACCTTGGGATCGGCGATCGGCTGAAGCTTGGCAGCGCGACAGTCGAACTGCGCGCTAGGCTCGTCAGCGAGCCGGACGCGGTGTCGGACGGCTTCGGCTTTGCGCCACGGCTGATGATCTCGACGGACGGGCTTGCCGCTTCTGGCCTGATCCAGCCCGGCAGCCTGGTCGAGAACGCCTACAAGGTCCGCTTGCCCGGCGGCACCGGCGAGGCGCGCATAAAAGCCATTCAGGAGCAGGCCGCAGAGGAGTTTCCGCAGTCTGGCTGGTCGATCCGCACGCGCAGCAATGCGGCGCCGGCGTTATCCTCCAACATCGAACGGTTCTCGCAGTTCCTGACGCTGGTCGGGCTGACGGCGCTGGTGGTCGGCGGCGTCGGGGTGGCCAATGCGGTGCGCGCTTATCTCGATGGTAAGCGCGGCGTCATCGCCACTTTCAAGAGCCTGGGCGCTTCGGGCGGTTTCGTCTTTGCCGTCTACCTGGTGCAGATCCTGATGATCGCCGCCCTCGGTATCGTGCTCGGCCTCGTGCTTGGCGCACTGATGCCGTTCGCAGCGAGCGCGGCACTCCAGTCGGTCATTCCGGTGCCGGCGGAAGGCGGGTTCTATCCCGGCGCGCTCGGCATGGCGGCGCTGTTCGGCCTGCTGGTGACGCTGGCTTTCGCGTTGCTGCCGCTCGGCCGTGCGCGCGACGTCCCGGCGACGGCGCTGTTTCGCGAAATGGGTTTTGAGGGCCGCGGTTTTCCACGCCCGCTCTACCTCGCGGCGGCGCTCGGCATCGCACTGCTGCTGGCGGCGCTGGCCATTCTGTTTTCCGGCGACCGCCGCATCGCCTCGATCTTCGTCGGCGCTACCATTTTTGCCTTCCTGGTGCTGCGCTTTGTCGGCGCGCTGGTGCAGTGGGCCGCCAGAAAGAGCCCGCGCGTTGGTTCGACGGTATTCAGGCTCGCCATCGGCAACATCCATCGGCCAGGCGCCTTGACACCGTCGGTGGTGCTGTCGCTGGGACTGGGGCTGACGCTTCTGGTGACGCTGGCACTGATCGACGGCAATCTCAGGCGTCAGATTTCCGGCAGCCTGCCGGAACGGGCGCCGAACTTCTTCTTCGTCGATATCCAGAGCAGCGATGTCGACGCGTTCTCGGCGCTGGTCGTCAGGCAAGCGCCGCAGGGTACGCTGGTCAAGGTGCCGATGCTGCGCGGCCGGGTGATGGCGCTGAACGGCGTCGACGTCGACAAGGTCAAGGTCCCGGCGGAGGGGGCCTGGGTGCTGCGCGGCGATCGCGGGTTGACCTACGAGGCCAGAATTCCCGCGAATGCGACGCTGACCGAAGGCACGTGGTGGCCGGACAATTATGCCGGCGAGCCGCTGGTGTCGTTTTCGGCCGAGGAAGGCAAAGAGATCGGACTGAAGCTCGGCGACACCGTCACCGTCAACGTGCTTGGCCGTAACGTAACGGCGACGATCGCCAATTTCCGCCAGGTCGAGTGGGAGACGATGGGCATCAACTTCGTCATGGTGTTCTCGCCCAACACATTTGCCGGCGCGCCGCATAGCTGGCTGGCGACGCTGACCGAGAAGGGCGCGTCGGCGGCCGACGATGCCCGGCTTCTCAATGCCGTCACCCGTGCCTTTCCCGCGGTGACGACAGTCAGGGTCAAGGACGCGCTCGACATCGTCAACCGGCTGGTGGCGCAACTCGGCACCGCGATCAGGGCGGCGGCCGGCGTGGCGCTGATCGCCTCGGTGCTGGTGCTGGCCGGCGCGCTGGCCGCCGGCAACCGGGCCCGCATCCATGACGCAGTGGTGCTGAAGACGCTGGGCGCCACCAGGAAAACGCTGATCGCGGCCTTTTCGCTGGAATATATGCTGATCGGCCTCGCCACCGCGATCTTCGCGCTGGCGGCAGGCGGGATAGCGGCGTGGTTCGTTGTCGCCCGCGTCATGACGCTGCCATCGCATTTTATGCCCGATGTAGCGGTGGCAACCATCGTCTTTGCGCTGGTGGTCACGGTCGGCATTGGCCTCGCCGGCACCTGGCGGGTGCTGGGCCACAAGGCAGCCCCGGTGCTGCGCAATCTCTGATCTGCGAGGCTGGACGAGGCTGGTTTTTGATTAATTCTGCGTAATGTTGAGGGCTTTAAAAGCCGAAAAACCGGATTTCCGCGACTTCACGAAGCATTACGCTCCGTTACGGTCTTGTTCTCGACGCCAATAACCATCATATTTCGCCGCAGGCATGCTGGAGCCCCGCCAGCGGCGCCTGGGTTCAAATGGACCTGAGTTCAAATGGACCTGACACCGGACGGGGCAGAAGCAATATGAGGATTTCCATGGCTGAACCGCTTCGCAACTATCAGACGCGCGCCGTGCCCGGCGCCGGCGTCGATGCTGCCATCGACCAGGGCCTGCGCGCCTATATGATTAAGGTCTACAATCTGATGGGGCTTGGCCTCCTCATCACCGGCCTTGCCGCGGTCGGCACGATTATGCTGGCCACCACCACCGATCCGGCTTCGGCGGTCGCCACGCTGCCGAGCGGCGAAATGCTGACCTCCTTCGGCTACGCGATCTTCGGGTCGCCGCTGCGCTGGGTGGTGATGCTGGCTCCGCTCGCCGCCGTGCTGTTCCTGTCGTTCCGTGTCCAGTCGATGAGCGTTTCTGCCGCGCAGACGACGTTCTGGGTCTATGCCGGCCTGGTCGGCCTGTCGCTGTCGTCGATCTTCCTCGTCTACACGACCGCCAGCATTTCGCAGACCTTCTTCGCCACCGCAGCGGCTTTCGGTGCGCTGTCGCTGTATGGCTATACGACCAAGCGCGATCTGACCGCATTCGGCTCGTTCCTGGTGATGGGCGTATTCGGGCTGATCATCGCGATGGTGATCAACATCTTCCTGCAATCGTCGGCCCTGTCCTTCGCCGTTTCGGCGCTCGGCGTGCTGATCTTTTCGGGCCTCACCGCCTATGACACGCAGAAGATCAAGGAGATGTATTTCGAGGGCGACGCCACCGACGTTGCCGGCCGCAAGGCGATCATGGGCGCGCTGACGCTCTATCTCGACTTCATCAACCTGTTCATGTTCCTGCTGCAGTTCATGGGCGACCGCCGCTAAGGCGATCCTGCTTCTGTGGACCAGCGATTTTGGAAAGGGCGGCCCAACAGCCGCCCTTTCTTTTTGTGCCGGCCTTTGCTGTGATGGAAGGCAGATGAACGACTTGCATAAATTATGAGCAGCGTCACGATACGGGCCGCGACTTCGGCCGATCTTGACCGGATCACCGGCATCTATGCCGATGCGGTTATCCGTGGTACGGCGAGCTACGAACTGGAGCCGCCTGATCGTGCCGAGATGGGGCAGCGATTCGACAGTTTGATAGCTGGCGGCTTTCCGTATCTGGTCGCGGAAAAAGACGGCATCGTGCTCGGCTATGCCTATGCCGGTGCCTTTCGGCCGCGCCCTGCGTACCGCTTTGTCGTCGAGGATTCCGTCTATGTCGCGCCCGAGGCCAAGGGGCAGGGCGTTGGGCTCAAGCTGATGCGAGGCCTGATCGAGGCGGCCGAGGCGGCGGGCTTTCGCCAGATCATCGCAGTGATCGGTGACGGCCGGCCGGACAGTGCCTCGGTGCGGCTACATGAAAAGCTAGGCTTTCGCCATTCGGGTCGCCTCGAAGGCTCCGGCTATAAGCACGGACGCTGGCTGGACACGGTGTTCATGCAGCTGCCGATCAACGGTGGCGCGTCTATCGCGCCCGATCCGCAATCGCTGCCCGAACGGAAGTTCCGTAAGTAAAATAACGAGTTAGGCCTCGACCAGCTTCAGCGTGCGGTCGAAGACGCCAAGCACGCGGCCAAGTTCCTGGCCACGCTTGAGGATGCGACCGCCGGCGGCAATAACGGCGAATGCGCCTTGCCGGCGCGCCAGCTTCGGATCCTTGACGATCTGGAACAGCGGCACCTCGCTGGTGCGACGGAACACGGAAAAGACGGCGCGGTCGGTGAGATGGTCGATGGCGTAGTCGCGCCATTCATTGGCAGCGACCATGCGCCCGTAAAGCCTCAGGATCTGGTCCAGTTCGCGCCGGTCGAACCGCACCGGCTGGTCGAGGCGTTCGCGTCTTGCCTCATGCAGCGGGATCAGTATTGCGGATGCGTCTCCATCCTCCGTCCCACTGCCGTGATCAGTCATGCCTCGATCCCTTCGAATGAATCTTATGCCAGCCAAAGTTGGCGCTTTCGCCGTGGAATTGCAAGCCCAACCGGGCAAAGGCAGCGCCCGCACCGTTTCCGCAGTGTCCAGTCACGTTTATAAAACGTCCGTTGGAATTGGTGATGCTTCGCCACAATTCTGCCTTCTTTTATCCGCGCTCATGCCCCAATGTCCGACGAATTTACGGCTGTTGCCTGAGACGGTTCGGTCCGGCACTGGCTCGTAAACCCCAAGCCCCCCGCCCACGGGTCTGCGTCGGATCGAACCAACCTCGGTTTTTCCCTCGGAAAAATCGGGTGCGACGATCCCAAACCTAAATGACCGGCGTCAGAAGCAAGCTGACGTCGGTTTTTTATTGCTGGATGGAGTGGGATGCGTGCGGCTTCCCTTTCTCCCCGCAAGGGAGAAGGAGAGGTTTCCACTTACGGCTTGTGGATCAAGGCGGCGCCCAGAATAGGGCCTGGCAGGCCGTCCTTGCCCACCGATTGCAGCAGCACGGCGCAGCCGCCTTTCTTGGAAATCACGCTCATAGGCAGTTCGTAGCGCTGCGCCTTGCCTTGCCACATGCCGGCAGTCTGGATGCCGGAGACAGCGTTCCAGTAGGTCATGCTGCGGCCGGTGTTTTCGCCTTTGCCGATTTTGATCGTCTGCGGCGGGTCGAAATAGACGATGACGACATGAGCATCGCTGGGGCCGGCCCCGGCCTCGCCGGCATCGATGATGACGCGGTCGCTGGTCCGGCTGACCTTGATGCTGACCCGCATCCCTTCGCCTGATTTCTCCATGCGGGCGAGCGCGCCGTCGACTTCCTTGCGGCTGGCGCCGTTGACATGGCTGCGGCCATTGATAACGGCCTGCGGCGTATAGACAGAGCGGCTGCCAAAGGTGCGCATATATTCGTATTGCCGCTCGGTGTTTTCCTTGCGGCTTAGCGTGTCCTTCCAACCGAGGTAATCCCAGTAGTCGACGTGGTAGGCGAGCGCGACGATGTTTTCCCTGGCGGCAAGTTCGGCGAAGAATTCATCGGCCGGCAAGCAGGAATTGCAGCCTTGACTGGTGAAGAGCTCGACCACGCCCAACGTTTGTCCGGTCGAGGATTTGTCGGTCTGGGGGCCGCCGGCTTCGCCGGCAAGCGCATTACCGGCAAGCGTGGCGCCGGCAAACACCGAAAGGGCCAGCGCAAATGCCGCAAGCCGCAATGGTCTTCGAGATGTCATGGCCCGTTTCGACTCCCGCCGGTGATGCCGGCTTTGTTCTGATTGGCGAAATATGTGGCAGAAGCGGCAGTCAACGGGAAGTCACGTTGCGGTGAAATTTTATCGTCGCAGTCGACTGCAAGAGCGCAACAGCAGGGGTTACACTTCAGGGTAGAAACCGATTCGGGCAACAATCAGCATGTGGCAAACTCTTCTGACGCCGGTCGACCTCTATTGTGAGCGGGTCGGGCCGGAGATCTGGGCCGAACCGGTCAACGCACTGACCAATCTGGCTTTTCTTGCCGCCGGGCTGTGGGGTGTCCGGGAAGTGCGCCGGCGCGGCACCGGCATCTTTGCCGAAGCGCTGGCCTGGTGGGTGGTGGCGATCGGCATCGGCTCGGCGCTGTTCCACACCTTCGCCAACCACGCCACGATCTGGGCCGATATCCTGCCGATCGCCGGCTTCACGCTGGCCTACACGCTGTTCAACCTGCGCCGCTTCCTCGGCATGAGATGGGGCAAGGCGATCGCTATCTTCGTCGCCTTCTATGCCATTGCCGGGTTATTGACTTGGGCCGTGCCGGACTGGCTGCGCCAAGCGTCGAACGGCACCACCGGCTATCTGGCGCCCTTCCTGGCGCTCGCCTTCTTCGGCGCCTTGGTGGCGGCGAGCGGCAACCGCGCCGGCTGGTACAATCTGGCTGGCTCGGCGATCTTCGTCGTGTCGGTCATCTGCCGGATGATCGATCCGCTGGTCTGCGGCAGCTTTCCGCTCGGCACGCATTTCCTGTGGCACATTCTCAACGGGCTGATGCTCGGCGTGCTGCTGGCAGCGACGGCACGGTTTGGGAAGGCAGTAGGCAGTAGGCAGTAGCCTATTCCCTACTGCCTAAGCCCTATTCCCTTGCTGCTTTAAGCAGCCAGATCGCGCAGCACGTACTGCAGGATGCCGCCGTTCTTGAAGTAGTCGAGTTCGTCGAGCGTATCGATGCGGCAGATGATCGGAACTTCCTTCACCGTGCCGTCGCCATAAGTGATTTTGGCGGTCATCTTCTGGCGCGGCTTAATGGCGCTCAGCCCGTCGATCTCGACCAGTTCGTCGCCCTTGAGGTTGAGCGAGGCCCACGAGGTGCCTTCCTCGAAGACGAAGGGGATGACACCCATACCGACCAGGTTCGAGCGGTGGATGCGCTCGAAGGACTGGGCGATGACGGCGCGAACGCCCAAGAGGTTGGTGCCCTTGGCCGCCCAGTCGCGCGACGAGCCGTTGCCGTATTCGACACCGGCGAAGATGACCAGCGGCACGCCTTCCTTCTTGTACTCCATGGCGGCATCGTAGATCGATGTCTCTTCCTTGGAGGGATAGTGGATGGTGTAGCCGCCCTCGCGGCCGTTCTCGCCCAGCATGTGGTTGCGGATGCGGATGTTGGCGAAGGTGCCGCGCATCATCACCTCATGATTGCCGCGCCGCGTGCCGTACTGGTTGAAATCGGCGACGCCGACGCCATGGTCGGTGAGATATTTGCCGGCAGGCGAAGCCGCCTTGATGGAGCCGGCCGGCGAGATGTGGTCGGTGGTGATCTTGTCGCCGAACAGGCCGAGCACGCGGGCGCCCTTGATGTCGCCGATCGTGCCGAAGCCTGATGTCATGCCGGCGAAATAGGGCGGGTTCTGTACGTAGGTCGAGTTGTCGTCCCAGGCGTAGGTCTGGCCTTCCGGCGCCTTGACGTTCTGCCAGTACTCGTCGCCCTTGAAGACGTCGGCATATTTGCGGGCGAACAGTTCGCGCGTCACGTTCTTCTCAATGAACTCCTGGATCTCGACCGAGCTCGGCCAGATATCCTTGAGGTAGACCGGGTTGCCGTTACGATCCTCGCCGAGCGGCTCTGACGTCAGGTCCATGGTCACGGTCCCGGCCAGCGCGTGGGCGACGACCAGCGGCGGCGAAGCGAGGTAGTTCGCCTGCACGTCGGGCGAGACGCGGCCTTCGAAATTGCGGTTGCCGGACAAGACCGCGGCAGCAATCAGACCCTTGTCGTTAATGGTCTTGGAGATCGGCGTCGGCAGCGGGCCGGAATTGCCGATGCAGGTGGTGCAGCCGAAGCCGACCAGATTGAAGCCGATCTGGTCGAGCTCCTTCTGCAGGCCGGATTTTTCCAGATATTCGGCGACGACCTGGCTGCCCGGCGCCAGCGATGTCTTGACCCACGGCTTCTGCTTAAGCCCGAGCCGGTTGGCGTTGCGCGCCAGCAGCCCGGCGCCGATCAGCACGCTCGGGTTCGAGGTGTTGGTGCAGGAGGTGATGGCGGCGATGACGACGTCGCCATGGCCGAGATCATGATTGGTGCCTTCGACGGCGTAGCGCTTGTCGATTTCGGCGGCCTTCTTGTACTCGGTCTCCATCGCCTTGGCGAAGCCGGCTGGAATGCCTTCCAGTGCGACGCGGCCTTCCGGACGCTTGGGGCCGGCCATCGACGGCACGACGTCGCCGAGATCGAGCTCGAGCAGATCGGTGAAGACCGGGTCGGCCGAGCCGGTATCGCGCCACATGCCTTGCGCCTTCGCGTACGCCTCGACCAGAGCGATACGGTTTTCCTCGCGGCCGGACATGGTGAGGTAGCGGATGGTTTCGCCGTCGACCGGGAAGAAGCCGCAGGTGGCGCCATATTCGGGCGCCATGTTGCCGATGGTGGCGCGGTCGGCCAGCGTCATGTTGGACAGACCCGGGCCGAAGAATTCGACGAACTTGCCGACGACCCCCTTCTTGCGCAGCATCTGGGTGACGGTGAGCACCAGGTCGGTGGCGGTGACGCCTTCCCTCAGTCTGCCGGTGAGACGGAAGCCGATGACTTCGGGCAACAGCATGGAGACGGGCTGGCCAAGCATTGCGGCCTCGGCCTCGATGCCGCCAACGCCCCAGCCGAGAACGCCAAGGCCGTTGATCATGGTGGTGTGCGAATCGGTACCGACGCAGGTGTCGGGATAGGCGGTGGTTTCGCCGCCTTCAGTGTTGGTCCACACGACCTGGCCGAGATATTCGAGATTGACCTGGTGGCAGATGCCGGTGCCGGGCGGCACGACGCGGAAATTGCGGAAGGCCTGCTGGCCCCACTTCAGGAACTTGTAGCGCTCTTCGTTGCGCTCGTACTCAAGCTCGACATTCCTGGCGAAAGCCAGCGGCGTGCCGAATTCATCGACGATGACCGAGTGGTCGATGACCAGATCGACCGGCACCAGCGGATTGATTTTCTGCGGGTCGCCGCCGAGCGAGGCCATGGCGTCGCGCATGGCGGCCAAGTCGACCACGGCCGGAACGCCGGTGAAATCCTGCATCAGCACGCGAGCCGGACGATAGGCAATCTCGACGCCGGCGGTGCCCCGGTCGGTCAGCCAGCCGGCGACAGCCTGGATGCTCTCCTTGGTGACGGAACGGCCGTCCTCGTTACGCAGCAGGTTCTCCAGCAGCACCTTCATCGAATAGGGCAACTGGGCGATGCCGGTGAGGCCGTTCTTCTCGGCCTCGATGAGGTCGTAATAGACATAGTCGGCGCCGCCTGCGGTCAGCGTGCGGCGGCAATTGAAGCTATCGAGGGATTTTGACACGTGCGATCCGTCCTTGTCTGTTCAGCCTGAAAGGGAACGGACGCCGATGGCATGCAATCACGCGCAAAGGTGCGGGTACGGCCATTTCCGCTGTCCGTTCCCAGCCAACCCGAGCCGTTCAAGGCGGCGCGTGCGCTGGTTCGGCGCTAATTCTGTTCCCGCGCCGACCGCTGGCACGGATGACCCGCATATAGAGAATTTCCTGGAATAGTTCTAGACACGGAATCGCCATTTTTGTTGCGGCGCACCGAAGCCGCGCCAGGACTTCCGGCGAAGGGGAACGAATGCGGCTGATCGCCGAAAAACTGGGCGGCGAACGTGGCGGCGAGACGGTCTTTTCCGGCATCGACTTTGCCCTCGAGAAAGGCCAGGCGCTCATCGTCACCGGGCCGAACGGTGTGGGGAAATCGACGCTGCTCAGGGTCGTCGCCGGGCTGCTGCCGGTGGCGGCAGGCCGCGTGCTCATCGAAGGCGGCGGCGAGGATTTTCCATCGGTTGCCTCGGCCTGCCACTATCTCGGCCACCAGAACGCGATGAAGACGGCGTTGACCGTGATGGAAAATCTGCGCTTCTGGCGCGATTTTTCGGGTGCGGATTTCTTGAGCGCTGAACAGGCGCTGGAAACGGTCGGGCTTGATGGTATCGGCCATCTGCCGTTCGGCTATCTCTCGACCGGGCAGAGGCGGCGCGCGGCGATCGCAAAACTGCTGGTCAGCCGGCGGCCATTGTGGCTGCTCGATGAGCCGACGGCCGGGCTGGACAAAGCTTCGGAAGAGCGATTCGCGGTGCTGATGCGGAAGCATCTTGGAGATGGGGGGATCGTTGTGGCGGCCACGCATCTGCCGCTGGGAATTGAGGGGGCGAAGGCGTTGAGGATGGGGGAGGCCGTTTGATGTCGGTGCTCCACGGCGCCCCTGGGCAAAGGCATCTCAAGCCATGCTAGCCCTCTTCCTGCGCGACATCCGCCTCAGTATCCGCGCCGGCGGCGGTGCGCTGACCGGCGTGATCTTCTTTCTCGCGGTGATCGCGACGATCCCCTTCGGCGTCGGGCCGGATCTCAACCTGCTCGCCCGCATCGGCCCGGCAATCCTGTGGATCGGTGCCTTGCTTGCTTGCCTGCTTGGTCTCGACCGATTGTTCCAGGCCGACCGGGAAGACGGCTCGCTCGATCTGCTGGTGCTCGGCGACAACAGGCACATGCTGGCGCTGACCGTGCTTATGAAATGCCTGGCGCATTGGGTGGGAAGCGTGCTGCCGCTGGTCATCGCGGCACCTTTGCTTGGCCTGTTCATGAACATGGAGCCGATCGGCATCGGCGCCACTGCGCTGACCCTTTTGGTCGGCACGCCGGCGATCACCTTCATCGGCGCTGCCGGTGCGGCGGTGGCGGTGGCGCTGCCGCGCGGCGGGCTGCTGATCTCGGTGCTGGTGCTGCCGCTGACCATTCCGGTACTGATCTTTGGCGTCTCGGCAAGCTATGGCGCGGTGGCGGACCCCGATCCGTTCCTGCAGCCTTTCCTCATTCTCGCCGCGCTGACCTTGTTTCTTGCCGTGCTTGGGCCGGTTGCGGCGGCGCTGGCGCTGCGTCATGGGGCGGACTAAATTAGACGGCCGCTTGGCGTCAAAGGCCGCGGCGCTGCTGTCGATTGCGAAGCCGATGGCGCAAGGTTAAGGAAAGGCATGTTCGAGCGAAGCGAAATGGCCCGGCTGAAAGGTTTTGCGCCGGCGGAGCGATCCATATGAGCGCGCATGCGCTTTATGTGACCGCCGCCTATGCCATCACGGCCGTGGTTCTGGCTGGGCTGATCGGCTGGATCCTTCTCGACCAGCGGGCACGCAGACGAGACCTCGCCGAGCTGGAAGCGTCCGGCGTGCGGCGTCGCTCCGACAAGGCGGGGACAACGAAGCGATGAGCATGGAGGCAAAAACGCCGGCGCGCGGGCGGCGCCTGATCGTGCTTTTGCCGCTGCTGATTTTCCTCGGGCTGGCTGGGTTGTTCCTGACGCAGCTATTGTCCGGTCGCGACAGTTCGGAGGTGCCATCGGCGCTGATCGGCCTGCCGGCGCCGCAGACCAATCTGCCAGCGCTGGAAGGCATGAATCTGCCGGGGCTCGATTCCAGGCAGTTCGCCGGCAAGGTCACGCTGGTCAACGTCTTCGCGTCCTGGTGCGGGCCATGCCGTGACGAACATCCGGTGCTGCTAGCACTGTCGCAGGACAAGCGCTTCGTCATCGCCGCGCTCAACTACAAGGACCAGCCGGAGAACGCCCGCCGGTTCCTCGGCGAACTCGGCAATCCGTTCCAGGCGATCGGCGTCGACGCGGCGGGGCGCGCGGCGATCGATTGGGGTGTCTACGGCGTGCCGGAAACCTTCGTCATCGGCAAGGACGGCAAGATCGCCTACAAGCATGTCGGCCCGCTGACGCCAGGCTCGGCGCAGACGCTGCTTTTGCCGGAGATCGAGAAGGCGCTGGCCGCGCCAGGCTGAGACAGCGGAAACGCGATGGACGAACAAGACATGCGAGATCATTTTCTGGCGCAGGCGAAGGGCTGCGATGGACTTGGTTCGCCGTTCACCGCGAAATTATGCCGTGCATTGGCCAAGGTTCTCGACGCAAACACCAGGGCTGGGCAGGTGGTGCTCGGCTGGCCGGGGGACGCGCGCGCCGACGCCCTCTCACTGCGGCTCTGCGGCGCGCTGCATGCGTTGGTCCTGACGGGTGCCGATGAGCGACTGGCACTGATCTATCCGCCCAACCAAGCAAACGAATTCGAGATCGCCGCGGTGCTGCCGGAGGCAATTGCGCGGTCCGACGAGCGGATCGTCGCTGGCCTCTCCGGTGCGCCGCAGACCAATGAAATTGCCCGGTCGGCAATGCTGTTGCCCGGATTTCTGACGGTCGCGCGGGAAACCGGCCTGCCGCTGGATCTGTGCGAGATCGGCGCCAGCGCCGGGCTCAATCTCCTGTTCGACAGCTTTCACTATCGCTACGGCGATGCCGAGTGGGGCGACCTGACCTCCCCCGTGCGGTTGGCGCCGGAGATGCGCGGCCTCGCTGTTCCGCTTGGTGGAGCGATCGACGTCCGCCATCGCGCCGGCTGCGACACCGCGCCGATCTATATCGCCGACGCAGCGGCGCGATTACGGCTTCGGTCTTATGTCTGGGCCGATCAGGCAGCGCGGCTGGCCCGGCTCGACGCCGCGCTGTCACTTGCCGAAAAGTTTCCACCGATGCTTGTCAAGGCGGACGCGGCGGATTTTGTCGAGAAGGCACTGGCTGCGCGGCAGCATGGCCGCGCCTTCGTGCTCTATCATTCGATCATGTGGCAATACCTGCCGCGGGCGACCAAGGATGCCATCATCGCCACGCTGGAGCAGGCGGGCAGACAGGCCACGGCCGCTGCGCCAATCGCAAGGCTGCGGATGGAGCCGCGCGATCCCGCAAACAGTTGGGCGGTACTCAGCCTTACTCTATGGCCGAGCGGCGAGACGCGCCGCCTGGCCAATTGCGACTACCACGGCCGCTGGATCGAATGGATCGGCTAACCGATCCCATTCACTCAGCCGTAGATCTGCTTGTGGACCTGGTACAGCATTTCGCTGCGGTCGGCGCGCATGTCGGCGAGATCGCGGCCGGAAAAGGAGTCGATTTCGGCGACGAGGCGGTTGTATTGCCGGCGCTTGGCGATGCTGGTGCGAGCGCGGCTCACGAGGCTGTCGAGGATCATAGCAAGGTTCCTTCTGCGCCGCATTGTTGCGGCAGGTTGTTCCTCCCTTGCGATACGGAACATGACATAGTTATGGTGCGTTGCAAAAAGAAGATGCTGCAATGCACCATTGCACTGGACGCATAGCCGGTTAACGGCGCGTGACCTGCTGTGGCCATGCGGCGTTCGCCTCAAGATGCGGGTGAAGCGATCGTCGTAGATCTTGCCATATCGATCGCAGGCTGGCTTGATCGCGCCGGCACCGATTTGCATGACTGGGAGGAAAACCATGGCCGCCGAAGACTACGAGATTCTCGATCCGCGTTTTGCGCGGCTGTTCAACGGCAATGCGCAGGTGGAAAAGCTGTTCACCGGATGCCGGTGGGCGGAGGGGCCGGCCTGGTTCGCGGCCGGCCGCTATGTGGTCTGGTCCGACATCCCCAACAACCGCATGCTGCGCTATGACGAGACCGACGGCAGCGTCAGCGTGTTCCGGCAACCGTCGGGCAATTCCAACGGCAATACCGTCGACCGGCAGGGCCGGCTGGTCACCTGCGAACATTCCGGCCGCCGTGTCAGCCGCACCGAGCATGACGGCTCGATTACCACCATCGCCGACAAATGGCGCGGCAAGCGGCTAAACTCCCCCAACGATGCGGTGGTCAAGTCCGACGGGTCGATCTGGTTCACCGATCCGACCTACGGCATCGACACGGATTATGAGGGCGACAAGGCCGAGAGCGAGATCGGCGCTTGCCATGTCTACCGGGCCGATCCCGGTACCGGCGAGATCGAAGCTGTCATCACCGACATGGTCAGGCCTAACGGGCTCGCCTTCTCGCTCGACGAGAGCAAGCTCTATGTCGTCGATACCGGCCGCACGCATGGCGCGCAGAATCCGGCGCATATGCGGGTGTTCAATGTCGACGATGGTGGCAAGAAGGTCTCCGGCGGAAAGGTCTTCGCCGACTGCACGGCCGGCCTGTTCGATGGCTTCAGGCTCGACGACCAAGGGCGCATCTGGACCAGTGCCGCCGACGGCATTCATTGCTACGACCCTGACGGGACGCTGATCGGCAGGATCAAGGTGCCGGAAGTCGTCGCCAATTGCGTATTCGGCGGCAACAAGCTGAACTGCCTCTACATCGCCGGCACGACCTCGCTCTACATGGTCCGGCTGATGGTCAACGGCGCAAAGACATTTTGAGCGGCCCAAGCATATCCAGGAGGCACCATGCCATTCGTGAACATCCGCCTGGTCAGCAGGTGGCAAAGGCCAAGAGGTGTTTCGGACGGATCATCTCCGAAAAAATCTACCACATGGAGTGTTTGTATTCATCGTCCAGCCAGCGGTCGGTCGCCTCGGCCGAATCGGCGAGCGCCAGCTGGTCGCGCAGGATCTGGCCGAGCGTCGGCAGCGTCGCCCGGTCGTACCAGGTTTCCGGCTTCCACAGATCGGAGCGCATGAAAGCCTTGGCGCAATGCATGTAGGCGGCCTTGACCGTCACCAGGACGATGCTTTGCGGCTCCTTGCCGTCAACGGCGAGCCGCTCGCGTAAGGTCGCATCGACGGTGATGCGGGCATCGCCGTTGACGCGCAGCGTCTCGTTCATACCTGGAATGAGAAAGAGCAGCCCGACCGACGGATTAACAAGGATGTTCTCCAGCGTGTCGAGCCGATTGTTGCCCGGCCGATCGGGAATGGCGATGGTTTTCTCGTCAAGCACGGCGGCAAACCCAGGTTTGTCGCCCTTCGGCGTCACATCGGCATTGCCGGCGCCGTCGGAGGAGCCGATCAGCACGAAGGGGCTTTTGCCGATGAAGGAACGGCTGTGACCATCCAGCGCCTTCAGTTCCTTGCGGATCGAGCCGTCGGTCGGCCGAGGCGTCTTGTAGATGGTTCTCAGCTCTTCGCTCGTGGTGACGAATTCCATACCCTCTCCTTACCTGTTACTTGCCGGCCTTCTCTTCATTCCCGGTCTTGCCTTCAAGCGAATGACGCATGATCAGCGGCATCTGGCTGAAGGTGAAAAGAAGCGTGATCGGCATGATCCCCCAAACCTTGAAGGTAACCCATGCGTCGGTGGAAAAATTCCGCCAGACCACTTCGTTGACAAGGGCCAGAAACAGGAAAAACAGGCCCCAGCGGAAGGTGAGTTTCTTCCAGCCCTCGGCATCGAGGCTGAAGGCCGAATCGAAGACATAGCCGAGCAGCGACTTGCCGAAGAACAGGCCGCCGAGCAGCACGCCGCCGAACAGCATGTTGACGATGGTCGGCTTCATCTTGATGAAGATGTCGTCCTGCAGATAGAGCGTCAGCGCGCCGAAGACGAACACGACGACGCCCGATACCATCGGCATGATCGGCAACGTGCGGGTGAGCAGCCAGGAAGCGATCAGCGCGATCGCGGTCGCAGCCATGAACAGGCCGGTGGCGACGAAGATCGGCCCGCCGAACTCGGCCAGGACCGGAAATTTCTGCACCAGCCATGCGCTACGCGCGTTGGCGAAGAAGAACACCATCAACGGGCCGAGCTCCAGCACCAGCTTGAGCAGCGGGTTGACGCCTTCCTTCTTCTGTTTCTGCGGGTCGGATGGGTCGCGTTCGAGGATGGGCGGGTTCATAGGCTTCCTTCTTGCGCATGATTCTGTCCAAAAAGTCTGCGACTTTTTGGGATCATGCTTGTTACGCCACGCCAGCGATCGCCCTGGCGAACTCGCTTGCGGAGAAAGGTTCGAGGTCGTCGACCTGTTCGCCGACGCCGATGAAATAGACCGGCAATTTGTGCTTTGCCGCGATCGCCACCAGAATACCGCCGCGTGCCGTGCCGTCCAGCTTGGTCATCACCAGACCGTTGACGCCGGCGACATTGCGGAAGATCTCGACCTGGTTGAGCGCGTTCTGGCCGGTGGTGGCGTCGACCGTCTGTAGCACGGTGTGCGGCGCCTCCGGATCGAGCTTGCCTAGCACCCGGACGATCTTTTCCAATTCCGCCATCAGCTCGGTCTTGTTCTGCAGCCGCCCGGCGGTGTCGATGATCAGCACGTCGGAGCCGGCCTGCTTGGCCTGTTCGAACGCGTCGTAGGCAAGCCCCGCCGCATCGGCGCCGAGTTTGGAGGCGATGACCGGCGATTTGGTGCGCTCGCCCCAGATTTTCAACTGCTCTATTGCCGCGGCGCGGAATGTGTCGCCGGCGGCGAGCATCACCGACAGGCCGCCGTCGGTCAGCTTTGCCGCCAGCTTGCCGATGGTTGTGGTCTTGCCGGTGCCGTTGACGCCGACGACAAGGATGACATGCGGCTTGTGGCTGAGGTCGAGCTCCAGCGGCATGGCGACGTGGGTCAGCACCTTCTCCACCTCGGCCGCCATGATGGCGCGGACTTCCGTCTCGGAGACGTCCTTGCCGTAGCGGCTGGCGGCCAGCGTGTCGGTGACGCGCAAGGCGGTCTCCATGCCGAGATCGGCGCGGATCAGCACGTCCTCCAGATCCTGCAGGGTGTCCTCGTCGAGCTTGCGCTTGGTGAAGACGCCGGCGATGTTGCCGGACAGTTCCCGAGAAGAGCGGGCAAGCCCCTCCTTCATGCGCTGGAACCACGAGCGCTTCGGTGCCGGTTCCGGCGCCTTCTGCGGCTCGGCTTTCTGCTCGACCTTCTTGGTTACGGTCACCTTGCCGGGGGCGGGCCTTGGCTCCGGCGGCGGTTGAGGAACGGCCTCGCGCTTTACCTCCCCCTCGATGGGGGAGGTCCCGAGCGAAGCTCGGGGGTGGGGGTGACTGGCGCCGGCGCTGTCACCCCACCCCGCCGCTTCGCGGCGACCCTCCCCATCGAGGGGAGGGTGAGGCGTTGGCATGGCTTCAGGCTCGGGCGCGATCTCGGCAAGGATCGGCTTCGCCTCGACCGGCGCCGGCTGGCGAATGGGGGGCGGGATTTCGGCCGGCGGCGGCTCGGGCTCAGGAATTTCCTGCGGCTCTGGTGCAGGAACCGGCTCAGGGGTGACCGGAGCGAGCGGGATTTCCTCGGGCGCTAGCTGTTCAGCAGGCGCTTCCGGCTCCGGTTTCGGTGGCTGCAACTCCTCGACCGGAGCAGGTTCCGGCTGGATTTCAGGCTCTGGCGCCGGCTCCTCAACAGGCGTCTCCGGCTCCTCGATCGGTGCGGGTTCCAGCTGGATCTCTGGCTCGGGCGCAATGGTCGGCGCGGGCTCGGCCTCTTCGACAGGCGCCGGCTGCGGCGCGGGCGCTGCTTCCGCCTCGACCGGCGGCGGAGGCGCGGCTTCTGCCTCGGGCCGGCGCTCTTCGCGTTTCAGAAATTCCGGAACGGCCTGTTCGGCCGCCGGTTTCAGCGCCTCCAGTGCATCCCATTTGATCGGCGGCAGCGGTGCTGACTCGTCGATCCGCTCCTCGACCACTTCCTTCTTGCCGAACGAAAATATCTTCTTGAAAAAACCAGCCATGTTTTGCGTCTCAGGCGGCGCGGGCGGCGAGCGGCGCCGCGATCAGGCGCGCGCCGTCATGACCGGCGATATTAGCGTCGACGATTTCGCCCGGCGTGCCGGCGGACACCGTTGCAAGCGTGAAGCCTTCGGTGCGGCCGAGCCCGTCGCGCTCGATCAGGATCGACTGGCGTGTTCCGGCGAGCGAGGAAAGGTGGCTGACATAGGCGGCGTCACCGGCGGCGCGCAGCCGTGCAGCACGCTGCTTGACCACCTCGCGGCGAAGCTGCGGCATGCGCGCCGCGGGGGTGCCTTCGCGCGGTGAAAATGGAAAAACGTGGAGATGCGTCAGGCCGCATTCCTCGACGATCTCCAGCGATTTTTCGAACATGGCGTCCGTCTCGGTCGGGAAGCCGGCGATGATGTCGGCGCCGAAGACGATGCCGGGACGCAATTTGCGCAAATCCTCGCAAAAACGGATCGATTGATCCCGGCTGTGTCGGCGCTTCATGCGCTTCAGGATCATGTCGTCGCCCGCCTGCAGCGACAGGTGCAGATGCGGCATCAGCCGCGGTTCGGTGGCGATGGCGTCGAGCAGATCGTCGTCAGCCTCGATCGAATCTATGGAGGAGAGGCGCAGGCGTTTCACGTCAGGCACTTGCTTCAGGATTGTCTTGACCAATTTGCCGAGTTTCGGGCTGCCCGGCAGGTCGGCGCCGAAGCTGGTCATGTCGACGCCGGTCAGCACGATCTCGGCATAACCATTGCCGCTCAGCCGCTTGACCTGCTCGACCACTGCGCCCATCGGCACAGAGCGCGAATTGCCGCGGCCATAGGGGATGATGCAGAAGGTGCAGCGATGGTCGCAGCCGTTCTGCACCTGGACGAAGGCCCGCGCCCGGCCTTCGATGGCGTCGACCATGTGGCCGGCCGTCTCGCGTACCGAAAAAATATCGTTGACGCGGGCCTTTTCGGTGTCATTGACGCCGAAATCCGGCAGCGCGCGATAGGAATGCGCCTTCAGCTTCTCTTCATTGCCGAGGACGAGATCGACCTCGTCCATCGCGACGAAATTCTGCGGCTCGGTCTGCGCGGCGCAACCGGTGACGATGATGCGGGCGGCCGGGTTCTCGCGGCGGGCCTTGCGAATCGACTGCTTTGCCTGGCGCACCGCCTCGCCGGTGACGGCGCAGGTGTTGAAGATGATGGCGCCGCCTTCCAGCGCGCCAAGGCCAGCACTTTCCGCCTCGCGCCGCATCACCTCGGATTCGTAGGTGTTCAGCCGGCAACCGAAGGTGACGACGTCAATTCCCTTGGAGAGAACGGGGCCCTTGGAGAGAACGGGATCCCCGGAAAGAGCGGGACCCTTGGGAAGAGCCGGCATCAGGCGGCGCTTTCGGTGTCGCGGGCCCACACGCCGGTCGACGGATCGAAGCTGCCGGAAAACTCGCATTCGGCGGCACCGGTGAGGACGACGTGGTCGTCTCCACGCCATTCGACATGCAGGGAGCCGCCGCCGGGCGTCACCAAGGAGACGCTGCGTCCGGTCCGCTTGGTGCGAGCGGCGGCGACCACGGCGGCGCAAGCGGCCGAGCCGCAGGCCTTGGTCAGGCCGGCGCCGCGTTCCCAGGTGCGGATGACCATCGTTTCGGGCGAGGTCACCCGTGCAATGGTGATGTTGGCGCGTTCGGGGAAGATCGGGTGGCTTTCGAGCAGCGGACCGAAACGGTCGAGCTCGTAAGACCAGACATCGCGGTCGACCCAGAAGATGGCGTGCGGATTGCCCATCGAGACGACCGAGGGCGAGTGCAGCACAGGCGCGTCGATCGGGCCGATCTGCAACTCGATCATGCGGGTGTCACGGAATTCCTCGGCCAGTGGAATATCCTGCCAGTCAAAACGCGGCTTCCCCATGTCGACCGAGATCAGCCCGTCGGCATGTTCCTCGGCGTTGAGGATACCGGCGACGGTCTCGAAGGCGAATGTCTTCTGGCCGGTCTCGGCGGCAAGCGCCTGCACCACGCAGCGCATGCCGTTGCCGCAGGCTTGCGCGCCGGTTCCGTCGGAGTTCAAGATGTCGATGAAATAAGCGGTGCCCGGCGTCCTGGCGTCGTGGATCGCCATGATCTGGTCGAATTTCGTCGCCGCACCGGCGTTGAGTGCAAGGGCGGCAGCGGGCGTCACCCGATCGGCGCGACCGCGCATGTCGGCAACGATGATCTCGTTGCCGATGCCGTTCATCTTGGCGAAGGGGGCAGTGCTTGCCATGGATCGAAAAGTCTCATGCCGGTTTGGCGCCTATATGGCGGATACCGGCCGAAATTACCAGTGCGCGCGCGTCTACGTCACCGCGAAGACGCCAAGCACGACCAGCAGGAAGATGATCAGGACAACGCCGATAAGGATACGGGCGCCGGTGGCGGCGGCTCCGGCCAACGCCGGCATGCCGAGCAAGCTTGCCGCGGCCGCGATGATCAGAAGAATGATGATCCATTTGATCATGAGAAAAAACCTCGCAGCCGACGGTTGTGGAACTGCCTACAAACGCGTCTGCGATAGTTTGGGTTCCCCTGCACCGCGAAGCTGGGTCGCCTAGCCTAGGCCGTCGGCACGTCCCAGACCTCGCCGGGACGCAAGGCGCGAAAGCGTTCGCGCGGGACACCCTGGCCATCCAGGGCCTCGGCAAGCTTTCTGGCCGGCTCGTCGATCGGCTCGTTGGTGAGCCGGAACGTGCCCCAGTGGCAGCCGGCAGCATAGGCGGCGTTGCACAAAAGCATGCCTTGCACCGCCTCCTCCGGGTTCTGGTGGTGTGGCGCCATGAACCAGCGCGGCTCGTAGGCGCCGATCGGCAGGATGGCGAGGCGGAAGCCGCCGTGCCTTTCGGCCATCAGCCGGTAGTTGATGCCATCGTGGAAACCGGTGTCGCCGGCGAAATAGACCTTTCCGCCCGGCGTCTCGACCACAAAACCCGCCCACAGCGCCATGCGCCGGTCTCGAGCGCCGCGCGCCGACCAGTGATGCACCGGCTCGACATGGACGGCGAGATCCTTGCCGATGTCGACCCGCTCGCCCCAATCATGCACGGAGAGCCGCATGCCGGGAACGCCGGCTTCGATGATGGCGTCGTTGCCGAGCGGCGTCAGCACCAGCGGGTCGTGCTGTGTCTTCAGCCGCTTCAGCGTGGCGAGGTCGAGATGGTCGTAGTGGTTGTGGCTGACCAATACGAGGTCGATCGGCGGCAGGCTGGAAAATGCGATGCCCGGCAGATTGACCCGTTTCGGCCCGGCAAAGGAGAGCGGCGAGACGCGCCGCGACCAGACCGGGTCGGTGAGGACGTTCAAGCCGGCTGTCTGGATTAGCAGCGTGGAATGGCCGACCATGGTCAATCTCAGCCCGGAGCCGTCGATCCGCTCCGCTGGTGTGGCCTGGTGAAACGGGCTTGGATCCGCCGCCGGCCATTTCGAGCGTTCGCCGCTCAGCTGCCACTTCAAGAGATCGGAAAAACGGGCAGGCAGCTTGCCGTTGGGATTGAAGAACAAGGTGCCGTCAAAGTGATCGCTGGGTGGGCCGCTGTAGTAGCGATTGGCGGCTCTTTTTCTCGCAGCCAAGATTTCGCCTCCGGCAGGATTTGGTTTCATCAGAGATAGGACCGAAGCCCGCTGGCGCAAGAATTTGGCGGCCGAATGCCGAGGGGCATGCCTGTCAGGAAAAACCGCTGCGAGGCCTCAGAGGGGCCCCCAAGGACAGGCTTTTAGGCGGCATGCATTTTGTGGTAAAGATGCAACAGATGCTGCCACAAATGGTATTTTAACCATATCGGGTTGAAATTCTGCCACCTTCTCCATCTTGGTGAAGGAGATATTGTGCGGACGGCAGCCCCAGCCGGATCCGACGGAGGTTTAAAATGGATTTTTCGAAAACCGGTCTGCTGGCCGTATCACTTGCCGCGCTCGTTGCGAGCGGCTGTTCAACGTCACGGTTCTCGCCGATGGACCAGGAGCAGCCGGCGCCGCTGCAAGCCGCGCCCTCCGGCAAGGTGACGACAAATCAGCTGCCGCCGCCGGCTTCGCCCGGCACGGCCGACCCGTCGAAATTTCCGACGGCGCCGCAAGGCACGCAAAATCCCCAGGTCGCCTCGCTACCGCCGGACGGGACGGCTCCGGCCGGAGCCCCGGATCTTACCGCAGGCAGCGTCGCCGGCGTGTGGAAGGCAAGCGTGTCCGGCCAGAGCTGCCAGGTGGCGACGCCACAGACCAAGTTCGGCGCCGGCTACCGGGCCGGGCCGCTGCATTGCCCGGCGCCGATCGACGGCATCAAATCGTGGAACGTCGCCGGCAAGCAGCTGACGCTGTACGACGAGAATGGCGGCACGCTGGCACGGCTCTATTCCTCGGGCGGAGAGAAATTTGACGGCCAGACTTCCAACGGTCTGCCGATCTCGCTTACAAGAGGCTGACCCGCCCCGCACTTTTCCTTGGAATTGCTCTAGAGCGGGATGAATTCAAATTGAGTCGGTCATCCTGCTCTAGGTCTTTTTTGCGTATGACTTTGTCCGAAAAGTCTGCAACTTTTCGGGATCATACTCCAGAACGACGTGACCGATGCATCTGCGTGACGGCCTTCAGACCCATGCGACCGTCCGGCAGCGCTACGACCATATGGTTGTGTCAGGCCTGATCGAGCGCGATCCGGCGCAGGAAGGGATCGTCGCAGCACTCGACCGGCTGATCGACGAGATTTCGGCAAAGCGGCTGGCGCACAAATCGAGCGCACTGGGCTGGCTGTTCGCCCGCAAGCGCGAGACGCGCGAGGCCGTCAAGGGCCTCTACATCCATGGCGGCGTCGGCCGCGGCAAGACCATGCTGATGGACATGTTCTTCGAGCTGGTGCCGGTCAGGCGCAAGCGCCGTGTGCATTTCAACGACTTCATGGCCGATGTGCAGGACCGCATCCAGAAGCATCGGCTGGAGCGCAAGAATGGCACCGTCAGGGAAGACGACCCGATCGCGCCGGTGGCCCGGGCGCTGGCCGAAGAAGCCTGGGTGCTGTGTTTCGACGAGTTTTCCGTCACCGATATCGCCGATGCGATGATCCTGTCCCGGCTGTTCTCGGCGCTGTTTGCCAATGGCGTCGTGCTGGTCGCCACATCCAATGTCGCGCCGGAGGATCTCTACCGCGACGGCCTGAACCGCCAGCTTTTCCTGCCCTTCATCGGCATACTGGAACGGCACGCCCATGTGCTGGCGCTCGACGCCGACAAGGACTACCGGCTGGAAAAGCTCAACCGCCTGCCAGTCTATGTCACTCCCGCGGATGCCGCCGCCGATGCTGTCCTCGACGAGGCCTGGGATGTGATGACGCATGGCAGGCCGACGGCCGAGGCGGTGCTGACCGTGAAGGGCCGGCAAGTCGTGGTGCCGCGCGCCGCCGGCGAAGCGGCGCGGTTTTCCTTTGCCGATCTCTGCGAAAAACCGCTCGGCGCCCGCGACTTCCTGGCAATTGCCGGTCGCTTCTCGACCATCTTCATCGATCATGTGCCTGTGCTTGGCGAAGGCAGCCGCAACGAGGCCAAGCGCTTCATCCTGCTGATCGATACGCTCTACGACCATCATGTCCGGCTGGTGGTAAGCGCCGCGGCGGCGCCGGCTGAACTTTATACGGCGAAGCGAGGCATCGAGGTCTTCGAATTCGAGCGCACGGCGTCGCGGCTGATCGAGATGCAGAGCCACGAATGGCTGGAAGACTGGGCGAAACGACAGAGTGCGCCGCCGCCGTCGCCGGAAGCGCAACAAGCTCAGGCCTAGAGTCTTGTCGCGATGCCCTGACGCTGGAAGGCCGGCGCCACGCCGACTTCGTCGATATAGAGTTCGCTCACCTTGTCCGGATGGCGGTGGATGACGGCAGCGCACTGGCCGACGACCACGCCGTCGGCGAGCGCCACGATCATGAAATGACCTGGTGAGGCGAGGTAGGCGGCAAGGCGATCGGGCCTCACAGCTTCGTCGAACACGTCGTCGGCGACCCGCATCACAAGGGCGTCATCGCCGGGGAGCAGCCTTCTTATTTCCATCTTCATTGTGTAGATTTCCCAAGTCGGCTTAATTCTTTTGACGCTTACGTAATTCCCGTTGTTTCTAACCGATTGAAATCATTCACCTCAAAATAATCGTTTGAATTTTCTTCGCGCCGGGGCTATTGGGTGCGGCGAAATCCCGCGGCTTCCCGCAGCATTCGGCCTCCTTCCTCGACGCCGTCATCCAATTCGTTCAGGATTTGGGCGCCGTCACAGTCTAAAGGGAAAACATCCTGACATGGCACGCAACAAGATAGCGCTTATCGGCTCGGGCATGATCGGCGGCACCCTCGCCCACATGATCGGCCTCAAGGATCTCGGCGACGTTGTGCTGTTCGATATCGCCGAGGGCATCCCGCAAGGCAAGGGCCTGGATATCGCGCAGTCGTCGCCGGTCGATGGGTTCGACTCCAGGCTGACCGGCGTCAACGATTATGCCGGCATCGAGGGCGCCGACGTCTGCATCGTCACCGCCGGCGTGCCGCGCAAGCCGGGCATGAGCCGCGACGACCTTCTCGGCATCAACCTGAAGGTCATGGAGCAGGTTGGCGCGGGTCTCAAGAAATACGCGCCGAAAGCCTTCGTCATCTGCATCACCAACCCGCTCGACGCCATGGTCTGGGCGCTGCAGAAGTTTTCCGGATTGCCGAAGACCCATGTCGTCGGCATGGCCGGCGTGCTGGACAGTTCGCGCTTCCGCTATTTCCTGGCCGAGGAATTCAAGGTGTCGGTCGAGGATGTCACCGCCTTCGTGCTCGGCGGTCATGGCGATTCCATGGTGCCGATGATCCGCTATTCGACGGTCGCCGGCATTCCGCTGCCCGACCTCATCAAGATGGGCTGGACCTCGAAGGAAAAGCTCGATCAGATCGTGCAGCGCACCCGCGACGGCGGCGCCGAGATCGTCGGCCTGCTTAAGACCGGCTCGGCCTTCTACGCACCGGCAGCCTCGGCGATCTCGATGGCGGAAGCCTACCTCAAGGACAAGAAGCGCGTGCTGCCCTGTGCCGCGCATCTCTCCGGCCAGTATGGCGTCAAGAACACCTATGTCGGCGTGCCGGTGGTGATCGGTGCCGGCGGCGTCGAGCGCATCATCGAGATCGAGCTCAGCAAGCCCGAGCAGAAGATGTTCGACAGTTCGGTGGCGGCGGTGCAGGGCCTGTGCGAGGCCTGCGTCAAGATCGCTCCGCATCTCGCAGCCAAGTGACCCGCCGCCAGGTAACCCGGAGATATCTAGCATGAACATCCATGAATATCAGGGCAAGGCGCTGCTGAAGGGCTTCGGCGCACCGGTGGCCGAAGGCGTGCCGGTGTTCGAGGCAAGCGAGGCGGAAGCCGCCGCCAAGGCGTTGCCCGGCCCGCTTTATGTGGTGAAGAGCCAGATCCATGCCGGCGGCCGCGGCAAGGGCAAGTTCAAGGAGCTTGGCCCCGACGCCAAGGGTGGCGTTCGACTGTCGAAGTCGGTGGCCGACGTCGTCGCCAACGCCAAGGAGATGCTCGGCCACACGCTGGTCACCAAGCAGACCGGCCCGGCGGGCAAGCAGGTCAACCGCCTCTACATCGAGGACGGCGCCGACATCGACCGCGAGCTCTATCTGTCGCTACTGGTGGACCGTTCGGTTGGCCGCATCGCCTTCGTCGTTTCGACCGAAGGCGGCATGGACATCGAGGCGGTCGCCCATGACACGCCGGAAAAGATCATCACCGTCGCCATCGACCCGGAAAAGGGCGTGACGGCGGATAATTTGAAAGAACTCAACGCTGCGCTGAGGCTCGACGGCGACGCCGCCAAGGACAGCGAGACGCTGTTCCCGATCCTCTACAAGGCCTTTGTCGAGAAGGACATGAGCCTGCTCGAGGTCAACCCGCTGATCGTCATGAAGAACGGCCGGCTGCGCGTGCTCGACGCCAAGGTGTCGTTCGACAACAACGCGCTGTTCCGCCATCCCGACGTGATGGAGCTGCGCGACATCACCGAAGAGGACGAGAAGGAGATCGAGGCGTCGAAATACGACCTCGCCTATGTCGCGCTCGATGGCAATATCGGCTGCATGGTCAATGGCGCCGGCCTCGCCATGGCGACGATGGACATCATCAAGCTCTATGGCGCCGAACCCGCCAACTTCCTCGATGTCGGCGGCGGCGCATCAAAGGAGAAGGTGACGGCGGCATTCAAGATCATCACCAAGGATCCGGCGGTCAAGGGCATCCTGATCAACATCTTCGGCGGCATCATGAAGTGCGATATCATTGCCGAAGGCGTCATCGCGGCGGTCAAGGAAGTCGGCCTGAAAGTGCCGCTGGTGGTCCGCCTGGAAGGCACCAACGCCGAACTCGGCAAGAAGATCATCAACGACAGCGGGCTCAACGTCGTCTCGGCCGACGATCTCGACGACGCGGCCAAGAAGATCGTGGCGGCGGTGAAGGGGTGATCTGGTGCCTCCGCACAAGATAAATCTGGTCGAGGCGGCGGATCAGAAGATCAAAAAGGTCTTCGATCCGCATATCGCCGGCGACGTCAACGATGCCCAGGTCAAGATCGCCAAGTTCGGCGATGTGTTCGAATGGCACGCGCATGACAATGAGGACGAAGCGTTCCTCGTGCTGCGCGGCCGCATCGCCATCGATTTCCGCGACGGCACGGTGGAGCTTGGCAGCGGCGAGTTCATCGTCGTGCCGCGGTCCGTCGAGCACCGGCCACGCTCGCTGAGCGAGGAGCCGGTGGTGCTGATGTTCGAACCGGCGACGACGCTCAACACCGGCAACGCAAAAAGCGACCTTACCGTCGCCGACCTGAAGCGGCTCTGATCATGAACCCAGCGCCTTCCTTCTCGCTTTCGCCCGACTACCAGCGCCTGCAGGCGCTGATCGGTGCGTGGCGCGACGAGGAAGAGGTGTCGGCCGACGACTTGCGACTGCCACACAGTTACACATATACTGTGTGGCCTTTGCAGGAGAACGAGAAATGAAAAATATTACTCTGGCGGTTGAAGACGAGGTTCTGGAGCAGGTCAAACTGGTGGCCGCCGAGCAGCGAACGACCGTCAATGCCATGGTGCGCGAGTTTTTCGCGACAGTGGCAACGAAGCGGCGTGCCAAGGATGACGCACGGCAAGCACTGCTGAAGCTTGCCCGCGAGGCTGCAGGCGACATGGGCGGCAAGAAGTGGAACCGGGAAGCTCTCTATGATCGCTGAGTGCTTCCTCGACACGAACGTCCTTGTCTATGCCGCCATCGGACACAAGTCCGAGCGCGCCAAGTACGAGCGCGCCGTGGAGTTGATCGCCAAGGAAGACTATTCGACTTCCGCACAGGTGCTGCAGGAGTTCTATGTGAACGTGACCAAACGTGCGGATGTCACGCTGGGACCGGGGAAGGCGGCCGAATGGGTCGCCGCGATCTCCATGAAACCCTGCCAGGATTTGGACAGCGCGGTCGTCATGCGGGGCATCGAGAACTCGCAGCGCTACCAGATTTCGTATTGGGATGGCGCAATCATCGCCGCCGCCGAGCGCCTTGGCGTCAAGACGCTTTACACCGAAGACCTCAACCACGGGCAGGCTTACGGCTCCGTGGTTGCCATCAATCCCTTCCGCACTCACTGACCAGGTCGCAAAAAATGTCCATTCTCGTCGACAAGAACACCAAGGTGCTCGTGCAGGGCCTGACCGGCAAGACCGGCACGTTCCATACGGAGCAGGCGCTGGCCTATCACGGGACCAAAATGGTCGGCGGTATCCACCCCAAGAAGGGTGGCGAAACGTGGACCGGCGCCAAGGGCGAGAGCCTGCCGATCTTTTCCACCGTTGCCGAAGGCAAGGCGAAGACCGGCGCCAATGCATCCGTCGTCTATGTGCCGCCGGCTGGCGCCGCCGAGGCGATCCTGGAAGCGATTGAAGCCGAGATCCCGCTGATCATCTGCATCACAGAGGGCATCCCGGTGATCGACATGATCAGGGTCAAGGCGCGGCTCGACCGCTCGACATCGCGGCTGATCGGCCCCAACTGCCCAGGCGTCCTGACCCCCAACGAATGCAAGATAGGCATCATGCCCGGCAACATCTTCCGCAAGGGCTCGGTCGGCGTTGTTTCCCGCTCGGGAACGCTTACCTATGAGGCAGTGTTCCAGACCACCAATGTTGGCCTCGGCCAGACCACCGCCGTCGGCATCGGCGGCGATCCCGTCAAAGGCACCGAGTTCATCGACGTGCTGGAGATGTTCCTGGCCGACGACGAAACCCAATCGATCATCATGATCGGCGAGATCGGCGGCTCGGCCGAGGAAGACGCTGCGCAGTTCCTCAAGGACGAAGCCAAGCGTGGCCGCAAGAAGCCGATGGCCGGTTTCATCGCCGGGCGCACGGCGCCGGCCGGCCGCACCATGGGCCATGCGGGCGCCGTCATCTCCGGCGGCAAGGGCGGCGCCGAGGACAAGATTGCGGCGATGGAATCGGCCGGGATCAAGGTTTCGCCGTCGCCTGCAAGGCTCGGCACGACGTTGGTCGAGGCGATCAAAGGTTAGTGAGTAGTGAGTAGCGAGTAGTGAATAGCGAATAGGGAAGAACAGAGTAACGGCGCGAACCAGGGAAAATCCCTACTCGCTATTCGCTACTCCCTATTCGCTCTGAAAAGGAGACGGAGCGCAGCCTCCGCTGAAAAAAATGGCACGACAAGATCAGGCCAACGACCAGTTTTCGCTTACCTCTTTCCTCTATGGCGGCAATGCCGATTATATCGACGCTCTCTATGCCGCCTATGAGGACGATCCGTCTTCGGTCGACCCCGAATGGCAGGATTTCTTCGCGGCGCTGAAGGACGACGCCGGCGATGTTCGCAAGAACGCCAAGGGCGCCTCATGGGCCAAGCCCTCGTGGCCGCTGCAGGCCAACGGCGAATTGGTGTCGGCGCTCGACGGCAATTGGGGCATCGTCGAAAAGCATATCGAGAAGAAGGTCCAGGACAAGGCGGTGATGAACGGCGTCGCGCTTTCCGACGCCGACGTGCATCAGGCGACGCGCGATTCCGTGCGCGCCATCATGATGATCCGCGCCTACCGCATGCGTGGCCATTTGCACGCCGATCTCGATCCGCTCGGCATCGCCAAGCCGCTTGAGGACTATAACGAGCTGTCGCCGGAAAATTACGGATTCACATCAGCCGATTACGATCGGCCGATTTTCCTCGACAATGTACTCGGGCTCGAATTCGGCACGATCCGGCAGATGCTGGACATCCTGACCCGTACCTATTGCTCGACGCTCGGCGTCGAATTCATGCATATTTCCGATCCCGAGGAAAAGGCCTGGATCCAGGCGCGCATCGAGGGTGCCGACAAGGAGATATCCTTCACCGCCGCCGGCAAGAAGGCGATCCTGCAGAAGCTGGTCGAGGCCGAAGGCTTCGAGCAGTTCATCGACGTCAAGTACAAGGGCACCAAGCGCTTCGGTCTCGACGGCGCAGAGGCGCTGATCCCGGCGCTGGAACAGATCGTCAAGCGCGGCGGCCAGCTCGGCATGAAGGAGATCGTGCTCGGCATGGCGCATCGCGGCCGGCTGAACGTGCTCTCCCAGGTGATGGCCAAGCCGCACCGCGCCATCTTCCACGAATTCAAGGGCGGCTCCGCCGCCCCCGACGAGGTCGAAGGCTCGGGCGACGTAAAGTACCATCTCGGTGCTTCGTCGGACCGCGAATTCGACGGCAACAAGGTGCACCTTTCGCTGACCGCCAATCCCTCGCATCTGGAAATCGTCGATCCGGTGGTGATGGGCAAGGCGCGGGCCAAGCAGGATTCTCTGTTCGGCCGCAGCCGCGAGGAGATCGTGCCGCTGGAAGAGCGCGCCAAGGTGCTGCCGCTGCTCCTGCATGGCGACGCCGCCTTTGCCGGCCAGGGCGTGATTGCCGAAATCCTCGGCCTGTCGGGCCTGCGCGGCCATCGCGTCGCCGGCACGCTGCATTTCATCATCAACAACCAGATCGGCTTCACCACCAATCCGCGCTTCTCGCGCTCGTCGCCCTATCCGTCGGATGTGGCCAAGATGATCGAGGCGCCGATCTTCCACGTCAATGGCGACGATCCGGAAGCCGTGGTCCATGCCACCAAGGTGGCGATCGAATTCCGCATGAAGTTCCACAAGCCCGTCGTGGTCGACATGTTCTGCTACCGCCGCTTCGGCCACAATGAGGGCGACGAGCCGGCCTTCACGCAGCCGATCATGTACAGCAACATCCGCCGTCACAAGACGACGGTGCAGATCTATGCCGACCGGCTGATGGCCGAAGGCCACATCACCCAGGCCGAATTCGACAAGATGAAAGCCGACTGGCGGGCGCATCTCGAGTCCGAATGGGAGGTCGGCCAGCACTACAAGCCTAATAAGGCCGACTGGCTGGACGGCGCCTGGTCGGGCCTGCGCACCGCAGACAACCAGGATGAACAGCGGCGTGGCAAGACCGCCGTGCCGGTCAAGACGCTGAAGGAGATCGGCAAGAAGCTGACCGAGGTGCCGAAGGATTTCGAGGCGCACAAGACGATCCTGCGGTTTCTCGAGAATCGCCGCCAGGCGATCGAGTCCGGCGAAGGCATCGACTGGTCGACGGCCGAGGCGCTGGCCTTCGGCGCCATCCTGCTCGACGGCAATCCGGTCCGGCTGTCCGGACAGGATTCGGAGCGCGGCACGTTCTCGCAACGCCACTCCGTGCTCTACGACCAGCGCGACGAGACACGCTACATCCCGCTCAACAACTTATCGGCGGCGCAAGCCGGCTTCGAGGTGATCAACTCGATGCTGTCGGAAGAGGCCGTGCTCGGCTTCGAATACGGCTACAGCCTGGCCGAGCCGAAGGCGCTGACGCTTTGGGAAGCCCAGTTCGGCGATTTCGCCAACGGCGCTCAGGTGGTGTTCGATCAGTTCATCTCTAGCGGAGAGCGCAAGTGGCTGAGAATGTCGGGCCTCGTCTGCCTGCTGCCGCATGGCTATGAAGGGCAGGGGCCGGAGCATTCGTCGGCCAGGCTTGAGCGCTTTCTGCAGCTTTGCGCCGAAGACAATATGCAAGTGGCGTACTGCACGACGCCGGCCAACTACTTCCACATCCTGCGCCGGCAGTTGAAGCGGGATTTCCGCAAGCCGCTGATCCTGATGACGCCGAAGTCGCTGCTGCGCCACAAGCGGGCGGTGTCGACGCTGCCGGAGATATCGGGTGAAAGCGCGTTCCACCGGCTGTTGTGGGACGATGCCCAGCAACTCCCCGGCCAGGCGATCAAACTCACCAAGGATTCGAAGATCCGCCGCGTCGTGCTCTGCTCGGGCAAGGTCTACTACGACCTCTATGAGGAGCGCGAGAAGCGCGGCATCAACGATATCTATCTGCTGCGTGTCGAACAGCTCTATCCGTTCCCGGCCAAGGCGCTGATCACCGAACTGTCACGCTTCCGCAACGCCGAGATGGTGTGGTGCCAGGAGGAGCCCAAGAACATGGGCGCCTGGTCGTTTATCGATCCCTATCTGGAATGGGTGCTGGCGCATATCGACGCCAAACATCAGCGGGTACGCTATACCGGCCGGCCGGCCGCCGCGTCGCCGGCGACCGGGTTGATGTCGAAGCATCTCGCCCAGCTTGCCGCCTTGCTCGAAGACGCGCTCGGCGAATAGAACAGAGCTGGGCGAATAGAACAGAACCGACAGAAAACGGACAGGCACAATGGCTACCGAAATCCGCGTCCCCACTCTTGGCGAATCCGTCACCGAGGCGACGATCGGCAAATGGTTCAAGAAGGTTGGCGATGCGATCGCTACCGACGAACCTCTGGTCGAGCTCGAAACCGACAAGGTGACGGTGGAAGTACCGGCCGCGGCGGCAGGAACGCTCAGCGAGATCGCGGTCAAGGAAGGCGAAACGGTCGAAGTCGGCGCTTTGCTCGGTATGATTTCGGCGGGCGACGGGGCACAAGCGGCAGCACCTGAAGCCGCGAAGGCGTCAACTCCTGAACCGAAGCAAGACGCGGTATCGCAGGCCTCGGCGCCGACCGCCGCATCCACCGTCAAGCAAGCTGCGGCCGAGACCGCGAAGATCGCCGGCGATGCCGGACCGATCGAGGCGCGCACGATGCCGCCGGCGCCAGCGGCGGCGAAGCTGCTGGCCGAGAGCAATCTCGCGGTCGACCAGGTCTCGGGTTCCGGCAAGCGCGGCCAGGTGCTAAAGGGCGACGTGCTCGACGCGATCGCCAAGGGCGCGCCGTCGCAGCCGGCCGAGACGCCGAAGGCGCCCGCACCGGTCGCTGCCCGTGCGCCGTCCTCGGCCGATGACGCTTCGCGCGAAGAGCGCGTGCGCATGACCAAGCTGCGGCAGACCATCGCGCGCCGCCTCAAGGAAGCACAGTCGACCGCCGCTATGCTGACCACCTTCAACGAGGTGGACATGAGCGCGGTGATGGCGCTCAGGACCAAATACAAGGATGTGTTCGAGAAGAAGCACGGCGTGAAGCTGGGCTTCATGGGCTTCTTCACCAAGGCCGTCACTCATGCGCTGAAGGAGATCCCTTCGGTCAATGCCGAGATCGACGGCACCGACATCATCTTCAAGAACTACGCTCATATCGGCGTCGCCGTTGGCACCGAAAAAGGCCTCGTCGTGCCGGTGGTACGCGATGCCGACCAGATGTCGATCGCCGAGATCGAGAAGGATATCGGCAGACTGGGCATCGCCGCGCGTGACGGCAAGCTTTCGGTGGCGGATATGCAAGGCGGCACGTTTACGATTTCCAACGGTGGCGTTTACGGCTCGCTGATGTCGACGCCGATCCTCAACGCGCCGCAGTCGGGCATTCTGGGCATGCACAAGATCCAGGAGCGGCCGGTGGTGGTCGGCGGCCAGATCGTGATCCGGCCGATGATGTACCTGGCGCTCTCCTACGATCACCGCATCGTCGACGGCAAGGAAGCGGTGACCTTCCTGGTCCGCGTCAAGGAAAGCCTGGAGGATCCGGAGCGGTTGGTGCTGGATCTGTGAGCGAGACCGCGCCGTGACCGGCTGGCTGGAGCGGTTTGGTTTCAACCTGGGTCGGCGAGCCGGTGGCATGCTGCGGTCTTTTTGGCGCGGTATCGCCTGGCTTGGCGTGGCGGCTGCCGTCCCGTCGCTGGCGACGGCAGCCGAATGGGATCCTGCGCAGGCAAGCAGCAATCTCGGCCTTTTCGCCCTGAGCGAGGCGCAAATGGCCGAGCGCAAGATAATCGTCACCCCGATCGGTGAGCTTGAACTGCCGACGGGCGAGATCGTCGCCTGCGATCCGCTGACCACCGAAACCGACTGGCCGGCTTTGAGCCGCAAGGTCAGACCCGGGCACTACCCGGTTTCACTGTTCGAGGCGCAAGGCCGTGTGGCCGTCGCTGTGCTGCGTTTCCGGCCCGGCACGCCGGTCCGCTGGGAGCTCGCCACTTTGCCCGACCAGGATGTCGCGACATTGAAGGGTGACGAGATATTCGGTTATCCAGTCGACGCCGGCCTTGGCTCTTTCATGGACAAGACAGCCATGGCACTGTTGGCCGCGCGGCAGGACAAGCTGGAATACGGCGACTACTACGGTGAGGTGCTGGCCGCCGAATTTGCTCCCAACCAGGACAGGTTCGCGATGCATCACCCGGCTGCCGGCAACCCCCTCAATATCGCAATTTTCTGGAGCGGCTGGGGCGACGGGCTTTATCCATCGTTCTGGGGCCTGGATGCGACCGGCGAGCCGCTGCTGCTGACGACCGACTTTGGTGTGCTGGAAAACGCCGATGGCCGCGAGAAAAAGTAGCCCGCCTTGATGCAAAGCGCCATGTCGCCCACGATCGGATGTGTAGCGGGGTCTTTGGCCATTCTGTTCTCGACCGTCGCTGCCTTTGCCGCCTGCCCGCTCGAGCTCGCCGTCTATGGCGATGCCGAAAGCGAAGCCGGCATCGATTTCAGGCCGACCGGGCAATCGGCCGTTGTCACCAACACGTTCAAGATGGTGCTCGGTAACAGTGTCGTGCTCGACGGCATCGTCATGTGGACGGAAGGCGTGGCGCGGCCGCACGGTTCGCTGATGTACAAATGCCCGACAGGCGACGTCTCCGGCGACGAGCTCGCCGCCTGCACTTTGTGGGAGGGGATCATCTACAGTGCTGACGATAAGGGCAACATAGCCCTGCTGCCGGCCGAAGGCGTGGACGCGCCGAAGACTCTTATCTTCCCCGACCTCGGCCCGTCCCTGCAGATGTCGGCCGCCTATGGCACCAATGGATTTTCGAAAGTGCCGTCGGATGTTTTTTCGTTGAAGGGCTGTCAGGAATGAGCGCGACCAAAAAAGTGCTGCTGGTGACCGGCGGCAGCCGCGGCATCGGCGCGACCACGTCCATGCTTGCCGCCAAGGCCGGATACCGTGTCGCGGTCAACTATGCTTCCGATGAGGCCGCGGCCACTGCGCTGGTCGAGGCGATCGAGCAGGATGGCGGCGAAGCGCTGGCCATCAAGGGCGACGTCGGCAGCGAGACCGATATTCAGGCGATGTTCGAGAGGATTGATCACGTCTTCGGCCCGCTCGATGCGCTCGTCAACAACGCCGGCGTAGTCGACCGGAGGGCGCGCGTCGACGAAATGAGCGGGGCTAGGCTGGAGCGCATGATGCGTATCAACGTCATTGGCTCGATGCTGTGTGCCCGCGAAGCGGTGAAACGCATGTCGACCAGCCATGGCGGCAAGGGCGGCGCCATCGTGAATATCTCCTCGATTGCTGCGAGAATTGGCGGGTCGGGCGAATATGTCGACTACGCCGCCTCGAAGGGCGCGATCGATTCCTTCACCATTGGCTTGGCGCGCGAAGTGGCCGGCGAAGGTATTCGCGTCAACGCAGTCAGTCCAGGCATCATCGATACCGAAATTCATGCCTCCGGTGGGCAGCCGGATCGGGTCGAGAGGATGCGTCACGTCGTGCCCATGCAAAGGGCGGGGACCACCGAAGAGGTCGCCGCAGCAATTCTCTGGCTCCTGTCGGACGGGGCGTCCTTTACGACAGGCGCGAATCTAGAAGTGGGCGGCGGCCGCTAATCCCAGCCAAGGCTGAGTGCCAGACCAGAAGGACAGTATCATGGCTTATGACGTCGTTATCATCGGATCGGGACCGGGCGGCTATGTCTGCGCCATCAAGGCGGCGCAGCTCGGCCTGAAGACGGCGGTGGTCGAGAAGAACCCGACCTTCGGCGGCACCTGCCTCAATATCGGCTGCATCCCGTCCAAGGCGCTGCTGCATGCCTCCGAGATGTTCGCCGAGGCCGGCCATTCCTTCGACACGCTGGGCGTCGAAATCGGCGCGCCGAAGCTCAATCTGAAGAAGATGATGGCGCATAAGGATGCGACCGTGGCGTCCAACGTCAACGGCGTCGCGTTCCTGTTCAAGAAGAACAAGATCGACTCGTTCCGCGGCACCGGTAAGGTCCTGTCCGCCGGCAAGGTGTCGGTGACCGGCGAGGACGGCAAGGTCGAGGAGATCGAGACGAAGAACATCGTCATCGCCACCGGCTCCGACGTCGCCGGCATTCCCGGGGTCAAGGTCGACATCGACGAGAAGGTGATCATGTCCTCGACCGGCGCGTTGTCGCTGGACAAGGTGCCGGGCCATCTGGTGGTGGTCGGCGGCGGCGTCATCGGGCTGGAGCTCGGCTCGGTATGGGCGCGGCTTGGCGCCAAGGTGACTGTCGTTGAGTTCCTCGACACGATCCTGGGCGGCATGGACGGCGAGGTCGCCAAACAGTTCCAGCGCATGCTGTCCAAGCAAGGCATCGAATTCAGGCTCGGTGCCAAGGTGACCGGTGTCGCCAAAGCCAAGAAGGGTGCCACCGTCACCTTCGAACCGGTCAAGGGCGGTACGGCTGAAACGATCGATGCAGACGCGGTGCTGATAGCGACGGGACGCCGGGCCTATTCGGACAGTCTCGGGCTGAAGGAGGCCGGCGTCGAGGTCGACGAGCGCGGCCGGGTCAAGACGGATGGCCACCTCAAGACCAATGTGCCGGGCGTCTACGCCATCGGCGACGTCATCGCCGGGCCGATGCTTGCCCACAAGGCCGAGGACGAGGGGGTGGCGGTGGCCGAGATCATTGCCGGCCAGGCCGGCCACGTGAATTACGAGGTGATCCCGAACGTCGTCTACACCAGTCCGGAAATTGCCTCAGTGGGAAAGACCGAGGAAGAGCTGAAGGCGGCCGGCATCGACTACAAGGCGGGCAAGTTTCCGTTCAGCGCCAACGGCCGGGCGCGCGCCATGTTGCATACCGACGGCTTCGTGAAGATCCTGGCTGACAAGCAGAGCGACCGCGTGCTCGGCGTCCATATCGTTGGCTTCGGCGCCGGCGAGATGATCCATGAGGCGGCGGTGCTGATGGAGTTCGGTGGTTCGTCGGAAGATCTTGCCCGCACCTGCCACGCTCATCCGACAATGTCGGAAGCGGTGAAGGAAGCGGCACTGGCCACCTTCTTCAAGCCGATTCATATGTAGGCCTTCACCTCCGGCGGCCATCTGACGGCTCAAAGCAAACGACCCGCTTTGCAGCGGGCCGTTCGTATTTGTAATCAGCAGCCGATCACTGCGGTGCTGGTGCTGGCGCCGGAGCGGGCGCTGGCTCAGCAGGCGCCGGAGCAGGTGCTGGCGCCGGAGCAGGCTCTGCGGGGGCCGGTGCGGGCGCAGGAGCTGGCTCTGCGGGTGCCGGAGCAGGCGCTGGTTCTGCTGGCGCTGGGGCTGGCGTGGTGGCCGCCGGCGGTTCAGCAGGCGCTGGCGGTTCACCGCTTCGTCCAAAAATATAATAAGCGACAATAGCCAAGATAACGACAACCAGGGCAATCAGCCAGCCGCTGCCGCCGCCACCCGTCTTGGGAGGGGGAGTCGGAGTGGTGTACGGGTCGTTTGGATTCGCCATAAAAGTGTCCTCCGTGGATGAAAAGCATCAATCAACACAAATCAACGCGCAATCGTTGAACAGGTTTCACGCTAGGAATCGAAAACGCCGAAAACAGGGCAATCTTACACCCGGAATCGTTTATCCGCGCGCATTTTCTTCGCAAACTGGCAGCGATCGAGCCAGAACGAGCCTTTTCTACCTTCTTGCGCGGAGACGCGGCATGCATGATTCGGGAAGGCATCGACCGAAACCATGTCTTGCGGGATCCGCAACTCAACCGTGCAACTAGTCGACGGCAGTGACGGTGTAGCCGGCCCTGCGGAAATCCTCGACCAGGCCTTCCGTCCCTGGAAGATGCAGGGCGCCGACCGCCATGAAAGCGTTGCCTCGGCCCGGCATGATCGACCATCACCTTGTTGCGGCTGGTGATCATGGTTTTCTCGAAGGCGGCATAGCCCGCCGAATCGTCTTCGTCGCCGGGAAGGACGGCACGAAACAGCGGCCAGAACATGCCGATGTCGCCGTGCTGGTAAAGCACGATCATGGTTTCGTTGACGTCGTTCATTCTGTCGCCGAGCTTCAGTGTTTCGACGAGGCCCTTCATGTGAAAAGCGAGTGGCAGCGAGGCCATCGCGCGAAGCTGGTCGGCGACGGTCTCCAGACCATCGACGGTCTTGCCCGAGGCTCTGGCGTCCTCCGCGAGCTTGATGTCGAGCACCGGCGCACCGCCGGACTGGCGGGCCAGTTCACAGGCCGGGAGCGCGACCATGGTAGACAGCATCCACGGCTTCATCTTGGCAACGCTCGCTGGCGGGATACCGCGCGCGTCGAGCGCCTTGTTCACGGTCGCCGCATCGTCCGGCGACAGCAGCGAGGACAGCGTGGTGCTGTCGGTGAACATCATCAGCTCCGGCTCTTTCAGGAACGCCGCCATCATCTTTTGCTGATCGAGCACCTCGGTAGTCTCGATGACGACCGTGTCGGCGGCATCAAACGCCCTTTGCGCGGCGGGCGGCAGCGTGGTCACGCGCGGGTCGGTCACGTGCATGGTGCCAAACAGGAAGGACGGTTTTTCGCCCGCCCTTTCCAGCTTCCACAACAGGCCCTTGCCGTTCGGTATAGCGGCCGCTTCGGTCTCGATCTTGCGGTAGGTGGCCGGGTCGTCCTTCTGCAATGCCAACAGCATGTCGGCGCCGGCGCAGACCGGGGTTTCGGCACGTGCCTTGCCGGCGGCGAGCAGCGCAATGATGAAGAAGCCGAGAAAAAACAGGATGTTGACCGCCACGAGCAGCTTCAGCGACGCAAGGGCCGTGCGGTCGGCGATGGCAATGACACGTTTCATGACTCGCTTTTAGGTTCAAAGGACGGTGAAACGGTTAACCGGTCGAGCAAAATTGTCTCGGATCAGGCTCACGGCTTGTACGTTGTCCGCAGCTTGAGAAATCATGCGCAGGTTACGCCCTGGGATGGGACGCCTCATAGATTTCGAGCAGCCTGGCGGTGTCGACGCCGGTATAGATCTGCGTCGTCGACAGGCTGGCGTGGCCCAAAAGTTCCTGGATGGTGCGCAGGTCGCCGCCGCGCCCAAGCAGATGCGTGGCGAAGGAATGACGCAAGGCATGGGGCGTGGCGGTGTCGGGCAGATTGAGTGCCGAGCGCAGCTTGGCCATGTCGCGCTGGACGATGGCCGGGTTGAGCGGGCCGCCGCGGGTACCGCGAAACAGCAGGCCCTTGGGGTCGAGATGCCAGGGGCAGAGCCGGCGGTATTCGGCAATCGCCCGCAGCGCCACCGGCAGCACCGGCACCAGCCGCGTCTTGCCGCCCTTGCCGGTGACGCGCAGCACCGTATCGCCAGGTGCCGACAGATCGGCGCCCGACAGGCCGAGCGCCTCGGAAATGCGCAGGCCCGAGCCGTAGAGCAGCGTCAGCACGGCAGCGTTGCGGGCGGCGATCCACGGCTCCTCCGCAAGCTGGCCTTCCACCGAAACGACGTGTTTCGCATCGCTGGCCGTCAGCGGCTTGGGCAGCGACTTCGGCTGCCGTGGCGCGCGCAGTGCTGCAGCACCCGCCGCGTTGACGAGACCGCGCCGCTCCAAAAAACGCAGCAGCGAACGGATGCCGGCGAGCCCCCGCCCGAGCGTGCGGGCACCGGCACCTCCGGCACGGCGAGCGGCGAGAAAGCCGCGCAGATCGGCCGGGCGCAGATCGGCGATATCGGAAATGCCGGGCGAGCCGCCGCAATGGCCGGTCAGGAAGTGCAGGAACTGGCGGGTGTCGCGCTCATAGGCTTCCACGGTTTCCGGCGACAGCCGGCGTTCGCGCGCCAGCATCTTCAGCCAGGTTTCGCGGGCCGCCTGTAGGTCTGGTTTGGCTGGAATAAGAAATTCCTGCATTGGGCTCTTCCGATATTCCGTTCTTGCAATCCGTTCTTCCAATTCTGGGCCATCTTCCGGCAGCCGGGTTAGGAAGCGGTGAAGAGCCGCGTCATTGAAATGACAAGAGGGTGGAGCTAGAGCAAGGCAAAGGATTTTTCCGCCGATGACCAAACCGCAAAACCCTGTCCAGATGGCCGTGATCGGCGCCGCCCACGGCATCAAGGGCGAATTGCGCGTGAAAACCTTCACCGGCGACCCGCTGGCGCTGGCCGACTACGGTCCGCTCTATGCCAGGGACGGCCGCGCCTTTCAGATCGTCGACATAAGGCCGGCCAACACCGTCGTCGTAGTGCGCTTCAAGGGCATCAGCGACCGCAACGCCGCCGAGGCGCTTGCCGGCACGGAATTGTTCGTCGACCGTTCGATGCTGCCCGACGATGGCGAAGAGGACGAATTCTATCACGCCGATCTCGTCGGGCTGACGGTGCGGGACGATACCGGTGCTGACATCGGCAAAGTCGTCGCCGTGCATAATTTTGGCGGCGGCGACATTCTCGACGTGACGCTTGGCGAGCGCAAAGGCGTGCTGATCCCGTTCACGCAGGCCGCCGTGCCTGACGTGTCTATCAAAGAGGGCTTCGTTCGCATCGATCCGGCGGCGGCGGGCCTGATCGATGACGAAGACGGCGATGCTCCCGGCCGCGATGGTTTCGACCCCAAGGGCAGGCCACGCGGGCCCAGGGATGCCGGGGGCAACCGGTGAGCTTTTCCGCCTCGGTGCTGACGCTCTATCCCGAGATGTTTCCCGGCGCGCTCGGCCTGTCGCTGGCCGGCCGTGCGCTGGAGGCTGGCACATGGTCGCTGGAAGCAATCCAGATCCGCGATTTTGCCAGCGATCGCCATCGCACCGTCGACGACACACCGGCAGGCGGCGGCGCCGGCATGGTGATGCGCGCCGATGTTTTGGCCAAGGCGATCGACCATATCTCGCCACCGGGTGATCCACGGCCACGGCTGCTGATGAGCCCGCGCGGCAAGCCGCTGACGCAGTCCCGCGTGCGCGAACTGGCCGCCGGGCCGGGCGTCGTCATCGTCTGCGGACGCTTTGAAGGCGTCGACCAGCGGGTGATCGACGCGCGTGGGCTTGAGGAGGTCTCGGTCGGCGACTTCATCCTGTCCGGCGGCGAGCCGGCAGCGCTCGTGCTGCTCGACGCCGTGGTGCGGCTGTTGCCCGGCGTGATGGGGAACGCGGTGTCAGGCGATGAAGAGAGCTTTGAAAACGGCCTGCTCGAACATCCGCACTACACGCGGCCGCAGGAATTCGAGGGCCGGCAAATCCCCGAGGTTCTCACCTCGGGCAATCACAAGAAGATCGCCGCATGGCGGCGCGCCGAGTCGGAAAGGCTGACTAGGGAAAGACGGCCGGATTTGTTAGCCGCTCAGCCCTTGGTGAAATAGTAAAAGGCCAGGAACGCGCCGACCCCAACGACGAAGCCGCGCACGGCAATTTGCGGCACGCGCTTGGCGATCCAGACGCCGGCATAGCCGCCCAGCGCGCCGCCCGGTATCATGATGATCGCCTGCGGCCAGGCGATGACGCCGCCGGAGACGAAAACCAGGATGGCTACCGCCGCGATGATCACGGCCAACATGTTCTTCAGCGCGTTCAGGCGGTGGTAGTCGCCGGGCTGGGTGAGGCCGAGCGTCGCCAGCATCATGACGCCCATGCCGGCGCCGAAGAAGCCGCCATAGACCGCGGTCGCGAATTGCGCCAAGGAACCGACCAGCGTACCTACCGCGGCCTCATGCCCTGGTTTGGGCGCCGGTTTCAGCCACGGTCCGGCGGCGAACAGCGCCGTTGCCGCCAGCAGCAGCCATGGCACCAGCACGCGGAACGATGGATTGTCGAGCGCCAGAAGGATGAGTGCACCGGCTAGCGCGCCGAAAGCCGATATGACGCCGAGCAGCAACGCTGTGCGCCAGAAATGCTTGATGTCAGACCAGTAGGCGAGTGTCGAGGTGATGTAGCCGGGAAACTGTGTCACCGACGAGGTGGCGTTGGCGACGATCGGCGGCAAGCCGACCAGCGTCATGGCGCCGAAGGTTATGAACGTGCCGCCGCCGGCTATCGCGTTGACGGCACCTGAAAGAAAGCCCGCGACAAAAAGCAGGGCCGCATCGAGAATTGGCATGGAGGATATTGCCGCCGGAGGAAAGTCGCGTTTTACCCGGCTTAAAAAGCTTGGGCCTTCGACGCAACCCCCGTGCTGAAAGATTGCAGTGTCGGCCAGCGACCAAAAAAGACACGGCGAAGGCGTGACAAAGCGTCGAAATAGCTGTATGTGCCCGCCGAACCGGAAGAAAAATCTGCCAAGAGCGATCTTCTGGCCCGTCAACAATGGCGGTGTAGTCGCCCCTGCCTGATGCTCTCGAACCCAGATGTTCTCGAGCAAAGGGCATAGCCAAGCGGTCAATGGAACTGCAAGGCGAGTGTCGGACGCTCTGACTGTCGGAAGAACAAGAAGTGGATTTGTAGAGATGGACATCCTCCGTCAGCTCGAGGCCGAACAGGCCGCCAAGATCGAAGCCAAGCGCAAGCTTCCCGAATTCCAGCCCGGCGACACCGTGCGCGTCCAGGTCCGCGTGACCGAAGGCACCCGCACCCGCGTCCAGGCTTATGAGGGCGTCGTCATCGCCCGCGCCGGCGCCGGTTTCCAGGAGAGCTTCACCGTTCGCAAGATTTCCTACGGCGAAGGCGTGGAGCGCGTGTTCCCGGTCTATTCGCCGATGGTCGAGGGCGTCGAGATCGTGCGCCGCGGCAAGGTGCGTCGCGCCAAGCTCTATTACCTGCGCGATCGTCGCGGCAAGTCGGCCCGTATTTCGGAAAACACCGGCGTGCGCGCCCGCAAGCTGAATGATGAGGAGCGCGATGCGCTGAACGCCGAAAAGGCCCGCATCGAGGCCGAGAAGGTGGCCGCCGCCCAGGCGCTCGCTGCCGAGAAGGCAGCACAGGACGCCGCCGAGAAGAAGGCCGCCGACGAGGCCGCCAAGGCTGCGGAAGCGGCTGTCGCCGAATAAGTTTTTTCAACAACCATACTTCGGAAAGGCGGCTTCGGCCGCCTTTTTCGTTTTGGAGGAGAAGACCTCCCGGGCATGGATGGTTGCGCAAGCGCTCGCGTATAGCATGGGAATCCGTTCTGGAACGACGCGGCGCATCGGACCGGCTTGCAAGGCGCTAACGGAAAGCTAAAGTCGGCGCCGGATTTTCCTGCAAGCCTCGACCATGTCGAGGCCGTTCAAGTTCTCGGGGTGTGTCATGACCAAATCGAAACTGCTGTTGGCCGGCCTGTTGGCTCTGATTCTCGTGCCCGTCGCTGCCCTGGCGCAGGCGCTGCCCGATCTCGGCGGCAAGAAGGTGGTGGTGGTGACGGAGAACGCCTATCCGCCGCTGCAGTTCATCGACGCCAAGACCGGCAAGCAGATCGGCTGGGAATATGATGCGATGAATGAGATCGCAAAGCGGCTGAATTTCAAGATCGAGTACCAGAACACGTCCTGGGACGCGATGATCCAGGCGGTTTCCGACAACCAGTTCAACATCGGCATGACCGGCATCACCATCAAGGACGACCGTAAGCAGAAAGTCGACTTCTCCGACCCCTATATGCGCTCGGAACAGTTCATGCTGGTGCGTGGCGACGAGAAGCGTTTCACCGACGCCAAGACGTTCGGCGCCTTCAAAGATGGGCTGATCGGCGCGCAGGCCGGCACCACGCCCTTCTATACCGCCGTCTACAGCGTGCTCGACGGCAATGAGCAGAACCCGCGCATCAAACTGTTCGAGACCTTCGGCGCGACGGTGCAGGCGCTGAAGACCGGCGACGTCGATGTCGTTTTGACCGACGGCACCGCGGGCAAGGGTTATGTCGAGGCGTCCAATGGCGGGCTGAAGCTGATCGGCGGACCGCTCGGCACCGAGGATTTCGGCTTTATTTTCCCGAAAGGCTCGGATCTGGTGAAGCCGGTCAATGCGGCGATCGCCGCACTGAAGGCCGACGGCACGTTCGACGCGCTCAATAAGAAATGGTTCCTTGATTACAAGATGGGGCAGTAGGCCTTTTGGCGTGGACGCGTGATGCGCAGGAACTTGCACTGTGACGCCTGCCTAGCCGGCGTCACCTAATGCCCCCCACCTCACGCGCAAAATCCGACTTCCCCTGGTGGCTTGCGGTGGCGGCGGCACTCGCCGTGGGAGCCGCCCTCTTCATCGCCGCAAGCGACCTCTATGCCCAGGTCTTCGCGACCGTCGCCAAGGGCATCGGCATCACCGTCTTCGTCACAATGGTTGCCTTCGCGCTAGCCTCCGCAATCGGGCTCGGCATTGCGCTGATGGGACTATCGGGGTCGCGCTGGCTGCGCCAGATCGCCCGCTTCTATGTCGAGATCATTCGCGGCGTGCCGATGCTGGTGCTGTTGTTCTGGATCGCTTTTGCCGGCGCGCCGGCCTTCGTCGCGGCGTGGAACGCGTTGACCGCGCCGTTGCAAAGCGCCGGCCTGCTCGGTGAGCTACTGGTGCGCGACGTGTCGCTGTTGTGGCGCGCCATCATGGCGCTGACCATCGGCTACTCGGCGTTCATCTCGGAAGTCTTCCGCGCCGGCATCCAGGCGGTCGAGAAGGGCCAGATCGAGGCGGCGAAGGCGCTGGGACTGACGCGCACGCAGCGCTTTCGGCTGATCGTGTTTCCGCAGGCGATCCGCACCATCCTGCCGCCGCTCGGTAATGATTTCGTCGCCATGGTCAAGGATTCCTCGCTGGTCTCGGTGCTCGGTGTCGCCGACATCACCCAGATGGGCAAGATCTACGCGGCCGGCTCGTTCCGCTTCTTCGAGACCTATTCCATCGTCGCCTATATCTATCTCATCCTGACGGTTGGCCTGTCGCTGGCCTTGCGGGCGCTCGAGAAGCGGCTGCGGCGCCAGCATCAGCAATAGAAGGCAGGCGAAGACGGCGCTACGATCGACGTGGTCCGGTTGCGGAGGAATTGACCCCATGAATATCGATAAAGCCAATGCGGCGCTGGACGCGGTCTATACGGCCGATACGCCGGAAGCGCTGGCGCAAGCCTATGCAGCATGGGCCATGACCTATGACAGCGAGACCGCCTCGCTCGGCTATCTCCTGCCATTCCTGATCGCCGCCTGGGTGGCGCGCCATGTGCCGGCAGGCGAAGGGCCGCTGCTCGACGCCGGCTGCGGCACTGGCCTGTCGGGACCGTCACTCAAGGCGCTGGGCTATCAGGACATCGCCGGGCTCGACCTGTCGGAGGACATGCTGAAAATCGCCGGCAGCCGCCAGGCTTACAGCGAGCTGAAACAGGCGATGCTTGGCGGTCCGCTGCCTTGGCCCGACGGGTATTTCCGCGCCTTCTTCTCGACCGGCGTGTTCACCATCAGCCATGCACCGGCTTCCGGCCTGCACGAACTGGTGCGCATCACCAAGAAGGGTGGCCACGCCATCTTCACCGTTCGCGACCAGGTGTTCGAGAGCGGCGGGTTTCAGGCCGTGTTCAATGAGCTGGAGCAGGCGAAGAAATGGCGGCCGGTCGAAGAAAGCCCATGGTTCCGCTGCTATGCCATCGCCGAGCCTGAGGCGCTGGTGAAGACATTCGTGTTCGAGGTGCTTTGAGGGGCGGCACTTTCTCTTCTCCCACAAGGGGAGAAGGGGAAGCCGCGCCACACCCGACCAATTGCCGAAAAGCCAAAACATTGATATGAGCCACGCCATGGAACAGCTTTTTGGCGATCCGGCCTACAAGGGCTTCGTGCTGCAGGACAGAAAACGCCTGCCGTCGCGATTCTCCGCGCGCGTTTCCGGCGCTCTGACCAGCCGACTTCGCTAGGCCTTGTTCGCCGGCTAGCCGGCGCTTGTCCCTTCCCATTTTCATATCGACGGATTTACGCACATGAGCGCACCGCGCACCCTCTACGATAAGATATTCGACGACCATGTCGTCGATCGCCAGGACGACGGCACCTGCCTGCTCTATATCGATCGTCACCTCGTCCATGAAGTGACCAGTCCGCAAGCCTTCGAAGGCCTGCGCATGACGGGCAGAAAGGTCCGGCATCCGGAAAAGACGCTGGCCGTGGTCGACCACAATGTGTCGACCTCGCCCGAGCGCAAATTCGGCATCAAGAACGAAGAAAGCCGCATTCAGGTCGAGGCGCTGGCCAAGAACGCCAAGGATTTTGGCGTCGAATATTATTCCGAGAAAGATATCCGCCAGGGCATCGTCCACATCATCGGTCCGGAGCAGGGCTTTACGCTGCCCGGCATGACCATCGTCTGCGGCGATAGCCACACCTCGACGCACGGCGCCTTCGGCGCTTTGGCGCATGGCATCGGCACCTCGGAAGTCGAGCATGTGCTGGCCACGCAGACGCTGATCCAGCGCAAGGCCAAGAACATGCTGGTGCGCGTCGACGGCGCGCTGCCCGAAGGCGTGACCGCCAAGGATATCATCCTCGCCATCATCGGCGAGATCGGCACTGCCGGCGGCACCGGCTATGTCATCGAATATGCTGGCGAAGCGATCCGCGCGCTGTCGATGGAAGGCCGCATGACCATCTGCAACATGTCGATCGAGGGCGGCGCCCGGGCCGGCCTGATCGCGCCCGACGAGACGACCTTCGCCTATGTCAAGGATAAGCCGCGCGCGCCGAAGGGCGAGGCGTGGGATGCAGCACTCGCCTACTGGAAGACGCTGCAGTCCGACGAAGGCGCGCATTTCGACAAGGTGGTCGTGCTCGACGCGGCGAAACTGCCGCCGATCGTCTCCTGGGGCTCCTCGCCCGAGGATGTCGTCTCGGTCCAGGGGATCGTGCCGAACCCCGACGATATCACTGATGAGAACAAGCGCACTTCCAAGCAGCGCGCCCTCGACTATATGGGCCTGACGCCGGGCACCAAGATCACCGACATTGCGCTCGACCGCGTCTTTATCGGCTCCTGCACCAACGGTCGCATCGAGGATTTGCGCGCCGTTGCCAAGGTGGTCGAGGGCAAAAAGGTCAGCCCGCATGTCGATGCGATGATCGTGCCGGGTTCCGGCCTGGTCAAGGAGCAAGCGGAGGCCGAAGGTCTCGACAAGATCTTTGTCGCGGCCGGCTTCGATTGGCGCGAGCCGGGCTGCTCGATGTGCCTTGCCATGAACGACGATCGCCTGAAGCCGCATGAGCGCTGCGCCTCGACCTCGAACCGCAATTTCGAAGGCCGTCAGGGCTTCAAGGGCCGCACCCATCTGGTGTCGCCCGCCATGGCGGCGGCGGCGGCGATCGCCGGCCACTTCGTCGACATTCGGGAGTGGAAGTAGATCTGGCGTGAGTGGAAATAGATTCAGGCGTGAGTGGAAATAACTCGGCCCGCCACAGTTCGTATATGAGTGCATGCCAGAACCCGAACCGCGATGCGGTTCGGGTTTTCTTCACGCCGGGCGCCTTACGAACTCATGGAATTGCTCACGCCGGCCGGGCTGCTCCGCAGCGACTATGAGCGCCAGCTGACGTTCGTCGAAGAGTTTGAACCATTCGTCCCATTCGACCAGTTCGTAGCCGCCCGCATTGACCGGACGTTCGCCCTGATCCTGGTCTTGATAAGCGTGCTGGCCGAAGACCAGCCTCAGCATGGCTTGCGTTCCCGTTTCGGGCGACACGTCGACGATTGCCGGAAATCCGGCGCGCGCCGCGACCCATGAGCGAATTGCTTCGTGATCGGTCAGCATGATCGTATCGGCCATGAAAGCGTCTCCATCGATTGCTGCTGGAAAACGCCGATCGCGGTTTCAAGTTCCACGCAGCAGCTTCATGGGCGACCCCGCGCATATTCGACTTTGCTTAACTGCTGCTTGGGCTTAACCGCTTGTTTGGGCTTCCGCCCTATGGTCTTCCCTGGCGGAAGCGTGGGGGGTCACGGTCCTTTGGACACCGGTTTGCTGGTAGCGTTGCTCAATCCGACGATCGCGCTTGCGCTCGGCGCGGTGTTTCTCGTGCTGTGGTTCTACCAGCGCCACCGCCCCTATCTAGCCGTGCTCGCCGCCAGCTACTCGCTCTCGGCGGCCGGGTTCCTGTTCCAGTACTTCACCCTGCCCGTCGGCATGGCGCCGACCAAGCTGCTTTCCAACACATGCTTCACCTTTGCCGCCTGCTGCCTCTGCAGCGCGATCGTGGCGCGCTACGGGCGGAGCGTGCCCTATGTCGGGATCGGCGTTCTAGCGGGCGGCGGCCTAACCGCATTCTGCTGGTTCCTGTTCGTTCAGCCAGACCTCACTTGGCGGATCCTGGCGATGAATTTCGGCTTCGGCGGCCTCAGCCTGCTTGTAGCGGCCGAATTGCGTCCGGTGCGCGGCAGGGGTCCGACGGAAATGATCCTGTTCGTGCTGTCGCTGCTTTCCGGCCTGAATTTCTTCGTGCGAACACTGGCCGTCATCATCGCGCACGGACCCTTCACAAGCTATGACGGCTTTTACGCCTCATCCTACTGGACGACGGCACTGCTGTCGCATGCGCTGCTGTCGCTGCTCATCGCGCTTTGTCTGTTCTGCGCGGCGGCGCTCGACGTCATGAAGGCGCTGAAGGCCGAGGCGTATACCGATCCGCTGTCGGGCCTGCTCAACCGTCGCGGTTTCGAGGAGCGCGCCAGGCTTCTCCTGCAGCACTGCGCCACCGCTAAACTGCCGGTCGCGCTGGTGGTCGCCGACCTCGATCATTTCAAGGCGCTCAACGACCTTCACGGGCATGCGGCGGGCGATCGCGTGATCGCCGACTTCGCCGCCAAGCTTCTATCGGCCGCTGGCACGCGTGGCGTCGCTGGCCGCATCGGCGGCGAGGAGTTCGCCGTGCTTTTGCCGCTGAGCGACCTCGGCGCGGCAAGGCTGTTTGCCGAAGCCATTCGCACGCTCTATGCGGCGGGCAGCGTCGACGGGCTTCCGCCCGGCACAAGAGTAACCGCGAGCTTCGGTGTGGCGGCCCGTACCGGCGACGAAGGGCTGGAGCCGCTGATGCGCCGCGCCGACGAGGCGCTCTACAAAGCCAAAAGGAATGGCCGCGACAGCGTGCGGCTATCTTATGAACGGCCGGAATCGGTATTCGTCGTAGAACCGCTCGCAGCGGCAGATCGTTCGCGCTTGGATTCGCATTAACGTCTTTTTCGCCCGTCCGTGATTTGCCTTCGCAAAGAGTGCGAGAAACACATGGGCGGCGCAGAGTTCATCCTTGCAATTAACCTGCTCGTCGCCGGACTGCTGGCGGCTGCCTTCATGACAGTCTCGTTCTATGATGTGGGGCGCGTATCCGCACGCTGGCTGGTCCTCGGCTATCTGCTCGGGATGGCCTATTTCGCCATCGAGTTCAGCGTTCCGGCCTTCGACAATGCGCGACCAGCGGTCGTCGCGGGCTTCGCCGTTTTCCTTGGCGCCACTATCGCCTTCAATGGCGGACTTGCCCATAAATACGGCGTGGCGCCGCCGTGGGTGCCGATGCTCGTCTTCCTATTTGCTGCCACCGCGGCCGTATATTTCGTGGAGGATCTGCCGCGCCAGTCGCTTGCCCGCATGATGGCCTACCAGCTTCCCTATGCCGCCATGCAGTTCGTAGGCGTCGGCATCGTCTGGTCGTCCCGGCAAAGACGCGACTGGCTCGACCATGCGCTGATGGCCGTTCTGGCGGCCAGCGCACTGCAATTCGTGAGCAAGCCGTTTATCGCCCATGCCTTGGGTGGCTGGGGCGTCAATCCGCAGGCCTATCTGCAGAGCAATTATGCTCTGGTGTCGCAATCGCTTGGCACGGTGTTCGGCATGGCAATCGCGCTCCTCATGCTGGTCATCCTTGTCCGTGACGTGCTCGCCGAGGCGACGTCGAAGTCGGAGATGGACACGCTATCGAGGCTGCTCAACCGCGGCGGCTTCGAACGTCATGCCGAACTCGCGATGCGTGACGCCGTGCGCAAGGGTATTCCGGTCGCCCTGGTCATCGCCGACCTCGATCATTTCAAGAGCATCAACGACGGTTTCGGCCACGCATCCGGCGACCGGGTCATCGGGGCCTTTGCCGGGTTTCTGCGTGATGCGGCCGCCGATCATCACGTCGCCGGTCGCGTCGGCGGAGAAGAGTTCGCGATCATCCTGCCGGGGACCAATCTCGCCGCTGCGCGGCTCCTCGCCGAAGGGATGCGCAGCGCTTTCGGTGCCTTGCCGATCGACTGTTTGCCGGTGGACCATCGGTGCTCCGCGAGCTTTGGCGTTGCCGAGCTTCAACCGGGCGAGGGTTTCACCGATCTCATGCGGCGTGCGGACGACGCGCTCTACCAGGCCAAGCGCAGCGGGCGTGATCGCGTGCGTATCTCGTTAGGGCCAGCCCTGCAAACGCCGGTGGCGACGCCTGACAGAATTAACGGCAGGGGCTGAGTTCCGGCATCTCGCCGTCGGAAAGCCCGTACATATAGCTGCGGCCTTTTACGAAAACCGGCGGCCTGTAGCAGTCGCGCCGGCTGACGTCGTCTGTTTCGTTTTCATAGATGATTTCGGGCTGGCCGGCGCCGGTGTAGTCCGACAATTCCTTGGCCAGCTTGCCCTCACCAACGAGGATGCGCTTGTAGCCGGCGGCGCTCTCGATGACCAGATTTCCGAAGGAATCGGCGTAGACGCGGTCGTGCGTCCCGGCGAGTGCCGGTGCTGCGAAGCCGGTGGCGGCCGCCACCAAAACGAGCGCCGTTAAGACGGGCGCCGCCAAGATGGGTGCCGCCAAAAAGGGTGCCGGAAAGCGCGATCTGCCTGAATTCGAACGCATGGCGTCCTCCATTTGCCCGAGGCGAACTTCCTCTGACTCAGAAATTAACCTTTTCTTAACCTTTGTTAAGAGGCTAGTCCTGCTGGCTGCCAGGTCTCGGCAAACATGGTTAATACCCGGCGCCTTGCAGATTGCAGCCATCATTCGGCCATGCTTGCCCGCACCATCGCGCCCGAGTGTGGCGTCGGGGGTGGCAGCAAGCATCGCGGCTGGAGTGATGCGTAGGGAGATAGCGTGTGGCCATACGCCGAACGTTTCGGGCGACGCTTGCCCTTTTTCCATTGCTGATCATCGCTGCCTGCGTGTCGCAGACCAATGCGCCGAAGACCGGCACTACGACCGATTTGACGGCACCGCAGCCGCGCACCGCGACCTACAATTGCGCCGATGGCACCAGGATCACCATCGAAAACCTTGGCACGTCGGTGCGCGTGCTTGGCCCAGACGGCGCCAGCGAGGACCTGCCGGCCTCACCCGCCAATCAAAGCAGCCGCTTCGGCGAGGCGCATGACGCAATCGTGATCGACGGGCGCGATGCGCTGGTGATGAAGGGCGGGAAAACGCCACTGACCTGCAAGCGTTAATCAGTTTACCGCACTGCAGCAAACATTGCGCCGGCTTTGGGTCGCGCCCTAATCGATTGAAGCAAAGACCCGCCCTTTTGTCAGACTAAATTACGTTTTCGAAACGGTTTTCTGGCTTTGACGCGGTGCAAAAAGAGCATTAGAAACCGGCTGTCCGAAGTCGCAACCGGAAGCGGTAACGCCGCATTTCCACCTGGGGCTCCAGAGACGCCGAACTGGGGGAGCCATGAGCAAATCACCAGCCACCCGCGAATTTACCAGACGTGAACGGCCGCTTTCGCCGCATCTAACCGTCTATCGGCCGCCGATCACGATGACGATGTCGATAATCCATCGCATCACCGGCGGGGCGCTCTATTTCGGCACGCTGCTGGTCGCCCTGTGGCTGATGGCGGCGGCGAGCTCGCAAGCCACCTTCGATGCCGTCAACTGGGCCTTCGGCTCATGGCTGGGGCGGCTGGTGCTGTTCGGCTATACCTGGGCGCTGATGCACCACATGCTGGGCGGCGTGCGCCATCTGATCTGGGATACCGGGGCAGCTCTCGAAAAGGGCACGGCGTCCAGGATCGCCTGGGTGACGCTGGCCGGCTCGATCGTACTGACGCTGCTGATCTGGATCGCCGGTTATCTGACGCGGGGAGCCTGATCGTGAGCCACCGCAACACCGACATGCGCACGCCGCTGGCGAAGGTCCGCGGCCTCGGCTCCGCCCGCGAAGGCACGGAGCATTTCTGGCGCCAGCGCCTGACGGCGATCGCCAACATCCCGCTGATCCTGTTCTTCGTCGGATTCCTGATCGCGTTGAACGGCGCCGGCTATGGCGAAGTGCGCGCCGCACTTGCCAACCCGTTCGTGGCGCTGGTGCTGGCCCTGGTGCTGTTGTCCGGGCTCTATCATATGCGGCTCGGCATGCAGGCGATCATCGAGGATTACGTCCATGGCGAGGGCATGAGGCTGGCGCTGCTCGCGCTCAACACATTTTTTCCAGTAGTGGTCGGCGTCGCCTCGATCTTCGCCCTGCTCAAACTGGCATTTGGAGGCTGACATTTTGGCCAAGGACGCGAAAAACGCCAACACGGCGTCCGCCTATACCTATGTCGACCACAAATTCGATGTGGTGGTCGTCGGCGCCGGCGGCGCCGGCCTGCGCGCCACGCTCGGCATGGCCGAACAGGGGCTGCGCACCGCCTGCATCACCAAGGTGTTCCCGACGCGGTCGCATACGGTGGCGGCGCAGGGCGGCATCGCCGCTTCACTGTCCAATATGGGGCCCGACTCCTGGCAGTGGCACATGTACGACACCGTGAAAGGCTCGGACTGGCTCGGCGATGTCGACGCCATGGAATATCTGGTGCGCGAAGCGCCCGCCGCCGTCTACGAGCTTGAGCATTACGGCGTGCCGTTCTCGCGCACCGAAGAGGGCAAGATCTACCAGCGGCCGTTCGGCGGCCACATGATGAATTTCGGCGACGGCCCGCCGGTACAGCGGACCTGCGCGGCCGCCGACCGCACCGGCCACGCCATCCTGCACACGCTCTACGGCCAGTCGCTGAAGAACAATGCGCAGTTCTTCATCGAGTATTTCGCGCTCGACCTGATCATGGAGCCGGACGGCACCTGCACCGGCGTCGTCGCCTGGAACCTCGACGACGGCACCATCCACCGCTTTTCGGCAAAGATGGTGGTGCTGGCGACAGGCGGCTATGGCCGCGCCTATTTCTCGGCGACCTCGGCGCACACCTGCACCGGCGACGGCGGCGGCATGGCCGCACGCGCCGGGCTGCCGCTACAGGACATGGAGTTCGTGCAATTTCATCCGACAGGCATCTATGGCGCCGGCTGCCTGATCACCGAAGGCGCGCGCGGCGAGGGCGGCTATCTCGTCAACTCCGAGGGCGAGCGCTTCATGGAGCGCTATGCACCGTCGGCCAAGGATCTTGCGTCACGCGACGTCGTTTCGCGCTGCATGACGCTGGAGATCCGCGAGGGGCGCGGCGTCGGCAAGAACAAGGACCATATTTTTCTCCACCTCGACCATCTAGATCCGGCCGTTTTGCATGAGAGACTTCCTGGTATTTCGGAGTCAGCGAAAATCTTTGCCGGCGTCGACCTGACCAAGGAACCGATCCCGGTGCTGCCGACGGTCCACTACAATATGGGCGGCGTGCCGACCAACTACTGGGGCGAGGTGCTCAACCCCACTGCCCTGAACCCGGACCAGGTATCGCCAGGGCTGATGGCGGTCGGCGAGGCCGGCTGCGCCTCCGTCCATGGCGCCAACCGGCTGGGCTCGAACTCGCTGATCGATCTGGTGGTGTTCGGCCGCGCGGCGGCGATCCGGGCCGGCCAGGTGATCGACCGCAACGCCGCGATCCCATCGCCCAACGAAGCCTCGGTCGAAAAGATCATGGACCGCTTCGACCGGCTGCGTCACGCCAACGGCTCGACGCCGACGGCGGTCTTGCGCGAAAAGATGCAGAAGGCGATGCAGGACGATGCGGCGGTGTTCCGTACACAGGAATCGCTCGAAAGCGGCTGCAAGCGCATTTCGCAGATCTGGAGCGAACTCAAGGACGTAAAAGTGTTCGACCGCTCGATGATCTGGAACTCCGACCTGGTCGAGACGCTGGAGCTGGAAAATCTGATGGCCAACGCCATCACCACGGTTTACGGCGCCGAGGCGCGCAAGGAGAGCCGCGGCGCGCATGCGCGGGAAGATTTTTCGGCCCGCGATGATTTGGTCTGGCGCAAGCATACGCTGGCTCGACTCAGCGAAGACGGCAAGGTCACGCTGAACTACCGGCCGGTGCACACCGAGCCGCTACTGGCGGAAAAGGACGGCGGCATCAACCTGGCCAAGATCGCGCCGAAGGCCAGGGTATATTAGCGATGGCGTTCGCGGTTGCAGGGTATTCCGGGACGCCCCTTCCGGCCAAGCTCGGCCCGAAGGACTGGATGGCTGCCTTCATCGTGAAGGTCGCCGCCGATAACGGGATCCGGTCCGGGCTGAAGCTCGTCATCCGAAGGATCTAGGTAATGGTCGAACTAACGCTTCCCAAGAATTCGAAGATCAAGGTCGGAAAAACCTGGCCGAAGCCGGAGGGCGCAACCAATCTGCGCGAGTACCGCATCTACCGCTGGTCGCCGGACGATGACGAGAACCCGCGCATGGACACTTATTTCGTCGACATGGACGATTGCGGACCGATGGTGCTCGACGCGCTGCTCTGGATCAAGAACAAGATCGACCCGACGCTGACCTTGCGCCGCTCCTGCCGCGAGGGCATTTGCGGCTCCTGCGCCATGAATATCGACGGCTCCAACACGCTCGCCTGCACCAAGGGCTGCGACGACATTTCCGGCGCGATCAAGGTCTATCCGCTGCCGCATATGCAGGTGGTCAAGGACCTGGTGCCCGATCTCACCAATTTCTACGCCCAGCACGCTTCGATCGAACCGTGGCTCAAGACTGTGTCGCCCGAGCCGGCCAAGGAATGGCTGCAGAGCCATGAGGACCGCGAAAAGCTCGACGGGCTTTACGAGTGCATCCTTTGCGCCTGCTGCTCGACCTCTTGCCCGAGCTACTGGTGGAACGGCGACCGCTATCTCGGCCCGGCGACGCTCTTGCAGGCCTATCGCTGGCTGATCGATTCCCGCGATGAAGCCACGGGCGAACGGCTCGACAATCTCGAAGACCCGTTCCGCCTCTATCGCTGCCACACCATCATGAACTGCGCCCAGACCTGCCCCAAGGGTCTGAACCCGGCCAAGGCCATCGCCGAGATCAAGAAGATGATGGTGGAGAGACGGGTCTGACCTCAGTGGGCTGCCACCGGGATAATCTCGTCTTTAGCGCTGTCCCGCCGGCCGCACAAGGATAGCCGACCTATGACTGATTCTGAGCTGCTCATCCTTTCTCCCGTCGAAGCGCGCGTGCTCGGCTGCTTGATCGAAAAGAAGGAATTGACGCCCGATATCTACCCGCTGACGCTCAATGCGGCACTTGCCGCCGCCAACCAGAAGACGGCGCGCGAGCCGGTGATGTCTGTCGAGCTGGTCGAGGTCAGGCGGGCGCTGGGTCAACTCGAACAGAAAGGTCTGGTCAGGCAGGACTTTGCCTCGCGCGTCGAGCGCTACGAACATGTCGTCGCGCAGCGCTTTTCGCTGACTTCGGCGCAGATCGCGCTCATCGGCCTGCTGTTGCTGCGTGGTCCTCAGACTGCCCATGAATTGCTGGCGCGAGCTGAGCGCATGGCGCGGCTACCCTCCATCGACGAGCTTCGCAGCAATCTCGACCTGATGATCGGCCGCAAGCCGCCGCTCGTTCAGCAGATCGATCGTGGACCCGGTCAGCGCGAGGACCGCTATGTGCATCTGCTCAGCGGGCCAGTGAAGATGCAGGTGATGGCAGCAGCGTCCCAGCAATCACCTTCGCCGGCCTCGGACCTCGAAGCGCGCGTGCAAGCTCTCGAGGAAGAGATCGCGACGCTGCGCGCACGAATCGACGTGCTGGCCGGCGAAAGGCAGTAGCGAGCCGCCGCTCAGCCGAGCTTAGCGTCGAGCGATACCTTGATGGCGCCGAGAGCCTTCGAAACCGGGCATTCCGCCTTGGCCTTCTCGGCCAATTCCTTGAATTTTTCAGCATCGATGCCCGGCACCTTGCCGACCAGCGTGATCGCGCTGCCGGTGATGCCGGTTCCCGGAACTAGCGTCACCACGGCCTTGGCATCGAGTTCGGTGGCGGGCGTGCCGTTCTCGGCCAGGAAATGCGAAAGCTGCATAGCATAGCAGCCGGCATGCGCCGCGGCGATCAGCTCCTCCGGATTGGTGCCGGACTTGCCGCTCTCATCCTCGAAGCGCGCCTTGAACGAATAGGGCGTGCTCTTGAGCGTCCCGCTCTGGGTGTCGAGCGTGCCCTTGCCCTCTTTCAGATTGCCTTGCCAGAAGGCGTTTGCGGTGCGGTCCATGAAATTCTCCTTGATTGTCCGGATTGCGCCGGCCCGGCGCCGGGGCTCCTCACGACTATAGCGCGGGTTGGCGCGAAGGCCACCGCGCTCTTTGCGCAGTCGCGCAAAATTGGCGGCGGCGGGGCCGAATTTTTCTCAAAAAATGTGCGTGCAAAAATGTCGACTTCCATCGGCCTCGACCGTCCTGCGGGCGGTCACGGATCTCGCGGCCGAATGGAGGTTCACATGGATGGCTTGTTTTTTGCCCTGTGGAAGAGCTCGGGCCGCAAGCCCGAGCGACGGGAAGACTACGGGCTGCATCCGCCGCCTTCCGGTTTTGGCCGGCTTCTGGCGGCGGTTGCCATCATTGGGGTCGCGGCAAGCGTTCTCGATCACATGGCGGCACGCAAAGGCGCCGCTGACGCCGCGGTGGCCGCATTCTATGGTTCCTCACCACAAGGGAGATGGAAATGAAATATGTCCTGCTGGTCTACGGCGAGGAAAGAGACCTCTACGCGCTCACCCCGGAGGGATCGGCAAAGCTCGACGCCGATTCGCTGGCCTATGACAGGTCATTGGACCAGCAAGGCAAGCTGATCATCGCGCAGGCGCTGCAATCGGTGAAGACCTCGAAGACGGTGCGGCGGCGCAAGGGCAAGCGTCTGGTCACCGACGGCCCTTTCGCCGAGACCAAGGAACAACTGCTCGGCTTCGTCATGATCGAGGCCGGGGATATCGACGAGGCGCTGGAGATTGCCGGCGGCATTCCGCTGGCCGAAATCGGCACGATCGAGGTCAGGGCGATCTATCAGGTGCCGGAGTCCTGAAGACTATTCTGTTTTGCGTCCGGCGGGATCAAATTCTTCGGCGGACGCGTTGAAGCGCGGCAATACTTCTCCTATCGTCGCTGCGGTTGGGGATCTCAGGCATGCATATACTGATTGCTGCAATTGGGCTGTTGGGAGCGGCGGCATTCTGGTGGTACCGGATGAAGGCTATGAACGATGCCGCGCGCGAGGTCGCGGACGTCGTCGGGCGTGTGCAAGGGAACATTCGCCGCAAGAGGCTGCGCAACCAGGCAGCCCTGTCGCCGCTGACGGCGATCGACGATCCGGTGGTGGCCGCCGCGACGCTGATTACCGCCATCGTCTCCGAGAACGGGCCTGTCCTGCCGCAGCGCGAAGCTGCCATTCGATCGGTGATTTCGGAGATTGCTGACGAGAAGAAGACCGACGAGGCTGTGGTCTATGCCAAATGGGCGGCGTCACAGATCGATGATGCCACGATCGTCATCGACAAGCTGGCGCCGTTTCTGCGCGAGCGCCTGGATGTGACCGAGCGAAACGATTTGCTGCAGATGGTGAACCGCGCAGCGCAGGCTGGTGAGCCACCCCTGCAGATTTCCGACCAGCGGATACTGCGGCTGCGGCAGAAGCTGGGCTTCGAGGTCAACTAGGGTGTGCTGATATTCAGGTGATGCCGGCCTGCGAATGGCGGTTTCCTGCGCTTCCGGTACTCACGTACCCAAAAGTACGCTCCGCTCCGGTTCTCGGAACCCGCCATTCTCGACTCGGCCTGACCTGAATCTCAACACACCCTGGCCCGTCGTTAGGCCGGTTATATCGCCTCTCCTTTCAAGAGCTTTGGTGTGTCGCCGGACAGTCCGGACGCCTGGCGGATGAAGAAGTCCTTCAGCCGCGGCATGCGTTCGACCAGGCCGAGGCCGACGTCGCGAACAGCGCGCAACGGGCCGATGTCATTGGAAAACAGCCGGTTCAGGACATCGGTGGTGATGCCCATCTGCAGCGTGTCGAAGCGCCGCCACTGCTGGTAGCGTTCGAGCACGTCGAGCGCGCCGATATCCTGGCCGAGCCGGTCGGCCTCGACCACCACTTCGGCCAATGCCGCCACATCCTTGAAGCCGAGATTGAGGCCCTGGCCGGCGATCGGATGGATGCCGTGGGCGGCGTCGCCGGCGAGCGCGATACGCGGCGCGACGAAGGCGCGGGCGAGCGTCAGGCCGAGCGGCCAGGCACGTGGCCTGTCGGCGGCGCGGATCTCTCCGAGTTTCAGGCCAAAGCGCTGTTCCAGCTCATGCTCGAAAACGAGGTCGTCGCCGTCGACCAGTTTTTCGGCATCTTCAGAGCGCTCGACCCAGACGATCGACGAGCGGTTGGTACCGTCCTTGTCCGGCTTGAGCGGCAGCGTGGCGAAGGGGCCGGCCGGCAGAAAATGCTCTTCGGCGCGGCCATGGTGCGGCCGTTCATGCGCGACGGTGCAGACGATGCCGGACTGGCCATACTCCCATTTCACCGTCTTGATACCGGCCATATCGCGCAGCTTCGAATTGACGCCGTCGGCGGCGACCAGCAGCCGCGCCTTCAGCGTCGCGCCGTCGGCAAGATGCACGGTGATGCCGGCGCCGTTCACGTCGAAGGCATTGACGGCGACGCCTTCGATGATGTCGATGCCGAGTTTTTCGGCGCGCCGGCGCAAGGCACCGTTCAAATCCCTGTTGGCGACCATATGCGCAAAGGCTTCGCCGGGCGCGACTTCGCCATCGAAGGTGAGAAACACCGGGCGCACCGGATCGGAAGTGCGCGAATCGGTGACGACCATTTCGGTGATCGCCTGCGCCTCGGGCGCGATTTCGGCCCAGACACCGAGCTGGTCGAGCATGCGGCAAGCGGCAGCGGCGATGGCCGAGGCCCGGGCGTCCCTTTGCCAGACGCCGGCGGGCGCGGCGTCGACGACAGCAACTGCCAGGCTCGGCCGCGCCTGTTTCAGCGATACGGCGGCGGCAAGGCCGACATAGCCGGCGCCGGCGACCAGAATGTCGAGTGCGGTTCGGTTTTTTGCATCCGCCTTGCGGTCAACCATGGCAAATTCCTTTCCGGCCAAATTCCCTTCCGGCCTTGACTGCCCGTCATTCCTGTCGGAAACCGCCATAACACTTCTGCGGCTAGGCGAAGTTCGAAATCAAAACGACAGGGCGCGAAAACATGACGGCGGCCATGGACGAGCTTCTCAGCATTCTCGACCTCGAGCAGCTGGAACACAACCTGTACCGTGGTCGCAGTCCCAAACTCGACTGGCAACGTATCTTCGGCGGCCAGACCATCGCCCAGGCGCTGGTCGCCGCCCAGCGAACGGTGGAACCCGAACGCCACGTACATTCGCTGCATGGCTATTTCATGCGGCCCGGCGACACCAAGGTGCCGATCATCTATCAGGTCGACCGCATCCGTGACGGCGGCTCCTTCACCACGCGCCGTGTCGTGGCGGTCCAGCACGGCCATGCGATCTTTTCGCTGGAAGCCTCGTTCCAGCAGGACGAAGTCGGGCTCGAGCATCAGGTGCCGATGCCGCAGGACGTGCCGGCGCCCGACACATTGCTGTCGCAGCGCGAGTTGATCGGCAAGTTCGGCGAGGCCGTGCCCGACGGCATCAGGCGCTACTGGGAGCGTGACCGGCCGATCGAGATGAAACCGGTGATGCTGGAGCACTACACCAGCCGGGAAAAGCTGGAGCCGAAGCAGAACATCTGGATCCGCACAACCGGCCCGGTTCCGGCCGATCGCGCCACGCAGGCGGCGGTGCTTGCCTACCTTTCCGATATGACGCTGCTCGATACCTCGACCTTTGCGCACGGTCGCGCCATTTTCGATAGCGATATCCAGGCGGCGAGCCTCGATCACGCCATGTGGTTCCACCGCAGCCATCCGCTCGACGACTGGATGCTCTACACGCAGGACAGCCCGTCGACGCAAGGGTCACGGGGGTTCACCCGCGGGTCGCTGTTTGCCCGCGACGGGACGTTGATCGCCTCTGTCGCCCAGGAAGGGCTGATCCGGCTGAAGCGACCGCCTGCCGAATAGGCATTTTTTAAAAATTGCCTATTTTTTGATCAGAGGCACTGCCGCGACTATGAACAGTCAGCCGACAAACCTTCCTCAATTCCTTATTTAACAACAGGTTAACACCCTGCTTCGGCAACTGGCACGGAGCTTGAATCCTAGCGGGCACTCTCCGGCTCTCTTGGGGATCGGCGAAGTCGTACAAACGCGGGGGGACCCGCAACAGCAAAGGGTGAAACCTTATGAAAATCGTGATGGCAATCATCAAGCCGTTCAAGCTCGACGAGGTGCGCGAAGCGCTCACCGCAGTCGGCATCCAGGGCCTGACCGTCACCGAAGTCAAAGGCTACGGGCGTCAGAAGGGGCATACGGAAATCTATCGCGGGGCGGAATACGCGGTCAGCTTCCTGCCGAAGATCAAGATCGAAGTCGCGGTCGGCCTGGACATGGTCGACAAGGCCGTTGAAGCCATCACTGCGGCGGCCAAGACCGGTCAGATCGGCGACGGCAAGATCTTCGTTTTCGGCATCGACCAGGCGGTGCGCATCCGCACCGGCGAAACAGACACCGACGCGCTTTGAGCTGCGGACACGTATTCCAAATGGAGAGTTCAATGAATATTCCTTCTACTTTGAAGTCCGTGGCGCGCACCGCGCTGCTGGGCGCGTTCACGCTCGGAGCCTTGGGCACGATTGCTGCGTTCGCGCAGGAAGCGGCACCGGCCGCCGAAGCGGCAGCGCCAGCGGCGCCGGCCTTTACCGTCGATAAGGGCGACACGACGTGGATGATGATCTCCACCATACTGGTGCTGTTGATGACCATTCCCGGCCTTGCCCTTTTCTACGGCGGCCTGGTTCGTGCCAAGAATATGCTGTCGGTGCTGATGCAGGTCTTCACCATCACCAGCGTGGTCATGATCGTCTGGGTTTTCTACGGCTACAGCCTTGCCTTCACCCCCGGCAATGCGTTCATCGGCGGCCTTTCCAAGATGTTTCTCGCCGGCGTCGACGTGACGACTGTGTCAGAGACCTTCACCAAGGGCGTCGCCATCCCCGAACTGGTGTTCGTCATCTTTCAGATGAGTTTCGCCTGCATCACGCCTGCCCTGATCGTCGGCGCTTTCGCCGAACGCATCAAGTTCTCCGCCGTGATCCTTTTCACCATCCTCTGGGTCACATTCGTCTACTTCCCGATCGCGCATATGGTCTGGTTCTGGGGTGGCCCGAGCGCTTATAGCGATCCGTCAGGGCTCATCTTCAGCTTCGGTGCCATCGACTTCGCTGGCGGCACCGTCGTTCACATTAATGCGGGCATCGCGGGCCTCGTCGGCGCGCTGATGGTCGGCAAGCGCATCGGCTACAACAAGGACATCATGGCGCCGCACTCGATGACGCTGACCATGGTCGGCGCTTCGCTGCTGTGGGTCGGCTGGTTCGGCTTCAACGCTGGTTCGAACCTCGAAGCCAACGCCTATGCGGTACTGGCGATGGTCAACACCTTCGTCGCCACAGCGGCGGCGGCCGTGACCTGGATCGTGCTTGAAACGCTGCTGCGCGGCAAAGCGTCCATGCTCGGTGCGGTTTCGGGCGCTGTTACCGGCCTTGTCGCCGTGACGCCCGCCGCCGGTTTTGCCGGACCGATGGGCGCTATCGTGCTCGGCATCGTCGCCACCTGCGTCTGCTACTTCTTCGTCTCGGTGGTGAAGAACAAGTTCGGTTACGACGACAGCCTCGATGTCTTTGGCATCCATTGCATCGGCGGCATCATCGGCGCGCTCGGCACCGGCATCCTGGTCAATCCCGCTCTCGGCGGCGCTGGCATCGTCGACTATTCGACAGCCGATTTCGCTGCCGGCTACGCCGGCACGGCCGCGCAGCTGTGGTCGCAGTTCAAGGGTGTCCTGGTGACCGTCCTGTGGTCGGGTATCGGCAGCGCCATCCTCTACAAGATCGTCGATATGATCGTAGGCCTGCGTCCGACAGCCGATGCAGAGCGTGAAGGGCTCGACCTCACCTCGCATGGCGAAGCGGCCTATCACCCGTAAGCTTTGTCGGGGCGGCTTGGCCGCCCCTGCATCCTCCCATCCCGTCGTGACGCCCGAGAAAAGGCTCACGCATTGAGGCCCGGATCGCTCCGGGCCTTTTTTTGTGTGGAAATGACCGTGGCGGATACCTGCCGCAAGATACTTCCTCCAACCGCTTATAGTTAATGCGACCTTAACCTTCCCGCCGATAGTCTGGTGCCCGAATCCGCCGAGTTGCGCGCACGCGCCCGGCCGGGCAATGACAGACGGGGAAGAGCATGCGTTCAGGGGCTTCAGCACCGCTCGCGCTGGCCGATACGGGGCAGGGCATCCGGGCATTCGCGCGGCGGCAGGTCGGCCGGCTGGTCGGCGCCGGCCTGTTTGCGCTGGTTGCCTTCGGTGTCGCCAGCCTTGCCACCTGGAACGTCGCCGACCCAAGCTTCTCCCACGCCACCGACAATATCGTCACCAACGCCATGGGCTATGTAGGCGCTGTCTTCTCTGATCTAGCCATGCAGTTCTTCGGCCTCGCGGCCGTCGCGGCGCTGGTGCCGGCGGTGGTCTGGGGATTTCTGCTGTTTTCGGCGCGCGGCGTCGACAGGCTGCCGAAGCGCGGGTTCGCCTGGTTCGGCTACGCCGTGCTTGCCGCGGCCATCGCCGGCTGCGTGGTGCCGCCCAAGACCTGGCCGCTGCCGACCGGTCTCGGCGGCGTGTTCGGCGACATGGTGCTCAACGTTCCCGGTTTCTTCCTCGGCGGCTATCCGACCGGTCTCATCGCCGGCGTGCTCGCCGTGCTTCTGGCGGCGCCGGCGCTGTGGCTGTTTGCCTATGGCTCGGCGCTGATTGCACGCAAGAACGGTTTCGCCGTTCTCGAGCAACCTGCCGCACCTGATCCGAGGGATCAGGACGACCTGCTTTTCGACAATGACGAGGACGAGGGCGACGAGGGCATTCTGGCGCTTGGCGCGATCACCCATTGGTGGCTGTCGTTGCGCGCCTATCTGCGCCGCCGCGCCGCGCGCCGCCGGGAACGCGACGATTTCGAACCGGAGATGGAACCGCGCGCCAGCGCCTGGCGCCGCGCTGCCGAGAGGGTCGAATCGGCCGAGTTTGCCGAAGCGCGGATGAGCCCGGATGGCCGCGCCCGCGTCGAGCCGGAATTCTTCGCCGCGCTGGTCAACGACCGCAGTGCCTCGCTCGATCCCGACGATGCCGATGTCTTCGACGATGACGATGACATGGACTTTGCGCCGGAGCCCGCAGGCCAGCGCCGCGGCGCGCCGTCCAATGCGAAGGTGCAGAATTTCCGCTCCGATGCGGCCACCCGTGTCGAGGCGCCGGCGCCCCGGCCCGTTCCGGGGGCTCGCGTCCAGCGCGAAGCGCAGACGTCGCTGATCGGCTCCGAAACATTCGAAATGCCGTCGCTGCATTTCCTGTCCGAACCGAAGAACGTCGTGCGCGACGCTAGCTTGTCCAAGGACGCGCTGGAGCAGAATGCCCGCCTGCTCGAAGGTGTGCTGGAGGATTTCGGCGTCAAGGGCGAGATTATTCATGTCCGGCCCGGTCCGGTCGTCACGCTCTATGAGCTGGAGCCGGCGCCCGGCATCAAATCGTCGCGGGTCATCGGCCTGTCGGACGACATCGCCCGCTCGATGAGCGCGATTGCCTGCCGCGTCGCGGTGGTGCCCGGCCGCAACGCCATCGGCATCGAGCTGCCGAACGCCAAGCGCGAAACCGTCTATCTCAGGGAGATCATGGCCAGCCGCGATTTCGAGACCACCAAGGCCAAGCTGGCGCTGGCGCTGGGCAAGACCATCAATGGCGAGGCGGTCATCGTCGACATCGCCAAGATGCCGCACGTCCTGGTCGCCGGCACCACCGGCTCGGGCAAGTCGGTCGCCATCAACACCATGATCCTGTCGCTGCTCTACCGGCTGACGCCGCAGGACTGCCGGCTGATCATGATCGACCCGAAAATGCTGGAGCTCTCGGTCTATGACGGCATCCCGCATCTGCTGACGCCTGTCGTCACCGACCCGAAGAAGGCAGTGGTGGCGCTGAAATGGACCGTGCGCGAGATGGAGGATCGCTACCGCAAGATGTCGAAGGTCGGCGTCCGCAACATCGACGGGTTCAACGCGCGCGTCAGCCAAGCGGAGAAGAAAGGCGAGAAGATCTCGCGCACCGTGCAGACCGGTTTCGACCGCCAGACCGGCGAAGCGATCTACGAGACTGAAAACCTCGATCTCGAACCAATGCCCTACATCGTCGTCATCATCGACGAGATGGCCGACCTGATGATGGTCGCCGGCAAGGATATCGAAGGCGCGGTGCAGCGCCTGGCGCAGATGGCGCGCGCCGCCGGCATCCACGTCATCATGGCGACGCAGCGGCCGTCGGTCGACGTTATCACCGGCACGATCAAGGCCAACTTCCCGACCCGCATCTCCTTCCAGGTGACGTCGAAGATCGACAGCCGTACCATCCTGGGCGAGCAGGGCGCCGAACAGCTGCTTGGTATGGGCGACATGCTCTACATGGCCGGCGGCGGCCGTATCCAGCGCGTCCACGGTCCCTTCGTTTCCGATGACGAGGTCGAGAAGATCGTCGCGCATCTGAAGCTGCAGGGCGTGCCGGAATATCTCGACGCCATCACCGAGGATGAAGGCGAGGACGACGACGAGCCGTCGGGCAAGGGTAGCTCCGGCGGCGGTGGCGGCGGGAATTTCGAGGAATCCGACGATCCCTACGATCAGGCAGTTGCCGTGGTGCTGCGCGACGGCAAGGCCTCGACCAGCTACATCCAGCGCCGGCTCGGCATCGGCTACAACCGCGCCGCCTCGATCATCGAGAAGATGGAAAAGGAAGGCATTGTCGGTCCAGCCAACCATGCCGGAAAACGCGAGATCCTGGTGCCGACGGAAGACGACAAGTTCTGATCCGAGCGGCAAGAACCGCTGGGATTGTGCGGGCTGCAACGCTGACGACGGCAACTTTGAACCTTTTGGCGCGTTGCAACGACCAAGCGCTATCGGCCCGCCAAACTTAAGCCCAACTGGGGGGCCAAACACTGCGACAACAGATAAACCAGACGAGAGTGACCGGCATGAAAAACTCTTCTTTCGCCACGAACAACGATTTTGCCCCGACCCGCCGCCAGTTGCTTGGTCTCGGCCTGGTCCTGGCAGGTGCTGCAGCCATCAATGTCGTACCCGGAGTCCAGTTGCTGGCGTCGGCGCAAGCGGCGGTGCCAGCCACCGCGCAGAAGATCGCCGACCATTTTTCCTCGGTCAAATCGATGACCGGCGAGTTCGTGCAGTTCGGACCCAAGGGTGAGCAGACCGGCGGCAAGTTCTTTCTGGAACGGCCGGGCAAGATCCGCTTCAACTATGACGGGACGTCGAATTTCAGGGTGATTTCCGACGGCAGGTCGGTTGTCATCCTCAACAAGCGGCTGAAAACGTCCGATCTCTACCCGTTGTCGAAGACGCCGCTCAAGCTGCTGCTCGACGACAAGATCGACCTCTCCGGCGGCCGTGTCAAAAGCGTCAAGGAAGAAAACGACGTCACCACCATCCAGCTCGCCGACAAATCGGTGTTCGGCAGTTCGAAGATCACCATGATGTTCGATCCGAAATCCTATGAATTGCGCCAGTGGACGATCACCGACGCGCAGGGCAAGGACACGACGGTGATGATCTTCAATGTCAGGGAAGGCGTGAACTTCGCTCCCGACACTTTTGCCATCGACTATACGGCCAACCGGGAACTCAACACCAAGTCGCGGTAGGGTATGGTGATATTCAGGTGAACGGCGGTTTCCCGCGCTCCGTCGTGGGAAGCCTTCCGGACGTCGGCGCTGCCCCTCATCTGGCTACCGCCATCTTCTCCCCGTAAACGGGGAGAAGGACGCTGTCATCGACGGTTTCGCCATCCACTAGGGTTGAAAGGAAATCGCTGCGGCTGCAGCCAGCTTCTTTCTCCCCGTTCACGGGGAGAAATGCCCGGCAGGGCAATGAGGGGCGGCGCCAGCGTCAAAGATTGCGCCCGGCTTGTTTTTGCGGCCTATGGCTGGCAGTAGTTTCCGGAACTGCCTCACCAAAAAGGCACAGCCCGTCGGAACTATCCCGGTTCCTGCGGTCCCGTGCTGTCCGGACCTCTCGCATGCCCTTTTCCGTCGCCACCTGGAACATCAATTCCGTTCGCCTGCGCATGCCGATCGTCGAACGCCTGCTTGTCGAACAGGCACCGGACGTGCTCTGTCTGCAGGAAACCAAAGTTCCCGACGAATTGTTTCCCGAGAAGGCTTTCCGCAAGCTCGGCTACGAGCACATCGCCTTCCATGGCCAGAAGGGCTATCACGGCGTGGCGACGGTGGCGCGCCGGCCGATCGAGATCGTCGAAAAGCGCCGTTTCTGCGAGATCGAGGACAGCCGGCATCTGTCGGTCACCGTGCGGGCCGGTGGCAAGACGATCCTGCTGCATAATTTCTACGTGCCAGCCGGCGGCGACGAGCCCGACCCGGAGATCAACCGCAAGTTCAGGCACAAGCTGGATTTCGTCGCCGAAATGAACGCCATCCGCGCCGAGCACGACGACGTGTCCGGCTCGATCCTGGTCGGCGACCTCAACATCGCGCCATTGGAGCACGATGTCTGGTCGCACAAGCAGCTCTTGAAGGTGGTCAGCCACACACCAGTCGAGACCGAAAGTTTCGAAGCGATGCGGCTCGCCGGCAACTGGGTCGACCTGATGCGGCTCAACGTGCCTTACGAGCAGAAGCTCTACACGTGGTGGAGCTATCGCGCTCAGGATTGGGAAGCATCCGATCGCGGCCGGCGGCTCGACCACGTCTGGTCGTCGCCGAACCTGGTGCCGAGCTTTGCCGGCTACGAGATCCTGCGGCTGGCGCGCGGCTGGGAACGGCCCTCGGACCATGTGCCGGTGATCGCGCGCTTCGATTTAGAGTAGCGCGGACTGCCGCGTGTAGCGCGTCCCCTCTGTCCCGCCTGCGTTTTAGAAGTTCCCGTACCACCTTTGCCCGCTCAGCTCTCGAAACGCGACGCCAACGCCTCGATACGACGGATCATTGCCTGAAAATCCTCGGAGATGCGCTGGTGCAGATGGACTGCGATGTCGGGGTACTCCTCCAGGATGCGGCGGAACATCTTGCGACTGAGCCGCAGCACTTCCGAATCGATCTCGGCGGATGCGCTGGTCAGCCGGTTGGTGTCGGCGATCAGCGCTAGTTCGCTCAACATGGTACCGGGGCTGGCCGTGCCTATCGGGACGCGCTGGCCATTGTGCTCGCGATACAGCACGATACGTCCGCTGACCACGATATAGGCGCAATCGGCCTCGTCGTCCTCGCGGTAAAGCTTGTGGTCGGCCTGCAGCTTGGTCGTTTCTGCGCCAAAGGCGAGCAGACGCAACTGTTCCTCCGTGAAGTCCTCGAAGAGCCTCACGGCGGACAGGATGCGAATGTCGTCATCCAACGCCATCTAGCTATGTCCCCGAACGATCAGTCCAGTCCCTCCCTTAGAGCAGAGCGCCGCGCCCTCCCGGACGCGCAAAGGACGCTCTGACATTTGAATCTGCGCATCGTGCTTTCCAAAAATCGATTCCGATTTTTGGGGCGATGCGTCAGCGCGTTCGATCCAGAACCGCCTCCAGCCTCAGGACCGTACCCGAAAAGCGCCCCTCTCCCGACCGCTCAATAGATGATGAAATGTTTAAGGAACCAGCTTGTAGCCGCCGCTTTCTGTCACAAGAATTTCTGCATTGGAAGGATCACGCTCGATCTTCTGGCGCAGCCGATAGACATGGGTTTCCAGCGTGTGCGTGGTGACGCCGGAATTGTAGCCCCAGACTTCCTCGAGCAGCACGTCGCGCGTCACCACCTTCTGGTCGGCGCGATAGAGATATTTGATGATCGAGGCTTCCTTCTCGGTCAGCCGCACCTTGGCGCCGCGCTGATCGATCAGAAGCTTCTGGCTAGGCTTGAAAGTGTAGGGGCCGACCGAGAAGGTGGCGTCTTCACTCTGCTCATGCTGGCGAAGCTGCGCACGGATGCGGGCCAAAAGAACCGCGAAGCGGAACGGCTTGGTAACATAGTCGTTGGCACCGGCTTCGAGACCGAGAATCGTGTCGGAATCGGTATCGTGTCCAGTCAGCATGATGATGGGCGACTTGTAGCCGCCCTTGCGCAATATCTTCACCGCCTCCCGGCCATCCATGTCGGGCAGGCCGACATCCATGATGAGCAGATCGATGAGTCCGCCGCGGGCCGTGGCAACGCCTTTGGCGGCGTTCGATTCCTGCAGGACGTCGAATTCCTCGTAAAGGGATAATTGCTCGACGAGCGTGCCGCGCAGGTCGTCATCGTCATCGACGATCAGAATGGTGCGTGAAGTCATGGATCAATCCGTTGTTTTGAAAAGAAAATTCAGTTGACCGCTGCCTGTTTATGCGGAAGCTGACCGGCACAACAGCCGATCACAATGATTTGTTCCGTGACACGATCATACAAGAAAAAACGCGTGTGCAATGAGGCGAGCGCATTTTTGCCAAAAGGGCTTCGTGTTCTCACCGTGCGCGCCAGACCCGGCCACCCCAGCCAGGGGTTTCTGCAAGCTGGCAAACTGGTGTTTTCATGTGCGCTGGGACGCGGCGGCATATCGGCCGGCAAGCGCGAGGGCGACGGCGCCACGCCGCTTGGTTCGATGCGGATCCTGTTGGGATATTTCCGTAACGACCATTTTTCCGGGGGCCGCAAAACCCGGCTGGCGATGGCGCCGATCGGTCCCGATCTCGGCTGGTGCGAGGTGCCTGATGACCGCAACTACAACCGCCCGGTCAAGATTCCCTACGGCGCCAGCCACGAGCGGATGCTGCGCGACGACCGGCTGTATGATGCCTGCCTGGTGCTCGACTGGAACATTGCGCCGCGTCGCCGCGGGCGCGGCAGCGCCATCTTCTTTCATCTGGCGCGTCCCGGCTTCACGCCGACGCAAGGCTGCGTCGCGGTGACGGCGCGCACCATGGCGCGATTGCTGCCGCTGCTGTCGGACCGCACGGTGGTGAAGGTGGTGAGGTAGGGGAAAGGCAGTAGGCAGTAGGCAGTAGGGAAAAGCAGTATTCTCTCTTTCCCACTGCCTATTCCCTACGGCCTACTGCCTTTCTAGTGCCTCGGCTTCTGCCAGCCGATGTCGAGCAGGCCTAGCCGGCCTAGTTCCTGGTCCATGGCGCGGGCGACATTCTTCCGCTCCGCGCCGATGTCGCGCAGTTGGCGGTCCGAGAGGTCCTCGACATTTTCACGCGGGAGGCTGGGCTCATGCGGGAGGTTGATCGCGATTCTCGCGTGGTGGAACCACTCAATTGCCGCGCGCAGCCAGATTGGTCTGGCAGAAGGAGACTTCAAAGCAATGTGTGACATGACGTGATCCGTTCCATCCGGACATCAAATCCGGTTTGATAGTTTCTCGATGGTCACATCATGCCGGATTGAAATCTAACAGGGAAACGAGTAGTTTTTTTCAGATCATCAAGTTTAATTTGTGGATCAAGGGCATGATTATGCCAAAAATCATTCCACTGTGATGGCGCGCCTGCTGCCTGGAACCCGTGCGCTGAGGACGCTGGAGGCGGCGGCCCGGCACCTCAATTTCACCCGCGCCGCCGATGAGCTCGGCTTGACGCCGGCGGCGGTCAGCCACCAGATCAAGGAAATCGAGGATCAGCTAGGCCTCGTGCTGTTCACGCGTACGAGCCGCACCATAAGGCTGACCGAGGCGGGTACGGTGCTGTTCGAGGCCTCGGCCGATGCGCTCGACCTGCTTGGCCGGGCGGTTTCGCGAGCGCACAAGATGACGCGCGGCACGGCTTTGCTGAAGATTACGCTCGACGCGCAGTTCGCGACAAAATGGCTGATGCGGCGCGTCGACGATTTTCGCAAGCATCAGCCTGAGATCGACCTGCGCTTCGACATCTCCTATGAAGTGCGCGACTTCGATCTTGACGACGTCGATGTCGGTATCCGCTTCGGCACCGGGAAATATCAGGGGCTTTGCAGCCATCGCCTGTTCGACAACATGATCATTCCCGTGTGCAGTCCGGCGCTGCTCAGGGCGGGACCGCCGCTGAAGGAGCCGCGCGATCTCTTCCATCACACGCTCGCCCATATCGCGTGGTCGCGCCAGGGTGTGACCTGGCCGAACTGGCGCATGTGGATGGCGGCCGCGGGTGTCGACGATTTCGATGACAGCCGGACCATTGTCTTCGGCAGCTCATCGGATGCGGTGCAGGCCGCGCTCGACGGCAATGCAGTGGCGCTCGCCGAATTCGCCATGGTGGCGAACGATCTTTCCGAAGGCCGGCTGGTGCGGCCATTCGCGCTGGGCATCAAGGTTGCGCCCGACTTCGCCTATCACCTGGTCTATCCGCGGGGCTCTGCTGATGACGCCAGGATCGTAGCGTTCAGGGATTGGCTCCTAAACGAAGTCCACAAGCCGCAGCCAGATCCGACACGCCAAAGTTGGGACGAGCTTTAGAGCCTGTTCCATCCCGATAGAATCGGGATGGGGCTCTAACTTATTGTTTGATCACGATCTTTTCCGAAAACCGGTATCCACTTTTCGGGATCATGGTCCAGTGTCGCCCCATTTTCTGAGCGGCAACGCTCAACCAGCGACTTCCGGCACGCCGAACCAGCCGATCACCGCGCCGATGAGCAGCAGCACGACCAACCAGTGGCCGGCGTCGATGAGGGTCAAATCCCAGCCGAAGCCTTCGTAGCGATGGTTGACGGAGAGCGTCGTGGCAACGAAACCAAGCCACAGCACGAAGCCGAAGACCAGCCCGGCGACAAGGTTCGGTTGGCCGCCGGTCATCGCTCCGATGATCAGTGACATGACGAGCGCCATGACAATTTCCGCGACGAAGCTGATAACGAAGGGCAGCGGCGATTTACTCATGGTCGCCGGATCAAGCTTGGCGGCTTTGAGCCAGGGCTTGCTCAAACCCATGTACCAGGCGGCGCCGAACAACCACGCCACCACGGCGGCGACGATAACCGCCAGCCAGTTTACTGCTGAAAAATCCATGATTTCCCCCTCCCGGAAGCATGTCCCCCAAAGCCTGCCCTCGGGCATGACCCGAGGGTCCCAGCGGTTTTGCGACAACGCCGTGCATAGTCTCAAAATCGACGCGTGAAGGAACGCCCGTTCGGCGGTGCCGTCAAGCAAAGCGCCAGACGGTCGTGCGCTTGACCAGGGAATCCTCCAGCGCCCGGGTCACCGCCACCTCATAGACGGCAAGCGGTTCCAGCCCCGTCTTCGGCAGATAGGAGCGGCCGGGATCGCCAAGGAGGATGTCGGCGCCGCGCGTCTTGAGCGTCGCGAACCATGGCATCAGCCTGTCGGCGAAGGATTGGTCGTAGAAGACGTCGCCGGCCAGAACCACATCCCAGCCCGCATCGGTTCCGATGCTGTCGCTGCCGAAGAATTCTATCCCGACGCCATTGGCCTCGGCATTGAGGCGGATCGCGGTCGCGCAGAACGGGTCGATGTCGGCGGCGATCACCTCTGCCGCGCCGGCCTTTGCAGCGGCAACGGCGACAAGGCCGGAGCCGGAGGCGAAGTCGAGCACACGCTTGCCGCGCACAGCGGACGGATTGTCGAGGATGTAGCGGGCAAGGCCCTGGCCGCCAGCCCAGGCGAAGGCCCAGAAGGGCGGCGGCAGGCCGATTTCGGCCAGTTCGTCCTCGGTCCGCTCCCACAGATCATGCGCTTCGTCGGCCAGATGCAGCAGGATCTCCGGCACATGCGGCGGCGCCATCAGCGCCGTGTTGTCGAGGATGAAGTTTTTCGCGCTGTTTGGCGTCAGCGCTGTCACGGAGCCGGCGTCAGGCCGCCCATGCGGCAGACCTCTTTCCATTCGGCCGGCGTCACCGGCTGCACGGAAAGCCGTCCGAGCCGGACCAATGCCATCTCGGCAAGCTTGGGATTGGCCTTGACCTGTTCCAGCGTCACCGGCTTCGGCACATCTTTGACGGCGCGGATATCGACGCATTCCCAGCGCGGATCGTCAGTGGTGCTGTCCTGATGGGCCAGCCCGCAGACCTCGGCGATGCCGACAACGTCGAGCCCGTCGTTGGAATGGTAGAAGAAGCCGAGATCGCCGATCTGCATCGCCTTCATGTTGTTGCGTGCCGCATAGTTGCGCACGCCGTCCCATTGCGTGCCGGCCTCGCCCTTTGCCTTCAGCGCTTCGAAGGAGAAGACCGAGGGTTCCGATTTGAACAGCCAGTAGTTCATCGTTTTGCTCCTCCTGACGGCTGGAAATCAGCTACAGCGCCGCACGTCTTTCAGACGCGCAAAGGACGCTGTAGCACTTTGATTTTGCGCATGATCCTTTCCGAAAATCGATTCCGCTTTTCGGGATCATGCGCTCGCAGGTTTGTTGAAGGTCCAGTTCCATTGCCTGATTTCGACGCTTTCGAACAGCCCGGCCTTGGCGTAGGGGTCTGCCGCCGACAGGGCTTGTGCCGCGGCCAGATCGGGCGCCTCGACCACGACGAGGCTGCCGTTCGGCTTGCCGTCGGCATCGAGAAACGGACCGGCGAAGGCCAGCTTGTTCTCGCCGTTCAATCCTTCCAAAAAGGCAATATGCTCGGGCCGCGTATCGAGCCGCACCTGTAGGTTTCCAGGCTTGTCCTTGCACATCAACGCAAACAGCATCTTTCCATCTCCGGATTGTTCGAGATTACACGTCAGTTTCGGTCTTCAGCGGTCGTGTCATCAGCGCCGACACAGCCTGATGGATGGTGATCGTGCCGTCCAGTATGGCTGATACAGCGGTGATGATCGGCGTGTCGATGCCGCGCTCGATGGCGATACGGGCGGCGATCGCCGCCGTCGGCACGCCTTCGGCCAGCGGCAGGCCGGCAAGCGGCTTGCTTTGGCCCAAGGCCATCCCGTAGGCGAAGTTGCGCGACTGCGTGGACGAGCAGGTGAGCAAGAGGTCGCCGAGACCGGAAAGCCCCATCAGCGTTTCCGGTTTCGCGCCGAAGGCAGCGCCAATGCGGCGCAATTCGACGAAGCCGCGCGTCACCATGGCGGCCTGGGCGCTGGCGCCGAGCCCGGCGCCGGTGACGGCACCGGCAGCGATGGCGAAGACGTTCTTCAGCGCCCCGCCGATCTCGATGCCGATCAGGTCGTCGCTCGAATAGCAGCGCAAATTCTCGGCCGAAAAGCGGGCGGCAAGGTCGGCGGCCAGATCCGCGTCGTGCGCGGCGACGACTACGGCGGTTGGCAGGCCTCTGGCGACATCGGTGGCGAAGCTCGGACCGGACAGGGCGGCGACCGGATTGTTGGGCAGGATCTCCCTGGCGATTGCCGACAGCAAAGCGCCGGTGTCGCGCTCGATGCCCTTGGCGCAGAGGACCAGCGGGACGTCTTTTGGCATATGGGTCTTCGCGGTCCCCAGCATGGCGCGCAGCGATTGCGCCGGCGCCGCCGCCAGCACGCAGTCGGCGCCGTCGAGCGCGGCCTCGATGTCGCTCGTCGCCACGATGCCGGCCTGGAGCGCGATACCAGGCAGATAGCGCGAATTCTCGCCACGGTCGATCGCGGCGACGGTCTCCGGGTCGCGCGCATAGAGGCGGACGAAATGACCGGCTCGCAACATGGCCAGCGCCAGTGCCGTGCCCCAGGCACCCCCGCCGAGCACGGCAATGCGCCAGCCGCTTGGCGCCTTGTGCCCGCCGCTAGTCATGCCTTGGCCCCACGTCGGCCCGAGCCGACCATCGGGGCAGAGATGCTGTCCAGTGGCCAGCGCGAGCGCGGCACGAAATCGGCAGCGTTCTCACCTGATGTGCCGGCGCGCAGCCGCTCGATGCCGGCCCAGGCGATCATCGCCGCATTGTCGGTGCAAAGTTTGAGCGGCGGCGCGACGAAAGCAAAGCCGGCTTTCTCGCACAAGGCTTCCAGTGTCGTCTTGATCGTCCGGTTGGCAGCGACGCCGCCGGCAACAACCAGCGCAGGATTTTGCTTATCAGGAAAAGTTTCGCGAAAACGGGCCAGCGCTCTCGAAACGCGATCATCCAGCGCATCCGCAACCGCCGCCTGGAACGAGGCGCAGATGTCGGCGACGTCCAGGTCGCTCAACGGGGCGATGGCCGTTGCTGCCTGGCGCACGGCGGTCTTCAGCCCCGAAAAGGAAAAGTCGGGCTGCGCCGAGCCCTTCATCGGCCGCGGGAAGGCGAAGCGTGCGGCGTCGCCTGATGCCGCCGCCTTCTCGACATTCGGCCCGCCGGGATAGGGCAGTCCGAGCATTTTGGCGGTTTTGTCGAAAGCTTCGCCGAGCGCATCGTCGATGGTCGTCGCCCAGCGCTGGTAGTCGCCAACGCCACGCACGGCGACGATCTGCGTGTGGCCACCGGACACCAGCAGCAAAAGGTAGGGAAAGTCGAGCCCGTCGGTCAGCCGCGCGGTCAGCGCATGGCCTTCGAGGTGATTGATGGCGATCAGCGGCTTGTTTGCTGCTGCGGCAATGGCTTTCGCCGTCATCAGGCCGACGATCAGCCCACCGACGAGGCCGGGCCCGGCGGTCGCGGCGATCGCGTCGATGTCGGCGAGATCGACGCCCGAATCGGCCAGCGCTGCTTCGATGATGCCGTCCAGCGCCTCGACATGGGCGCGCGCGGCGATTTCCGGCACGACGCCGCCGAAGGCGGCATGCTCCTCGATCTGGCTGAGCACGATATCGGACAGGATTTTGGGCGCGCCGCCATCCAGCGTCACCACGCTGGCGGCGGTCTCGTCGCAACTCGTCTCAATGCCCAGAACGCGGATCAATTCGTCGCTGTCCCTAGAAGATTGTATAGCTGGCCTTTCCCCGTTAGGAGAAGGCCCGGCAAAGCCCTCGCTGGAAATGTTCTGGCCGGGTTATCACGGACCGCGCGCCATGCAAACAACCTTGAAAATCGGAACACGCGGCAGCCCGCTGGCGTTGGCCCAAGCGCACGAAACGCAGGCGCGGCTGATGGCCGCGCACAGCTTGCCGGTCGAGGCATTCGAGGTGGTCGTCATCTCGACCAGCGGCGACCGCATCCAGGACCGGCCGCTGTCGGAAGCCGGCGGCAAGGGGCTGTTCACCAAGGAAATCGAGGAAGCGCTGCTGGCGCGCCGTATCGACATCGCCGTGCATTCGTCGAAGGACATGCCGACGGTCTTGCCCGACGGGCTGGAGCTGTCCGCCTTTCTGCCGCGCGAGGATGCGCGCGACGCTTTCATCGGCAAAGCGGCGAAGACAATCGCCGGACTGCCGCAAGGCGCGAAGGTCGGCTCGTCGTCGCTGCGGCGCCAGGCATTGATCCGGCGCATGCGGCCGGACCTCGACGTGGTGATGTTCCGCGGCAATGTGCAGACGCGGCTGCGCAAGCTCGACGAGGGCGTCGCCGACGGCACCATCCTCGCCTTTGCCGGGCTGAAGCGGCTCGGGCTCGAAGATGTCATCACCGATCTGATGCCGCTCGACACCTTTCCTCCGGCGCCGGGGCAAGGCGCGATCTGCATCGAAAGCCGCATCGGCGACCTCAATGTGGAAAAGATGCTGACGGCAATCCATGATGTGCCGACCGGACAGGCGCTGGCCTGCGAACGCGCCTTTCTGGCGGCGCTCGACGGGTCGTGCCGCACGCCGATCGCCGGCCATGCGACGATATCGGGCGGAACGGTCTCCTTCGCCGGGCTGATCATCTCTCCGGACGGCACGCAATCCCACGAGGTCAAGGCGCAAGGCCCGGCGCAGGACGCCGCTCGCATCGGCGACGAAGCCGCCAGGACCGTGCGGGCCAAGGCCGGCGAAAAATTCTTCGACGGCTGGGCCTGACATGGTTCGCGTCCTGGTGACGAGGCCGGAACCGGGCGCCTCGCGCACAATGCGGCGGCTTGAGGACGAGGATTTTCAGCCGATCCTGCTGCCATTGACCGAAACGGTGGCTCTGCCCGTCGATGTGGACGGGGTCACAACCAATGCCGCCGCGGTTGCGGTCACCAGCGCCAATGCCGTGCGCCATGCGCCGAAGGAAATCATCGCGGGGCTCGCCGCCTTGCCTTGCTATGCCGTCGGCAAAAGGACAGCGGAAGCGGCCCGCGCTGCGGGATTCCTGTCCGTCAGCGAAGGCCCGGGTGACGCGGAGGGGTTGGCCGACACGCTCGCCGGCGACCTCGCGGCAAGGACGGTCGTCTATCTGTGCGGACGCGTGCGGTTCCCGGCGTTCGAGGCGCGGCTGAAAGCCGCTGGTGTCCAGATCCGCGCCATCGAGACCTACGACACAGTCACCCTGGACCATTCGGACGCTGCTATCCTTGCGCGCTTGTCCGGCCAGCCGGTTGAAGCCGTGCTTCTTTATTCGGCCAGGGCGGCGGCAGCAATGCAGGCCCTGACCGGGCGGCCGGCGCTGCGTGGGCTTTTTGAAGAGACGTGGTTTTTCGCCCTGTCCGGACGTATCGCCGCAGCCTTGGAGACCGTCGCCTCAGAAAAGCTTCGCGTTGCGCCAGAGCCCAGCGAGGAGGCGCTGCTGCAGCTTTTGCAGATGTGGCGTTGACCCGTGCCATCACGCCGCCCCTTTTCACCGCTTGGTGATGTGCTAGACCCTTTCTGAACCATCCCGAAGCGAATTTTGCGGAGCCCAAGCATGGTCAAGACGCCGAAGATGCGGCATTCGAAAAGCCGTCGCGAACCTGTGACCATCGAGCTCGAACCCGGGGCCGTCTCGCGCGTTGCCGACGAGAATGCCGCGAACGGGCGGACCGACGAGGCAAAGGCGGAGGAGGCGGCGAACGCGTCGCAGCCGGGCGCGCCCGAAGAACCCATGCATGCCGACCAGACCGACATCGAGCCGTGGGAACATGCCGATGCGGCCCCGCCGGCCGGTCCGGAAGAGCCGGCAGAGGGCGGCGTCAAAGGTCCTGAAGGACCCAAACCGACCTATCCGGCCGGCTCCGACGCATCAGCGAAACGGGCCTTCGACTACAGCTTCGACGACGCATCTGCCAAAACCAGTGAGACGAGGGCCAGCGGGACCGCGGAAGCGCCGAAGGAGCCGAGGAATGAAGACCTGGCAGCGCAGCCGAAGCGTGGCGGCATCAACGGCATCGCTGCCGGCATTATCGGCGGCGTCATCGCGCTCGCTGCCGCCGGAGGCCTGCAGTTTGCCGGCCTGCTCGGCGCGCCAGGCGCCGGCGGCGTATCGCTCGACGGCATCAATGGCGAAATCGCTTCGCTGAAGAGCGAGATCGCCGGGCTCAAGGACACAGCCGGCAACAATGATGCGTCGGCCAAGGTAGACGGTCTGTCGTCGGCGCTGGATCAGGTCAAGACGGATGTCGCGGCGCTGAAATCGGCGGTCGAGCGGGGCGGGGCCGGTGACACTGCCGGGCTTGCTGCCCTTGGCGACAGGGTCAAGCAGATCGAGACGGCGGTTGCGGCCCTTGGCCAGGCCGGCAACAGCGCGCCGATCGATCTCGGTCCGCTCAATGAGAAGCTGACCGGGCTCGACGCGGCGGTAAAATCCGCCGGTGAGACGGCAACGGCGCAGGATGGCCGGCTTGCAGCGCTGGAACAGGCGGTGTCGCAGCTTTCCGGCAAGGTCGAGGCACAGGCGGGGCAGCCGAAGGTCGCGCTCGCCATTGCCGCTTCGGCGCTGAAGGCAGCGCTCGACCGTGGTGCGCCGTTCGCCGCCGAACTCGAAACTCTTGCGGCGATTTCGCCGAACGCGCCGGAGATCGGGACCTTGCGTCCCTACGCCGAAAAGGGCGTTCCGACCCGTGCCCAGATAGCCGCCGAAGTACCCGCCGCGGCCAATGCTATGATTACTGCCTCCGAGCCCGTCGACCAGAATGCCGGCTTCCTGCAAAACCTGCTGTCGAGCGCCGAATCACTGGTCAAGGTCAGGCCGATAGGAGCCGTCGAAGGCGCTGGAGCACCGGAAACCGTCGCGCGTATGGAGGTGGCGGTCAGCCAGGGCGACTACGCCAAGGCGCTCAGCGAATACGATACGCTGCCCGAAGCGGTGAAGGCCGCCGGCGCCGACTTTGCCGGCAAACTGAAGGCGCGGATCGAGGTCGAGACGCAGGTCGACGCGCTGATATCACGTGCGATGAAGGCGTGAGGAAAACCTGATGATCCGCATTCTGCTTTTCCTTGCCGTTGTTTTCGCGCTTGGGCTCGGTTTCGCCTGGCTGGCCGACCGGCCGGGCGAGATGGTCGTCACCTTCAGCGGCTACCAGTACCAGGTCAGCCTGATGGTGGCGGCAGTGGCGGTCGTTGCCGTCGTTGCCGCGGTGATGATCGTTTGGTGGCTGATCAAGTCGCTGTGGAACAGCCCCTATACCATCTCGCGTTATTTCCGCGTTCGCCGCCGCGACCGTGGCTATCAGGCGCTGTCGACCGGCATGATCGCCGCCGGCGCCGGTGATGGAGCGCTCGCCCGCAAGAAGACAAAGGAAGCGGCAAAGCTGATCCGTTCCGACCAGGAGCCGCTGATCCAGCTGCTGGAGGCGCAAGCCTCGCTGCTCGAAGGCGACCATGAAGGCGCCCGCGAAAAGTTCGAGATCATGCTCGACGATCCCGAAATGCGGCTGCTCGGCCTGCGCGGGCTTTATCTCGAGGCCGAGCGCCTCGGCGATCGCAACGCGGCGCGGCATTATGCCGGCCGCGCCGCGGCGGTGGCGCCGCAACTGGCCTGGGCCGCCGAATCGACGCTGGAAGACCTGACCGGACGCGGCGACTGGGACGGCGCGCTGAAACTGGTCGAGGCGCAGAAATCGACGCGCCAGATCGAGCGCGATGCCGCCAACCGGCGCCGTGCCGTGCTGCTCACCGCCAAGGCGCAGGCGCTGATCGACAGCGATCCCAATGCCGCCAAAACCGCTGCCATCGAGGCCAATCGGCTGCGGCCGGACTTCGCGCCGGCGGCAGTCGTCGCAGCAAAACTGCTCTTCAGGCAGAACGATGTGCGCAAGGGCGCGAAGATCCTCGAAGCGGCGTGGAAAGCCGAGCCGCATCCGGAAATCGCCGAGCTTTACACCCACGCCCGGCCTGCCGATGCCGTCCTCGACCGCCTGAACCGGGCGAAAAAGCTGCAGGAGATGAAGAAGAACCACGCCGAATCGTCGCTGACGGTGGCGCGCGCGGCGCTCGATGCGCAAGATTACAAGACCGCCCGCCAGGAGGCCGAGGCAGCCATTCGCATGGATCGCCGCGAAGGCGCCTATCTGCTTCTGGCCGACATCGAGGAGGCCGAGACCGGCGATCAGGGCAAGGTGCGGCAGCTTTTGTCCAAGGCAGTGCGTGCACCGCGCGATCCGGCCTGGGTCGCCGACGGCGTCGTCTCCGACCGCTGGGCGCCGGTGTCGCCGATCACCGGCAAGCTCGACGCCTTCGAATGGCGGGCGCCGATGGAGCGGCTCGGCCAGCTCATCGACAGCCATGAGGATGCGCCGGATGCCGCGGTGCCGACCATCGCGGCGCCAATCAAGCCGGCAAAGGAAAACGTGATCGAGCTCACCCCCGCTGTTTCGGCCGAGAAACCGGCCGCCGCGGCATCGGAACGCGACGAAGACCAGGTAGCGCCGGTCACCGCCGCGGCCTTTGCCGCGGTGCCGCCGGATGCCGAATCTGTCGAACCGGCGGAGGAACTGGCTCGGCTGCCCGATGATCCCGGCGTCGATCCGGACGACGAAGACCAAAAATCACCACGCAAGTTTCGGTTGTTTTGATTTGGCTGAGCTTGATAGTTTTGGCCGATGGAAAGTAAGAATCAGATGTTCGAACGCGTTCTGTCCTTTCTGAAGGACCTGCCGGCAGGTGGCAGCGCCCGCAACAACGCCGATGATCCGCGTGTTGCCGCATCCGCCCTTCTCTACCACGTGATGAATGCCGACGGCGTGCGTCAGGATGCCGAATGGGAGCGCTTCAAGGCGGTGCTGGCGGAAAGCTATTCGATCAGCGGCGATGAGCTCGACGCGCTGGCGGCCGCCGGCGAGCGGGCCGACAATGAGGCGGTAGACCTCTATGCCTTCACCAGCGTGTTGAAGCGCCAGCTGGATCCAGACGCGCGAAAAGCCTTCATCGGCCTGATGTGGGAAATCGTCTATGCCGATGGCGAATTGCACGAACTCGAGGACAATATCGTTTGGCGGGTCGCCGAGCTGATCGGTGTCGAACGCCGTGACCGCGTCGAGGCACGCCGCAAGGCGGCCGCCGAAGCGCCTGGCGCCACTGGAACGTCGAGCGACGAATAGACGGGATCCCTATGCCATCCACGCCGAGGCCGAGACCAAAAATCCTGATCGTGCTGCATCAGGAGAGTTCAAGCCCCGGGCGCATCGGCCACATGCTAATCGAAGAAGGCTTCGACCTCGATCTCCGCTGCCCGCCGCTCGGCGACGCCTTGCCGGAAACACTGGACGGTCATGCCGGGACCGTGGTGTTCGGCGGACCGATGAGCGCCAATGACGAGGACGACTTCGTTCGCCGCGAGACCGACTGGCTGAAAGTGCCGCTCAGGGAGAACCGGCCGTTGCTCGGCATCTGCCTCGGCGCGCAGATGCTGGTCAATCATCTTGGCGGCAAGGTCGAGGGTCATGGCGAGGGGCTGGTCGAGATCGGCTGGTATCCGCTGCAGGCGACAGAGGCGGGCCGGAAGCTGATGCACTGGCCTGAGATGGTCTACCAGTTTCACCGCGAAGGCTTTTCGCTGCCGAGTGGCGCGACGCTGCTGGCTACGGCCGAGACTTATCCCAATCAGGCCTTTCGTTACGGCGACAATGCCTGGGGCATTCAGTTCCATGGCGAATTGACCCGGGCGATGATGCAGCGCTGGGTCGTTCGCGGCGCGCACCGCTTCGAGTTGCCCGGCGCACAGCCCGGCCGCGATCATCTAGGTGGCCGGCTGATCTGGGACATGCATCTGAAGCGCTGGCTCGGCGAATTCCTGCAGACGATCTTCGGCAAGCCCGCGCTGTCCTAATCCAGTCCAACAACGGACCCTTTGTGAGACGCGCACGCTGACATTGGTCGCCCTTCGTCATTGTCGTCGTATTGTGCTCAACTGAGCTCCTGGGCGAGTCCGATGAGAAGCCCTTCGGGCCCGCGGATGTAGCAGAGCCGATACACATTTTTATACTGGACTACTTCGCCTACGAGCTGCGCGCCGCGATTGCGGAGCCTTTCAAGCGTCTCGTCGATGTCGTCCACGGCGAACATGACGCGCAGGTAGCCCAGGGAATTAACCGGGGCGTTGCGGTGATCCGCGACGGCAGGCGGCGTGAGGAAGCGGGACAGCTCGAGCCGACCGAGGCCGTCCGGCATGCGCATCATGGCAATCTCGACGCGCTGATCGCCCAGTCCAGTGACACGTCCGGCCCATTCTCCTTCGACCGTGCCTCGCCCTTCGAGCTCAAGGCCGAGCTCGCGAAAGAAATCAATCGTCGCTTCGAGGTCATCGGCGACGATTCCTACGTTATCCATCCGTTTGAGTGCCATGTGTCCAATCTACAAGGTGTCGCCCCAAGCCGTAAACTCATAAAACTGCTTGCCAGGTGAGCATTCAGGGGCTCTGGAAGGTAGCCTTGTGATGCGTCGCTGGTTGATCTGAGGGATTTTGCACTTCGCTACTGGATCAAAGGGTTATGTGTCTACGGCCTAGCGTATGCCGGGCGTGCGCTTCTGGCGACCATTGCGACGATTGTTTCGAAGAGTTCGTCCCGCGCTTGCGCGGCCGTGATTTCTCCGGTCGCGGCAGCATAGGACAGGGCCTCGGCTGCACCGAGCATCGCCCAAAGGCCCGCTGAAGCGACAGCACCAGTTCCGGTGAACGGGGCAAGCGCAATCCGGCACTTCTCGATGAACGCCGCCTCGTAGTCGCGCTTGATCCTTTCAAGCTCAGGCGAACCGGCAAGCGCCGCGATGACGCCGGGTATCTCGCGGCCTTGGAGAAGCACGCAGTCGACATAGGAAGACGCGATGACCGCGGCTCGGCCCGCCAAGGTCGGTTCGCTCGCCTGCAGCGCGGCGTCCATGAGCGAATTCTGACGCGCGTCGAATTCCCGGTAGAGCGCCGCCAGCAACCCGGACCGCGTGCCGAAATGGTCGTAAACCACGGGTTTTGTAACAGCCGACTGCTCGGCCAGCCGTCCGAGCGTCAAGGCTTCCGTTCCTTCTTCGCGGATCAGCCGCCATGCGACATCCAGAAGCTGGCGATGCCGGTCCTCCCGCGCCAGCCGGCGACGCGGTCGCGAATGGGAAGCCTGTTCACTTGTTTCGTCGCTTGACATGCTTATGTACCAAAAGTAACTTACTAAGAGTATATAAACTTGGCCGTTCGGCCGCAACCAACCAGCAGGAGTTTTCGACATGCACGCGCTCATCGTTATCGCGCATCCCGATCCCAGGTCGCTCAGCCATAGCGTCGCCAGGCATGTCGCCGAGGGTGTGTCCCTGTCCGATCCCGGCAATTCCTTCGAAATTGCCGACCTTGGGGCGGAAGGCTTCGATCCGAGGTTCACCGCGACTGATCTCGCCGTCCATCGCAGGGAGACGCCGCCCTCGGCCGACGTTGCCGCCGAGCAAGCGAGGATCGATCGCGCCGATGCGCTTGTGCTGGTCTATCCCGTCTATTGGTGGTCGATGCCGGGGCTTCTCAAGGGATGGATCGATCGGGTATTCGCAAATGGCTGGGCTTACGATGAAGGCCCGGACGCCAAACTGGTGAAGAGGCTTCGCCACCTCCGGGTTCATCTGGTTGCCATCGGAGGCGCCAATTTGCGAACCTATGCGCGGCACGGCTATTTCGGAGCCATGAAGACGCAGATCGATCATGGCATCTTCGATTACTGTGGCGCATCCGTCGTGACATCCGAGCTCCTGCTCGGCTCGGAGACGCAGGATCCGGCCTCTCAATTAGCCGCCGCGCGCGCCATCGGCGGCAATCTCTTCAAGGCACCCCTGCGAGGCGCGGAGGCAGCATGACCGCGTAGGGCACCGACCGCCGCGGCAGGCGGCCGCAGATGGCGGCTTCGCGCTGACAATTCCTGCCGGCTCCGTCCGAAGCAGGAGTCGTTGATGTCGACGTCAGACCGGCAGCCCGAGTTGCTTTCGCAGGCTCTTGTCGAATGCGGATGTGGGGACGAAACGGCGCAGAAAACTGACCTGGCGTGCCATTTTTCCGGCCGCATAACGCCTCTTCGGAGTGGGATCGGTCGCAGCGGCCAAAACGGTCTCGGCTACCACTTCGGGCGCATCGCCTTTTTCCATCGATTTCCGCACGGTTATAGTCATGCCAGCGCGCGCGGAGTCATAGACATCAAGCAACTGATCGGGGGCGGCGAGATTGTCCTCGAATGACGTACGGGTATAGGCGGGCTCCACCAACGAAACGCGAATGCCGAACGGGCGCAATTCGTGATCGAGCGATTCGGAATAACCCTCGATGGCATGTTTGGTCGACGAATAAAGCGCGAAATAAGGGGCGGGGATGAACCCCTGTACCGAACTCAAATTAACGATTCTGCCCTTCCCTTGGCGTCGCATTGCCGGCAACACCGCGTTGGTCACGCGGAAAACGCCGAAGACGTTCACGTCGAACAGCGCCTGGGCTTGGGCGGTCGAGGACTCCTCCGCGCCGCCAAACAGACCCATGCCGGCGTTGTTGACAAGCAGGTCGATGCGTCCGGCCTTGGCCAGAACATCATCGACCATTTTCGCAACGGACGCGTCGTCGGTCACGTCGCAAGTCAGCATGGTAACGCCGTCGGATCGTTCGGCGACCGTGTGACGGCTGGTTCCGAATACGTGAAAGCCCGCGTTCCGTAGGGTGTTGGCGGTTGCGCGCCCGATGCCGGAGGATGCCCCTGTGACGAGAGCGACGCCAGGAGTGGTCTTGTTCATGGGAAATCATTTCCTTCTTTGCATTGGGAGAAGCATGAAAGGTCGGAGCAAAGGGCGTCAGTCATGACTGCCTCTGGCGCTCGCGCCGGCCAGCTGGTCCGTCCAGCGCCGGAATAGCACGCTGGCATTGACGCCTCCGAAGCCGAAGCCGTTGGAGATCGCGTAGTCCATTCCCATCGGGCGGGCTTGGTTTGCGACGAAGTCGATCCCGTCCCCGGCTGGATCCGGAGCGCTCAAATTAAGGGTTGGTGGCGCCACTTGATCCCTCAGCGCCAAGATTGCGAAGATGGCTCCAAGCCCACCGGCGGCTCCGAGCAGGTGTCCGGTCGCCGATTTGGTTGCGCTGACAGCGATCGCCAAATCGTGTCCGAACACGCTCTTTATCGCTTCGATTTCGCCGAGGTCGCCGACCGGCGTTGAGGTCGCATGCGCGTTGAGATGAGATACCTCGCGCGGCGAAATGCCGGCTTGGGCAATCGCGATCTCCATGGCTCGGCGCGCGCCGTTGCCGTCCTCGGGACCGGAGGTGACGTGATGAGCATCCGACGTCGTGCCGTAGCCGACGAGCTCGGCGAATGGTTTCGCGCGGCGCGCAAGCGCGTGGCTCAGTTCCTCGATAATCAGGATGCCGGCCCCTTCGCCCATGACGAAGCCGTCCCGCGACATGTCGAAAGGCCGTGAAGCCTGAGCCGGCGCCCAGTTGAAGCCGGTGGAAAGAGAGCGTGCGGCAGCAAACCCACCGAGACTGACAATATTCATGCATGCTTCCGTTCCACCGCACACGGCGATGTCGGCCTCGTTTGCGCGGATGAGACGAGCGGCATCGCCGATCGCCTGGATGCCGGCCGCGCACGCCGTCACCGGCGCGCCCAATGGGCCTTTGAAGCCATGACGGATCGAGATGTGGCCCGCCGCGAGGTTCACCAGGAAGGATGGCACCGTAAAAGGCGAGAGACGGCGGGCGCCACGTAGGTCGACCGTGCGCACCGCCTCGGTTATGGCTGGGAACCCGCCGACCCCTGAAGCGATGATCGTTGCCGTGCGCAGGCGATCCGTCTCCAAGGCAGGCTTCCATTTCGCCTGCGCAAGCGCCTCTTCTGCCGCCGCCAGAGCAAAGAGAATGAACCGATCCACCTTGCGCCGATCTTTCGCAGCCAGGATGGCATCGGGATCGAAACCAGCGTCCGGATCTTCTTCCAAGGAGGGAACCACGCCGCCGATCTTCGCCGGCAGATCTCCCACGACATCGTCCGAAAGCCTACGGATGCCCGAACGACCGGCCAGGAGGCGCGACCAGGACGCTTCGACATTGGCAGCAAGGGGCGTGACCGCTCCCATGCCTGTAACAACGATGCGTCGCATCTGGTCTCCTATCGATTTGGGTGGGCCGCCAGCGTTGCTCACGCCGTTCGAGTGGCGACTGCTTCGCGGACCTGATCGGTCGCTGCATCCAGAAAAGCCTGCGCGAGATCGGCGTCGTTGACGACGCGCGAGAGCAGCACCGCGCCGACCATTGTCGAGAGAATGGCCATGGGCTTGCCGCCAGCCTCTTCGCCGTCGGCCTCGCCAACCCAACTGCCGAGCATCTCGAGATATTCCCTGATCCCGGCCTCGAATGACGCCTTCACGTCGGCACCCTGTCTGGCGGCATCCGAGCCGAGTGCCACGACGGGGCAGCCGTCCATCTTTTCTCCGCGATGGTCCATGCTGAGGTAGAACGCGACCACTGCGCCAAGCGGATCCTCAGGCTTTGCCGCAGTCGCGGCCGACCAACGGTGGGTGGCGCTCTCCATCGCCCGCCTGGACGCCTGCGCCTCCAGGTCTTCCTTCGATGCGAACTGCTTGTAGAAGGCGCCCTGGGTCAGTCCGGCACCCTTCATAAGATCCTTGAGGCCGATACCGTCAAAGCCGCGCTCCCGAAAAAGGCGGCTTGCCACATTGATCACGGTTTCGCGGTTTTCCGCGGCCTGGCTGCGACTTACGCGCATCGTCATCTCCTTTTTTAGATTGCATTCGTAATCTATACCCTATATAGAGGGTGAACGCAATCTAAAAGAAGGAGATATGAGATGATCCGCAAAACCCTGAACGCATCGCTCCTGGCAGCGATGTTTCTTGCGACCCCGGCTTTCGCCGAGGAAGCAACCCTCGGACGCCCGATCGAAGGCGGCAGCCTGCACGAGGGAAACCTCGACATGGTGGTCTACTACGTCCCGGTCGACCGCGGCCTCCTGGAGGTCACCGCCACCTTCGCACCGAAGATTGGAGGCGATCCGCTGCGCGTCGTCATGGGCCTCGCCGACGGCGACTCCGTGGCCTTTTCCTTGCCGGGCCACCAGGACTCGCTTTACGCGTTCTCAAGGTCGGGCGAGGAGGTGATGGTCTCGACCGAGACTGACATGCATCTGCGAGCCGACGCGGCAACGCGCTGACCCGAGGTGCAGACCGCAGCCGGCGTGCTGCTGATCGTGGGCTCTCGCGTCGCGCTGCTCGCCACACGGTGCCCCGATCACGCCACCCATTAAGCTTGGAGGAGAGGTCAATGCTATACAGCTATTTCGTCGAGAAATCGATCCGACAAAGCTTCGACGACGTCAACAACCACCGTTGGGACGCGGCGGTGAAAGCAATCGTGCCGCATGTCCATCACCGGGTTTCAGGCGCCCACGCGCTTGGTGGTGAGCGCCACGACAAAGAAGCTCTGCGCCGCTGGTTTGAGCGCCTCGGCCGTGTCCTGCCCACTCTCCATCTCACGGTCAACCACATCTGGGTGAAGGGCTGGCCGTGGCATACCACCGTGTTTGCCCAGTGGGACGGCAGCGCAACGCTGCTCAACGGCGACGCGACGTACGTCAACCGTGGTCTCCACGTGTTCACCCTGCGGTGGGGCAGGGTCTATGCACTCGAGGAATTTTACGATTCACAGGCAGCGGCCCGCGGTCTTGCCGCCCAAGCGGCAGCTGGTATCGAAGAAGCTGTCGCCGAACAAATTTTAAGCTAGCGGAGGCCCGCCGCGTTACGCGACCGCGGGTGCGCTGTCCGTTGGTTCTCGTCGCTTGGCTGGCGGCCCTCCCAGCACCTCGCTGAACTCGCGTGGACGACCCGGATCAGTGCATCCTGGATCAGTTTCGTCCGTTGAGGTGGCGCACCTTGCGCAGCTGCGGGAACAGCACCGCCCACAGCCCGGCAACAACGACTGCGCCGACGCCGCCAATCACCACCGCGGGCACAGTGCCGATCAATGCCGCCATGGTGCCGGCGCGGAATTCGCCGAGCTCATTGGAGGCGCCGACGAAAACCTGATTGACGGCGTTGACGCGGCCGCGCACCTGGTCCGGCGTCCACAGCTGGATCAGCGTCTCTCTGATGTAGACGCTGAACATATCGGTGGCGCCGAGCAAGGCGAGCGCTGCGATCGACAGCCAGGTGATGGTGGAGAGGCCGAACACCACGGTAAAGGTGCCGAACAGCGCGACGAAGCCGAGCATGACCAGGCCAGCGTGGTTGCGGATTGGATGTCCGGCCAGCCAGATGGCAACGCAGATAGCGCCGATGCCCGGCGCCGAGCGCAACAGTCCCAGGCCCCATGGGCCGAGTTCGAGGATGTCGCGCGCATAGACCGGCAGCAGTGCCGTGGCGCCGGACAAGAGCACGGCGAACAGGTCGAGCGAAATGGCGCCGAGCACGATTTTCTCGTTCCAGATATAGCCGAAGCCGGCGAACAGGGTCTGCATCGTCGGCTTGTCGGTCTCACTGCGCTGAGCAGGCTTCGGGATGGTGAAGATCAGCACCGCGGCGACAAGCATCAAAACGGCAGCGGTGCCGTACGCTGCTTCCGCCGAAAGCCCGTAGAGCAGGCCGCCGGCGACCGGTCCGATGATGGTTGCCGTCTGCCAGGCCGACGAATTCCAGGCGATTGCATTGCCAAAATCCTCTGGTGGCACGAGATTGGCGAACAGCGACGCTGCGGCCGGTCCGAAGAAGGCGCGCGCGATGCCGAACATGGCGAGCACGCCGAAGATCAACGCCGGTCCGCTAAGGCCGCGCAGCGTCAGCAGCAACAGCGCCAGCGCGCAGATCGCCTCCAGCAGGACCGTCAGCGCCATGATCAAACGGCGTCCGAAACGGTCTGCAACCACCCCGGTGACCAGCACCAGCAGCAGCGAAGGCAGGAACTGGACAATGCCGACAAGGCCGAGATCGAACGGATCGCGGGTCAGGTCATACACCTGCCAGCCGACGGCGACAGAGACGATCTGGGTGGCGAATGTGGAGAGGAAACGCGCTGCCCAATAGCTTAGGTAGGGCTTGTGCCGGAAGGCGGCATAGCGTTGGTCGGGTGATGGATGTTCGGCTATCACTTTGTGAATGGCCCCGGCGAGATTGTGTATCGGCCGGCGGGGCTCTTCCACGATGGGCGCTGGTCCGACCACGGCGCTTTTAGCGCAGTTCGATGCGGGGCGCGCGCAAAAATCGGCTCTGGATCAAGGATTTTTCGGGCTGCCATGCTCGTTGCATATGGCAAACACGCTCGGTGGAGAGGTTATTGGGCGCGCAGGTTCGCGTTCCTTCGCGTCCCGGCAGGACAGGCTCTGTCCCGCCAATCTTCGAGGCTTCCGTTCGTCGGACTTCGAACGAGGTGTCAGACCGTGGCCTTGGGCTTCCTGGCCTTCTTGACGGGTGCCGGCGGGGCGGCCTTGCGGCCCAGGCCGATTGCCTTCGCCAGTTGCGAGCGCGAGGCCGCATAGTTGGGGGCAACCATCGGATAGTCGGCCGGCAAGCCCCATTTGGCGCGATAGGCGTCCGGCGTCAGTCCGAAATGCACGCCGATATGACGCTTCAGGGATTTGAACTTCTTGCCGTCTTCGAGGCAGACGATGTAGTCCGGCGTCACGGATTTCTTCGGGTTGACCGCGGGGATCAGCGGCGCTGCGACCGGAACGGCGGGCTGCCCGAGGCCACCTATCGACGCGCTGACGCTCGCGATGAGATCGCCGAGGCCGGAAGCGGGCAAGCGGTTCTTCTCGACGTAGGCGGACACGATGTGAGCGGTCAGCTCGAGAAGGTCGATGTCCTTGCGGGCTTTGTTGCTGTCGTCGGTCAAACTATTTTCTCCGTCCGTGGGGGTCATAGAGTTCCTAGTCGGCAAATCTGCGTAACGCAATGACGCCGAGCCACGTCGCACATTATTTTGAACAACAATACTAACAGCGGGGTCGGATCAACAGGTCTGACCCCAAACCGCCATAATATCAGACAATCAGGGATTTGTCGCGCCACAGTCGAAAGCCACCTTCGAAGGCGCGTGTGTTGTCGCCGCGCCTGCAACCGGCAGGCAACTCGTCGAGTTTGTCGACATTGCCGCCGCCGATGACCACATAGTCAGGCTGCATGGCGGCGCGAAGCCGCTCGATGACGTCGAACACGTGTTTGCGCCATTTCTTCTTGCCGCGCTTCTCCAGGCCGCGTTCGCCGACATAGTCCTCGAAACTGCGGCCTTTCTTGTAAGGAAGATGCGCCAGCTCCATCGGCTGGGCGACGTTGTCGACGATCATCGCAGCACCCAGGCCCGTTCCCAGGCCCAGGAACAGCATGCGCCCGCCTTCGTAGCTGCCGACGGCCTGCATCAGAGCGTCATTGACCACCTTCACCGGCTTGCCGAACTGCGTTGCAAAGTCGTATCCGACCCAGCCCTTGCCGAGATTGGCGGGGTCGGTCAGCGGCCTGTTGTGATGCACCGGGCCGGGATAACCCATCGAGACGACGTCGTAGGGCAAGCCATCGGCGAGCGCCTGCACGGCCGCGATCATCTGCTGCGGCGTCAGGCCGGGTCCGGAATCGGCTCTGCGCTCCTCGCCGCCGTCGCTGGTGAGGATCTTGACATGGGAGCCGCCAATGTCGATCGCAAGCACGATCCTTTCGCTCTCCGGTGCCGGCTTCTTCGCCGCCTTGGCCATTGTGTCGCCTCGCGAGATCATTTCGCCGGATTGATCCAGCCGTTCGGTGGTCCAAACCCGGCCATCGCATCGGCAGGACCCCATGTCCCCGGCTCATAAAGCGGGGGCGGCCTAGTGTCGCCAAGCACCGGGCCGACGATCCGCCAGGCGAGTTCGCTGGCGTCCTGGCGGGTGAATAACTGGCCGTTGCCATTCATGGCGTCGCCGATCAGCCGCTCATAGGGCGGCATGTCGTCCTTGCTGTCGTCGAGCGCGGTCAGTTCGACCTGCTCGCCGATCATGTCGTCACCCGCGGCCTTGCGCTGAGCGCCGATCGAGATCGCCACCTGCGGATCGATGCGGAAGCGCACGTGGTTGGCGTCGTCGGGCTTGATCGGGTCGAAGACGTTGAGCGGCGGCCGCTTCAGCCGGACAATGACCTCGGTGGCGTGCACCGGCATCGATTTGCCGGCGCGGATGAAGAAGGGCACGTCCTGCCAGCGCCATGTGTCGACGAAGAAACGCACCGCCGCGAAGGTCTCGACCGGCGAATTCGGCGCGACACCCGGTTCGCTCAGATAGCCTTTGAACTGGCCGCGCACGACATCATCCTTGGTCAGCGTGCGGATGGCTCTCAGCACCTGCACCTTTTCATCGATCAGATCGTCGGCGGAGCGGCCGACGGGCGGCTCCATCGCAAGCAGCAGCAGGATGTTGAGCAAGTGGTTCTCGATGACGTCGCGGATGCAGCCGACCTCGTCATAGAAGCGGCCGCGGCCTTCGACGCCGAAATCCTCGGCCATGGTGATCTGCACGCTCTCGACGAAATTGCGGTTCCAGATCGGCTCGAGGAAAGAATTGGCGAAGCGAAAATAGAGCAGGTTCTGGATCGCCTCCTTGCCGAGATAATGGTCGATGCGGAAGATCGACTGTTCGTCGAACACCAGATGCAGGACCCGGTTCAGCCAGCGCGCCGATTGCAAATCGTGGCCAAAAGGCTTTTCCACCATCAGGCGTGCACCCTGGGCCGCACCCGACTGCTCAAGGCCTTGAATGACCGTCTCGAACATAGTCGGCGGCACCGCCAGATAGTGAAGGGGATGCTGCGCGGTTCCCAGCTCGCTTTTCAGCTTCTCGAATGTCGCGGCGCTACGGTAGTCGCCGCTGACATAGCGGAGCAGGGAGGCAAGTTTCGCGAAGATCTTTTCGTCGACCTTGCCGGTCGCCTTGACGATGCCGTCGCGGGCGCGCGCCTGCAACTGCTTCACGTCCCAGGCGTCGAAAGCAACGCCGATCACCGGCTCGGTGAGCGTTCCCTTGGCGACCATGGCATAAAGTGCGGGGAAGATCTTCTTGTGGGCGAGATCGCCGGTCGCCCCGAAAAGCACCAGCGTGTCGGACCGTTCCTGGCTCATGGATGTGTCTTTCCCGTCACGAGCCGGCCTTCGGCTTTTCGACATGGCCGCCGAAAGCGTAGCGCATGGCGGACAGGAGCTTGTCGGCAAATTCGGATTCGCCTTGCGAGGAGAACCGGTCGAACAGCGCCGAGGACAGCACCGGCGCCGGAACGCCGGTGTCGATCGCCGCCTTCAGGGTCCAGCGGCCCTCGCCGGAATCGGAAACCCGTCCGCCGAACTGCGTCAGCCCCGAATCGGCCTTCAACACGCCCGCCGTCAAATCGAGCAGCCAGGAGCCGATGACGCTGCCATGCCGCCAGACCTCGGCCACCTCGGCGATATCGATGTCGAACTGGTAATATTGGGGGTTTTCCAATGGACTGGTTTCAGCATCGGCCGTTCGCTGCCGCTTGCCCGCATTCGCCGACTTCAGAATATTCATGCCCTCGGCATAAGCGGCCATGACGCCGTATTCGATGCCGTTGTGGACCATCTTGACGAAATGGCCGGCGCCGCTTGGTCCGCAATGGAGATAGCCGAAGGGGGCGGTTCCGGCATCCCTTGCGGGGGCAGGTGCTCCGGCATCGGCGCCGGGCGCCAGCGTCGCGAAGACCGGATCGAGATGCTGGACCGCGCTGTCGGGGCCGCCGATCATCAGGCAATAACCGCGCTCGAGGCCCCAGACGCCGCCGCTGGTGCCGACATCGACATAGCTCAGGCCCTTCAGGGCCAGGCGCGCCGAATGGTCGACAGCCTCATGATAGTAGGAATTGCCGCCGTCGATGATGATGTCGCCCGGCTCCATCAGGTCGGCCACCTGGTCGACGATCCGGCTGGTGATCGCCGCCGGCAGCATCAGCCAGGCGCTGCGTGGCTTGGTCAGCTTGCCGACGAACTCCTCCAGCGACGCGGTCCCGGTCGCGCCAGCCGTCACAAGGGCTGCGACGCTGGCCGGGTTGATGTCGTAGACGATGCATTCGTGGCCATCGCGCAGCAGGCGCCGCACCATGTTGGCGCCCATCCTGCCCAGTCCCATCATTCCGATCTGCATGTGTCTCGTCCTGATTCTTGAGGGATAGAAGACCTACTTGCTCTTTCGTTGGAGCATGATCTTTCAAAAAGCCGGTTTCCACTTTTCGCTAACGCGGACCTTCGGTTCGGGATCATGCCCTAGTCCAGCTTGTCGATACCAATGGAAAAGTCGACATTCTCCCAACGGCCGGCATCGGACCAGAAAAAAGTAAAGACGATCGTATTGCCCGGCGGGGTATCGGCAACGGGTAGGTCCGTGAAATGGATGCCGAAGGCATTCCCAGTCGTCTCGGCATCATAGGCGGTCGCCCAATTGTCGCTGCTCCAGTGGATCATCGCTCGCGTCAGCAGTTCGACGCGCAGCATCTTGCCTGCGGGCATGGTGCGGATCTTGTTGTTGAAGCGCCATATCCGACGCGGCGACACGGTCCTGTCCTCGATGTAGCGCTTCACGCCTTGCGGTGGTAGGTCGAAGACGGCGCCGTCGCTGAGCGAACGCAGCAGCTTGATATGCTCCGAATGCGCCCAGACCAGCGGCATGGCGCTGCCCGACGGTCCACCGTGCCGCAGTTCGCGTTCCGGCATGTCGGGACTATCCCACACCTGCTCCGGCAGCAGGCCGCCGGGCCCGGCCGAGCCTTCGAACGTCAGGAGCAGGCTTGCCGCTCTGTCCTTGCGTCCCGCTGCAAGTTCGTAATGCGCGCGCTCGCCGACCAGCAGCGGCCACGGCCGACCCTGGCCGGTTCCATCGAAGGGGGCGCCGTCGGCGTGTTCGCCATAGCCGTCGCCGGTATAACGATACCAGACAGGCCCTTGTGGCAGGTCGCAGCGCAGCCGCGCGTCGATGACCTTGACCGTGTCGACGATGCGCGGATCGTCGGCAGCCCTGAGGCCGAAGCGGACGAGCGCCAGCGCATCCGGGCTGATGATCGCCTCGGCTGGCCGGTCCGCATCGCCCGGCGGTCGGTTCTTGATCGGGACATAGCCGTGCTTCGGCGACGCCGCACCGGCGGTGTCGGGCGGCGCGATGCGGACGTAGTAGCCCGCGACGCCAACCTCTTCGCACAGTGGAGTTCCGGTGACATAGGTCCAGCGCTCGATCTGGTCATTCCAGCTATCGGCGGTGTCTCGCAGATAATTTGCCGGCTCTGCGTTGCCGCAAACGTCGAACATGTCGGCCGCCGCAAGCAGTGCGGCGATCTCGACGGCAAGCGTGAACGGGCTGTAGCCGGCGTCCTCCTCCCAGCGGTCTTCGCCGGTGACGGGACCATTGCGCACGACATAGGAGGCGGCGCGCTCGATCATCGGCAAGAAGGCGAGCAGTTTGGCGCGCGGCAGGTGCCCGGCGCGTCGCAGTGCGTCCGCCAGCAGCAGCGGGAACGCGCATTCGTCCATCTGGATACCGGGCCAATAGGCAGCGCCGTCGAGCCATGCGTTCTGCGGCCAATGACCGTCCGACTGCTGGATCGAGCGGAGATAGGCGAGAATCTCAAGCGCCTGCGCCGGATCGCCAGCGGCCAGGAAGCCGCCCGCGGTTTCGACCAGGTCGCGCGGCCAGACAAGATGATAGCCGCCAAGATCGTCGTCGCCCATGCTGAAGCCCCATGGGATCGACAGGCTGGCGACGGCTGCACCGGATTTCGCGGACGACCGGTGCGCTGCCAAAACAGCCGTGCTGACGCGATACGTGCTGATCCCGGACGCTGCATGCCGGTCGAGCGGCAGCAACCCTTTCTGCCATTTGCGCCATTTTTCGACATAGACCCCGGCAGCGGCGTCGAAGCCTTGCTTCAAGCTGGCGGAAGCAACCTCCGCCGCCTTTTGCGGCGTTGCCCCAAAGCCCAGCGCCAGCAAGACTTTTGGGTTCTCGGCCGAAAAGCCAATCTCCCCGGTCAGCGCTACATTGCCCTTCTCTGCCCTTTGATAGGCCGGATCGAGCCGGCCGTAATAATGGAGTTGCTGCCAGCCGTCGGAGACACCGACATAGCCAGCCGAGCAGGCTCCCCAAGGCAGCGACGAGGCGAGCGCCATGCAGACGCCGCGTCCCGATGCAAACAGGACAGGCTTGCCCTCGTAGTCGCCGACCCAGGCGGTGTTGCCCATGCCGGCGTTGACCAGATGCGGCGCCAGCAGCGCGTAGACGCGGTAGTCGGCCACCGTGCCTCTCAACAGGGTGAAGCTGATTTCCTGCAGCAGAACAGGACGTTCCGGATCCGTAATGATCCGCTTTTCGATCCGGTAGGTGCCATCGGCGGCGGTGTTGACAAGCCTGTAGGCGGGCACACCGTCTTCGAACGGATTGATGCTGTGGTCGGCATCGCGCTTCTCTTCCGAGAAGTAGGCGCCCGGCCCCGTGACGACCAACCCCATGTCGCGCGTGCAGGCGCTGTCGAGGCTGGGATAATAGATCTCGTTGAGGATACCGTGGCTGATCGTGAACCAGATAGGGCAGGCCGCCGAAAGCGCGGTGCCGACGCCGCTCTTGGCGCTTGATGTCCAGCGCGCCGGAATGCCGGGCGCACCCGGCGCAACTGTCGGCGTCACTGCCATCCGAATTTGGCCTCCGTCCCTTCCCTAGCCATGAGCCGATGGCTTTTCAATCGTTGCACCGCAAGTTGATCGCCAATGCTGCGCGGATTGCGTTGGCGGCCAGCGAGCCATCTGCATTTGTCTGACAATAGAAAAAACAGGGACGCCAGCGCCGGCGTCCGTCTGCTGCTGACCGGACTGATCGTAGTCGGCGTCATCACCGCCGCCGGCGGCCAGAAGGCGCTCCGCTGAACAAGCTAGGCCGAGCGGCCTGCTATTTGCTGGGCGGCCTGTAAGCTTCCAGACCGAACAACATCAGCACGACCGAGACGAGGAAAAACCCAACGGCGACGCCGAGCGCGATCCGGGCGTAGAGCTTATAGACGTCGCTCATGATGGTGCCGAACACCCGTCGCGCCGGGCCATCGGCCGGGCGCGACTTCTCATCGAGGTAAAGCCAGACTTCAGTGTGTTTGGGGTTCTTGGTACCGGCAGTCGTGGCTTTCCACATCAGTGCCAAAACCATAGTCAGCGTGAGGAATGCGCCGGAGCGGAAGGCGGACACCGGGTTGAAGGAGAAGCCGATCATGACACAGCCGATGGCAAGCGATCCGAACATTACGGCACGCCCTATGCACCCCACAGCAATCCGCCTGATCTCATCCATCGGCTGCCTCGGCAAACAAACTCGCCGAGCATGAGCGAGCGCTTCGATCGCATCAAATCACTTTAAGGCGAAATGTGTCGCTTCCGGCATCGTCTGGTCGAGACCGGCAGTGACCCGCGCTGACGGGCAACTTTCCAACGGCGTCACCGCGACCTAAATAAACCAGGTCGCGACCAGCCCCACAGAGGCGGAAAAGATTGCAATCGTAGTAGCCCATCCCAGAGCGTTGGTCGTGCGGCTGTTGACCTTGTCTCCCATGATCCGCGGGTTATTCGTCATTAGCATGATAAGCAGAAGCAGTGGCGGCGTAGAAAAGCCCTGCACGATGCCGGACCAGACGAGCGCCTTCATTGGGTTGAAACCCAGGAAATTCAGGCCAACAGCGATCAGCGTGAAGGCGCCGATCGCGATATAGAACTTTGGCGCCTCACGCGGCTTGGCATGGAGACTGTGCTTCCATCCAACTGCCTGCGCCAGATCGTATGCCGCACCTGTCGTCATGACCGGAACGGCAAGAAACCCGACCCCGATTACGCCGGCAGCGAACAGCACGCCAGCGGCTGCACCAGCGAGCGGCTTGAGAGCTTCGGCTGCTTGAGCGGCGGTCTCTACGTCGTGCTCGCCGGCTTCATAGAGCGTAGACCCTGTCGACAGGATGATGAAGTACATGATGAGGTTGGAAAAAATCATGCCGATCAGGATATCGCGGCGGGAGCGGCGCAGTTCACCGTCCGTGGCACCCTTGCGCTCCTTCAGCGTCGTTCTCCCCTCGGCAATCTCTTCCTCCACCTCCTCATTCGACTGCCAGGTGTAGAGGTACGCTGAAAGGGTGGTGCCGATGATGGCCACCAGAATGGACAGGAACTCGCGGCTGAACTCGATCTTCGGAACAAGGGTGCCCCACAGCACGGCTGCCGCATCCGGCTTCGCCATGATGGCTGAGCCGACATAGGCAAGCAGAGCCAGTGCGAGCCAGCGGAAAATGTTTCGTATGAGCGTGTAAGAGCCCCAAAGCTGGAGAGCAAAGATCACGGCCGCGACTACGATCACAATGAGGGGGATCGGAACAGGAAGGAAGATGTTGATGGATGCAGCCATGCCGCCGAGATCGGCGGCTGCTTCGATCGTGTTGCCGATCAGCACGCCCACGAGTACGGCCCAGAGCAGCCACCGTGGATAGAAGTCCTTGATCGCATGAAAAAGGCCGCGGCCCGAGACCTGTCCGAGCTTCGACGAGAGATACACGACAGTGTACATCATCGGCAGCGTTACAGGAGCAGTCCAAAGCAGGTCCGGGCCAAAACGCGCGCCGGCACTCGCATAGGTACCGATCGCCGAGCAGTCGTCGTCAGCAGCGCCGGTGATAAGGCCGAGTCCAAGTGCTCGTCCTATACCGTCTTTCTTGTCTTCCTGTGGTGAAGTGGCGTTACGATCGCGCTGCGTCATTGCGGCCACGCCGCGCCACGAACGTAATGCGCAAGCACGACCGAAACGTCGAGGACAATTGCCCAATAGATGTACCGCAGCACGGGAGTGGAACTCATTCCGGCAAACCTCCGCCGCCTCAACTCCGCAATCGGCTGCTTGTTCCCGCGCTGAGGAGATGGAACCCATCCGCTTTCGGCGGCTTATCGAGATCAGCGGCGGGTAATCTGGAGGGATGAAGGCCACTCCGCTATTGAGCGTGCTCGCCGAGGCCTGCAGGGTAAGCAAGGTCGAACTTTTCAGGCACCAGCAGAGAGCACGGTCTGGGCAAGCCGGGACGCCCGGCAGAGGAAGGCTATCGGCTATGCCGAAGGGGACGGAATTGAAGCCGGCGACCGGCGCGACACCGCTGATAGCGATTGCGGCTGCCGCCGTCGACACCGAAACAACCGGGCCCGACGCCACAAAGGCGCGTGTGGTCCAGATTGGCGCGATCGGCATTGCGCATGGCAGAGTCGTCCGGGAGCCTCAGTTCAATCGCCTCATCGATCCCGGTGAAACAATCCCGTCCGAGACCTCCCTCATCCACGGCATCACGGATGCCGATGTTGACGGAGTTGGGAGCTTCGTGGATGCGTGGGCGCAATTCCAGGAGTTCGTCGGGGACCGCATCCTCGTCGGCCACTCGATCGGCTTCGACCTGGCGGTATTGGAGCGCGAATGCCGGCGCGCCCTTTTGCCCTGGAAAAAGCCTCGGGCGCTCTGCGTCCGACTTCTTGCGACCATTGCAAATCCCAATCTGGCAGATCATTCGCTGGAGATGATCGCCGGCTGGCTTCGCCTGGAGATCGCTGGCCGGCATTCAGCCCTGGGCGATGCAATCGCGGCGGGAGACATCTTTGCCGCGCTGATTCCTGAGTTGCGCAAGCGCAACATCCGAACACTCGGAGAGGCAGAGGTCGCCTGCCTTGCCCTTTCGGACGCCCTCGAAGCCGGCCATCGCGCCGGCTGGGCCGAGCCGGTGTCGCGACCCCAGGCTCCCGCGGTTCAGCCGGTTGATCCCTATGCCTATCGCCATCGCGTCGGCAGCCTCATGAGCGGCCCGCCAGTCGTGGTGAAGTCGACCAAGCCGACAAGGCAGGTCATCGACCTCATGGTGAAGCGCAAGATCAGCTCGGTCCTGGTATCCGACCATGGAACGCCGGATCGACCGATCGAGGAGTATGGCATCGTTACCGAGCGTGACCTGTTGCGCCGCATATCGTCCGACGCCGAGCGCGCTTTTGATATGCCGGTCGCAAGCATCGCAACGCGACCGCTGATAAGCATCCGCGCCGCCGCCTTCGCCTACCGGGCGATCGGCCGCATGGATCGGCTGAAAGTCCGCCACCTCGCCGTTCGCGACGACGAGGGCATGCTGGTCGGCGTGCTTTCGGCGCGTGACCTGCTAAGGCTTCGCGCCGCCGCGGCCATCGATCTCGACGACACGATCGAGCATGCCAAGGATGCCGCCGAACTGGCGGCCACCTGGTCGATGCTGCCGGGCGTCGTGCGTTCGCTGATCGGCGAAGCGATCGACCCGCGCGTGGTGGCGGAAATCATCAGCGACGAACTTTGCTCCCTTACCCGCCGCGCCGCAGTGCTTACGGAACAACAGATGCAAATCGAAGGCCATGGCCCGCCGCCCTGCGCCTATGCCATGCTCGTGCTCGGCTCGGGCGGCCGTGGCGAAAGCCTGATGGCCCCGGACCAGGACAACGCAATTGTCTTCGCAGACGGCGAGCCGGATGGGCACGAAGACAACTGGTTCAAAATTCTCGGCGCCAAGCTCGCCGACATGCTCGACATGTCAGGCGTGCCCTATTGCAAAGGCGGAGTAATGGCCGCGAACGCCGGGTTCCGCGGAAGTCTCGACACCTGGAAGGGGCGCGTCGAAGATTGGGTTCGCCGCCTACGGCCGGAGGATCTGCTCAACGTCGATATCGTCTACGATCTGCGGCCGGTTCACGGCGACACGACGCTGGCCACGCAGTTCATCGAATATGCGTATGAGCGTGGTCATGCGGAGCCGGTGTTCGCGAAGCTTCTCGGCGAGCAGATGATATCAGGCAATCCCTTCACTGTTTTTGGCGGCTTTCAGCTTGAAAATGGCCGGCTCGACATCAAGACGCATGGCCTTTTCCCGATTGTTGCGACCGCACGCACGCTTGCAATTCGCCACGGCATTCGCGAGCGGAGCACGCGTGCCCGGCTCGAGAAATTGATCGCGCTCGATATTGGCGGCGAGCGCGACATGAAGGCGATGCTGGCCGGCCACGCCATGCTGATCGGCTTGCTGCTCGCTCAGCAGACGCATGATATCTACGCCGGTATACCTGTATCCAGCCGAATCGAGATCAATGCTCTGACGCGCGAACAGCGGGCAGAGCTCAAGAGCCTCATAAAGCACCTTCAGTCGGCACCCGATCTGGTGCGGGACCTGATGTTCGCATAACCGGCGACGCTCGGACTGGTGCAAACGCGAGGGAGGTATCGACGCGCAGCAGCAGAGCTTAGATGCGCGCGGCGCCAAGCAGTTCGTCGACGAGGGCGCTGCGATCAGCCTGCGCGAGGAAATCCTCATTCGCGCGCAGCAGGTTCATTCTCAGGAAGTTGAAAATGTAATCGTAGTCGTTGGTCAGGAGATTGGGGTGGATCGGGACCATCGCGAAAACCGTTCGCGCCAGCGGCTCGGGGATTTCGCGCACCGGCCGCGGCGGGCCGATCTGCGTGGCGGCGAGGCGCTGACGCGTCAGCTCGGCGGCATCCTCCCAGAAAGTGGCGGGGGAGCCCTCCGGAACGGCATATTTGGAGAAGCTTGCCAGGGCCGCCTTTTCCAGCGCCGCCGGCAGGCCTCGCTGGCGCAGGCCGGCAGGTTCGCGCAACGCACCCTCCACCATTTCCGTCACCATGGCGTAGCACGCGGGGTAGGCGCGCCAGCGTGAATGGTTCAGCGCCGCCTGGAATTCCTTCTCGCTGAACAGCTTCTGCCAGTAGACCCCCGCCCTGACGCGGCAGAACTCGACGATGCTTTTCTGTGCCAGGAAAGCGGCACGCGAATCCATGAAGTCAGCCAGTTCGCCGACGCTGCCGATCGGCTGCGGCTTGCGCAGGAACTCGGGCAACAAATCGTTCAGCAGGCCCATGGCGCTCTCCCTTCGGTTTTGTTTCCAACCGATGTTAACCGTTTAGCCTCCGCGATGCCGCACCGCCAGTCCTCTTACCGGTTCAAGTCCTGTCACCGATTCTAAAGTCGTATGAACAGCAGCGACAAAAAGTGATACTCCTACAAAGTTACGGTCGGCTGATTCTATACCTGGCCGCAACATCTGCCGGAGGGCTTCCGCGTCAGCGGAAGAGGCAAGCTTTAAACGGCGCCTTGCGCTCGAGACGGTTCGCAAGCTGCCACCAAGGGAGGGTTCAACGCTATGGCGACGCCAGACCGCGTAAGTTATTGGAACAAGACCAAGAGCCTCATGTTCGTCATGCTGGGCCTGTGGGTGTTCTTCGGTTACGTCATCCACATGTTCGTGGAGCAACTCAACACCATCGTCATTTTTGGCTTTCCGCTCGGCTTCTACATGGCCGCTCAGGGCTCGCTCATCGCCTTCGTCGTCATGCTGTTCTGGTTCGCACGGCGCCAGAACGCGATCGATGAAGAGCATCATGTCAATGAAGAATGATCGGGGGGACTTCAATGGCTAACACGACAGCGACTACCGCAGGCGGAGGCGATTTCACCTCCAATCTCGGCCGTATCTACGGCATCTACACCGGCGGCTTCATAGCCTTCATCATCCTGATGGCTATCTTGAGCGCCATGGGTGTCGAAAACGTTGTAATCGGCTACCTGTTCATGGGCTTCACCATCGTCATCTATGCGGTGATCGGTGTCCTGAGCCGCACCATGCATGTCGGCGAATATTACGTCGCCGGACGGCGCGTGCCGGCGCTCTACAACGGCATGGCGACCGGCGCCGATTGGATGTCGGCGGCTTCCTTTATAGGCATGGCCGGTTCGCTCTACCTGCTCGGCTATGACGGCCTCGGCTTCGTGCTCGGCTGGACCGGCGGTTACGTGCTGGTGGCCATCCTCGTTGCGCCCTATCTGCGCAAGTTCGGCGCCTACACGGTTCCCGACTTCCTGTCGGCCCGCTATGGCGGCAATCTTGCCCGTCTGATCGGCGTGATCGTTCTGTTCTCCTGCTCGTTCACCTATGTGGTCGCGCAGATTTTCGGCACCGGGCTGATCTCGGCCCGCTTCCTGGGCATCGACTTCAACGTCGCAGTCTATGTCGGCCTCGCCGGTATCCTGGTCTGCTCGATGCTCGGCGGCATGCGCGCCGTCACCTGGACGCAGGTCGCCCAGTACATCGTGCTGATCATCGCCTATCTCATCCCTGTCATCTGGATGTCGACGGTGAAAACCGGCGTGCCGATCCCGCAGTTGATGCAGGGCCAGGCGCTGGCGAACATCACCGCGCTTGAGACGGCGCAGGGCATCACGCTTCATCACATCACGCCATTCGCGCATGGCGGCTATGATGCAAAGAACTTCTTCCTGCTGATCCTCTGCCTGATGGTCGGAACGGCGTCGCTGCCACACGTCCTGATGCGATACTTCACCACCCCGTCGGTGCGTGAGGCGCGCGTCTCGGTCGCCTGGTCGCTGCTGTTCATCTTCATCCTCTACTTCACGGCGCCCGCCTATGCGGCGTTCGCCAAGTGGACGATGCTCGATCTGGTGGCGTCCGGCCTGACGCCTGAAAACATCTCGGAGAAAGCGGGATGGATGATGCGCTGGGCCGCTGCCGACAATACGCTCGTGCAGATCTGCGGCAAAGCGGCGACAGACACCGCGGCGATCGTCGCGGCCTGCGCCGAAAAGGGCGTGACGGCACTTTCGTTTGCCGACATCAACCTCAACGCCGACATGATCGTGCTGGCCACGCCGGAAATGGCCGGCATGCCTTACGTCATCTCGGGCCTCGTCGCCGCCGGCGGTCTTGCCGCCGCGCTGTCGACGGCGGACGGCCTGCTGCTGGCCATCGCCAACGCGCTCAGCCACGACATCTACTACAAGATGATCGACCAGAACGCGCCGACGTCGCGGCGCCTGATCGTGTCGCGCATCTTGCTGGTTATGGTCGCGGTGCTGGCCGCTTACGTGGCGTCGACCAAGCCGTCGGACATCCTGTCGATGGTGTCGTGGGCGTTCTCGCTTGCCGCCGGCGGGCTCTTCCCGGCCCTGGTGCTCGGCGTCTGGTGGAAGCGGGCCAATTCGGCTGGCGCGGTCGCCGGCATGATCGCGGGCTTCGGCATCACCATCTTCTACCTCGTCATGACGCAGTACGGCGCCGACTTCGACAAGGCGACGCCCAATATGGAACTGTGGTGGGGGGTGAAGAACATTTCGTCGGCGGCCTTTGGTCTGCCGGTGGGCTTCGCCGTGATGATCATCGTCAGCCTTCTCACCAAGGCGCCGTCCCGGGATATGCAGGATTTCATCGAGGAAATCCGTGTGCCGCGCGGCAAGCAGATGATGGAAGAAAAGATTGCCTGATCGCGCATAGCGATCGGCGCTCGAAGCGGGGTCCGGCGACGGACCCCGCTTTCCATTTCGGGGGCGTCGCTGGCATAACGCGGCGGCGCCGTTCCTTGGAAAATCCCACATGAACGATTTCTGGTCCTACTGGTATTTTCACATACCGAATTTCATTCTCGCCGCGGTGATGTACACGCTGATGGGGCGTCTCCTGCTCGGCCTCTTCGTGCCCGAAAGCTGGGACAATTACATCTGGCGCTTCTTTAAGTCCGTCACGGATCCGTTCCTGCGGATCGTGCGGACCGTCACACCGTCGATCCTGACCCAGCCGGTGGTGATCGTCTTCAGCGTGCTCTGGCTTATGGCCTTGCGCATCGGCTATCTCGTCTTGCTGGTCAATTTCGGCATCGCGCCGATGGCTTCTCAAGGGGGTTGAGGCAATGGACAGAAACGCTCTTGTCCCGGTCATGGCGGTCGCCATCGTCAACGGTATCTTTTCGCCGTGGGTGCTGATGGTGTTCCTGTTCTATCCGGTCTGGTATCCGGCCTGGGCGCCTCCCTTAAGCCAGATCGTCTACATGGCAAGTGCGCTGATCCTGTCGACGATAACCATCATGCTCGCCGGCGTGCCGGCCGCGCTCTATGAGCGCTGGTCGGCACAGCCCAGGAGCATTATCGTCTCGTCCATCTGGCTTGCCGGCACGGTTTTGTTGACGTTGCCGGCGCTGCCGAATGTGATGCGAGCGCTCGGCGGCGGCTGAGAATTCCCTTCGGCTCGGCCTGGATCAACCGGCTTTCAGCCAGCGGGCCGCGGCCGTGTCCTCTGGCCGCGTGCTGAACGCTGAAGCGGAAGCGGGGTTCCGGCCACGGCCATATTGCCGTGGTGTGCAGTCCATGACCCTCTTGAAAGCCGTACTGAAGGCGCTTTCGGATTCGTAGCCGAGCGACAGGGCGATGACGGAAATTGGGTCGCTGGAATTCGCCAGCCTGTCTCCCGCCAGCAGCATTCGCCAATTGGTCAGGTACTCCATCGGTGACGTACCGACCATCGCCTTGAACTTCAGGGCAAAGGTCGATCGCGACATGCCGGCACGTGACGCCAGCTCCTGCAACGTCCAGCGGTGCGCCGGATCGTCATGGATGGCGTTGATCGCTGCAGCCATCTGTTTATCTGCCAGGGCGAAAAACCATCCAACGCCTCCCAGCCCTTCCGCCAGATGCAGGCGCAGGGCCTGGACCAACATCATGTGGGCGAGGTGTTGCGCGACCAGAAAGCCGCCCGGCTGCGGCTCGTGCAGTTCCTGCATCATCCGCTCCACCGACCAGCGCAGCGCCGCCTGATCGGTTTCTTTCCGGATATGGACGATGGGCGGCAGCATGCCTAACAGCATGCCGGCATGACTGCCGGTCACGGCGAAGCGGCTGCCGACAAGAAAGAAATCACCACCACCATTATACGTCACGACGCCGCCAGCCCGGGCGGGAGGAAAAATCGTGCCGGCTCCGACAGGCGTCAAAGTCATGTCGCTTGCGAGGCGGAAAGGCCGCCCGCTCGGCAGCACGAAGCAGTCCCCCTTCTCCAGCCGCACCGCATCGGCAACGCCTTCCACTGATAGCCAGCACCCGCCGGAAACCACAGCGTAGCATTTGATAAGTTCGTGCTGGTCGGAGAACTGGATCGACCAGTTTCCACCCGCGTCGAAGCCGGCGGACACATAACTGCGCGGCTTTAGCAGCGACAGCACATCTGAAAGCGGATCCATGGGCGTCCCGGACGATTGCGAAGATAATACGGACTTTACAGCATAGATCGCATTTCCTCAACAGGCTATTTAATAACAACGTCTCCGGCATGCGACAACATCTGAACTAATAATCAAGATCATCGTAATATTTATGATGTCATAGCCATGGATAGCGCAGAAAATCTACGAACAAGACGGATAAAGTTGCGACCATCACTGGAGAAATCGGATGATCGCGCCAGTTAAGGGAAAATAGCCATGACAGCGTTCACGATCAATGGACAGGCGGTGGATCTCGCCGCTGCGCCAGATACGCCGCTTCTATGGGTGATACGGGAGCATCTGAAGCTTACCGGCACCAAGTTCGGCTGCGGCATCGCGCAATGTGGCGCCTGCACCGTTCACGTCGACGGCGAGCCGACGCGCTCCTGCGTGACGATGGTCCAGGACGTGGCCGGAATGGAGGTGACGACGATCGAAGGTCTGTCGCCGGACGCCAGCCATCCGCTGCAGCTGGCCTGGATCACTGAGCAGGTGCCGCAATGCGGCTATTGCCAGTCCGGGCAGATCATGCAGGCGGCGGCGCTCCTCAAGAGCAATCCCAACCCCACCCGCGATCAGATCGTTGAACACATGGACGGCAACATCTGCCGCTGCGGAACCTATGTGCGCATCATCAGCGCCATTCAGCGCGCCGCACGGGAGGCCTGAGCCATGACCGAGAGATTGCAGCTGCACATCAGAGCGCTGTCGCGGCGCAGCTTCCTCATCACAGCCGGTGCCACCGGCATTGCGGTTGCCTTCGGAGGCCTGCTCCAGGACGCCTCGGGCGCCAGCGTGGCGCCGACGGTCGAGGGCAATTACCGGCCGAACGCCTGGCTGACCATCGCTGCCGACGGCACTGTGACCATCATGTCACCCGCATCCGAGATGGGGCAGGGTATCATGACGACGCTGCCGCTGCTCATCGCCGAGGACATGGATGCCGATTGGCACAAGGTTCGCATCGTCCAGGCTCCATCCGACGCGGAGAAGTACGGCAACCCTGGCTTTTACGGCGTACAGCTCACCGGTGGCAGTGAATCCACGCGGGGCTATTACAAAATGCTGCGCCTGGTCGGCGCCCAGACCCGCAAGATCATCCTGGCAAGTGCCGCTGACATGCTGAACGTTCCGGTGAGCGAACTCACGACGGAGCCCAACCGGGTCGTGCACGCGCGATCGGGCCGCTCGCTCGACTACGGCGAAGTCGCCGCGGCCGGGGCGCTTCCGGATCCGCTGCCGCAGGCGACCGATGCCGATCTGAAGCCGAGCGATCAGTGGCGCTATATCGGAAAGCTGACGGTACCGCGTGTCGACGTGCCCTCGAAGGTCGATGGCACCGCAATCTTCGGCATCGACGTGCAGCTTCCTGACATGCTGTACGGAGCGGTGCTGCGGGCGCCAGTTCAAGGCGAACAGCCGGAAACCATCGACGATGCCGAAGCCAGGGCCGTGCCGGGCATCACGCACATCGTACCGTTGCCTTACGGCGTCGGCATCATCGGCGAAACGGTCGAGGCGACGAAGCGGGCCAAGGATCTGCTCAAAATCGTGTGGACCACGTCGTCGCGGATCCGCAGCTACACCAGCGATCGGCTGTTGGAAGAGTATCGCCGCATTGGTCGCGACCTCGCCCAAGCCGGCGTCAGCGCTGCCGCGGAGGGCGACGCACAGGCCGCGATCTCGAAGGCCGCAACTCTCATCGATGTCGATTACATGAGCGACCATGTTCACCACGCGACCATGGAGCCGATGAACGCTACGGCGCTGGTGACCGGCGGTACGGTTGAAATCTGGGCGCCGACGCAAGGCCCAACCGGCACCCAGGGCTTTGCCGCGGAGGTGGCAGGCACCACCCCTGACAAGGTCAAGGTGAACACCACCCTGCTCGGTGGCGGCTTTGGCCGCAAAGCCGAGGCCGACTTCATCATCGATGCCGTGTCGCTCGCCAAAGCGGTGCAAGGCCGCCCGGTCAAGGTCATCTGGAGCCGCGAAGACGATGTCCAGCATGGCAAGTACCGGCCGCTCGAGGCGCAGCATGTGCAGGTCGGGCTCGACGCCGACGGCAACATCGTCGGCTGGCGGCACCGCATCGTGGCGGATTCCATTTTTGCCCGCACGATGCCGCAGCTGTTCGAGAGCGAAGGCGGTCACGACAGTGTGGTGACCGAGGGCGCGCATTTCAACTATGCCGTCCCTGCGCATCAGATCGAGTACATCCGCAGGGATAACGGCCTTGATATCGGCTTCTGGTTCGGTGTCGGCGTTGGCTACACCAGGTTCGGCATCGAATGTGTCATCGACGAAATCGCCACCGCCAAGGGGGTCGATCCTGTGGCGCTTCGGCTGGAGCTCCTGAAAGACCAGCCGCGGGCGCGCAAGGTCATCGAGACCGTCGCCCAGATGGCCGAATGGGACCGCCAACGCGACGGGCGGGCGCTGGGCGTCGCCTATTCCGATGCCTTTGGCTCCCACTGCGCTCAGATCGCCGAGGTCTCGCTTGACCGCGAGACCGGCGAGATCCGCGTGCACACCGTGTGGTGCGCTGTCGATCCGGGAATAGCGGTACAGCCGCGCAACATCGAAGCGCTGATGATTACCGGGATTACGGGCGGCGCCAGCCACGCGCTGTTCGAGCAGATCAACATAGTCGATGGCGAGGTGCAGGAAACGAACTTCGACACCTATCGGGTGATACGCATGTCCGAGGCGCCCGACATCAAGGTCATCGTGATTCCAACGCCCGAGAATCCGATCGGAGGCGTCGGCCAGGTCGGGCTGCCGCCGATCGGTCCGGCAATCGCCAACGCGGTGGCGCGGCTCACCGACGGCGTGCGGCTCCGGCACTATCCGTTCCTGCCGGAGCGGGTGCTGGCGGCGCTCAACGCCTGAATTGGAGGTGCTCCCGCTCGCCTCGTTGCGCTCATGGCGGTCGTCTGGATGACTCAGGCGACCGCCATCGGCCGGTGAACGCGAGAGCCATCTGTCCCCGTCGATCGCGAAATACGGCCACGACACGAAGTTAGAGATTCATATGATCGTCGTCACCACACCCACAGGCAGCATCGGCCACCAGGTCCTCGAGAACCTCCTCGGCAGCGGCGAGCCTATCCGCGTGATCGCGCGCGATCCCTCCCGTCTGTCCTCGCACATCCGGCCGCGCGTCGAGGTCGTGCAGGGGTCGCATGGCGACATCGGCGTCGTCAACGGGGCGTTCGCCGGCGCCGAGGCCGTGTTCTGGCTGGTGCCCCCGAACGTCCACGCCACGAACGTCGAGGCAGCCTATGTGGATTTCAGCCGACCGGCATGCGACGCAATCAAGAGCCAGGGAGTGAAACGGGTGGTCGCGGTGTCGGCCCTTGGTCGCGGGACGGCGGTAGCCGGGAAGGCCGGACATGTGTCGGCGTCGCTGGCAATGGACGATCTGATTGCGAGCACGGGCGTGAGCTACCGGGCGCTGACGATGCCTTCGTTCATGGACAACATCCTGCGCCAGGTGGTGCCGATCAGGAACCAGGGCATGTTCTTCTGGCCAATCCCCGGGAACCGCAAGCTCCCTACCTGCGCCACCCGCGACATCGCCGCCGCCGCCGCCAAGCTGCTGCTTGACCCCACCTGGAGCGGACAAGACTGTGTCCCAATCCTCGGCCCAGAGGACCTGTCCTTCAACGACATGGCGCAGATCATGTCGCAGGTGTTGGGAAAACCAGTGCGCTTTGAGCAGATCTCCTTCGAGGCATTCAGAGCAGGTTTCATCGAACGCGGCGCCTCCGAAGCTTTCGCGCAGGCCATGGTCGACATGCTGGAGGCCAAGAACAAAGACCTCGATACCGCCGAGCGGCGTACGCCTGAGTCCACCACACCCACCAGCTTCCGCCAATGGTGCGAGGAAGTACTGAAGCCTGCAGTCGCCAGCTAAGAACCCGGCAGTTCGCCTGGCCGTCAGCGTTCTTCCCGGCGAAACGGCTTGAGCAACGCCGAAGGAGCGACGGCGTTGCGAGACATCACCGCCATGGCGACGATGGTGAAGATGAAGGGCAGCATCAGGAACGCCTCATAGGGGATATGGCCGAGCCCGCTCGCCTGCATGCGCAGTTGCAGCGCATCGACAAAAGCAAACAGCAGGGCGGCTCCCGCCGAACGCCAGGGGTCCCAGCGGCCGAAGACGACGAGCGCGATCGCCACCCAGCCACGCCCTGAAACGAGGCCGAAGGTGAAAGCGTTGAACTGCACCATCGACAGGAAGGCGCCAGCCAGCCCCATCAAGGCGCCGCCGAGAATCACCGCCTGGAAGCGCGTCGCAATGACGCTGACGCCGGCCGAGTCGGCGGCGCGCGGGTTTTCGCCGACCATGCGCACCGACAGGCCCCACGGCGTGCGGTAGAGCACGAAGGCTGCCAGCGGAACGGCAAGGATCGCCATGTAGACCAGCGAAAACTGGTTGAACACCGCTGGTCCGAGCACCGGGATGTCGGAGAGAACAGGAATCGGCCGCGTTTCGAAACTCTTGATGCTGGGCGGCACCGATTGCTGGCCGAAGATCAGCCGGTAGAGGAAATAGGCGAGCCCCGACGAGAACAGCGTCACGCCAATGCCGCAGACATGCTGGCTGAGGCCGAGAGCCACCGTAAACAGCGCATGCACAGCACCCATCAGCGCACCGGTGACAACTGCCGCAAGCACGCCGAGCCAAAGGCTGCCGCTGAGGCTGGTCGCGGTGAAGCCGGTCATCGCCGACAACAGCATGATGCCTTCGATGCCGAGATTGAGCACGCCGGCCCGCTCGGAGAACATCTCGCCCAACGTCGCAAAAGCCAAAGGCGTGGCGATGCGGATGATGGCGGCGAGGAAGCCGACCTGAAAAATCTGTTCGAGCACCACGCTCATTTGGCTGTCCCCACGCGGCGGATGCGGTAGGCGGTGAACAGCAACGCCACCAGCATGGCAAGCAGCGCGGTTCCCTGGATGACGTCGCTGAGGAAGGCCGGAACGCCGGTGGCCCGCGACATCGCCTCGGCACCGGTCATGACGGCGGCGAGGAAGAGCGCCGCCGGTACCACGCCAAGCGGATTGAGCCTCGCCAGCATGGCGACGACGATGCCGGAATAGCCGTAGCCCGGCGAGATGTCGCTCATCACCTGGAAATGCACGCCGCCGACCTCGCCGACGCCGGCAAGGCCGGCGAGCGCACCGGAGAGCAGCGCCGTCGAGATCAGCACACGCTCGACATGGATGCCGCCATAGCGCGCCGCTTCGGGATTCTCGCCGATGATCCTGATCCTGAAGCCGAGCGTCGTGCGCGCGATCAGAAACCAGATGACCGGCGCAGCAAGGAACGCCGCCACGACGCCGAGATGCAGCCGCGTGCCTTCGAGCAGTACCGGGAAACTCGCTGAATCCTCGATCGGCGGCGAGATCGGATAGCCGCTGAAACTGTCTTTCCACGGGCCTTCGATCAGCGCCATCAGGGCATAGAAGATGACCGAGTTGAGCAGCAGCGAGCTGACCACGTCATCGACCCTGAATTTTACGCGCAGCGTCGCGGGGATCAGGGCGACGGCAGCGCCGGCCGCAGCACCCGCCACTGCCATGAGAAGCATAGCGAGCGGCCCCGGCATCGGAATGGCGCCGACGGCGCAGCTCGCCACCGCGCCGGCAAGCAACTGCCCCTCGGCGCCGATGTTCCAGAATCTGGCGCGGAAGGCGACGGCGACGGCAAGCCCGGTGAAGATCATCGGTGTTGCACGCACCAGCGTTTCGGTGATTGCGTAGCTGTCGCCGAGCGACGCCGAAAACATCACGCCATAGGCCTCGATCACGCCGGCGCCGGCCAGTGCGATCAGACCGCTGCACAGCACCAGGGCTGCCCCGATCGCCAGCAGCGGCAGAGCGAGATTGAACCAGGCGGGCGTGCTGGTGCGGGCTTCCAAGCGGACCATCAGCCGTGACCCTCCGCCCCAGTCATCATCAGACCGAGCCGCGCGATGGTGGCGTCGGCGCTGGCGAGCGTGCCGACGATGCGTCCCTCATACATCACCGCGATGCGGTCGCAGAGCATGAGCAGTTCTTCGAGATCCTCGCCGATGACGATGATGCCGCAGCCCTTGGCACGCATGTCGAGGAACTTTTCGTGGATAAAGCGCGCCGCGCCGATGTCGAGACCACGCGTCGGCTGCGAGACGATCAGCACCTTAGGGTCGAAGGCGAGCTCGCGCGCCAGCAGCGCCTTTTGCAGATTGCCACCGGACAGCGCGCCGGCGCGCGTCATCGGCCCGGGGCAGCGTATGTCGTAGGCCTTGATCTGCGCCTCGGCGAAGGCGCGGATCGCGTCGGGCTTGAGCAGGCCGTTGCGGCTGAACGCATCCGTGCCGATGCGCGGCAGAACCATCGAGTCGGCGAGCGGCAGATTGGTGACCAGCCCGGTCGTCATCCGGTCTTCCGGGATGCGCCCGAGACCGAGCGCCTGCACCTCGCGCGGCGAGAACCGCGAGACCATTTTGCCGGCTATCGTCATTTGCCCGGCGTCGGGCGCACGAATGCCGGAGATCACCTCCGCCAGCGCCCGCTGACCATTGCCCGAGACACCGGCAATGCCGAGGATCTCACCGGCACGCACAGAGAGCGACACATCGCGCAGCGCCATGCCGGAATGGCGCGACGTCGAGATGCCGTCCAGGGTCAGCACCGCAGCACCCGGCGTCGATGGTCCCCTGGCCGGCGGAACGATCTCGTGACCGCACATCAGCCGCGCCATTTCCGAGGATGTCGTGCTGGCAGGTGCGTCGACGCGGCCGGCAACGCGGCCGTGCCGCAGCACCACGCAGCGATGGGTAAGCGCCCGCACCTCGTTGAGCTTGTGCGAGATGAAGATGATGCCGAGGCCCTGGGCCGCCATCGACCGCAGTGCCGAAAACAGTCCGTCGACCTCGGTTGGCGCCAGCACCGCCGTCGGCTCGTCGAGGATCAGCAGCCTTGCGCCACGAAACAGCGCCTTGACGATTTCAAGCCGCTGCTGCTCGCCAACCGACAGCGCCGAGACGGGAAGGTCCGGATCGAGCGTGAGCCCGTGCTGCCGGCCGATCTCGGCGAGCCGCGCCAGCCCGCCGGCCTGATCGATCCGGCCCGACTTTCCGGGAATGCCGATCAGCAGGTTTTCCAGCACCGACAGCCGCGGCGCGAGATGGAAATGCTGGTGCACCATGCCGATGCCGGCCGCAAGCGCATCGGCCGAACTGTTGATCGTCACCGGACGGCCCTGAACCAGGATGTCGCCGGCGTCCGGCGCATAGGCGCCGAACAGAATGTTCATCAGCGTTGTCTTGCCGGCGCCATTTTCACCGAGCAGCCCGAGAATTTCACCGGGTGCCACGCTCAGATCGACGGCTTCGTTTGCCTTGACGGCGCCGAAGCTCTTGGAGATGCCGCGCATTTCGATGAGTGGGGCGGGCAAGAAGGGGCTCCCGATGAGAGATGGCGCTGATACCCCTCCCCCTTGAGGGGAGGGTGCCGAGCGAAGCGAGGCGGGAGGGGTCGCCTCAACCGCCTCGACGCTTGAACTGAGAAAGATGGAGCGCGTCGCAGCGGACCCCACCCGGCCCTGCGGGCCACCCTCCCCTCAAGGGGGAGGGGTAGCTCGCTCTAATCCGAAACCGGCGTGTTCTCATCGACATCGACGCGGAAATTGCCGTCTAGAATCTCGGCCTTCTTCTTCTCGACCAACTCCTTGACGTCGGCGGGCAGCGTCTCGTCGAACTTGTGGTACGGCGCCAGAAAGGAGCCGCCCTTAGCCATGCGCGAGAAATCGCCGTAATCCTGTGCGGTGAAGACGCCCGCCTTGACCAGCTTGATGGCGTGCTCGACCGTCGGATACATGTCCCAGACAGGGCCGGTGATCACCGTGTCGGGGCCGAGGCTCGACTGGTCGGACATGTTGGAGATGGCGAGGATCTTCTTCTCGACCGCCGCTTCGATGACGCCGAAGCGTTCGGCATAGATCACGTCGACGCCGGCATCGATCTGAGCGATAGCCGCTTCCTTTGCCTTCGGCGGGTCGAAGAAAGAGCCGATGAAAGCGACCTTCCTCTTGATATCGGGATTGACCTCCCTCGCGCCGGCAAAGAAGGCGTTGACCAGCCGGTTGACCTCGGGAATGCCCATCGCCGCGACGGCGCCGATCGTGCCTGATTTCGACATCTTCCCGGCGATCAGGCCGGAGAGATAGGCAGGCTCGTGGATCCAGTTATCGAAGACTGCGAAATTCGGCTCAGCCGGCCCGGCGCCGGAGCCGAACAGGAAGGCGACCTTCGGAAACTGCTTGGCGGTTCGGCGGGATTCGCGCTCGGCGGCGAAAGCATCGCCGAGAACCAGCTCATAGCCGCCTTGCGCATATTCGCGCATGACACGGCTGAAATCGGCCGACTGCACCTTCTCCGACCATTTGTACTCGATGCCGAGTTCCTTCTCGGCCCTCTGCAAGGCGACATGGATCTGGTGGTCCCATGGCTCCTCGATCGGCGTGGCGAAGATCGCCGCCACCTTCAGCTTCTTGTCCTGCGCCAAGGCATTGCTCGGCAGCATGGCTGCCGCCAGGCCTAACGCGCCCAGTTCCAGCAAATTGCGTCGCGAAAGTCCTTCGCGTTTCGATTGGATTTTGCTCTTCCCATTTTCCATTGCATGCCCCTCTGATTGACGCCGTCGAGCCGGCTGTTTCTTTGAATTATCAGCGAGGGAACTATGGAACGGCGTCCGACCTTTGTCCACATGGTCAAATTTGTCGGGAAGCTGCAGTTGGCCGCTCGTCGTGGCAAACCGCGGCCGGCGCTTGATCTTGTTTTACAGCCTTTCCAGCGCCACGGCGATGCCTTGGCCGACGCCGATGCACATGGTGGCGAGCGCATAGCGGCCGCCACGTTCGCGAAGTTCCAGCGCCGCGGTGCCTGATATGCGCGCACCCGACATGCCGAGCGGGTGGCCAAGTGCAATGGCGCCGCCATTGGGATTGACGTGCTCCGCGTCCTCGGCAATGCCGAGCTGGCGAAGCACGGCGATGCCCTGAGAGGCAAAGGCTTCGTTCAACTCGATGACGCTGAAGTCTGTCGGCTTCAAACCCAGCCGGGCACACAGCCTCTGCGTCGCCGGCACCGGGCCGATGCCCATGATGCGCGGGGCCACGCCGGCGGCCGCACCGCCAAGGATGCGGGCGATCGGCGTCAGGCCGTATTTCTTCACAGCGGCTTCCGAGGCGACGATCAGCGCCGCGGCACCGTCATTGACGCCTGACGCGTTGCCGGCCGTGACCGTGCCGCCTTGCCGGAACGGCGTCGGCAATTTCGCCAGTGCTTCGATGGTCGTGCCCGCGCGGGGATGTTCATCTTTTTCCACAACGACCGCGTCGCCCTTGCGCTGCGGGATCGTCACCGGGGTGATTTCCTTCGCCAGCCGGCCGCTGGCTTGCGCGGCGACCGCCTTGTCCTGGCTGCGCACGGCAAAGGCATCCTGGTCCGCGCGGGAGACGGCGAACTCTTCGGCGACGTTCTCGCCGGTCTCCGGCATCGAATCCACGCCGTACTGCTTCTTCATCAGCGGATTGACGAACCGCCAGCCGATGGTGGTGTCATGAATCTCGGCATTGCGCGAAAAGGCGGTTTCAGCCTTGGGCATAACGAAAGGGGCGCGGCTCATCGATTCGACGCCGCCTGCTATCATCAGCTCCGCCTCGCCTGATTTGATGGCGCGCGCGGCAATGATCACGGCGTCCATTCCAGAACCACAAAGGCGATTGACGGTCGAGCCGGAAACCTCCTTGGGCAGGCCGGCGAGCAGCAGCGCCATCCGCGCCACATTCCGATTGTCTTCGCCGGCCTGGTTGGCGCAGCCATAGACGACGTCGTCGATACCAGCCCAGTCGATGCCAGGGTTGCGCTCGACCAATGCCCTCAGGGGTATCGCACCAAGATCGTCGGCGCGGACCGACGCCAACTGCCCACCAAAGCGGCCGATCGGCGTGCGGATGTAGTCGCAAATATAGGCCTCGGCCATCTATGCAGCTTTCTCTCTTGCGTTCCCCTGGTGCGGGCCCGCTTGCCTTCGCTTAATGCTTGATGCGGTCGCGCATGGCGTACCAGAGCATGCCGAGCACATAAAGCGGACCGCGCAGCGCCGTGCCGCCGGGAAACGGCATTGGCCTGAGCGTCGAAAACAAATCCAATCGGGAAGTATCGCCGGTGATCGCCTCGGCGAGCAGCTTTCCCGATAGCGTCGACAGGATCACGCCCTTGCCGGAATAACCATGCGCAAAATAGACCTCGCCATAGTGGCCGACATCCGGCAGGCGCGATGTCGTCACCGAGACCAACCCGCCCCAGGCATGGTCGATGCGGCGGCCGCGCAATTGCGGAAAGGTGTTTTCCATATGCGGCCGCACGAAGCCGACAATGTCCGCGGGCGGTGACGGCGTGTAGCGCTCGCCGCCGCCGAACAGCAGGCGCCCGTCCGCCGACAGCCGATAGTAGTTGACGACGAAGCGTGTGTCGGAAACGGCCACATTGCTTGGGATGACGTCGCTCGGGTCGTCCAGCGGCTCGGTGGCGATGATGTAGTTGCCGACGGGCATGATGCGGCTGTTGACGCGCGGCTCGAGCCCCTGGAGCAGCGCATCGCCGGCCAGCACAACGTGCTTGGCGCGGACCGAGCCGTTGGCCGTCGAAACCCTGATGGCAGGTTCCCGCTCCAGCCGCAGCGCCACCGAATTTTCGTGGATGGCGACGCCCGCAGCAGCGGCGGCGCGGGCAAGACCTAGCGTGTAGTTCAGCGGATGCATATGGCCGCCGAGCTTCTCGTACATTGCGCCGTGATAGGGCGTGTTCACCAGTCCGCGCGCCTGCGCTGCCGACAGCATCTCGACATCATGAAAATTCATCACGGTGGCAAGGCACTCGGCCTCTTCTTCGAGATCGCGCAGGTCGGAGCTATTGACCGCACCCGCCAAATGGCCAGTGAGCCTGAGGTCGCAATCGATGGCGTGCCGCTCGATCAGGTCGAGCACCAGGCCGCGCGCCTCGAAGGCGAGATCGAACAGCGCCCGCGCCCGTTCGGGCCCATAGAGCTTGACCAGACCCTTGGCGCCCTTGCGCAGGCCGGGGATGATCTGGCCGCCATTGCGCCCGGACGCTCCCCAGCCGATCTTGCCGCCTTCCAAGAGCACCACCTTCAGCCCGCGCTCGGCGGCATGAAGGGCTGCGGACAGGCCGGTGCAGCCGCCGCCGACCACCACCAGATCGGCGTCGATATCGGCCTGCAGCGCCGGATGATCCGGAGCCGGATTGGCGGTCGCGACATAGTAGGACTTGCTGATATCCAGGCCGGAGTTGAAGCCCCCAGAATCAAAGCCTCGAGAATTGAAGCCCATCATCATACCTTGAGCAGCAGATGGTCGCGTTCCCAGCTCGTGACGACGCTCTGGAACAGGTCGAGCTCGACGCTTTTGATGCGCAGGTAGGTCTGGACGAAATCTTCACCGAGCAACTCCCGAACCGGGCTGCACGCAGCGAAACGGTCGAGCGCTTCCTCCATGGTTTTCGGCAGCGTGCTCTTGCTGCGATAGGCATTGCCCGAGGCCTCCGGCGAACGCGACAGTTTTTCCTCGACACCGAGATAGCCGCAGAGCAGCGAGCCGGCCATCGCCAGATAGGGATTGGAATCGGCGCCGGGCAGCCGGTTTTCCACCCGTCGCGCAGCGCGCCCGCCGGCCGGCACGCGCAGGCCGCAGGAGCGGTTGTCATGCGACCATTCGATATTGGCCGGCGCGCTGTGGTTGGGGCGGATGCGGCGGAACGAATTCACGTTCGGCGCAAACAGCGGCATCACCTCGGGAATGTACTTCTGCAGGCCGCCGATGAAATGCCCGAACATCTCGGTGTCAGCATCATCGCGCCCGGCAAAAAGCGTGTTCCCGGCATCGTCGATGACCGACATGTGGAGATGCATGGAGCTGCCGGCTTGTGCTGCGATCGGCTTGGCCATGAAGGTCGCATGCATGCCGAATTCCTGCGCGGCCTGGCGCGTCATCCGCTTGAACAGCAGCACCTTGTCGGCCAGTGGCAGCGCGTCGCCATGCAGGAAATTGATCTCGAGCTGCGCCGTGCCCGATTCATGGATCAGCGTGTCGAGCGGCAGCCCGGCCTTTGCGGCGTAGTCGTAGAGTCGCTGGATCACCGGCTCGAATTCCTCCAGTGCCGCCATGTCATAGGGATGCTGCACGGTTTCGGAGCGGCCATTGCGCCCGACCGGCGCGGTCACCGGCCGATCGGGATCTGGATTGGGCGCGGTCAGGTAGAATTCGAGCTCCGGCGCCACAACCGCGCGCCATCCGCGCTGGCTATAGAGATCGATCACGGCCCTCAAGATATGACGCGGCGAGGCCATCCACGGCCGGTCGTCCATGTGAAACGCATCGGCAAAGACATAGGCTTTGCCCGCTCCGCCACCCGGCGCAAGGCAGAGCGTCGCAACGTCCGGCACCATCCGCATGTCGGGGTCCTGGTAGCCGAAGCCCTCGTCGTTGGAACCGGAATAGCGGCCGTCGATGCAGACCAGGAAGGCGCTGCTCGGCAGATAGAGCGCGCGATCCTCGAGTGACTTCAGCAACTTGGCCGTCGGCAAGGTCTTGCCGCGCAACACGCCATTCACGTCCGGCACCAGGCACTCGACTTCCCTGATCCCCTGCTGCTCCAGCCATCCCTTCGGATCCTCCATTGGGGTCATTTGCGGTGCATCCGTTGTTGTGGTCTTGAGCATCAGGTCACGTCCTTACAAGGGCGAGAATGGCTTCGGCGGCGGCGTCCGTTCCCGGCGCCCGTGCCATGGTGGCCGCATTCTCCTTGAGACGGAAGCGCATTTCGCCGTCGGCCATTAGGCCAAGGATGGCATTTTCCAGTTCATCGTCGCTCCAGCCATCGCGGCTGAGGTGGCGGCCGACGCCGGTTTCCTCGGCACGTTGCGCATTGTCGTGCCCGTCCCAGCAATAGGGCATGATCAGCGACGGCACGCCGAAACGCAGCGCTTCGCAAAAGCTGTTGTTGCCGCCGTGATGGATGAAAAGGTCGGATTTCGCAACGACCGATGGCTGCGGAAACCAGGCATTGAGATAGACATTGTCCGGAACCGCGCGATAGGTGTCACGCAGACCGCCGACATTGACGATGAAGCGAGCCGGAAGCCGGTCGAACACGGCGAGCATGCGCTCGATCAGGCCGACATCCATGGCGCCCAGGCTGCCGAAGCTGAGATAGACCAGCGGCCCGTCATTGCGCGGAAACACCGGCACGTCGAACGGCCCTTCCGAACGGACGCAGCCTTCGAGATAGACGAAGCGGGCTGGGTCGAGCGGCTTGGCCCGCTCCCTGCGCACGATCGTCGGCGTCAGCAGCAAATTGAGGTCAGGCGACGCTTCCAGAAACAGGCCCTTCGGCAACGGCGCAAGACCGGCATCCGCCCGAAGCCGGTTGAACCGGTCATGGGCCGGAGCGACCGCTGCCAGATAGCGGGCCTCGAAGGCCGCGCGGCTCGGATCGTCGGCGGCGAGACCGGACAGATAGGGCGGCACATCGGGGTCGGGCAACTCGGTCTCGGCGCAGGAGACGACGCGCACCCATGGGCAGCCGGCGGAAGCCAGCGCCGGAAACATGATGACATTGTCGAGCACGACCGCGTCCGGCTTCAGCCGCGCCAGCAATTGGCGCAGCGGCGCCTCGGCATTGACGGCGGTGTCGACAATCGCTTCCCAGGTCGGGGCGACGTAGGTCTCGAGCTGGTCGATCGGGCTCAGCCTGAAATGCGGCAGATGCCGGCGCACGAAAGCCTGCCAATAGCTCTGGCGTTCGCTGTCGGTCAGCGGCTCGTCGGTCGGCAACTGGTACTCCTGAAAACCATAGTCGGCAAACACGCCGGAGAAGCCGGCATGGCAGATGAACACCGGCCGGGCGCCACGAGCGCGCAAGGCCTGCGCGATACCGACGCAATTGAGTGCGGCGCCGAAGCTCGCTTCGGGAAACAGCGCGATGGTCGGGCTGGCTTTGCGCGTCACTATGGTCCTCGTCAAGCCGGCCGGCTGATCATGCCGAACAATGCGGGGGCCCCGCGACTGGCTGCCTGCGGCCGCTGGCTGCGGGAAAGCCGCAAGTGGACGCGAAGCAGGTCGGCCGCAACCTCATACTGCCGGCTTTCCAATTGGTCGAGTATGGTCAGGTGCTCGCGCAGCGACTGCTTCAGCCGGAAGACGTTGACGCCGGCATAGGTCCCTGGCAGCCGGCGCAGTCTGAGATGGTCGGACAGCGCGTCGGTGACGAACCGGTTGGCGGCGCCATCGGCGATTAGGCCGTGAAAGTCGATGTCCAGGCGCTGGAACTCTCTGATATCGAATGCGGCGTCGGGCAGCGCCAGCAGCGCCTCCATGCCCTGGCGCAATGCCGCCGCGCGGGCCCCGTCCAGCCGGAAGCCAGGCGCCAGAATGGCGGCAGGTTCGAGCAGCAGGCGGAACTCGTAGCTTTCCCCTTGTGCCTCCGGATCATCGGGCGCCCGCCTGAACAGCCAGGACTGACCCGGCGCGCGGTCCAGAAGATTTTCGTCTGTCAGTTTCTTTAATGCTTTTAGTACCGTCTTCCGCTCGGCATCATACCGCCGCATCAGCGCGCCGATGGTCACCGTCTGATCCAGCCGGCGCGCCGACCGATCACGCAGGATCATCTCCGCGAGCTCGTCCTCCTCGGTAACAGGCAGATCGGTGGCAAGAGTCGCCTGGCTGGTGAGGTCCACCGCAAGGCGGTAGCCCGATTCAGCCTCCCAGCGCACGACGCCTTTTTCGGTGAGCAGGCGCAATGCGGCCCGCACCGGAGTCCGCGAAACGTTGCAGAGGGAGGCGATCTGCTGTTCCGGGAGGTGGGCGCCGGCTTCGAAGCCGCGCTGCCGGGCCACATCCAGAATGCGCTGAGCGAGATCGAGATGGTTGGTGCGCGGTCGTCTGGCGGCGGCTTGCATGGTGGTTCTCGTGAGCGGGCTTAACTGCTGCGGTTTGGCCGATCCCCTTGCAGACACATCGGCCAGGTTTCGCAGCGATTTTCCAAATTATGGATTGACGTACTTTTTTCTGCAATAGTACTGTGAGGTCAATCGGCAACAAAAAGACCGGGGAACAGGATCGAAGCGGCGACATGATCGCAAGCGCTGGTCCAACGATGATTGAATTCGACGATCAACCAGAATGGGAGTCTGTCATGACCGCCTCAACCCGCCTGCGCCACCCGTTAAAGATATCTTCGGTCGCGCTTGGCCTCGCCCTGGCGCTGTCGGCACCGGTGGCAGCCGCCGACCTCGTCATTTCCAACTGGGACGGCTACATGGCGCCGGATGCCATGGCCGCCTTCAAGGCCGCGACCGGCGTTTCCGGCGAGGTGGTGGTTCACGCCACCAATGAGGAGATCATGGGCAAGCTCGTCGCTTCGGGCGGCAAGGGCTATGACGTGGTCTTCGTCTCCTCGCCCTTCGCCGAAGTGCTGAACAAGCTAGGGCTGATCGAGACGATCGATCACGCCAAGATCCCCAACCTCGCCAATCTTTATCCCGAGGCGGCGAAGCTGCCGCACGACGCCGGCAACAATTTCTCCGTGCCTTACACCTGGGGCACCACCGGCCTTTGCTACCGCTCGGATCTGGTCAAGACCGAGCCGACCAGCTGGAACGATCTTCTCGCCCCATCCGACGCGCTCAAGGGTAAGACCACCATGCTGGCGACAGACCGCTGGCTGCTTGCCGCCGGCCAGCTCGCCAAGGGCTATTCGGTCAACGAGACCGACCCGGCCAAGCTCGCCGAGGTCAAGGACCTGCTGATCTCGGCCAAGAAGACCTTGCTCGCCTATGACGACACCACCTTCTACTCAAAGCTGGTCTCGGGCGAGGCGCTGATGGTGCAGGCATGGGATGGCTGGTGCAACTACGGCATCGCCGAGAAGCCTGAGATCAAATACGTCATCCCCAAAGAGGGATCGGATCTGTGGGTCGACACGATGGTGGTGATGAAGGCGTCGCCCAACAAGGACGCTGCGTTCCAATTCATCAACTTCATGCTGGACGCCAAGAACCATGCCTGGGCGGCTCAGAACATCGACTACAAGGTGCCGAACAAGCCGGCTATGGAAAGCCTGCCAGCCGATTTCCTCGCCAAGTTCCCCAATATGGGCATGCCGGTGGCCGAGCTGGTCAAATTCGAGCAGTTGCGTGACGTCGGCGACGCCCAGCGCGATTATTCGAAGATCGTCTCCGAGATCAAGGCCGCGCAGTAAAATCGATTGCTGGAAGTCAGCTTGCGTTCCTTCACGCCCCCCTCTGGCCTGCCGGCCATCTCCCCCTCAAGGGGGGAGATTTGTCGGCTTGCGGCTTTTCGCCAATCGCCCGCGCAGCGCCCCCTCATCCGGCCGCTTCGCGGCCACCTTCTCCCCGTGGGGGAGAAGAGACTGGCGTCAACGCTGGCGACCTCCTCTCCCCTCGGGGAGAGGTCGAATTGCCCCGAATTGCCCTTTGCAATTCGGTTGGCAATCCGGGTGAGGGGGTCTGCCGTTGAGAAACCCCGTGGACCAGAGGGCACGGCGTGACGCAACCCTCCCGCTCCTCCTTGCTGATGGCGCCGGCGCTGGCCTGGCTCACTGCCTTGATGGTGGTGCCATGCGCGCTGGTGCTGGCGCTGGCCTTCTTCCGGCGCGGCATCTATGGCGGCATCGAATACACGTTCACGCTGGAGAATTTCGGGCTGGTGTTCGACCCGCTCTATGCCGGCATCTTTCTCAATTCGGCACGCATCGCCGGCACGGCCACACTGATCGCGGTGGTGATTGGCTATGCCGCGGCCTATGCGATCGCGGCAGCACCGCGCCGGTGGCAGCCGGTGTTCCTGTTCTTCGCCGTGCTGCCGTTCTGGTCGAACTACCTGATCCGCACCTATGCCTGGATCGTGTTGCTCAACCGCGAGGGCCTGATCACCCAGCTCTTGCGCTGGCTTGGCTACACCGGCGAGCCGCCGTCGATGCTTTACACCGAAGGCGCCGTCATCGCCGGCCTGGTCTACAATTACCTGCCCTTCGTCATCCTCGCCTGCTATGCGCCGCTGTCGCGCCTCAATCCGGAGCTCGCAGAGGCATCGCGCGATCTCGGCGCCTCGGCCATGACGACGTTTCGCAGGGTGATCCTGCCGCTGACGGTCCCCGGCATCGCCGCCGGCGCCGTGTTCGTGTTCGTGCTGTCGATCGGCAATTTCGTCACGCCGGCACTTCTGGGCGGCGGCCGCTTCCAGATGATCGGCAATCTCGTCTACGACCAGTTCCTGACCGCCAATGACTGGCCCTTCGGCGCGGCGCTGGCGATGGCGCTGATCGCCATCATGCTGCTGGTCCTGACCGCGCAGGCTTTGGCCGCAGATCGCGCCGCTGGCCGTATCGCCGAAGCCAGAGGTGACGCGGATGGCTGAGCGTTCCCTCCTTTCCTTCTCCCCGTTCACGGGGAGAAGGTGCCCCGAAGGGGCGGATGAGGGGCAGCGCGACCTTCTGCCCTGTTGGGCGCTGCCCCTCATCTGCCTGCCGGCATCTTCTCCCCGTGAACGGGGAGAAGGACGCTCGCCGCTCGCTCACCTCCAGACCATCGGACGTCAGCCATGACTTCATCTCCAGCCCGAGTATTAGGCATGCAGACGATCCTCGTCCTCGTCTTCGCCTTTCTCTACATCCCGATCGGCGTGCTGGTGGCGCTGTCCTTCAACGCAGGCGGGCTGCCAACCGTCTGGTCGGGCTTTTCGCTGAAATGGTACGCCTCGCTCGCCGGCAATTCCGCGATCCTGTCCGCCGCCCTCAACACGCTGATCGTGGCGGTTGTCTCGACCGCAATCGCCACCTTGCTCGGCACGCTGCTGGCGATCGGCGTCGAAATGCGCCGGCAGTACGGGAGAGGCCTCGAGGCGCTGATCTTTGCGCCGATGATCATTCCCGACATCGTGCTGGCGATCGCGCTGCTCAGCTTCTTCTCCATGCTCGATTTCACCCTGGGCCTGCACACCATCATCCTTGCCCATGTCGTCTTCAACCTCGCCTTCGTCTGCTCGGTGGTGCGCGCGCGGCTGAAAAGCTTCGACTGGTCGATCGTCGAGGCTTCCGCCGATCTCGGCGCTTCCGCGCTCACCACCTTCCGGCGGGTGACATTGCCGGTCATCCTGCCTGCGGTCGTCGCTGGTGCGCTGCTCGCCTTCACGCTCTCGGTCGACGAATTCATCATCGCCTTCTTCACATCAGGTGCAGGTCGCGCCTCGACCACGCTGCCGATGCAGATCTATTCGATGATCCGCTTCGGCATCACGCCGGAGATCAATGCATTGGCGACCATCGTCATGGCGGTCTCAATCACCGCGCTGACCTTGTCGCAGCGGCTCAACCGCGGGGTCATCGGCCAATGAACGAGCCCCGCACGCTGCTGGCGATCGACAAGGTGTCGAAGAATTTCGGCCGGGTGACCGCCGTCGACGGCATATCGCTCGACATCCGCGAGAACGAGTTCTTCGCGCTGCTCGGGCCTTCGGGCTGCGGCAAGACCACGCTGCTGCGCATGCTGGCCGGCTTCGAGACGCCCAATCACGGGCGCATCCTGCTCGACGGCCGCGACATCGCCAGGACCCCGCCCAACAAGCGGCCGGTCAATTTGATGTTCCAATCCTATGCGCTGTTTCCGCATATGAGCGTCAGGGCCAACGTTTCCTATGGCCTCGAAATGGAACGCTTGCCGGCAAAGGAAATCCGCTTCCGCGTCGACGCCATCCTGGCGACGACCGAGCTCGTTGCCTTCGCCGACCGCAAGCCGGAGCAATTGTCGGGCGGGCAGAAGCAGCGCGTCGCGCTTGCCCGGGCGCTGGTCAAGCGGCCGCGGCTGCTTCTGCTCGACGAGCCGCTCGGCGCGCTCGACAAGAAATTGCGCGGCGCCATGCAGCTGGAGCTGAAGCGCCTGCAGCACGAGGTCGGCATCACCTTCGTCATCGTCACCCATGACCAGGAAGAATCGCTTGTCATGGCCGACCGCATGGCGGTGTTCAGGGACGGCAAGCTGCTGCAGTGCGACACGCCGCACGCGGTATACGAGTATCCGGCGGATCGTTTCGTCGCCGACTTCATCGGCGTGATGAATTTCGTGCCGGGCAAGGTTGCCAGCGACGGCGTGCTGGCAGCGGACGGCACACGGATCGTCGGCACAGTTCCCGCAACACTTTCGCCCGGCGCTGCCGCGGTCGCTTCGGTGCGGCCCGAACGCATCCGGCTGTTCCCGTCGCCAGAAACGGCCAACCGTGTTGCTGGCACCGTCGAGGCGCTCGCCTATCAGGGCCTCGACCTGCAGCTGCATGTCCGCACCGCCCTCTCGCCAAAGCCGTTCCTGGTGCGCGTCACCGCGGACGCCGCCGACCGTCGCCCGGTCTCGTCGGGCGATGCGGTCGAGCTCGGCTGGGATGCCGCCGACGTCAGAATTTTCGCAGATTGATTGAAGGAGAAGCTTTCATGGCGCAGAAGACGATCGCGTTTTTTCCGGAAGCGGCCTACGGCCCGGCGCTCAATTCCGTCGGCATCGCCCAGGCGGTCGAGGCGCGCGGCCACAGGGCGGTGTTCCTGTCGGACCCCGGCTTCGTCGACGTCTACAAGGGCTACGGCTTCGAGGCTCATCCAGTGAACCTGTCCGAGCCGATGCCGCCCGAACAGATGGCCAAGTTCTGGGAAGACTTCATCAACGGCCACATCCCGAATTTCCGAAAATCGCCTTATGACCAGGTCGACAATTACGTGAAGGATTGCTGGACGGCGATCGTCGACAGCGCCAAATGGGCCGAGAAGGATTTGCCGGGCGTGCTTGCGGCGATCAAGCCCGACGTCATCTGCGTCGACAACGTCATCCTGTTCCCGGCGATCAAGCAGTATGGCAAGCCGTGGGTGCGCGTCATCTCCTGCTCGGAAAACGAGATCGAGGACGAGGACATCCCGCCGCATCTATCCGGCTGCGGCGAGAACGACCACGCCTGCCATCAGCGCTATCGCGACCATTTCAATACGGTCATCAAGCCGATCCACGACGACTTCAACGCGTTCTTGATTGCCAACAACGAAGCGCCTTATCCGATCGGCCAGTTTTTCGAGGCCTCGCCCTACCTCAATTTGCTGCTCTATCCCGAGGCGGCAAAGTTCAAGCGCCGCCATCCGCTCGACCCGGCAAAATTCCAGTATCTGGAAGGCTGCGTGCGGCAGGAGAAGCCCTACTCCGTGCCAAGTTTTACGAAGAATAATGACGGGCCGCTGCTCTATGTTTCCTTCGGCAGCCTTGGCGCCGGCGATGTCGATCTGCTGAAGCGCATTATCGAAACCTTGGGCAAGACGCGCTACCGGGCGCTGGTCAATGTCGGCGGCTACAAGGACCAGTACGCGCAAGTGCCCGACAATGTCATTGTCGAGAGCTGGTTTCCGCAGCCCTCGGTCATCCCGCAGGTCGATGCGGTGATCCACCATGGCGGCAACAACTCGTTCACCGAGTGCCTGTATTTCGGCAAGCCGGCGATCATCATGCCCTATGTCTGGGACGGCCACGACAACGCAACGCGGGTCGAGGAAACCGGCCACGGCTTCGGCATGCCGCGCTACGACTGGAGCGACGCCGCGCTGGTCGCGAAGATCGAAGCCTGCCTGACCGACACGGCAATCAGGGCCAAGCTGGCGAAAACGTCGGCGCAGATGCAGTCGCAGAACGGCCCGGAGAAGGCGGCGGGGCTGCTGGAGAAATTGCTGTGACCGGGCGGATGGGTATGGCGTTCCTTCGCGCCCCCCTCTGGCCTACCGGCCATCTCCCCCACTTGGGGGGAGATTGGCCGTCATCACTGATTTCGCCAATCACAAAGGTCGCAAGAAGAGTGCCGTCGCCGGAGCTGCCAATCTCCCTCCAAGTGGGGGAGATGGCCGGTAGGCCAGAGGGGGGCGCCGTAGAGCACGGGCACGTTAAGCACAAGCATGGCGGAGCACCCGCATGACCTCCTCAGCACCACATCTCCACCAGGCCTCGACCCGAACCGACCTCGTCGATTGGGGCGCCCAGCCGGATGCGCTGGAAGGCGCTTCGCACTCCACCGGCAGGCTGGTCCACAAGGGGCCGAACAACCAGCCGGAATCCGGCATCTGGGTCTGCACATCAGGCCGCTGGCGGCTAGCGATTCCGCGCGACGAATTGTGCCATTTCGTTGCCGGCCGCGCGACCTACAGGTCGGATGACGGCGAGGTCATCGAGGTCTCCGCCGCCACTGTGGTCATGTTCCCGGCCGGCTGGATCGGTGAGTGCACCGTCCACGAGACCATTCGCAATATCTACATGCTGGCCTGAAGCCGGCCATTGGAGCTCACAACATGCCGACACCGATCATGCAATCGCCGCTCGCCATTACCGACCTCGTCGACTGGGGCGTCATCCCGACAATGATCGAGGGCGAATCCCGCACCTCGGGCAAGCTGCTGCACAAGGGACCGGAGGGCCGCTCCGAATGCGGGCTGTGGGTCTGCACCCCAGGCAAATGGCACTGCCACGTCACCCGCGACGAGTTCTGCCACTTCCTCGAGGGCCGCTGCACCTATGTGCATGAATCCGGCGAGGTGATCCAGATCGAGCCGGACACGGCGGCGTTCTTTCCGCAGGACTGGAAAGGCGTCTGCACCGTCCATGAGACGATCAAGAAGGTCTACATGATCCGCTGAGCGGGTTTGAAAGGAAGACCATGGAATTCTTCGCTGACCGGCCGGCTTTCTTCGTCAATCCGGATTACCGACCGATGGCCGGCACAAGAAAGCCGGTGATCGACCCGGCGACGCTGGAAACCGTCGGCGCGATCACGGCTGCAACCGATGGCGAGATTGACGCCGTGCTGACCGCGGCGACGAAGGCGCAGGTGGCCTGGAAAAAGCTCGACGCCAAGAGCCGTGCCAAGCATCTGCATGCAGTGGCCAACGCCATCGAGGCCGCCGACTTTACGCGCTGCGCCGAGCTGATGGTACGTGAGATGGGCAAGCCCTATCCGGAAGCAATCGGCGAGATCGCCAATTGCGCACCGATCTTCCGCTATTACGCCGAGATGGCGCGTGACGATGCCGGCAAGATCGCCGGCACGACGCAGGCCGGTTCGTTCCAATATGCGCGCTACGAGCCTTACGGCACGTCGGTGCATATCATGCCCTACAATTTCCCCATCCTGCTGATGTGCTGGACCGTCGCCGCTTCGCTTGCCGCCGGCAATGCCTGCGTGATCAAGCCGGCCGAAGCGACGACATTGTCGACGCTGGATTACATGACCGTGTTCCGCTCCTTGCCGCAGGGCCTGGTGTCCTGCCTGCCCGGCGGGGCGGCCACCGCGCAGGCGCTGATCGCTTCGGACCGTACCCACGCGGTCGCCTTCACCGGTTCGGTCGCCGCCGGCAGGGCTGTCGCCGTCGCCTGCGCCGAACGCATGAAGCCGTGCGTTATCGAGGCCGGCGGCAGCGATCCGCTGATCATCAGCCAACATGCTCCGCTTGACATAGCGGCGGCCGGCAGCGTCACTGCCGCGTTTCATCTTACCGGCCAGGTCTGCACCTCGGCCGAACGGTTTTTCGTCGTCGATGCCGTTCACGACCGTTTTGTCGAGCTGTTTGCGCAGAAGACACGTGCGCTGCGCATCGGCAACGGCTTGGACAAGACCGAGATCGGGCCGCTGGTCAGCGAAGCGGCGCGGGCGAAAGTCATGCGGCTGGTCCACGATGCGATCCGTAACGGCGCCAAGGCGGTCACCGGCGGGCGCATTCCGCCGGCACACAATGTCGGCTGGTTCTACGAGCCGACGATCCTGACCGGCGTCACATCAGATATGGCGATCGTGCGCGAGGAGTGTTTCGGGCCGGTCGCCGCGATCTGCCGGGTCAAGGATTTCGACGAGGCGATATCGCTTGCCAACGACAGCCCGTTCGGGCTCGGCGCCTCGGTCTTCACCACCGATCTTGCCGAAGCGCATGAGGCTGCGGAGCGGCTCGAGGCCGGCATGGTCTGGGTCAACAATCCGCTGATCGACAATGACGCGCTGCCGTTCGGCGGCTGGAAGGCATCGGGCCTCGGCCGCGAACTCGGCCGCCAGGGGCTGGATGCCTTCCGCCGCTCGAAGATGGTCATCATCGACCACAAGCCAGCGATCCAGGACTGGTGGTATCCTTATCCCGACAGCTGGTTCCGCGAGGCCGGCGGACGCAAGCACGTATGAGAAATGAACGGCTGCGTCAGCCGATGCTCTCGCCGCCGTCGATCACCAAAGCCTGGCCGGTCATGAAGGACGAACGGTCGGAGACGAGGAACAGGATGGCTTCGGCTATCTCTTCCGCCGCGGCCCAGCGCTGCATGGGAATCTTGGTGCGAACGTAGCGTTCGATCGCCTCCCGTCCACCCATCTGAGCGATGAAGGGCTCGTTGAAGGGCGTATCGACCCAGCCGGGGCAGAGCGCGTTGACGCGCACATTGTGCTTGGCATAGTCGAGCGATATCTGCCGGGTCATCGCCACCACGGCATGTTTTGAGGTTGCGTAGGCGATCATCTCGCGGTCGTAAAACACACCCGAATTCGAGGCAGTGTTCACGATCACACCGCCGCCCTGTTCGATCATCGCATGACGAGCCTGGCGGCGAGGAACTGCGCGCGCACGTTGATCCGCCACGAGGCATCCATGCCGTCGACGCCGACTTCGGTCAGTGTGCCGCCGACCTGGACTCCGGCGTGATTGTGCAGGATGTCGATCCGACCATGTTTACCCAGCGTTCCAGCGATGAGCTGCTCGACCGCCGCGTCGTCGCCGACATCGGTGGCGACCGCCTCGGCCCGGCCGCCTGCCATACGGATGTCGGAAGCCGTTGTTTCACCGGCAGCCGGATCCCTGTCGGCGATCACCAACACCGCGCCTTCCCTGGCCATGATCATGGCACCGGCACGCCCGATACCCGACCCGGCGCCGGTCACTACGGCGATGCGATCTCTCAAAATCATGATGCGACTTTCAGTTTGACGGTTTGCGTTGGCGCAATTGCCATTGGGCAAGCACCACAAGCAGCACCGAGGCGACGAGGACGATCGTCGCGATGGCGTTGATTTCGGGCGTCACGCCGCGCCGGATCGAGGCAAAGACATAGATCGGTAACGTGGTCTGTGCGCCAGCGACGAAGAAGGCGACGATGAAATCGTCGAAGGAGAAGGTGAAGGCGAGCAGGAAGCCGGCGATCACCGCTGGCATGATCTGCGGCAACACGATCGAGCGGAATGTCGTCAGTGGGGTGGCGTACAGATCGCTCGAGGCTTCGACCAGATTGCGGTCGAGGCTGCCGAGCCGTGTGCCGACGATCATCGCCACCAGCGCCATCGAAAACAGGCCATGCGCGGCGATGATCGAGCCGTAGCCGAGCGCCAGGCGTGGCGGCTGGTCGTTCGGCCACAGCGAAGCGAGAAACGGATTGACGACCCCAAACAGCTGGACGAGCGCGACAAGCGTCGAGATGCCGATGACGACGCCCGGAACGACGATCGCTGCGCCGAGAAGTGCGTCGAAGATAGCTCGTGTCCGCGCGCCGACGCGCGCCAGGCCAAGCGCTGCCGCCGTGCCGCAGAGTGCTGCGAGCAAGGCGCTGGTGGTGGCGATGAACAGGCTGTTTTTCAGCGCCTCGACCAGGAACGGGTTCGACAGCGCCTTGCCGTACCATTGCACCGAGAAACCGGTGAACTCGCTGGCGTGGCGACCGGCATTGAAGGAGAACAGCACCACCAGCGCGATCGGCAGGTAGAGAAACGCAAAGACCGCTATGACGAAGGCGCGCATCAGATCAGGTCCACCCGGCGAGCGCCCGAAAGCCGGGTCGAAATGCGATTGGCGACAAGCAGCACCACGACCGAGACCAGAACCAGCGTGATGGCGATTGCCGATCCGAATGGCCAGTTACGCGATTGCAGGAACAGATCGACCAGCGCGTTGCCGATGAAGAAGACCTTGCCGCCACCGAGCAGCGTCGGGATCAGATATTCGCCGAGCAGCAGGATCATGACCAGCGAGAAGCCGGTCATCACCCCCGGCAGCGACAGCCGCAGCGTCACGCCAAGGAATGTCGAGATCGGCGTTGCACCGAGATCGGCGGAGGCTTCCAGCAGCCGGCGATCGAGCCGCTCGAGGCTGACATAGATCGGCAGGATCATCAGCGGCAGATAGCCGTAGACGATACCGAGCAGGACCGCGCCCGGCGTGTTGATCAGCCGCACATCCTCAAACCCGACATAGGCCAGCAATGCCGGAATGCCGCGCCCGCCCAGAACATACATCCAGGCGTAGGTTCGCATCAGCAGGCTGGTCCAGAACGGAATGACGACGAGCGCAAGCAGGATCAGCCGCCACCGCTCCGGCGCGCGCAAGGCGAGGTAATAGGCGACCGGATAGGCGACGAGGAGACAGGCCAAGGCGCCTGCCGGCGCCAGCACCATCGTGTTCCAGAAGGCAGTCGCCCGTGCCGGAAGATTGGCATATTGCGCAAAGGTGAAAGCGGCCTGATAGCCGCCTTCAGGCGCCCGCTCGCCGACGCTGAAGACGGCGATCGCGACAAACGGCAAGACCAGAAACACCACCAGCCACGCGGTTGCTGGACCGAGCAGCAGCGCGGTCAGCAGATTATGACGAATGACATTGCTGCGCATTGAAAACCGCCCCGGGTGCCGGCGGACATCTGCCCGCCGGGTGAGTGCCTGTATCGGACCTATGGCCGGTTCAAGCCGACTTGAAGCGGGCCATCAGTTCGGCCCGGGCCGGATCGGTCAGCGTCGCAGCCGCACCGAATTCCAGCGGAGATAATAGTTCGGCCGCCGGGTAGAGGATCGGATTGTCCAGCACCTCCTTGGGCAGCATCGCATTGACCCGCGCGTCGGTGGAAGGCGCGCCGTTGGCCAGGTGCTCCTTGACCGCGACTTTCGGGTCCATCAGGTAGTTGAGCAGGGCATAGCCGGCGGGCTTGTTGGGCGCATCTTTCGGAATGGCGTAGAAGTCGGTCCAGATCTCGCCGCCCTCCTTGCCAAGCACATAAGCGATCTCGGGAATGTCGCGGTGGAGCTGCGCCCCGTCATTGGTCCAGCACATCGTCATCCAGGCGTCGCCGGCACGCATCGACGGCTGATAATCGCTGGAAACCGCGAACAGATGCGGCTTGACCTTCAGCAGCAATTCTTCCGCCTTGGCGAGCTCGTCCGGCTTCAGCGAGTTGAACGAGAAGCCGAAATATTTCAGCGCATTGCCGATCGTGGTGAGCTGGTAGTCATGGACCATGGTCCGGCCGTCGCCGTCCGCCATGGCCGTGTCCCAGAATTCCTTCCAACTCGTGATCGGCTTGGTGAGCTTCTTGGTGTTGACTGCAAATCCGGTGGTACCCCAGTTCTTCGGCACAGCGTAGGTCGCGCCGTCGATCGTGCCTTCCCCAGTGAAGCGCGGGTCCTGTTGCGAGCCGTCGAAATTGGCAAGCTTGGCCATGTCGAGCGCTTCGATGATGTCGAGCTTCTTGTAGGTAGAGATCGTGTAGTTGGTCGGCACGAAAAGGCTCCAGCCCGAGGCGCCAGCCTGCAGTTTGGCCAGCATCTCCTCGTTTGACCCGAACACATTGACCTCGACAGCAACGCCGGTCTCCGCCTTGAAATTCTCGAACGTCGCCGGGTCGTGATAATTGGGCCAGGTGGCGATCGACATGCGGTCGCCAAGACCCTCCTGGGCGAAGGCGGGCGACGGCATGATGCCGAACTCACGGGCCATCACCGCCGTTGCGATGCCAAGACCGGTGAGGCCAAGGAACTCGCGGCGGCCGATGGAACCGCGCTTGAGCCGCATCAATTGGTCGACGAATTTTTCGGGGTTTATCGGCAGTCCGTCACGATATGATTTCGACATGTTTATTTTCCCTCTGGTTGGTCCCGTTGTTCTTGGTATCAGGGAACGCGAGCGGCGTTCCTGACGTAAAGCCGATGGCGACGGGTTCACCCGGCTTGAAGAGGTTTCCACTGCCGATCAGGTGATCGGCCTTGGCGAGCAGCGTTCCGATACCCCCGACCTCGATCGCATATTCCGCGGTCGAGCCCAGAAAGATCCGGTTGCGGACAATGCCGTTCAGCCGGCCGCTTCCCGGCGCGCCGAGGCTTAAAGATTCGGGACGCAGGCTGACCGAAACGGCTTCATCCTGCCGCAGCGAAGTCCGTTTGCGCGCGGCAATGACAGTGCCGTCGGCAAGCGCCACCTCGACGAGGTTGCCCGAGTGCCCGGCCACCTTGCCGCTCAACAGATTGGTCTTGCCGACGAAGTCGGCGACGAAGAGGTCGGCGGGCTCGTCATAGATGTCGCTTGGCTGTCCGAGCTGGACGATGCGCCCGCCATTCATGACGCAGACGAAATCGCTCATCGACAGGGCTTCTTCCTGGTCGTGCGTGACAAGGACGAAGGTGATGCCGATCTCGCGCTGCAGGTTCTGCAACTCTATCTGCATGTCGGTGCGCAGCTTCTTGTCGAGCGCCGCCAGCGGCTCGTCGAGGAGCAGCACCGCCGGCTTGTTGACCAGCGCGCGCGCCAGTGCGACACGCTGCTGCTGGCCGCCGGAAAGCTCGTGGATCTTGCGGCGGCCGTAGCCGGCAAGCCGCACCATGGCGAGCGCCTCGCCTGCCCTCAGGCTGATCTCCCGCGACGACAGCCGCGGCCTTGCCTGGCGCAGCCCGTAGGCGATGTTGTCCTCGACATCGAGATGCGGAAACAGCGCATATTGCTGGAACACCATATTGACCGGCCGCCGGTAGGGCGGCGTGCCGGCCATGTCGCGGCCGCGGATGAAAACCGCGCCTTCGCTTGGCTGTTCGAAGCCGCCGATCATGCGCAGGCAAGTCGTCTTGCCGCAGCCGGACGGCCCGAGCAAGGCGACAAAGGCGGATGGCGGGACGGCAAGATCGATGCCGCTGACCGCGGTCACGCTGCCGTAGCGTTTGGCGACCCCGCGAAACTCGATATCGGGTACTGCGGTCAAAGCTGCGGCTCCAGCAACAAGACAATCTCGAAACGCTATCAGAGCCAATGGCAGCTAGTATATACCTCGCAGGTGGTATATTTGGTCTATTTTCTCGTTTAAGGGGGTATAATTGAGCGTATTGCGCAGCGACGAATACAATCAGCTCGCTACGCTCATCGCTGCGACGCGGGAGACGAGCGGCGAACTTTTCGGCAAGGCGTTGGTCGCCTGGCTGCGGCAGCATGTCAGCTTCGATCACTGTGTGATCTTCGGCTATCGCGGCGCCTCACGGCCGCCGCTGCTGTTCGAGACGTTCTCGCCGGCCGAAAGCCACGTCTTCGTCGCACTCTATCAGGAAGGGCCTTATCTGCTCGACCCGTTCCACCACGCGGCGGTCGAGCGCAAGGAAGGTTTTTGGCGCATGCGCGAACTGGCGCCGGACCGCTTCTATGCCAGCGAATATTACCGCTCCTACTATAGCCAGACCAAGCTGGCCGAGGAGGTCGGTTTCTTCGTGCCGCTGCCGGGAAAGGACGCGCTGGTGGTCTCGCTGATGCGATTGCATGCTTCGGGACCCTTCGGAACCGCCGATGCCAGGCTGCTGCGCGACATGGCGCCGGCAGTGATCGGCTTCATCAGGTTGCGCTGGCCGGCCCTTCCGGCCGACGAACCGGCAGAGACGAAACAGGACGAGGCGATTGCGCCGGTCAACGAGTTCGAACGTGCTCACATCTGGAAGAGCCTTTCGCTCACGCCGCGCGAAAAACATGTCGTCGACCTAGTGCTTCAGGGCCATTCGACGGAATCCATAGCCCGAGCGATGCGTATCGTACCGGGAACCGTAAAGGTCCACCGCCGCAACATCTATCGCAAGCTCAAGATCAAGTCGCAGGCTGGTCTGTTCGCGCGTTTCGTCGAGATCATGGACGCTCGGATTCGGTAGTCCATGATTTTCGAAGACGGCTTCGCTCAGGCAGTTTGGCTGGTAGCGCCTTCCCAGGCGCCGGTTTCAGCCACCTGTCTGAGCAGGGGCGCCGGCTTGAAAACGTCCTTGCCGGTCCGCTCGTGCCAGTGGTCGAGCCGCCCGATGATCTTGTCGACCCCTTCGAGGCCGGCCCAGAACATCGGCCCGCCCTTGCCCACGGGAAAACCGTAACCATTGACCCAAACGATGTCGATGTCGGAGGCGCGGGCAGCAATCTTCTCCTCGAGAATCTTCGCCCCTTCATTGATCATCGGGTAAAGCGTCCGCTCGATGATCTCCTCGGCGCCGATCGCCCGCGGCGCGATGCCGTTCTCGGCAGCCTTGTCGCGGATTAGCGCTTCGACTTGCGGGTTGGGAGCGGGTGTGCGTGAGCCGTTCTCGTAGCGGTAGAAACCGCTGCCGGTCTTTTGGCCGAAATGTCCCTGCTCGCACAGCGTGTCGGCGATTATTGCCGTCTGGCCGCGCGCCTTGCGATTGCGCCAGCCTATGTCGAGGCCGGCGAGATCGCCCATCTGGAACGGTCCCATCGGCCAGCCGAAATCGGTAAACACCTGGTCGATCTGCTGTGGCGTTGCACCTTCCAGCAACAGCGCCTCGGATTCCGAACCGCGCGCGGCCAGCATGCGGTTGCCGACGAAGCCATGGCAGACGCCGACGACGACCGGCACCTTGCCGATGCGCCGCGCCAGTTCGACGACCGTCGCCAGCGCGTCCGGCGCAGTCTTCTCGGCGCGCACGATCTCCAGCAGCTTCATGACGTTTGCCGGCGAAAAGAAGTGCAGGCCAAGCACATCCTGCGGCCGCGAGGTCGAGGCGGCGATTTCATTGACGTCGAGATAGGAGGTGTTGGTAGCGAGAATCGCACCGGGTTTGGCCACCGCGTCGAGCCTGCCGAAGACATCCTTCTTGACCGCCATCTCCTCGAACACGGCCTCGACGATCAGATCGCAATCGGCAAGGTCGCCATAGTCGGTGGAACCCTTGAACAGGTCGAGGCGCTGACGTTTGGTGTCTTCGCTGAGGGAACCGCGCGCGACGGAGACGGCATAGTTCTTCTCGATCGTCGCCAGCCCGCGTTGCAGCGCCTCCTGCGTCGTTTCCAGCAGGGTCACAGGAAACCCGCCATTGGCGAACGCCATGGCGATGCCGCCGCCCATGGTGCCGGCGCCGATGACGCCGACCCGCGCGATCTTGCGCCTGACGATATCTTTAGCCCCAACCTTCGCCGCCTCGCGCTCGGCGAAGAACAGATGGCGCTGCGCGCGCGACTGATCACCTGCAACCAATTTGGCGAACAGTTCGCGTTCCGCCGCAAGCGCTTCTTTGAACGGCAGCGTGATGGCGTTGCGGACCGACTGAGCGCAGGCGATTGGCGCTTCGAGCCCGCGCGCCTTTTTGGCAAGTTCCCCTACTTGCGTGTCGAATTCAGGCAATTCCGCCTGGTCGAGACGGCCGTCACGGCCGCGCACCGGCGTGAACGACCCACCCTTGTCAACCATTTCGCTGGCGAAACCAACCGCCTGCGCAGTCAGGCCGCCCTCGAAGACGGCGTCCACCAGCCCAGCGGCGAGCGCCTCGGCCGCGCCGATCGGCGTGCCCGAAACGATCATGCTAAGCGCCTTGAGCGCGCCGACGAGACGCGGCAGCCGAACCGTGCCGCCACCGCCGGGCAGCAGGCCGAGCTTGACCTCCGGCAGGCCGAGCTTGGCCGCGGCATCGGCAACGCGGAAATGGCAACCAAGCGCCAGTTCCAGGCCACCGCCGAGCGCTGTGCCGTGGATAGCGGCGACCGTTGGCTTGGCGACGGTTTCCAGCACCGCAATGATGGCGCGCAGATCCGGCTGCTGCACCGGCTTGCCGAACTCGGTGATATCGGCGCCGGCGACGAAGGTCCGCCCGGCGCAAGCGATGACGATGGCCGCGACACCAGGCTCGTCCCGTAACCAGACAAGCGCGTGCATCAGCGGCTCGCGAACATGGAAGCTCAGCGCGTTAACAGGCGGATTGTCGATGGTCACGACCGCGACGCCGCCATCCCTTGCAACGCTTACGAAATTGGACACGCAAACCTCTCCCAGTGATGACGACCGACAACGCCAAACGGGATTTACAGGGTGAATGGCCGGATGGGAACGGATGTTTTCCGGCAGGCTCTCGTCAGCGCCGGCTGACACGGACTGATACCCTCCTCCTGCGTGTGGCATGGCGTTCTTCCTATCGGCCGGACCACCTCAGAAGCGCAACGCTAAGCAGAAAACGAACTAAATTCTTGTTCAATCTGAGAAAATTATTCCAATAATCCCCTGAAAATAGCACTCGACAAAGTCTACTGATTTTATAGATTAACCGCCGAGACGGAGGTCGATATGTCCTATTTCCAGAACGCCCGGACTGCCCGCAAAGGTCAAAGGCTTGGTTCCGAACAGACGTGGCGGCCGGCCTATGCGGGCGCCTTTGCCTATCTCGTCTTTACCCTTGCGTTCGTGTTCACCGGGGCAGTCGTTCTAGGCCTTATTCCCTGATCGTTGATCCCCGAATTAGGAAGCCCCGAAATACGGGAACCCCGATTCATCGACACCAGATTGGGATAGCGACCTGCCGTTTTTGCAACATCGGAGTTGAATGAACCGCGTGCCGGTGCGCTTTCGCGCGCCACTGACCCCAACGTGATGGAGGAGATGGCAATGCCGATCGAGTTCACGCATGTTCCCGGTAAAACTCACCCCGCCGATTCAACGGCGCCGTTTTTCTACGATTTCCTGGAAACCGCGACAAAGCTGTCGCTGATCGAGGACATCGGTTTCCAGAAGATCGTCGTCGACGATTCGGCCGGGCTGTTGACCAATATGGATATTGCTGCCCGCGCGCTGGACCGCACGTCCACACTCGAGGTCGTTCTCACGCATTGGGCGGGTGTGATCGAGCCGGCGGTGGCGGCGCGGCAATTAGCGTCGCTCGACGCCAAAAGCGGCGGGCGGCTGTCGCTCAGGATGCTTAGCGAGCCGCTGAACGACGACGATGCCGAAACGCGTCCGGTCGGTCATACGATCGTCTGGCAGCGGATCGACGAATATCTGGTGCTGCTGAAACGGTTGTGGTCGAACGACAGGCCGTTCGATCATGAAGGCGCCTTTTACAGCGTCAAAAGCGGCTATGTGCCGCGCAAGGGCCCGCATGGCGCCGACATGACCATCCGCATGGGCGGGCAGTCCGGAACGGCCCTCAGGGTCGCCGGGCGGCATGCCGATATCTTCGAGCTGGCGCCGGGTTCGCCGGGCGAGGTCCTGCAGCTGATGGAGCGGGTGCGCAGTGCCGCTGCCGAACACGGCCGGGCCGGCAAGCTGCGTTTCGCGCTTCCCGTCCGGATCCGTTCGGAGGACAACGCCGCTTGCCGGAAGGCGGTCGAAATCGCTGGACCGCCGGCACAGATCGCGCTTTCCCTGCTTCCCTACGCGTCTTTAGGAATCCAGGAGTTCATGATCGTCGGAGTCGATAGGCCACGCGAGATCGCAATGGCCGGCCGCGAAACGATCGCGCTGCTGCGCAACACCCTGGTGCGCCGCGAGGCCGATGTCCCTCAGCCCGAGGCGTTTGCGTCTCGCGTGATCCGGGGAGCACATACCGGCAAGGCATGACGCCGAAAGACCCTTGAGACGGAGACGCCGCTCACTGCCGGCCTTTCCACATCAGCACCATGAAATAAGGCCCGCCGACCAGAGCAGCCAGCAAACCCGCCGGAATCTGCCACGGGAAAATGAGCATTCGGCCGGCCCAGTCGGCCGAAACAAGCATCGCGCCGCCAAGGATCGCGGATGCGAAAAGCGGCGGCAAGGCGCGCTGGAAGCCGAGCATGCGGGCCAGGTGCGGCGCCATCAATCCGACGAAGCTCAGCGGCCCGATGACAAGCGTGGCGATTGTCGTCGGCACGGCAATAAGCACCAGCAGGATGATCCGCACGCGAAAGAGGCTAAGCCCGAGCGCGCGCGAAGCGGCTTCTCCAAGCGGGAGGATGTCCAGCCAACGGATGGTGAGGGGCACGATGGCCAGCAGAGCAATTGCCGTCACAGCGGCGACCGTGGCATCGGCGGCGGTGGCCCGGTAGGTCGAGCCGGATAGCCAGCCGATGAGCGTATCGAGCCGTGGATCGCCGCTGGCGAGCATCACCGCCGAGAATGCCGACGCCATCGTCGCCACGGCGATACCGGAAAGCAGCAACCGATCATTCGCGATGGGCTGCCGGCGGCCGGTCTGCGAAATCATCGCCAGGCTGGCCAGAGCCCCGACGAGACCGGCGGCGATCATTGCCGGGCGGCTGACATCAGTAGTCGCGACGAAGAGCAGCAGGATGCCTAGCGAGGCGCCGCCAGATACGCCCAGCACCTCGGGAGCCGCCATCGGATTGCCGGTCATCCTCTGCATCAGCGTGCCGGCCACGCCCAGCATCATACCGGCGGAAACTGCGACGGCGATGCGAGGCGCCCTGAACGGCAGGAGGTCGGCAAGTTCGGCGGCCGAGGCCACGTGCCAGCCGGCCGTGCCTCGCCCGACAACAAGCGCGGCACAGAGAAGAAGCGCCATCACGACGAGCCCGGCCAGCAGATGGGCCCAGCCGCTGCGCCTGTGCATGGAAGACAGCATGGCGCCGTCGCGATCCGGGCTGGTGCGCAATTTCGGCAGGAGGAGAAACAGCAGCGGCGCACCAAGGAATGCCGTCGCCACGCCTGCCGGGATCTCGGAGGTAAACGGCACGACTTGTACCAGCCGGTCGGTCAGCCATAACAGCGCGGCACCCGTAAGCGGTGCCCAGATCATGCGCTGGCGCAAGGTCCGTGCGCCGGCGAGCCTGACCAGCGCCGGCGCCGCAAGCGCCACGAAGCTGATGACGCCGACGGCTGCGACCACCATGCTGGTCAGCGCGACGGCGACAGTCATCCCCGCCAGCCGTGTCACCACGGGGTTCGTCCCGAGGCTTTCCGCGCCCTCGTCGCTCAGGTCGAGAAGCCGCAGCGGCCGGAGCAGAAGGAAGGCAGCAATGCCGGCCACCGCGAGCCATGGTGCGAACCCGAGCACCACGGCGTCGCCGTTCTGGATCAGCGAACCGCTCTGCCAGATGAAAAGCTCTTCGGAATATTCGCGATTGGCTGCCATCAGCAGGGCGCTTGCCGAACTGCATGTGAGGCTGACCACCAGGCCGGAGATGATGATCGCGACCGGCGAGAAACTCCGGCCTTGGGCCAGAGCCAGAACCGCCAGCGTCGACAGGGCGCCGCCGGCGAGCGCCACCCATTCGCGACCTTGCTCCAGCATCCACGGCGCGTAGAGCGTGGCGATCGTCAGGGCGACGGTCGCGCCCGCATTGGTGCCTATGGTGGTCGGCTCGGCGAGCGGATTGCGCAGCACCTGCTGGAGCAGCGTGCCGGTCAGGCCGAGCGCCGCACCGGCCAGCAGGCTGATCGCCAGACGCGGCAGAAAGGCATGGCGATAAAGGAGTTGCCGCGGATCGGCAAAGTCCGTCGCTCCGAGCGATTGCCACCACATGTCGGCGGGCAACAGGCGCAAAAGCTGGGCAGCGGTAAGATATGCGGCGAGCACCGCCGGCACGCCGACGAGGGCGACGAGCATCCAACCGCCTGCCACGAAACGAGCACGATGGCCGGCCGTGGACTGCATGACGGTCATGCCCGGACCAGCAAATTTGCAAAGCGGGCAGCGGCGGCAAGTCCGCCAAACGGCCATACCGGCGGGATTGTCCTGACGTTGCCGGCTTTGACGCAGGGAAGATTCGCCCAGAGGCTGCTTTGGTCAATCCTGATCTTCACATGCGGGGGGATCGGGTCGAGGGAAATCACGCGAGCCTCGCCGATCGCAACCAGCTCTTCGATGCCGAGCATTGAAAACCCCCAGCCATCGGTCGGCGCCGTCCAGGCATTGGTGAGACTCAACCTGTCGAGCACGTCCTGGAACAGACCGCCCTTGCCGTAAACACGGACGTGACGGTCGTCGAACATGCTGACCACCGCGAGCGGTTGCTTTGCCCGTCCTGCCAATTGTGCCCTGATCCGGGCGATTGCCGCCGCCGTCTCCCGGATAAGCCGTTGCGCCTCCGCCTCGCGGCCGAGTCGCAGGCCAAGTTTCAGCGTTTCAATTTCGGCCTGGCGATAAGGCGTCTCGGTACCGTCGTAGAAGGGTACGGTGTGCACCGGCGCGATCCGCTTGAATGGTGCTTCGTCGAGCCCGAAGCCATAGGCGCCGGTGATCAGGTCGGGCTCGAGTTCCAGGAGCAGTTCGAGATTGGGCTCGCCGCGCGATCCGAGATCGATGCAGCCGGCGGGAAGATCCGGACCTACAACCCAGTCGCGATAACCTTTGATGTCGGCGACCGCGACCGGCCCGATCCCGAGCGAGATGACCATCTCTGCCGAAGTCCATTCGAGGCAGGCGATCCGCGGCGGCCGCGCCGCACGTGCCAGATCGCCGCGCAGACCGAGGCTCGTCGCGGCCAGGCCGGCAAGGCACCGGCGCCGCGTCAGGGATGCCAATTGGGTTCGGGCCTGCACGCGAGGGTCACCATGTGTACTTCACCGAGCCCTTGATCCGGCGACCCTCGCCATAAAAGCAGCCGAAGCTTTCTGCGAAGCAGGAGGCGACATAGCGCTTGTCGAACAGATTGCTGACATTGAGGTTCAGCTCGGCGCTTTGCCATTTGTAGTGGAGCGCGGCATCGACGAGCGTGACGGCCGGCACCTTGAACGTATTGGCGTCGTCGCCGTAGGTCGAGCCGACATAGCGGATGCCGGCGCCGAGCCCGAGGCCCTCCAGCCTGCCGCTGCCGACGGTGTAGTTCGCCCACAGCGAGGCCGCGTGTGTCGGCACGCCGAAAGGCGTGTTGCCCTGGTTGCTCGTTCCATCCTCGTTGATGCTGGTCGGGCTGGTGATCTCGGTGTCGAGATAGGTGTAGGCCGCCCTGAGGTCGAAGCCGGAATCAAGGCTCGCAACACCTTCCAGCTCGATGCCGCGCGAGCGGATCTCCCCGGTCTGGAAGATGTCGTCGGGCCGACCAACGCCGCCATAGCGCACGACATTCTGCCGGGTCAGGTCGAAGGCCGAAACGGTGATGAAGGAGTTCCAGCCGACCGGCTGATATTTCAGGCCGATTTCATACTGCTTGCCGGTTTCGGGGACGAGGGGATTGCCGTTGCTGTCTGGGCCGGACACCGGCTGGAACGATTCGGAATAGCTGACATAGGGGGCAAGACCGTTGTCGGCGAGATAAAGCAGACCGGCGCGGCTGGTGAAGGCGTCGTCCTTCTGGCGGGGATCGAAAGCGCCGGCCAGATTGTCGTAGACTTTCGAGTCCGCCCAGTCCTGGCGGCCGCCCAGCGTCAGCCGCCAGTTGCCCAGCTTGATCTGGTCCTGCGCGTAAATGCCGACCTGCGATTGGGTTGTGTCGGTGTCTGTATAGGGCGTCATTTCGCCGACCGGGTAGCCATAGACCGGGTCGAATATGTTGAAATCATCGCCGATCATATCGTTGCTGGAGGCATAGTCGCGATAGGTGTAGCGCTTGTAGTCGAGGCCGACGAGCAGCGTGTGGGCGAGCGCCCCGGTGTCGAAATCGGCCTGCGCCTGGTTGTCGATGGTCACGCCGCTCAGCCTGGTGCCGCCGGCATCGGCATAGCGGGAATAATCGCCATCTTCATTCAGAAGCCCGCCGCCAAAGACGCCTTCCTCATAGTGCTTCAGATAGACGTAGCGGGCATGCTGGCGGACCTGCCATGTCTCGTTGAAGCGGTGGTCGAATTCGTAACCGATCGACGCCTGGTCGTTGTTGTAGGTGTCGAAATCCGGCTCGCCGACGAACATGCTGTTCGGCAGATATTTTCCGTCCTTTCCCGGCCTGATCGTGCCGTATGCCGGTAGGTACTGCATCGCCCAGCCGGAGCGATCGCGCTGATAATTGGCGAGGATGGTCAGGCTGGTATCGGCATCCGGCTGCCAGGTCAGCGCCGGCGCGATGAAGATGCGATCGTCCTTGACGAAATCTGTCTGGGTGTCGCCCATATGAGCGGCGCCGGTGAGGCGGAACAGCAGCGACTTGTCGGCGTTCACTGCCCCGCTGAAATCGAACTTTCCTTCATAGCGGTTGAAGCTTCCGGCGCCGAGTTCGACCTCGCGGAGGTTCTCCTCGGTCGGGCGCTTGCTGACATAGTTAATGATGCCGCCAGGGCTTGCCTGGCCGTAGAGAACCGACGCCGGCCCGCGCAGGATTTCGTAACGTTCGGCGCCGTAGGAATCGAGCGCCGTGAACAGCGTGAAATTGCTTTCCTTGAGCTGCAGCCCGTCCTTGTAGAAGACGCCGCTGGAGTTCGAAATGCCGCGCATCTGCAAGCCGTGGCCACGATTGTCGGTGCCGTAGAGATTGCCGCTGGCGCCGGGCGTGTAGCGTAGCGCGCCGTTCAGGCTGTCCACCGCCTGTGCTTCCATCTGGTCTTTGGTGATGACCGATATCGACTGCGGCGTCTCGATCAGCGGCGTGTCGGTCTTGGTGGCGGTGGAGCCCTGGGTGGCGACGTAACCGTCGACTGTTCCAAAGGCGCTTTCGACGCGTTCCTGGACGTTGATCGGGTCGAGAGTGGTGGTTTCCTGCGCGACGGCGTGGCCGCTGCCAAGCAGCGCAGGCAGCGACATCGCCGCGATCAGCAGGTTTCGGCGCGCAGGCATTTCATCTCGGATTCTTCCGCGACCAGAACCACTCACCATCTCGGCACGCCCCACTTTTTTGAATTTCGACGCAAATTCGGCGCGTCACGACATTTTGTTGACTCAAAAGGTCATCTTCATTGTTGACTAGTAAAGTCATGTTTCATAGTCAACCGGACATCGGCGCCGAAAACCGGATTGTCGAAGCCGATTTTGGAAATGCGCGCGCGAAGCCGAAGAGAGGCCGATATCGTGGCTGGAACTCATGCCCAGACTGCCTTCAATGTCGAAGCGGTGCGGTTCGCCGTCGGCGAGCGGACGCTGCTCGGTCCTGTCACGCTCGAGCTGCAGCGCTCGCGCGTCTACGGGCTGATCGGGCACAACGGCTCGGGCAAGTCGACGCTGATCAAGCTCCTGGCGCGCCAGCAGCCGGCAAGTTCGGGCGGCATCACCTTCGCGCAGCGGCCGCTTGTGCAGTGGGGTGCGCGCGAGCTCGCCCGTGCGCTGGCCTATCTGCCGCAGACGACGCCGGCGGCGACCGGCTTGACCGTGCGCGAACTGGCGACGCTCGGTCGCTATCCCTGGCATGGCGCGCTCGGCCGATTCGGACACGAAGACAGGCGCCATGTCGACGAGGCGCTTGTCCTGACGGACATGGCTGACTTCACCGACCGGCTGGTGGACGAATTGTCCGGCGGCGAGCGCCAGCGCGCATGGCTGGCGATGCTGGTGGCGCAGAATGCCGGCGTCATGCTGCTCGACGAGCCGATCTCGGCGCTCGATATCGCCCATCAGGTCGAGGTGCTGGGGCTGGTCAAGGATCTCAGCCGCAAACGCGACCTATGCGTCGTCGTGGTGCTGCACGATCCCAACATGGCGGCGCGCTACTGCGACGAATTGATCGCGCTGAAGGACGGAAAGCTGCTGACGCGCGGTACGCCGGACCAAATCATGCAGGGCGACGTGCTCAAAGGAATTTTCGGTGTGGAGATGGGCGTGTTTGCGCACCCCGTGACCGGCCAGCCCATCGGCTATGTGCAATGAGGCCACTGTGAGAATAAGGAAGAAACCCTTGTCCAGACATGGTTTGTTCGCCGCGTTGATCGCATCTGTCATCCTGTCGGCCGGCGGCACTGCCGCCCAGGAGCAACCGGGCACTGCCGCCCAGGAGCAACCGGGCGCGGCTCCGGCGATCGAGGCTCCCGCTCCCGCGCCTGGAGAGGCTGCGCCGGGCGCGGTTGCGCCGCCGGCAACGCAGCCCGGCGTGGCGACGCCTACGGAGACTACGCCTATCGAGACCGGCCCTTCCACGGCGACGTCCCTGACCCTGCCACATGATCTGTCGCCATGGGGGATGTTCATGGCAGCCGACATCGTCGTGAAAGCGGTGATGATCGGGCTGGCATTCGCGTCCTTCGTCACCTGGACGATATGGCTGGCCAAATCGCTGGAGATCCTTGGCGGCAAGCTGCGCGCCCGCCGCGCGGCACAAGCGATCGGCAATGCCGCCACGCTGAACCAGGCCGGCCGCGCGCTTGGCCACGATGGCGGCCCTGGCGCCCTGCTGGTGCGGGCAGCCGAAGAAGAGACCGCGCTTTCGGCCGGCTCGCTCGACCATGTATCCGGCGACGGGCTGAAGGAACGGGTCACCTCGCGCCTGTCGCGCATCGAGGCGGCGGCGGCGCGGCGCATGTCGCGCGGCACCGGCGTGCTGGCGACCATAGGCTCGACCGCGCCCTTTGTCGGCCTTTTCGGCACGGTCTGGGGCATCATGAACGCCTTCATCGGCATCTCACAGGCGCAGACCACCAATCTCGCCGTTGTCGCGCCGGGCATTGCGGAAGCCCTGCTGGCCACCGCGATGGGCCTTGTCGCGGCGATCCCGGCGGTGGTCATCTACAACGTCTTTGCACGATCGATAGCCGGCTACAGGCAGATCCTCGCCGACGCGTCGGCAGGGGTCGAACGGCTGGTCAGCCGGGATCTGGATTTCCGCATGGTCGCGCCGGCAAAGTCGATGGCCGCGGAATGAACACGGAGTGAGGCCATGGCGGCTAGAATTCGAGAGAACATCGACGGCGATCTCGAGGAAAACCACGAGATCAACGTCACGCCGTTCATCGACGTGATCCTGGTCCTGCTGATCATCTTCATGGTCGCGGCACCGCTGGCGACGGTGGATGTCAATGTCGACCTGCCGGGCTCGACCGCGACGCCGGCTCCGCGGCCGGAGACGCCGCTGTTCCTGACCTTGAAAAATGATCTCAGCCTGGCGGTCGGCAACGATGCAGTGCCGCGCGAAGCCTTCGCCGCCACGCTCGTCGGCAGGACAAAAGGCGACAGGCAGACGCGCATCTTCCTGCGTGCCGACAAGGCGGTCGGCTATGGCGATCTAATGGAGGTGATGAACCTTTTGCGGGGCGCCGGCTATCTGAAGATCGCGCTGGTCGGCCTCGAGACGATGCCCGGCGATGCCGCGGCGCCGCAAAACGGAACGGCTCAATAATGTCGCCGGCGGCCGCTCTGCCTATGGCCGATCAGCGCCGTCTCGGCGTACGCGAGATGGCGTGGTGGGCGGGCGCGGCTGCGCTGGTTCTGGTGACGCATGCCGCGATCGGCTATGCGATGCAGAGCTGGCGCCCGGCAGCGCCCGATGGCGGGCCGCCGCAGGCCCAGGTGATCGAGCTGTCGCCGATGGCGTTCACGCCGGCCGTGCCGGCCCCGATACCGGAGGAGTTGACGCCCGATCAGCCGGATCCGGCCGAGGAACCCGAGACAGCCGAAACGGAGCCTCCACCCGAACCGCCCGTCGAGCAGGCAGAGCCAGTCGAAGAGCCGTCGGAAGCCGCTCCGGCCGACGCAGTCGAGCCCACTCCGCCGACCGTGGCGGAACGGGTCGACCAGCCGCCGCTCGAGGAGGTCGTGCCTGACGTTGCCGAGGCCGTCACGCCGGAAGTGGTCATCCCGCTGCCGCAGCCAAAACCGGTCGACAAACCCGTCGAGGCCAAGCCAAAGAAGCAGGCAAAGGCCAAGGTGAAGGAGCCGGCTGAGGTCAAGGCGAAGAAGCCGGTCAGAGAGGCCAGACAGCGTCCGAAAAAGGAGAAAGCCGCACCGGCTGCGAAATCCGCAGCCAGGGCGGCCGCATCGAAACCGGCCAAAGCTCCGGCTTCGAGATCCGGTGTGAGCTCGTCCAAATGGAACTCGCAGTTGCATGCCTGGATCAGGCGGCACACGCGCTACCCGAGGGCGGCGAAAGCCCGGCGCGAGGAAGGTAGTCCACGAGTGACCTTTACGGTCGATGGATCCGGGCGCGTTCTATCGGCCCGGCTGGCTCGTTCATCCGGTTATCCGGACCTCGATCGCGCGGCGCTCAACGCACTACAGGGCGCCAAAGTGCCAGCGCCGCCGCCGGAAAAAGCGGGCACATCTGTTGCGGCGCCTTTCACATTCAAGCTGGATTAGGTCGCCTGAAAAGAGCTACGGAACGGTCTACGTCGAACGGTCCAATCAGGAAACAGCGTCGAAAACGACCTTTTGGGAAAGGCCGCCGCCGGCACGGTTCTCCAGTGTGATGGTGCCGCCGTAGCGTTCGATGATTTCCTTGGCGATGGCGAGGCCGAGGCCGGCGCCCGGGACGGATTGCCTGCGGCCGGGATCGACTCGAAAGAAAGGCTCGAATGCCTTGCCGAGCAGATCCGGCGGAATGCCGGGTCCGCGATCGGCAATGGTGAGGGCGGCATGGCCGCCCTTGGCGGAAAGCGCGACGCTACAGCCCTTGCCATGCGTGGCGGCGTTGACGACCAGATTGCGTAGTGCGCGGCGAAGGCCGAGCGCGCCTGCCTTGACCGAGACCTTGTCGAGATGGCCGATCGACACGGCGTGACCTAGCGAAATCATCTCGGCTTCGATGTCACGGACCAGTCTTTCGAGGTCGACCGGTTCGACGGCATCGTGATCGACCTCCTCGCGCACCAGCCGGATGGCGCTATCGGCGATGCGGTCGAGCTCCTCGAGATCGTGCAGCCATTTCTCGCGGTCTTCGTCATCCGCCAGGAACTCTGCGCGCAGCCGCATGCGCGTCATCGGTGTTCTCAAATCATGGCCCGCCGCGGCGACGAGGCGCATGCGGCTTTCCATCGCCGACTTGAGCCGGCTCGAAAGCTGATTGAGCGCGCGCGCGGTGGCGCGCACCTCGCCGGAACCCTCTTCCGGCAGAGGCGCAAGAATGCCATCCGGCCCGATGCGTGTTGCTGCGGCCTCCAGCATGACCAGGGGCCTCGTCAGCACAGTCGCGAAATAAAGCGAAACGGCGGTGGCGCCAAGCACGATGAGCGTGATCCAGCCGGACAAGACCAGCCAGCGGTTGGCCGGCGGCGAGAAGTCGGGAATATCGACGGCCATCCAGCGGCCGTCCCGGAGTTGCACTGAGGCGACCATGCCCGGTTTGCCTTCGACTCGCACGACGGTAGCGGGAAAGGCTACCCCGCTGTGTTCCAGCGCCCGGTTGAGAAAACGTGTTGCGCGTTCGTCTTCCTGCCCCTTTGCCGGCTGATCGCCGAGTTTGATCTGGACATCGTTTGCGCTGGCGACATGACCGGGAAGCGACTGCGCCAGAAGCCGGATCTGCCGGGCAACCGGCTCTATTGTGGCTTCAGGCGCTGGTCCCCGCACCACACTGACGACTGCGAGCGTCGCCAGAGCCACCACACCGACGATCGACGCCACCAGAAGCAGCGCAATCCGCGCCCTGAGCGAGGTCATGCGGGCGCGTCCACGGCCTCGACGCGGACGGTCAACTGATAACCGCCATTGCGCACTGTCTTAAAAAGGGGCGCCGCGGCATCCTCGCCGAGCTTGCGCCTCAGCCGGCTCATCAGCACATCGACGGAGCGATCGAGCGGCTCGCGCTCGCGCCCTTGCGTGAGATCGAGAAGCTGGTCGCGCGACAAAACGCGGCCTGGTCTGTCGACAAAGACCTGCAGCAGGTCAAACTCCGCGCCGGTCAGGTCGATCGCCTCGCCGCTGGCATTGGCGACGCGACGGATTTCCGGCTCCATCGTATAGCCGGCAAAGCGATAGATGCGGGCCAAAGCGGGTGCTGCCTGGTCCTGCGCCGAGCGTCGCAGCACGGCCCGTATCCGGGCGGTCAGCTCACGCGGGTTGAACGGCTTGCCAAGATAGTCGTCGGCGCCAAGTTCCAATCCGATGATTCGGTCGACATCCTCCTTCAGCGCCGTCAGCAGGATGACGGGAATATGGGGTTTGCTGTCGCGCAAGGCGCGGCAGATATCGAGCCCCGAGCCGTCAGGCAGCATGACGTCGAGCACGATCAGGTCGAACTGCCCGGTGGCCAGCCTGTGCTCGCATTCGCGCCGGTCCGCCGCCACCGAAACACGGAAACCCTGGCCGTCGAGATAGCGCCCGAGCAGCGTCCTGATCTCGCGATCGTCGTCGACGACAAGGATCTGGGGTTGTGACTGCATGCTTGCCCTGTGCCGTTTGCCCTGTTCGTTACAGATTATAGGGAGAGCCGATGGCCCGCGGCATGGAAAATTTGCAACCGAATGTTTCCAACCCAGAAGCGGAAACATTCGGAAACAAATCTCCCTCTCCTGGAAACCTTCGGTAACAGAGCGAAGCAAACCGGAAAAAGACGCCTCCTATCCTCTCCCCATCCGAAGCATGTGGAAAAGGATCACATCATGCAAAGCAGACTTCTTGCTCTGGGCCTCTTCTCCATCGCGTTCATTCATCCGGCGCTGGCGCAGCCCGCCGACCCTGCCACCGGACCTGGCGGGGAACCGCAGGTCGCTGCAATGCAGAGCGGGCCGAGTGACGGCCCGATGCCGTGGCCTGGCCCACACCGGCCGATGCGGCCCGGCCCGGACGGCTTCGGCCGGCAACATATGGGGCCGCCGGAATTCAGGCTCGCTGCCCGACTTTCCGCGCTCGAGACCCGCATCGGTGTCAGGACCGAGCAGCTCGACGCGTGGCGCGACTATACCAGCGCGCTGCAGGCGACGCTGGCACGGCCCGATCATGGCCCGAATGGTCCCGGCAAACGCGGCCCCGACACGGGAGGCCCCGGCAATGATAGCAATCAGGGTTCCCGCGATCCTTTCGCTTTCCAGGAAAAGCTGGCCGACGATCTTACCGCTCGCGCTGCCTCAGCGGCAAAGCTGAAGTACGCAATCGCAGCACTTCGCGCCAAGCTGACGCCCGAACAGCTCGAAATCCTTGCTTCGGCGGATAGACCGCACGGACCACCCCGCGGCCCATGGGGCAATCCGCCGGACGATGCAGCCGGCCCTGGAGGTTTGCCCGATTCTGGCAAGCAGCTCCCGCCATCCCTACCCCGGACGGACGAGCAACTCTGACCGGCTGCACCGGCCGGCCCGCTGACCTACCCCGTTGCCGGGCCGGCCGGCCCCTTATGAAAGAGAATTTCCATGTGGGAGATGTTCTTGATGCTGCGGCTGCTGATGGCGACCGTGCCCGAGCAGCATCGGCGCGGTTCGGCCACGACGCTTCGGTCGCTGCAGGCCTTCACCGGCGCGACCAGGCTCGTCTTCGGCACTTGGCGCCTTTCGCTCGGTGTTCCCCATTTCGAGAAAACCAGTTCAACGAACGCCGAGAAGACCGATGGCCGCTAGATTGTCGAGCAAGAAATACCTGCTGCTTTTCGCCGTCATTCTCGCCATAGCGATTGCCGCCATGCTCAAGGCCTATGGGCGCGGCAATATCGATGCGAGCGGCGCCGATGCGACCGCGGACAAGACACCTGCCATCGTGCAGGGCGCCTCGCTGACAGTTTCGGTCGAAAAGGTGCGCAAGGATGAAATCACTTCCGCGATCACCGCCACCGGCACGGTTCAAGCCTGGCAGGAAGCCACGATCGGCTCGCAGACGAGCGGCCTGCAACTGACCGAGGTTCTCGTTGCCGAGGGCGACAACGTCAGCAAAGGCGATGTGATCGCGCGCCTCGATGATGCGGTGCTGAAGGCCCAACTTGCCGAGCAGAAGGCAGCCGTCGAGCAGGCGCGTGCCACGCTGGAGGCGGCCGAGACGGCTTCGGCGCGCGCCAAAAAGCTCATCACCAGCAATGCGATCAGCGCCGAGACGGCCGAGGAAAGAGCAACCACGGTCAAGACCAGCCAGGCACAACTCGCCCAGGCCGAGGCGGCCGCCGACAACATCGCCGCGCAACTCGCGCGGACCGAAATCCACGCTCCCTTCGACGGCACGGTTTCCACCAGGCCGGCGGTCACCGGTTCCATCGTTCAATCCACCACGGAACTGATGAGGATCGTGCGCGACGGCAAGGTCGAGGTCGCCGTGCAGATGCCCGAGAAAGATCTGGCCTCGATCAGGGTCGGCCAGGCGGCGACCATCACCGACGCTTCCAGCCAGGCGCATCCCGGCAAGGTCGACTCGATTGCCGAGAAGGTCGACGGCACCACAAGGCTGGGCACCGTCTATGTCGCGCCGCAGGACAATTCCGGGCTCAGGCCCGGCATGTTTGCCCGCGTCTCGATCGCCACGTCTGCGGCGCAGGTCCTGAATGTTGCGGAAAGCGCGCTGACATGGCGCGATGGCAAACCGGGCGTCTTCGTCGTCGGCCAACACGGCAAGGTCGCGGCCCGCGCGGTGGAGACCGGCAGCCGCAAGGGCGGCCGGGTCGCCATCGTCTCCGGGCTGGCCGAAGGCGAGAGCGTCGTCGTCTCCGGCGCGGGTTTGCTCAATGACGGCAATCTCGTTCGCGTCGCGGCGGGAGATGCCGGCCAGGCCGCATCGAACACGGAGGCGGTGCGGTGAACGCCATTTCATCCTGGTCGATCCGCAATCCGGTTCCGACCATCGTCCTGTTCCTGTCGCTGACGATTGCCGGCCTCTACGGCTTCATACAGCTCAGAACCAACAACATGCCCGATATCGACCTGCCGACCGTCACCGTCACGGTGACGCAGGCGGGTGCCGCGCCGAGTGAGATGGAAGTGCAGGTCGCGCAGGTCATCGAGAACGCCGTGGCGAGCCTGGACGGCGTCGACGACGTCTCAACCTCGATCAGCGAAGGCTCTTCGGTCACGTCAGTCGAGTTCACGCTCGACACCGACCCCGAGACAGCCACCAACGACGTGCGCAACGCGGTCTCCAGCGTCCAGTCCAGCCTGCCTGCCGCTGCCGTCGCGCCCGTCGTGACGAAGGTAAATGCATCAGGCAATTCGGTGCTGACTTATGTGGTCGAGGCGCCGGCCATGTCGCCCGACGCGCTGAGCTGGTACATCGACAATGACGTCGCCAAGGCGATGTTGGGTGTCGACGGCGTGTCCAAGATCACCCGTTCGGGCGGCGTCGACCGGGTGATCCGTGTCGAGCTCGATCCCGACCGCCTTGCCGCGCTCGGCATCAGCGCCGGCGATGTCAGCCAGACGCTCGCTTCCATCAACGTCAACCAGCCAGGTGGCCGCACGACGATCGGCAGCCAGGAGCAGTCGGTCCGCACGCTGGCCAGTGCCCAGACCGTTGAGGCGTTGGCCGACACACGCATCGCGCTTTCCGGAGCCGGCGACGTCAAACTGTCCGATCTCGGCAAGGTGGTCGACAGCTGGGAAAAGCCACGCCAGACCGCCTATCTCGACGGCAGGCAAGTCGTTGCCTTCAACATCTACCGGTCGGTCGGTTCGAGCGAGATCGACGTGGTCAAGGCCGCGCGCGCCGCGATTGCCGAGATGGGCGCGAAGACAGATGCAGCCAAATTTACCGAGGTCACCTCGTCTTCGGGTTTTGTTCAGGAAAGCTACGATGCCGCGTTCGAGGCGCTGTGGCTTGGCGCGCTGCTCGCCATCGGCGTCGTCTGGCTGTTCCTGCGCGACATCAGGGCGACGCTGGTGTCGGCGGTCGCCATGCCGCTGTCGTTGATCCCGACCTTCGCGGTGATGGCGGCGTTCGACATCTCGCTCAGCAATATCACCTTGCTCGCTCTGTCGCTGGTGGTTGGCATCCTCGTCGACGACGCCATCGTCGAGATCGAGAACATCGTGCGCCACATGCGCCAGACCGGCAGCAGCGCCTATCAAGCGGCGATCGAGGCCGCCGACGAGATCGGCCTCGCCGTGGTGGCGACCACCGCGACAATCGTCGCCGTCTTCCTGCCAGTGGCCTTCATGCCCGGCATCCCCGGAAAATTTTTCGTCAGCTTCGCTGTCGCGGTGTGCGTGTCGGTGCTGTTCTCGCTGCTGGTGGCACGCATGCTGACCCCTCTGATGGGCGCCTATCTGGTGCGCGCCGGCGGCCACAGCGAAGAGGATACGCCGGCCTGGGTGCCGACCTATCTCTGGCTGCTGCGCAAGGCGCTCGACCATCGCTGGATCACACTTCTTGCCGGCATCGCGTTCTTCGCCGGCTCGATAGCGCTGGCGACGCAGCTGCCGACCGAATTCATGGCGGCGACGGATCGCGGCCGTTCGGTGATCTCGGTCGAATTGCAGCCCGGCTCGACGATCGAGCAGACGACAGCCGTGGTGCAAGACATCACCAGGCGCCTGGAGGGCGAAGCGGCGGTCGACAGCATCTTTGCCACGATCGGCACCGCGGCCGAGTCGGGCGGCGGGCCGAACCGCGGATCGACATCTGCCGAAGTGCGCAGCGCCAATGTCACCGTCAATCTGAAGCCGCGCGACGAGCGGACTGTCAGCCAGCAGGAATTCGAGGCCGACGCCTCACCGAAGCTCAACGACATTGCCGGTGCCCGCATTCAGTTCGGCGCCGACGGCTTTTCGGGCGCCAAGGTGTCGATCACGCTGGTGGGCGACAATGGCGATACGCTGCAGAAGACCAGCGATGCGCTGATCGACCAGATGAAGTCGGTTCCCGGCCTCGGCAATCCGACGTCGACGGCTGCAACGACGAAGCCCGAGCTGATCGTGCGTCCCGACAGCGCCAAGGCGGCCGAGCTTGGCATCACCCCGACCGAGATCGCCCAGACGGTGAAGATCGCCACTGTCGGCGATACCGACACCAGCCTGCCGAAATTCAATCTCGGTGATCGCCAGGTGTCGATCGTCGTGACCTTGCCCGATGGAGCTATCGACGAGCCTTCGAAGCTCGCCATCCTGCCGCTGACCGGCACCAAGGGCACAGTGCCGCTTGCCGCGATCGCCGACATCAGCTTCAGCGCCGGACCGAACAGCATCGCGCGGGTGGATCGCAGCCGCAGCGCCACCGTCGAGGCGGATCTTTCCGGCATCACGCTCGGCGAGGCGACTACGGCCATCCGCGCCCTGCCGGCAATGCAGAACCTGCCCGAAGGCGTGCGCGAGCTGGCACGCGGCGACGCCGCCCGAATGCGGGAGCTATTCTCAGGCTTTGCCACGGCGATCGCCGCCGGCATCCTGCTGATGTACCTGACGCTGGTGCTTCTGTTCGGCAGCTTCGTGCAACCGGTGACGATCCTGGTCGCGCTGCCCTTGTCGGTCGGCGGTGCGCTCGGCTTCATGCTGATCACCGGCAAGGCGCTTGGGCTTTCGACGCTGATCGGCCTGTTGATGCTAATGGGTATCGCGGCGAAGAACTCGATCCTGCTGGTCGAGTATGCGCTGATCGCCGAACGGGAACGCGGCATGAGCCGCTTCGAGGCTTTGATCGACGCCGCCCGCAAGCGGGCCCGGCCGATCGTGATGACGTCGATCGCCATGGGCGCCGGCATGCTGCCGATCGCGCTCGGCATCGGCGCCGACGCCGAGACACGCGCTCCGATGGCGATCGCCGTGATCGGCGGGCTCATCTCCTCGACCCTGCTCAGCCTGGTCTACGTGCCGGTGGTCTACACCTTCATGGACGACATCCAGCGCTTGCTTAGCCGCCATCTGCGCAAGCTGCTGGTGGAAGGGTCCGGCGCGGACGAAGCAGCTGATCTGCCAGGCGCCCGGACTGGAAGCAGGTGATCGACACGCTGGTGGGCTGCGCGGGCGGATGCCGAGCGGCAAGCAACAGTCAATCGGAATTGAAGGCAGACGTATGAAAAATGAAGGCGAAGTAGGCTCGACGGCAGGAGCATCCGAGAGAGCGCCGGCAGGGATGCGAATTGCTGTCCTGATGCTGACCGCGACATCCCTTGCGGGATGCGTCGTCGGCCCGGACTATCAAAAACCAACTCTGGCGATGCCGGCCATGTGGAGCGGCCAGAAATCGTCAAAGCCCGTCAAGCCGCCGCAATTGTCGAAATGGTGGCAGCGCCTGCGTGATCCCCAACTGAATGCTCTTGTCGACGAGGCGATTGCCGGCAATCTCGACGTTGCCACCGCGAAAGCCAAGATTCGCGAGGCGCGCGCCAGCTATCGCCAGAGCGCCGGAACATTGTTCCCGTCCGTGGACGGCTCCGGGTCCGCCACGCGCAACAAGGACAGCTCGTCCTCGGGCGGGACCGCCACCGATCCCTACAGCCTCTACCAGGCCGGCTTCGACGCCAGTTGGGAGCTCGACCTGTTCGGCGCCAATCGCAGAAGCGTTGAGGCCGCCCGCTACGGGCTGGATGCGTCCGAGGAAGAGCTTCGTTCGACGCTTCTCACCCTGATCGGCGATGTTGTATCCTATTATGCCGAGGCGCGCGGCTACCAGGCGCGTATTGGCCTCGCCCAGCGTGCAGCCGCGTCGCAAAAGCAAACCGCGGTCCTCACCCGCACCATGGCGCAAGCCGGCATGTCGACGGCGGCGGATGTTGCGAAGGCCATGGGACAGGCAAGCAGCACGGAAGCCGATGTTCCGGCCCTGGAAGCAACCTATGCCGAAGCGATGCATCGGCTTTCCGTGCTCACGGGCCGTCCGCCCGCTGCCCTGAACGAGCGGCTGAAGCGCGTTGCGCCGATACCAACGCCGCGTCTGCCCATCCCGACCGGGATTCCTGCCGACATTCTGCTCTCCCGCCCCGACGTCCGTATGGCGGAGCGGCAATATGCGCAATATACCGCTAAGATCGGTCAGGCTGAGGCGGCTCGCTATCCCGGCGTGAGTCTGACGGGGGACATCGACACGACCGCCTTCAAAGTCGGTGATCTCGGCAAGAATTCATCGATCGGCTGGTCCTTCGGGCCGACGCTCAGCGTGCCGGTTTTCAATGCGGGACAGTTGAAGGCCGCCGTCGAGGTGGCGAGAGCCCAGCGCGATCAGTATTTCATCGCCTACAGATCGTCTGTGCTGACGGCCCTCGAAGACGTGGAAAACGCGATCGTTTCGCTACGCCAAGAGCGCATCAGGAACGGCAGGCTTGCCTCTTCCGCGAAGTCCTACGGGGACGCCACGCGGCTGGAGCGCGCGCGCTACAAGTCCGGAGAAACAAGTCTTCTCGACGTGCTCGACGCGGAGCGATCGCTCTATGACGCCGAGGACGATCTCCTGCAAAGCCGCGTGGCGATCGCGACCGACTACATCGCCCTCCACAAGGCGCTCGGCGGCGGCTGGGATGGCACGATCGACACCGCGAAACTTGAAATCGTCGACGTCAAGACCGGCCCGCGCCTGGCGTCAAAGCCTGTGACGCAGTGAGGACGGTGCGCCTGCGCCCGTCGTCCGCACATTTGCGGGTGAAGATGATGGGCCGCTTGCCCGCGTCATCCGGCTGTCATATGCGGGCCATACACATCCATAATTCCGGATTCCAGGATGCATGGATAAGAACACCGCTCTTCTCGCGTTGGCTGCGCTTGGCCAGGACACCAGGCTCGAAGTGTTTCGCCTGCTGGTCCGGGCGGGTGCGGATGGTGTTCCGGCCGGCGAGATCGCCTCGCGCCTCGGTACGGTGCAAAACACCATGTCGGCGCATCTGAGGGTCCTTGACCATGCCGGCCTGGTCCGCGCCGAGCGCGACGGCCGGACAATCCGCTACGTCGCCGACATGACCGGCTTTCGCGATCTGCTTGCCTATCTCATGGAGGATTGCTGCAACGGCGCGCCGGAGCTCTGTCAGCCTGTCATTCAGGCGGTGACCTGCAACTGTTAGAAGGACGCCATGAGCGAGCCATACAATGTTCTTTTCCTGTGCACCGGCAATTCGGCACGGTCGATCCTCGCCGAGGCGATCCTGAACCGTGTCGGCGCCGGCAAGTTCAGGGCCTATTCGGCCGGATCACACCCGAATGGAGAAGTCCATCCCTACGCGCTCCAGCTCTTGAAAACCCTCAACCACGACACGTCCTTCGCCCGTTCGAAAGACTGGCAGGAATTCGCAGCTCCCGGCGCGCCCGAAATGAATTTCGTTTTCACCGTCTGCGACAACGCGGCCAATGAATCGTGCCCGGTCTGGCCGGGACAGCCGATGACGGCGCATTGGGGCGTGCCCGACCCGGCCGCCGTGGACGGCACGGACGCCGAAAAGCACCTGGCCTTTCACGAAGCCTATCGCATGCTCAACAACCGCATCTCGATCTTCGTCAGCCTGCCGATGAACACGATCGACAAGCTCGCCCTGCAGAAACGACTGGATGAGATCGGCCGCGATCTGCCGAAGGCCGGCTAAAATCATGGCGGCTGACATGTCACGTCGCATCGTCGCGGAAGCGCTCGGCACGGCGATGCTCGTCGCGACGGTCGTCGGGTCCGGCATCATGGCCGACAGGCTGACGGATGATGTGGGTCTCGCCTTGCTCGGCAATACTTTGCCGACCGGAGCGATCCTGGTGGTGCTGATCACCATACTCGGGCCGATTTCCGGCGCGCATTTCAATCCGGCAGTGACGCTGGTTTTTGCTCTCCGGCGCGAAATCGATGCAAACGCTGCGTTGGCTTACGTCATCGCCCAGATTGTCGGCGGCGTCGCCGGGACGTTGCTGGCGCACGCCATGTTCGAACTGCCTCTCCTACAGATCTCCCAAACCGTGCGGACCGGAAACGGACAATGGATTGCAGAGTTGGTGGCCGCCTTTGGTCTGGTCTTCACCATTCTGGCAGGACTTCGCTTCCGTTCGGATGCGATTCCATGGCTCGTCGGCCTTTACATCACCGCGGCCTATTGGTTCACGGCTTCGACGTCGTTTGCCAATCCAGCCGTCGCCATTGCGCGGGCGGTTTCCAACACCTTCGCGGGCATCCGGCCGATGGATCTGCCGGCGTTTATCGTCGCCGAACTTCTGGGGGCACTGCTCGCCATGGCCTTGGCGGGATGGCTGCTTAGCGACCCTAAACCAATTGGACAGATGAGAGCTGCGAAATGACCATCAGCATCTATCACAACCCCGATTGCGGCACCTCGCGCAACACGCTCGCCATCATCAGGCAGTCCGGCGAAGAGCCTGAGGTGATCGAGTATCTGAAAAACCCACCGTCGCGCGAACGGCTGGTCGAGCTGATCGCGGCGCTGGGGATGACGCCGCGCGACTTGCTGCGCGAGAAGGGTACGCCTTACGCCGAGCTCAATCTCGGCGATCCCAAATGGACCGACGACGAGATTCTGGATTTCATGCTGGCGCATCCGATCCTGATCAACCGGCCGATCGTGGTGACGCCGCTTGGCACCATGCTTGCTCGGCCGTCCGAAGCCGTTCTCGATATCCTGCCGAACCAGGATATCGGGCCGTTTACCAAGGAAGACGGCGAGGTCGTCGTCGACGCCGAGGGTAAGCGTGTCGTCTAGTTATTTCGAGCTTTTTCGAAATTTGCTTTGACACCATGGCGAGCTGTATTTATCTATTTCGATTAAATTCGAAATAAAGAAGCCTTAGATTATGACAGTAGCCGATCAAGCAGAGTCCCTTCCGAACATCCAGATGGAGCAGTTCCCGGCGATCGATGAATCGGCGCTGTTCAATGTGCCTGTCGCGGCTCATAAACCTCGGATTCTGATGCTCTACGGCTCCCTTCGGGAGCGCTCTTATTCCCGGCTGGCCACTGAGGAAGCTGCACGTATCCTGACCTGGCTCGGTGCCGAAGTCCGTATCTTTAATCCTGCTGGTCTGCCGTTGCCGGATTCCGTACCTGCCGATCATCCTAAGGTGAAGGAGTTGCGTGAGCTGTCGCTGTGGTCCGAAGGTCAAGTCTGGTGTTCGCCCGAACGCCACGGTTCGATGACCGGTATCATGAAGGCGCAGATCGATTGGCTGCCATTATCGCTGGGCGGGATGCGGCCCACTCAGGGCCGGACGCTTGCCGTCATGCAAGTTTCCGGCGGTTCGCAGAGTTTCAACGCGGTCAACCAGCTTCGCATCCTCGGCCGCTGGATGCGGATGGTCACCATCCCCAATCAGTCGTCGGTGGCCAAGGCTTCCGACGAGTTCGACGAGGCCGGCCGCATGAAGCCATCACCCTACTATAACCGGATCGTCGACGTGATGGAGGAGCTGATGAGGTTCACGCTGCTCCTGCGTGATCGGTCCGCCTATCTCACGGACCGCTATTCCGAGCGCGTCGAAAGCGCCGAAGAGGTCGCCAAGCGGGTCAATCAGCGGTCGATCTGAGGGGTGATGCCGATCTTCGGCGTCGGGGCTGGATGCGCACTCATCCTGGTCGGTCTCACAAGCGGCTGCAGTGGATACCGGTATACGGATAATTCGAGAATTTTCGAAATAGTGTTGACGCCGCGTATTTTCGGCGGTAGCTTATTTCCATGAAACTCGAAAAAGCAGCAAAACAACTCGAGGCGCTCGGCAATCCGACGCGGCTTAATCTCTATCGCACACTGGTGAGGGCAGGCGAAACCGGACGACCGGTCGGTTATCTGCAGGAAACGCTCGGCATCGCTGCGTCGACCCTGTCGCATCATCTCCACCGGCTTATCCTGACCGGGCTGGTTACCCAGGAGCGCCAGGCAACGACCTTGATCTGCCGTGCCAATTACCCCGTCATGAACGATCTGCTCGGTTTTCTTGCCGACGAATGTTGCGCCGATGCCGCATGCGGTCCGGCGGTCGGCGAGGCGGCTGCGTAGCTATTTTTTGGCCAATATTTCTATAGTCCTAGAAAGATAGAAGGTGTGTCATGGCTCCCAATAGCGATCTCCCGGTCGCCATCATCGGCGGCGGACCTGTCGGTCTGGCTGCAGCGGCCCAACTTGTCGGCCGCGGCCTTCCGGTCAAGGTCTATGAGGCTGGTTCCGCGGTCGGCTCGAACCTTCTGGATTGGGGCCATGTGCGGGTTTTCACGCCGTGGCGCTATTGTGTCGATGCGGTCGCCCGCAAACTTCTCGAGAGCTACGGCTGGCAAATGCCGGAGCCGGAGGCATTCCCCACGGCGGACGAAATCGTCGGCCAGTATCTCGCGCCGCTCGCAGAGCTTTCCGAACTGGCGCCGTCGATCGAGACCAATGCCCGTGTCGTCGCCATTTCCCGGTGGGGAGCCGACAAGGTGTTGGGCATGGCGCGGGAGACGCGGCCGTTCATGCTTCTGGTCGAAACAGCGCAAGGCACGCGCCGGGACAGCGCTCGGGCCGTGATCGACGCGTCCGGCACCTGGCAGACGCCGAACCCGCTCGGCGCGGGCGGCTTGCCGGCCGAAGGCGAGAGGGAATTTGGAAACCGCATCGCCTACGGCATTCCCGATGTTCTCGGCCGCGACCGGCATCTCTATGCAGGCCGCAGGACGTTGGTGGCCGGCGCCGGCCATTCCGCCGCTAATGCCTTGCTGGAACTGGACAGGCTTGCGCAAACCGAGCCGGGCACCTCGGCGCTATGGGTAACGCGCAGCACCGACCTTGTCCGCATCTATGGCGGCGGCGATGCCGACGCTTTGCCGGCGCGCGGCGAGCTTGGCTCCGATGTCCGGGAGCTCGCCGAGAGCGGGCGCGTGCGGCTGATGACGGGCTTTGCCACGGTTGCCATTCGCGAGGTCGACGGCCGGCTGGTGGTCGACGGCCAGACAAAGGATGGATTGCGCACCGTTGGCCCCGTCGACCGGATCATCGCCGCGACGGGTCAGCGCCCCGATCTCGCCTTGACCCGCGAGCTTCGGCTGGACCTCGATCCATGGCTTGAAGGCGTCAAGGCGCTGGGGCCACTCATCGATCCCAATGAACATTCCTGCGGCGACGTGCCGCCGCATGGTCACCGCGAGCTCAGCCACCCCGAGCCCGATTTCTACACGGTCGGCGTCAAAAGCTATGGCCGCGCGCCGACGTTCCTGCTGCTGACCGGCTACGAGCAGGTCCGCTCGGTTGCCGCGGCGATCGCCGGCGACATGGAAGCCGCCGATGCCGTGCAGCTGGTGTTGCCCGAGACCGGCGTCTGCACGGTGCCAGCATCACTTTCAGGCGCGTCGTCTCAGGGCTGCGGCGGACCGGCGCCGGCTGACGTCGATGCCTGCTGTGTCGACGATGCCAAGGCAAAGGCGAGCGGCAAATCGGGATGTGGCTGCGGCAGCACGCAGTCGGTCGCCGCGCGCAGCGGCGATCTCGAGATCGCAGATGCCGCTCAATGAGCGACCTGAAGATCCCGGCTGCGGCACTCTGGGCGTTGGGGCTGACGCAGATCATCGGCTACGGCACGCTCTATTACAGCTTCAGTATTCTGGTGCCGTCGATCGCGCTCGAGTTCACCTGGCCGGAACAATGGGTTTTCGGCGCCTTGTCGGCATCGCTGCTGGTGGGTGGCCTGTTTGCGCCGACAGCCGGACGCTGGGCCGATCGTTTTGGTGCCGGCCGGGTGATGACGTTTGGTTCGGCAGCGGTCGCGGCAGCGCTCGTTGCCTGCGCGGTAGCACCCGGACGAATTAGCTTCGTGCTGGCGCTGATGGCGATGGAACTGGCGTCCGCCTTCGTGCTCTACAGTGCCGCTTTCGTGGCGATCGTCCAGATCGGCGGAGCTAGGGCGCAGCGCAGCATCACCCATCTGACGCTGATCGCCGGCTTCGCCTCCACCCTGTTCTGGCCATTGACGGCGGCACTGCACGAACACCTGACCTGGCGCGAGGTCTATCTGGTCTTTGCCGCCCTCAATGTCGCAGTCTGCCTGCCCATCCATGCCTGGCTGGCGCGGCTGTCGCGTCGGATAGGTGAAAGCGCATCGGCGACACCTGGAGCCATCGGGCCAACCGGCGGTGCGGTTGCCTTCACGCCACGCGACCGCAGCAGAGTGTTTCTGCTCATGCTTGGCGGCTTTGCCATCGAGGGGTTCGTGCTATCCTCGGTCCTCGTTCACATGGTCCCGCTGACGACGGCGCTCGGACTTGGCTCGGCCGGGCTTGTCGTCACCACGCTTTTCGGCCCGTCCCAGGTGGCGAGCCGGCTTATCAACATGCTGTTCGGCGGCCGGCTGGCACAGACCTGGCTTGCGGTGATCGGCGCGACATTGCTGCCGCTCGGCCTTGTCGTGCTGCTGGCAACGACACCATCGGTGGCCGGCGCCATCGCCTTCGTCATCCTGTTTGGATTGGGCTCGGGTCTCGCCAGCATCGTCGGCGGCACGCTGCCCCTGGAATTGTTCGGACGGGAGCGCTACGGCGCACGGCTCGGCTGGGTGACGGCGGCGCGTCAGTTCTCGTCGGCGCTTGCACCGTTTGCGCTTGCCATGGCGATGGCAGGCATGGGCGTCCAACCATCGCTCTGGCTGGCCGCGGCGGTCGGCATGCTCGGCATACTGGCTTTCTCGGCAATCATCCTGATCAGAAGGCAGCCTCTTGAGGTTGCGATACCTCTTGTGAATGCCAATAGCCGCTGAGCCTGATGCATGTTGCCCAAAAGTGCGCAGCGGTTTTGGGGTCACGACATGCATAAAAAGAAGAACTTAAAGCGCGTCGCGTGTCAGACGTGACGCGCTTTAAAAGTCCCCCGCCCAGATCGGCGGATGCCGCGTCGCCCACTGCGTTGCCTGCTCCAGCTCATGGGCAATGCGCAGCAGCCGGTGATCCTCGTTCTGGCGGGCAACGAGCTGGATGCCGACCGGCACGCCGCCCTCGGACTGAAAGAGCGGAAGGCTGGCGGCGGGCTGCCCGGTGACGTTGAAGATCTCAGTGAAGGGCGCGAATCCGTAGGCCCTGTTTGCCCATTCCTCATAGTCGAAATGCGCGCCGTTGCCGTTGATTTCGCCCAGGCGGGGCGGCAATTCGGCCGTGGTCGGCGTCATGATCAGATCGAACCGATCGAACTTTATCGCCATGGCGAGAGACGCCCGATGAGCGCAATCCTGGGCATCGAGGTAATCGGCCGCCGAGGCTTGTTCGAAGCGTTCCAGCGTGTGGCGGCTCAGTCGCTCGATTTCACCGTTTTCCGGCATGCGGCCGATCTCACCGGCTCGTTCCCGGATGGTCAGGCCAATCTCCGACATCCACAGGAGGCTCCAGCCGTCGCCGCAATCGGCCTCGGGTGGAAACGATGCTTCCTCCACCTCGTGCCCCATCTTCTCGAGCAGCGCCATGGTCTCCAGAAACCAGGCCTTGATTTCGGGCGCGATGTCAGTGCCATCGGGTCGCCGTCCCAGGCAGGCGATGCGCAGGCGCTCGCTCGGCGTGCGCAGCCAGTCGAAATAGGAGGGCACCGATCTGGAGACGCGGTAAGGCGCCCCCAGTTCCGGGCCGGCAGTCATATCCAGCATGGCGGCGCTATCGCGGACGGTGCGCGAAAGCACGTTTTCGACATGGAGTCCGGCTCCGACCTCGCCGCGATAAGGGCCGAGAGGATTAAGGGCGCGGGAAGGTTTTAGGCCGAACAAGCCGCAGCAGGCCGCCGGCACGCGGATCGATCCGCCAATATCGGAGCCATGCGCTACCGGCACCATGCCGCTCGCGACGGCGGCGGCAGCCCCACCGCTCGACCCGCCGGCCGTGATCGTCAGATCCCAGGGATTGAGCGTCGGCCCGGGGAAGGCCGGCTCGGTCACGAAGTCGTTGGCATATTCCGGCGCGTTCGTCTTTCCCAGCAAGACCAGGCCGGCCGTCCGCCATCGCCGAACGATCTCGCTATCGGGCTTGGGCGCGGCATCCCTGAAATAGGCGGAGGAATGCGTTGTCGGCCAGTCCGCCGTGTGGATACCGGTATCCTTTATGAGGAAAGGAACGCCGGCTAAACGAACGCTCCGATCCACGTTCCTTGCGCTGGAACGAGCGCCTTCGACATCGACCAGGGTCACGGCATTGAGGACAGGATTGATCCTTGCGGCCGCCTCGATTGCCGCCTCGACGACCTCGATGGCGGACAGGTCGCCGGAGCGAACCTGTTCGGACAGCGCAACGGCATCGAGCGCCGCATATTCCGACAGCTTCATGGCTGGCTCATTTGCCTCGGCTCATTGCGTGCCGGAAAATGTGCGATGATGAGCTGGGCGACCAGGGCCGGGTCCTCCCAGTGCGGGTTGTGGCCGCTATTGGCGGCTTCGACGACTGCAGCGGTGGGAAAGGCTTCCACCAGCCGCTGCTGATGCATACTGTCGAATAGGGGATCGCGCCCGCCGTTTACGATTAGCGTATCGACCTTGACACTTCGCGCAGCCGCCGTCAGATCGGTGCGGCGCACCTGCTCCAGTATGGCGCGCCAGCGTGGCGCTGGCATGGTCGACGCCTCCGCCGCCGCCATTGTGAGGAAGTCGGGTGGAACGTCCGCCTCGCAGGCGTGCCAATAGGCATAGAACGGGTCCGTCGGCGATATCGGGTCGCGCAGCGATTGCACCCCGACGACCATCGGATGCGCATCGGGGATCTCGGGCTGCAGCGTGCCCGCAAGCAGCACCAGTCCACCGGCCAAAGCCGGATGCCGGGCAACCATCTCGATGGCAATCATGCTGCCCAGCGAATGGCCCACCAGAACCGGCCGTACGAGCTGTAGCTCGGCAATGAGCGCGGCAAGATCGTCGGCGAAATCGGCCGGCCCGAGGCCGTTCGTCCCGGCCTGCGAGGCGCCGTGCCCGCGCAGGTCCGGGATGATCAGGCGGCGGCCTTTCAGAAAGGGGACGAGCAGGGAAAAACTGCGGCTCGTATCGGTAAAGCCGTGGATGAGGACAAGCGGCGGCTCGGCGCCGCCGATCTCGATATAGGCCATGGCGGTCCCGCCGATAGCGACACTTCGCTTGCGGCTGGCCCATCCCTCCTGCATTGCGGAGTTCACAGGCCGAGCTTTGCCTTCACGGCGTCGAGCGCCGGCTTGCCGTCGAAGGTGGTAACGCCTTGCAGCCAGGCGTCGAGCCTTCCCTCATTTTCCGATATCGCCTTCTCAGCGGCATCGAGCGGCGCCATGCCGTCATTGATCAGGTAACCCATGCCGGTATTCTCGAAGTCGATGTCGAAGCTGAGGTTCTTCAAGAGCTGCGCTGCGTTCGGACAGGCTTCCAGATAGCCCTTGCGCACTTGGGTGCTGACGGTCGCCGCGCCAAAATTGGGGCCGTAGAATTTGTCGCCGCCGGTCAGATATTTGAAGTCGTACATCGTGTTCATCGGGTGCGGCGCCCACCCCTGGAAGACGATGAAGTTCTTCTCCTTTATCCGATATCCGACCTCCGACAACATGCCGGCTTCGCTCGACTCGACGACTTCCCAACCGTTCAGACCGAGGCTCGGGTCGGCGATGGCGTCCATCATCAACTGGTTCGATCCAGGTTCGATGCCGTACATCTTGCTGCCGAATTTGTCAGCGAATTTCTTGAGGTCGGCCACGTCCTTGACGCCTGCTTCCCAGACATAGGTTGGAACGGCAAATGTGTATTTGGCGCCTTCGAGATTGATGCGGACGGTCTCGACCGAGCCATCCTGCTTGTACGGAGCAAAATTTGCGACCATGGCCGGGTCCCAATAGCCGAGGAAGACGTCGAGATCATTATTCTTCAGGGCGGCGTAGATGACGTCTATCCCGAGCAGTGTGCTCTGCGGCTTGTAGCCGAGAGCGTCGAACAGGACGGAGGCGACACCGGTGGTGAAGGCGAGATCGTTCCAGCCAGGCTCGGCCATGCGGACGGCTCTGCATTGTTCCGGTTCCGCGGCCTGGCTCGCCTGCGGCGCAAGCGCCAGAACACACAAGGGCATGCTGAGAAGAAAGGCGCGAAGCATTCTGATATCTCCCGTTGTTGACCGTTTGGTCTGATTATTGTCCCACTGGTCAATTGTTGATCTCGGTGGACGGGAATGTCAATATGCATTTGCATCGGGACCAATCATGAAACTCACCCGCCTCAGCGACATCCGCCGCAAGGAGCTGCGCCAGGCAGCGTTCGCCGTGCTTCAGCGGGAAGGCATAGCCGGCGCGACGATCGAGAAGGTCGCGGCACAGGCCGGCGCGTCGAAAGGCATCGTCCTGCATTATTTTAGGGATAAGCGAGAGCTGTTCGAACACGCGATGCGCGAGTCGAACCTGGTGCTGCGCGATGCGGTGGTGGCACGGCTGAAAGGCGCGCATACGCCAATGGAAAGGCTCGACGCTGTGATCGACGGCAATTTCGAGCCGCATTTCTTCCAGCCGTCGCTTTGTCACGCGTGGCTCTCGCTATGCGCGGAGGTGCCGCGCGATGAGAAATTGAAACGCATTCAGCGCGTGATCCACAGCCGGATGCGGTCGAATTTGCTGTCCGGCCTGCGCGGTCTTGTCGTCGAAGCTGACGCAAACGATATCGCTTTCGGCATCACCACGCTGATCGACGGACTATGGCTGCGGCTTGGCCTGCAACCCGGCAGCGTTTCGCGCGACTACGCGCTGCGCCAGGTCAAGGACTATGTCGCCGCGCGGCTGGCAAGCGCCGAATCGCCGGCGGCCACGCGGCCCGCATCAGTCGGCGTCGAAAAGGCCAGCTAGCCGGCGCCTGATGGCTGCGCGCCAGCCGCATTCGTCCAGCTTGTGCGCAACGGCGAGCCGCCGGCCATGCGCGCTCGACGGGCCGCGATGCGGTTGGTAAGCCCTCTCCTCAAGGAGAGTCGAGACATGACCGTTGCGATCGAGATGGGCCACACGACCGCGGGCGCCCCGGCGGCACTGGATCTTGAGGAGCTGCTGGCGACCCGCCTTTTGGTGCAGGGCAATTCGGGCTCCGGCAAATCGCACCTGCTGCGCCGGCTGCTGGAGCAGAGTGCGCCCTGGGTGCAGCAGACCATCATCGACCCCGAAGGTGATTTCGTGTCGCTGGGCGACCGTTTCGGCCATTTGGTGATCGATGCCGAGGAACATACCGAGCGCGGCCTGCAGAGCGCCGGCGAGCGGGCACGCATCCATCGCGTCTCGACGGTGCTCAATCTCGAAGGGCTCGACGCCGAGAACCAGATGCGGCGCGCGGCCGCCTTTCTCGGCGGGCTGTTCGAGGTCGCCCGCGACCATTGGTATCCGATGCTGGTGGTGGTGGACGAGGCGCAACTGTTCGCGCCGGCGGTTGCCGGCGAGGTGTCGGACGAAGCGCGTAAACTCTCGCTCGGCGCCATGACCAATCTGATGTGCCGCGGCCGCAAACGCGGGCTTGCCGGGATCATCGCCACCCAGCGGCTGGCCAAGCTCGCCAAGAATGTCGCGGCGGAAGCGTCCAATTTCCTCATGGGCCGGACTTTTCTCGATATCGACATGGCGCGCGCCGCCGACCTTTTGGGCATGGAGCGGCGACAGGCCGAGGCCTTTCGCGACCTGGAGCGCGGGCAGTTCATGGCGCTGGGCCCGGCGCTATCGCGCCGTCCGCTGGGCCTGCGCATCGGCCCGACGGAGACAAGTCCGCGCAACGGCACCCCGCGCCTGATGCCGCTGCCGGAATCGGCACTGGAGGACGCGCGCGCGATCATCCTGGCAGCCCCGCCGCCCGAGACCGTGAGGCCGCAGCGCCGGGCGGCGTCGCCGGACCTGCTCGACCAGCTGATGGCGGCAAAGTCGGCGGCGCTGGAAATGCGCCCCGAACCGGTGGAGCCGCCAATCAGCGCCGAGGATCTGGCGGAGCGGCGGGAGCGCGTCGACCGCGTCCTGCGCGCCGTGATGGCGCAGCCCGACGCGGGTTTCCGTGTTATCGGCGTGCTCTATCAGGAGTTCGTGGTCCGCTGCCGCATCGAGGGCCTCGCCTCGGTCGTGCCGGATCTGCCGGAGTTCCGCCGCATGCTGACGCGCGCCCGCGCCGGCCTTGGCTCCGACATGGCCGGGGATGACGCGTGGCAGGATGTCTCGGTGCGCGCCTCGCTGCTGCCCGAGGATATGCAAGGCGTGTTCATGATGATCGCTCGCGCGGCGAAGGAAGGCTGGCCCTGCCCGAGCGACGCGACGATCGCCCGCGCCTACGGCTCGCACTCGCTGCGCCGCGCCCGGCGCCTGCTGACTTACATTGAGGAGCAGGGACTGATCGTGTGCCAACTCGACGGGGTTGGAAGGCGGACGGTGACGCTGGTGGAATTGGCCTGGGCGACGGCGCCGGGCGATCCGAATGCGGAGGAGGCGGAGCAGGGGCGTTTGGCTGTGTGAGGTGGCGAAGAGTGCTTGGGAAGAAGAGCCCTTCTTCAAGCTGCAGCTATGTCGATGGTAGTGACAGCGGCGATGCCTGCTTTGCGCCCATAGGCGGACAGTCCGGAACGGCCAATTCCTCGCCCCAGCCACCCGGAAGATTTCTACGCGACGCGTGCGGGGCCCGGCCCGGGTTTGAGCACAGTAGCGAGCACGATGCCAGCGACGATAAAGGCAGCGCCGACCAGATCGTAGCCGTGCAAGCCTTCGCCAAGCAGTAGATAGGCGAGTATGGCGACGAACACTGTCTGCAAATAGAGCAGCATGCTCGCCCGGCTCGCGCCAAGCGTTTCCACGCTTTTGTTGTAGAGATAGTACATCAAGGCGCCGCCCGGGCCTGCCAGATAGGCGAGCGCGAGAATGCTATTGACGTCCATGGTGGAGCGTTCGTCGTTGAACAATTCCCATAGATGGAAAGGCAAGGCGACCAGCGCGCCGGCGCCGAGCAGCAGCACGACCATCGGCAAGAGTTCGATGCCGAACCTGGCACGGCGCAAAAGCACAGTGTACAGGCCCCAGCAGAACGCGCTGCCAACGATCCACAACTCGCCAGCGTTGAACTTGAGCTGAAGCAGCGCCGTCAGGTTCCCGTGCGCGACGATGAAAATCATCCCGGCCAGCGCAACCAGCGCGCCAAGCGACTTCCAAAGCCCGAGCGGCTCGCCAAGCACAAAACGGGCGAGCACCATCGTCATGACGGGAGATAGCGCCATGATGATGCCGGCCGTGGTTGCGTCAGTGTCATTGAGGCCGTGGTATATCATGCCTTGGCAGAGCGTCAGGCCGATTGCGCCGACGGCGACGACCTCCACGGCGCGCGTTCGCAACAGCCCGATCATTGCCTCATGGTGACGGTGCACGATCGGCAGCAGGATGGCGCAAGCCAGCGCCAGCCGCCAGAAGCATAGCCCCCAAGGCGGCATTTCAGGTGCCACCCATTTGGCCGCGATATAGACACCGGCCGAAAGCAGCCAGCACAGGACAGCGGTTGGATAGCCGGCCATGGAGGATGCGGGACTGACGGCAGGTTGCGTCGCTTGATGCGCTATCGGCACTGCCTGCATGCCATGCCCTCCCGCGATGAGCCTCAGCCCGAGGGGGTAATATAGCCTGTGGCGTTGGGTCGTGCATCTGGTTTTGAATGGCGGAGGGAATCGGGCCGGCGGCACTATGTCTCCCGATGGGGTGGAAACTCTTTCCCCTGAGTGGAAATGCGTCCTGACTTCGAGGGCGGCAACCTGCCGGCTGCAGCCGGATGCCGGGCGGACATTATGAAACCTTCTGAGTATCAAGCCGTTGTCGGCGATGCCAGAGGCTGAATTCAAAGCCAAACCGCCCGGCAGCGCCAAACCGCCCGGTGCGAGAAAGCCGCGCCCATCGCGCCGAGAGAAGTCGCGTCCAGAGGTACCGAGCGAAGAGAAACCAGGCGAAGAGAACGCCCCGGTCCTCGAACCCGCTCCCGAGGTCGACGGCGAGCCCGCGCCGCCGCCGGAGGCGATCGAACCCGATCCTCAGCTGACGCCCGAGCAGGCCGAGCAGGCGCGTAAGAAATATCTGCTGAAGCGCTTCTGGATCAGCGGGCGCGGATACTGGGGCCGTGGCGGCGACAGGCTCGCCTGGCTGTTCACGATCGCGCTGTTGATCTTGATCTGCATCAATGTCGGCTTCCAGTATGGAATCAATGTCTGGAACCGCTCGATTTTCGATGCCATCGAGCAACGCAATGCCCGCACCGTTTATTTCCTGAGCGCCGTTTTCCTGCCGCTCGTGTTCGGCAGCGGAAGCCTGGTCGTTGCGCAAGTCTACCTTCGCATGACGATCCAGCGCCGCTGGCGTTCCTGGCTCACCACAGCGGTCATCGCGCGCTGGCTCGCAAACGGCCGCTATTATCAGTTGAACCTCGTCGGCGGCGACCACCAGAATCCCGAAGCCCGCATCGCGGAGGATCTGCGCATTGCCACCGAATCCCCCGTCGACTTCATCGCCGGTGTCCTCAACGCGTTTCTGTCGGCTTCGACCTTCATCGTCGTGCTGTGGACGATCGGCGGGGCGCTGACGCTGACGATCGCGGGTTCGAGCGTCACCATTCCCGGCTTCCTCGTCATCACGGCGGTCGTCTACGCCGCGATCACCTCCACGTCCATGACTGTCATCGGCCGCCATTTCGTCCACCTCTCCGAGGAAAAGAACCAGGCGGAAGCCGAGTTCCGCTACACGCTGACGCGCGTGCGGGAAAACGGCGAGAGCATCGCATTGCTCGGCGGCGAGGAGGAGGAGCGCAGCGGCATCGACAGGAATTTCGGCCATGTGCTCAGGCAATGGGCGCTGCTCACGGGCCAGCACATGCGCACGGCGCTGGTGTCGCAAGGGTCGAGCCTGTTTGCGCCGCTCGTGCCGGTCCTGCTTTGCGCTCCGAAGTTTCTCGAGGGAAGCATGACGCTTGGACAGGTCATGCAGGCTGCGTCCGCCTTTGCCATCGTGCAGGGGGCGTTCGGGTGGCTGGTCGACAACTATCCACGTCTCGCCGACTGGAACGCCTCGGCCCGGCGCATCGCTTCGCTGATGATGTCGCTCGACGGGCTGGAGCGCGCCGAACAGAGCGACGCCCTGGGGCGGATCCAGCGTGGCGAGACCGAAGACGATGCGATGCTCAGCCTCGACAATCTGTCCGTGACGCTCGACGACGGCACCTCCGTGGTCAAGGAAACCGAGGTCGTGATCGAGCCGGGCGAGCGGGTGCTGGTGGCCGGCGAATCGGGTTCGGGCAAGAGCACGCTGGTGCGAGCTGTCGCGGGTCTGTGGCCATGGGGCGGCGGCAGCGTCAGTTTCCACGCCGAGAGACGACTGTTCATGTTGCCGCAACGGCCGTACATCCCCTCTGGTACGCTTCGCCGCGCCGTCGCCTATCCAGCGGCGGCCGACAACTGGACGACCAAGGAGATCAAGGCTGCCCTCGACAAGGTGGGCCTCGCCTATCTCGCCGCTAAGATCGAGGAAGACGCGCCATGGGACCAGACCTTGTCGGGTGGCGAAAAGCAGCGGCTCGCCTTCGCGCGCCTCCTCCTGCACAGTCCCGATATCGTCGTCCTGGATGAAGCGACCTCAGCGCTCGATGAGAAGAGCCAAGGCAGGATGATGGAGGTGCTGCTCCACGAATTGCCCGATGTCACCATCATAAGCGTGGCGCACCGAGCCGAGCTGGAAGCCTACCACAGCCGCAAGATCACCCTGGAGCGGCGCAAGGACGGCGCAAAGCTTGTCAGCGATATCGAGCTTGTCCCGCGCAAGGGCAAACGGAACCTGTTCACGCGCGCCCTATGGGGCTCCGGTGCGGCCGACAAGCGGCGTGCAGGGGAGTAGGCTCGTGATGGCTGGGACGGAGAATTGCAAGACCGCATGGCCACAACGGTCAGCGTGTGTAGACGTAAGTCGACTTTGCCAGAAGCAGGCGCCGTGTCGCCTTCACCGATCCTCAATAATCCTCAAATACGCCGCCGTGACGAACAGCACGATCAGCCCGAACAATATCCGCCGCGCGCCCTCCGGCATCTGCAGGATGGTCAGCAGCGTCGTCAGCACGGTGAGGATCAGCGCCCCGATGATCGTGCCGGTGTAGCCGCCGCGGCCGCCGAAGATCGAGGTTCCCCCGATCACGGCGGCTGCCACCGAAGGCAGCACCAGCGGTTCGGCCAGCGATAGCGACGGCGCCTTGATCAGGCCGATATAGAGCAGGCCGGTGATGCCGGCGAGCACGCTCGAGATGATGTAGAGCGCGGTGATGACCTGCCAGTAGCGGACGCCGGACAGGCGTGCCGCCCCTTCATTGTCGCCGACCGCGTAAAGCAGGCGGCCAAAGCCGGTGCGGTTCAAGGTGAAGACGATGAGGACGGCGACAGGCACGAACAACAGCAGCGCATTGGGTATGCCATAGGTGAGGCCGGTGCCGAGCCAGGCCAGGAAGGGCGGGATCTTGGCGCCCGAAGCGATGACAGTGCGCTGGTAGACCTGCAGGCAGCCGGTGCCGATCAGGCTGGTGCCAAGCGTCATGATCAGCGGGTGCACGCGAAAGACGCCGACGCCGATGCCGTTGACCAGGCCGATCAGCACCGCCGGCACCAATGCGATGAGGATCGCCACCGCCGGGTCATGGTTGACGACCTGCGTCGCCATGATGAAGGCGCTCATCGTCGCCACGGTTCCGACGGACAGATCGATGCCGCCGGTCAGCATGGTCATGGTCTGGCAGCCGGCAAGAATTGCCAGCGGGATGGCGAACTTGACGGTGTTGGCGAGCCAGCGCTCGTTGACGATGCCGGGGCGCAGGATCTGCAGGATCACCACCAGCATGACCAGCAGGATGATCAGCGGGATCAGCGGCCGGTCGGCCATGAAGCGTTTCAGGCGGCGGCCGAAGGGGACGGGTTGGGGAGTGATCGCGGTTGTGCTCATCAGATTGCTCGCGATTGGTTTTGCCCGGGGCAGGACAGAGGGGGGCGCCGTAGAGCGCCAAGCCTTACTTCATTCCGATGCGCCAACCTCACGGCACTGCTCATCATTGCCGCCCTCTCATCGTAATAAACGCGCCGAACATCACCACGGCGACCATGATCGCGCCCTCGATGATTGCGGTGACGTTGGGATCGATGGCGAGCAGCGTCAGGTCGGTGCGCACCAGCCGCAGCACGAAGACGGCGACGATCGGGCCGAGCAATCCGCCCTTGCCGCCGCCAAGGGCGACGCCGCCGAGCACCACCGCCGCCACGCTGGCAAGAAGATAGGGGCCGGGGATGGGCGCGCCGATGCCGGTGCTCATGGTCAGCGCCAGCCCGCCCATGGCGCCGAAAAGCCCCGACAGGGCATAGGCGATGATCTTGGTGCGCGCGACGGGCACGCCGCTGCGAAATGCTGCCAGTTCGCTGCTGCCGATGGCGTAGATCGACAGGCCGAGTTTTGACCGCTTGAGCGGTATCCAGATGATGCAGAGGCAGATGACCAGCAGGATCAGCGCTTTCGGTATCCAGGCGGAGATCCCGGGCAGCCCCGGAATTGGGACGGTGCCGATGATGGTCGCCCTCAGCCATTCGGCCACCCCGCCGCCGGGCGCGCCGAGGACGAGCAGCGCCGCGCCTTGCAGAACGAAGAGAGTGGCCAGCGTGACGACGATGTCGGGCACGCGGGTAACGACGATCAGCATGCCGTTGACGGCGCCCAGCACCAGCCCCATGGCCAGCACGAACGGCACCACGAACAGCGCGTATTCCTCGCTGGCGCCGTCCATCATCGAGGCGGCGGTGACGCTGGTCAGCGCCATCATGGCGCCGACGGAAAGATCGATACCACCGGCGATGACGACAATCGTCTGGGCGGCCACGGCAAAGGCGTAAGGCAGCACCGCGCGCACCAGCGAGCCGAAATCGCCGCTGCCATAGCCCGGCTGGATCAGCTTGGTGATCACCAACAGCACCACGAACAGGACAATCAGGCCGGCGACCCAGCCCTGGCGGCGGATAAGGCGGCTCAAGGCGTCACCGCCGGGTTCGCGCCAGCAAGGATGCCGACATCCTCCTTGGCGCCGCGCGGCAAGCCGTAAGCGGCGCGCATCAGCGCCGGCTCGTCGGCGAGTTCGACGGGGAAGACATCGACGACGCGTCCCCCAAAGATGACGATGACGCGATCGCAGACACGCTGCACCTCCTCGAGCTCGGACGTATAGAACAGCACCGACTTGCCCTGGTCGGCGAGTTGGCGCAGCAGCTTGTAGATCTCCTGCTTGGTGCCGACATCGATGCCGCGCGTCGGGTCGAAGCAGAGGATGGTCTGTGCCTCAGCGGCGATCCAGCGGGCGATCGTCACTTTCTGCTGGTTGCCGCCGGACAGCCGCTGCACCTCGCGCTGGGCGCGCGTGTCGATCTGCAGCCGCTCGATCGCATTGACGACCTTGGAGCCTTCCTGCCGCATGTTGATCGGCCCCCAGTTGCGCAAGGCGGCGCTGAACGGGAGCGCGATGTTCTCGCGCACCGAGCGCTGCATGGTCAGCGCCTCGGTGCGGTCGCCGGGCACATAGGCGATGCCGGCGCGGATCGCATCGGCCGGATGCGCGAATCTCACCGGCTGCCCGTCCACTTCGATCGTGCCGCCGGACGGGCGGATGGAGCCGGCAAGTGCTGCGAAGAGCTCGTCTTGGCCTTGGCCCTCAAGCGCGACGACGCCTGCGACCTCGCCGTTCGCCAGCTCGAACGAGACGTCGTTGAGCTTGGTGCCGACACGAAGGTTCGCCACGCCGAGACGCGGACGGCTATCCCTGGGCGAGGCGGCCTGGCCCGCCTGGCGCGCGGCCACCCGCGTCTTTTCGACCTTGGCGCCGAGCATCATCTCGACGATGCGCTCCTCTACGCCCGGTTCGATGTCGACGACACCGACGGTCTCGCCGTCGCGAAGCACGGTGGCGCGGTCGCAAAGCGCCGATATCTCGACAAAGCGGTGGGAAATGAAGATCACCGAACGGCCGCTGTCGCCTTGCCGGCGCACGACTTCGAGCACTTTTTCGGCAAGGTTTGCCGGCAGTGCTGCGGTCATCTCGTCGAGCAGCAGAACGTCGGGCTCGACGGCCAGCGCGCGCGCCAGATCGAGCACGCGCAGCACGGCAAGCGGGATGTCGCGCGCGGTGTCGCGGATGTCGAGGTCGGGAATGCCGAGCTCGCGCACCCAGGCGCGGAACGGCTCGACCGGCGTGTCGGTCAGGCGAAGGTTGGAGGCAACGTCGAGATCCGGGATGAGCGATGGTTCCTGGTAGACCGGAAGCAGGCCGGCGCGGCGCGCATCGGCGGGCGAGCGCACGTCGCGGGCTTCGCCGCGGATCAGGATATGCCCGGCATCGGCGCGGATGGCGCCGGTCAGGATTTTTACGAGCGTCGATTTGCCGGCGCCATTGGCGCCCATCAGCGCATGGACCTCACCCGGCAGGACCGAAAGCGACGCGTTGCGCAGCGCCACCACGGCGCCGTAGGTCTTCACGACGCCGGTGGCGTCCAGGAGGGGGTTTTGCTGCAAAGGGTTTGTTGTCAAAACGTGTTGTTCTCGTCCAAACTGTCCAAATATTTATGACGCCAACCACTTACGCTGTCCGCATCAGAAACAGAACTTTCTTGCTGGCGCTCTACGGCGCCCCCCTCTGTCCTGCCGGACATCTCCCCCACAAGGGGGGAGATTGGCAGCTATGACGCCGACCCTCTTCTTGCAACGCCGAAGATTGGCCAAAGCCTTGGTAACGGCTGATCTCCCCACTCGTGGGGGAGATGTCCGGCAGGACAGAGGGGAGCGCCGTAGAGCGCCAACCAATCAACTCGTTGTATCGCGAGGACGGCAGTTCGCCGTCCTCGCTACGCTGCTCGAAGCGATCATTACTCGCCAGGGCCTTTGCAGGCGACGATCTGTTCCTTGGTGTAGGTGGTCCAGTCCGGGATGGAGATCGAGACTGGCCATTCCGGGCTCAGCGACGGATCGGCCGCGCCCTTGAGCTTTGCCTTGCCCTCCTCGGTGGCGTTCTCCCAGAGCTGCGGCTCGACCAGCACGGTCTGCTCCGCCGGCTTCTTGCCGTTCAGGATCTGGAGAGCCAGCGTCACGCCGGCGCCGCCGATCGAACCGGGGTTGGTCACCGCGGCGCCGACAAGGCCTTCGACCGAGTTCAGCTGGCCGACGAAGCCAGCATTGTCGGCGCCGACCACCGGCACCAGCGGCGTCTGCGACTCGACCAGCGCATCGACGATCACATTGTCGATGCCCGAGGTCCAGATGCCGTTGACGGGCGTTCCGGTGGCGATGAAATCGAGGATCTGCTGCTTGGCCTGATCCTGCTGCCAGCCGGTGAAGACCTCATGCACGACTTTGACGTCGGGGAATTCGGCGAGCGCCTTCTTGAAGCCCTTGTCGCGGTCGCTGTCGGCCGAGGCTCCGGCCGCACCGCGCATATAGACGACGTCGCCCTTGCCGCCGATCTGCTGGAACAGCCATTTGGCGCCGAGATAGGCATACTGCTCCTGGTTGTTGGAGATGATGTAGGCCGAGGGCTCGGTGACCGCCTGGTCGACGGCGACGACGACGATGCCGGCCTTGGTCGCTTCCTCGAGGGCTGACTTGATGCCGGCTGGATCGGCCGGGTTGACGACGATGGCGTTGACCTTGGCGCTGATCAGGTTGCGGATGTCCTCGAGCTGGCCGGCGGCATCGGTGTTGCGATGGGCGATGTTCAGCTTGGTCACTTCGCCGGAGGCCAGCGCCTGTGCCTTCATCGCGCAGATCATCTCCTCGCGCCAGCCATTGCCCTGGACGGTGTTGGAAATGCCGATCGTGTATTTGGCTTCAGCGGCCGAGACGCCGACCGAAGCCATGAAGGCCGCGCCGGCGAGCAGCGGGACCATTGCCAGATATTTCCTGTTACGCATGTAAGTCTTCCTCCACATTGATTTCGGTTCAGTTCAAAAAGGTGTCACTTCACGAAGGGGCGCAGCACGTCGCGGGCCAGCAGAAAGCCCCGCTTGACCTTGTCGTCGCTCCCTTCAAATCGTCGGTCCTCGTGTTCGATGATAACAGGCCCGTCATAGCCGGCGCGATAGAGGCCTGAGAAGATGACGTTCCAGTCGACATCGCCGAGTCCCGGCATGCGCGGCACCTGCCAGCCTATGCCGGCCGACAGGATGCCGCGCTCGTAAAGTCCATCAGGATCGATCATCAGGTCCTTGGCATGGGCATGCAGCATGTATGGGCCGAATTCCTTGATGAAGCGGGCCTGGTCGATCATCTGCCAGACCAGATGCGAGGGGTCGAAGTTCATGCCGACATCGCCGCCCCAGGCCTCGAGAATGCGGCGCCAGATATAGGGCGAATAGGCGATGTTGTGCCCGCCCGGCCACTCGTCATAGCTGAAGATCATCGGGCAGTTCTCGAAGGCCAGCTTCACGCCATGGTCACGCGCGTGGGCTATTATGGCGGGCCACACTTTGAGCGCCTCTTCCCAGTTGGCGTCGATGGTTTTCGAAGCGTCGCCGCCGCAGAAGGTGTTGACGACAGGCACGCCCATATGGCTCGCCAGCACGATCACCTTTTTCAGATGGTCGATGACGGTCTGACGGTGGGCGGCATCGGGATGCAGCGGATTGGGGTAGAAACCGAGGCCCGAGATCGACAGGTTCTTTTCCGCCAGTGCGGCGGCGATTTCCTTGGCTTGCGAGGCCGAGGTCGAGGCGGCGTCGATATGGCTGGTGCCGGCATAGCGCCGCGCGGTGCCTGAGGATCTCGGCCAGCAGGCGATCTCCAGCGCCTCGAAGCCGACCGAGCTTGACCAATCGGCAACCTCGTCAAGCGATGCGTCCGCAAACGGTGCGGTGAGCAGTCCGAGCTTCATAGTGCCTCCCTTCCCCCTACTATGCCGATTGTGTGGGCCGCTTCAACCGTGCGGCCGTCGGCAAGGCACAAACCTGTCTGACGAAAGCCATCGGATCGTCGCCGAGCAGGCCGTCGAGACCGGCGATGATCGCGTTGCGGAAATCGCCGTTTGCGGCAAGCTCCGGATCGAAGATCGTGTCGATGGCGAGGATCGCGGCTGCCAAAGCCTTCGTGTCGGCGCCGACCGCGTCGGCAAGGCCGGCGATCCTGTCGCCATAAGGGTCGGACACCGGCCAGCGTCTGCCGAACCGTGCCGAGGAGCGGATCAGATAGGCCATCCAGCCTGTAACCGCGACCGACAAGAACGCGATACTGTCGCCGCGCTGCAACCGCTCGCGGATCGGGTTGAGAAGCCGTTGCACGATCTTTTGCGAGCCGTCGGTGGCGATCTGATGGTTGCGATGGCGGATTGCCGTATTTCGCAGGCGAGCGAGGCTTTGCTCGACATAAGCCAGCGGCGCCATACCCGGCACCGGCATCAGCGTCGGAAGCGTCTCTTCGGTCAGCATGCGCCGAACGAAAGTGGCGAGCAGCGGATCGGCGATCGCATCGGACGTGTGCTCAAGGCCGGCCAGCACGCCGAGCGTGGCAAGCGTGGTCTGGGCGCCGTTGAGCACCCGCATCTTGAGGTGCTCGAACGGCGTGACGTCGCCGACGAAGCTCGCGCCGACCCGGTCCCATCGCGGCACGCGGCCGGCGAATTTTTGTTCGATCACCCATTGCCGGAACGGCTCGCCAACGACGACGGCGGCATCGCGATAGCCAAAATGCTGCTCCACGGCTTCGATATCGGCTGGCGAGGTCGCTGGCGCGATGCGGTCGACCATGGCCGAGGGGAAAGCGACATTGGCGGCGATCCAGTCGGCAAGACCGTTGCTGCGCCGGCTGGCCAAAGCCTGCACAACATTGGCCAGGATGACGCCGTTGGTCGGGATATTGTCGCAGGAGAGCAGCGTCACCGGACGGCCGTGCGAGTTCATGCGCAGTTCGAGCGCCCGCGCCAGAATGCCCGGTACGCTTCGCGGCATCAGCGGGTTGGCGAGGTCGTGGACGATGTCCGGGTGACCCACATCCAGCGCGCCGCTGGATGGAACGTGGCAATAGCCTTTCTCGGTCACGGTCAGCGTGACCATGTCGATGTCGGCGGAGGCCAGCACGTCGAGCGCGGGTGCGGCACTGTCCTGGCTGTCGACAACCCTGACGATGCTGCCAATGATTCGCGCCTCGACTTGGGCGTCCTCGCGGATGAGGCGCGTGTAGAGCCCGCTTTGCCTGCCCAGTGTCTGCGACAGGTTTGGCGGGCGGATGTTGATGCCGACCACGCCCCAGCGATCGAAATGGCTGGACAGGAGATCGTCGGTGTATTCGGCCTGGTGGCAGCGATGGAAGGCGCCGACGCCGATATGGGCCATGCCGGCGGCCAGCGCTGTCCGGTCGTAGGACGGCTTTTGAATGTCAGAACGAAGCCGGCTAATAAGTTTCGGGCCGAGCCTTTCGGGGGGCGCTGAAGCGTTCACCGGTTCGCCCCCACGACCCACTGTTCCTGGTCGATCAGGGCGCCGGTCATCGGCCCGGAGGCGTCGGAGAGCAGGAACACGGCGAGGTTGGCCACTTCGTCGGCCGCCAGCAGTCGCCCGAAAGGTTGCGACGCGTTGGCGGCGTCGAGCCACCCCGGGCCCAGCCCAAGCGTCTCGGCCTGCATGATGCGCTCGGCCGGCGTGTCGGTCCAGCCGACATTGATGCCGTTGACGCGGATGCGGTCGAAGCGATGCGCATTGGCGGCGTTGCGGGTGAGGGTAGCGAGCGCGCCCTTGGTGGCCGAATAGACGGCGAGTTCGGGCGAGCCGCAATGCGCGTTGATCGACAGGATGTTGACGATGGCGCCGCCTTGACCTTGCTTGCGCATCTGCGCAATGGCCGCCTGCATCAGGAAGAACGGCGCCCGTGCGTTGACGGCGAACAGCGCTGCCCAATCGTCGAGGCCGGCATCGAGGAACGAGGCGCGGTTGGTCAGGCCGGCGGCGTTGACCAGCGCGTCGAAGCGCCCGAAGCGCCCGACGCATGCCTCCACCAGCCGCGCCGGCGCCGTGGCGTCAGCCAGATCGGCGGCGACGAAACTCGTCGGCGTGCCTATCGCTGAAAGCGCCGCTGCGACTTCGGCGCCACGCACCGGCTCACGGCCGGTGACCAGCAGGCCGCCGGCGCCAGCGCGCGCAAGGCTCTCGGCGATCGCCCGGCCAATGCCTTGCGTCGTGCCGGTGACCAGCACCACTTTGCCCTCTAGCCGAAGCTCCATTGCTCCTCCCGGAACAAAGTTTTCATTTTTGTAAATATGAAACGCTAATTCCCGATAGTCAATCGTGTCCGTCCGCGGCGGTGCGGCGCGCGACGACGCCGTGGACAAGGGCCATGCCGACGGCGAGCGAGGCGGCAAGCGAGCGGAAGCCGGCGAAGTCGGATTCGACAACCTCCAGCCATGTGTCCGAGAACTTGACAAGGGGAGAAAACGTGCTGTCGGTTATGGCAACGATGCGCGCCTTTCGCTCATAGGCGACAGCGACGAGATCCGGCGTGATCGAGTTGTAGGGGCTGAAGGAGACCGCCAGCACGGCGTCGCGCTTGCCAATGCAGCTGATCTGGTCGAGCGCGGTGGAGCCGACATTGTCGACCAGCACATTGCGCACGCCCTGCTGCGACAAAGTAAGCGAAAGATAGGTAGTGACCGGAAAGGCGCGTTTGCTGCCGATCACATAGATCAGGTCGGCCGCCGCCAGCAGGTCGACCATGCGCTCGAAGCTGGCAATGTCGAAGCTATTGTCGATGCGGCCGAGCGAAGCCTGAGAGGCGCCGACCATGCCGTTGAGAAAATGCAGATCGGCGTTGGGTTCGGTGGCCGCGCGATCCTGTCCGTCGCGCGCCCGGCCTTCGGGCCAGGAGCCTTTGACATGGTCCTTGAAAAGCCCCTGGAAATCGGAAAAGCCGGCATAGCCGAAGATCTGGGCGAAACGGACAAGCGTCGAGGGCTGCACACCGGCCTGCTCGGCGACCTGCGCGATCGTGCCGAGCGCCACGTCGCTCGGATGCTGCCACAGGAAGATGGCAACCTGGCGCAGGCGTTTTGGGAAATGCACGGTACCGGACGACAGCACCGCGCGCAGTTCCTCATAAGTCTGCGGCTTGGTGTAGCCGAGCGCGGCAAGCGAGCGGCCCTGTTTTTTCACCCGAGCCTCATTGCGGCCGCCAGTGCCAGCTTGGTCGGGCGATCTGCGCGCTCCGCTCATGACACAGGGAAGGCGGCGTCTGACAAGCTGTGTCTCGTCACCCGAACCCTCCTCCCAAGGTCATGACAAGTCCCTAAGCTAGCGCGGCATGATCGTTTTACAAAACAAAAATTGGAAATCATGTTCGAAAATGGCGTCCGACATCCTATAGTCGCGTTCACAATCTTCGGCACGGAGTTCTCAAATCATGGTCTATGCAACCTCGGACGGATCAATGCGCCAACGCCTGAGGGTCGGCATGGTGGGTGGCGGCCGCAACGCCTTTATCGGTGCCGTGCACCGGCTGGCCATGCGGCTCGACGACCAGATCGCGCTGGTTGCCGGGGCATTGTCCTCGGATCCGGAAAACGCGGCCGTCTCGGCCGCCGAGATCGGTATCGTGCCCGAGCGCAGCTATGCCGACTATCGCGAAATGGCGCGCGTCGAGGCGATGCGGTCCGACGGCATCGAAGCCGTCGTCATCGTAACGCCCAACCACCTGCACGCGCCGATCGCCACCCCGTTCCTCGAAGCTGGCATCGACGTGATCTGCGACAAGCCGCTGTCGACAACACTGACTGACGCAGAAGCACTGGTGAGCCTGGCGCGCGCGAAAAACCGCAAGTTCGTCGTCACGCTCAACAACACCGGCTACGCTATGGTCCGGCAGGCGCGCGAGATGGTGGCGGCCGGCGAGCTCGGCCGGATCGTCGCCGTGCACGCCGCCTACATCCAGGATTGGCTGACCTTGCCGATCGATGCGGAGGGCCAGAAGCAGGCCGAATGGCGCACCGATCCGGCGCGGGCCGGGCAATCGGCGGTGCTTGCCGACATCGGCGTGCACGCGTTCAACCTCGCAAGCTTCGTCTCGGGATGCCAGGCCGAGCAGGTCTTTGCCGATCTCTTCACCGCCGTGCCGGGGCGGCGGCTCGACGACAACGCTCATGTGCTGGTGCGCTGGACGGGCGAGGCGCGTGGCACCATCCTGGCCAGCCAGACCTCCCCCGGCCATTACAACGACCTGTCGGTCCGCATCTATGGCGACAAGGCCGGGCTTGAATGGTCGGGCCTGCGGCCTGAAGAACTGCGCTTTTCGCGCCATGGCGAGGAAACGCGCACGCTGGTGCGCGGCGGTCATGGTGCGTCCGAGGAGAGCCGGCGTGTGTCGCGCATGCCGGCAGCCCACCCGGAAGGTTACATCGAGGCGTTCGCCAATCTCTATCGGGACGCCGCCGATATCATCCGCGCTCATCGCGCCGGCGAAGCGGTTGATGCCGCCCGCGCCGCCCAGGTGCCCGATGTCGTCGACGGGGCCCGTGGCGTGAAGTTCGTCGCGGCGGCCGTTGCCTCGAGTTCCGCCGGCGGAGCGTGGGCGCCGGCTTTGTTTCCCTGAGTGCCGAGAATCCAGTGGCCGGCACTTGGCATCGGTCAGCGCGCGGATCGATCCGGGCGCGCAAAATAGTTGCCGTGAAAGCCAAAAGGGATGTGATGCGGGACGGATGCCCGGGCGCGTTCGGCGAGCGTCGCGGCGTCGAGCACAAGCAGGAATGACGTGCCGGCGCCGACATCGAGGACGACGGACAACAGGACGCCATCGTCTTCGTCCACGCCGGCCGGACGCGCCACATAAACAGGCTCGCCAGCATAGCAGCCCGGTTCGGCCCAGGTCGTGACGGTCGCCGGCGCGGTGGCCGAAAGCTCGATCTTGGCTATGGTGTCGAGGAAACTGTCCGCTTCACTTTGCCCGGCTCCCCATACGCAGCGGTACGATCTGCCTGCGCGGCGGGAATAGTCGATGCGCGGCAACTCGATGCGCGTGTCGCAGAGCGGTTCCGGCTCGATCTCGACAGCCGCAGCAGGATTGCCGTCGAGCGGAATGCGGTACCGCGTCAAGGTCGAGGTCGGGTTGACCTGCGCTCCGGAGCGCAGCCGGTCGAGGCGCAGCTCGCCGATGATCCTCGCATCGGGATAGGCGAGGAGGTCCACCAGCAGCGCACCGTCCGCCTCGAAGGCATTGACGTGGTGAAAGCAGAAGCACGACGACGCCCTGGCACGGGCGGCGACAGCGCCGGTCGACTTATCGATCACTGTGAATACCGTGCCGAACTCCGGCTGCCAGCGATAGTTCGTAATGAAGGGCTTGCCGAACAAAGCGAGCTTGAGCGGGTTCACCCGAAGCGGAAACTCCGTCAGCACCAAATAGCGTTCCGACATGCCGAAGGAATGCATGTAGCTCGGCCGATCAACTGGCAATTCGGCCAGGACACGCTGCACGCCGCTTTCGTCGACGAACAGGCGATACGTGCTGCGGCGCCCCATCTCGATAACGTAGGAGTAGCCGCGCTCGCCGTCGCTGTGCGGGTGCGCAGTCGAGATCTGCCCGTTGATCGCACGACTGAATTGGAGCCGTCCGTGCGTTTTGAGGGTGCGTGGATCGAAGCGGATCGGCATCGGTGTCTCGGTCAGCGCCACGATCTCGCCGGCCAGCACCGACACATTGACATTCGCATTGTCGGTAAGCTTTGGATTGAAGATCGCCATGACGCGGCCAAAGATCGTGCGGCACGGATCGGTCATGAATTCGCCGCGCGCGATGCGACCCTTCTCCATCGCCTCGCAATAGGATTGCGAGCGGATGAAGCGGTTGGAATAGCGGACCGCTCCATCGCTGAAGTCGAAGGCGTGGAGCATGGCGAGACCGTCGAACCAATGCGTATAGGCTTGCCGGCCCACCTCGAATTTCGCAGGCCCGGTTCGGAGAAGCCGGCCGGTGAGCCACGCCGGCAGTTCGCCTTCCACCTGCAACGGCAGCTGGTCGACCTCCTGTTCGAGTGTGGTGAAGCCCAGTGCGTAACGGCCATTCGCTTCGGGCATTCCAGCCTCCTTCGCTTTGCCTCTGGTGCCTCCGCCCCTGCCGCTAAACGCGTCAGCGTCGCCGATGTTTCGCATCCGAGCCGTGGAGCCGGACCGACTGGACCTTCGTCATCCGCCGATATGCAGCTGCCGCCGCGCCGGACAAAGGGATGACCGGCTGAGCGAACCACAGCCCAGCCAACGGAAAACCGTTCACTGGCAACGAAATCAGATATTTAGGATATCCCGCTGGTGGAGCTGAGGAGGATCGAACTCCTGACCTCGTCATTGCGAACGACGCGCTCTCCCAGCTGAGCTACAGCCCCGTCCAGCGGATGGGCGCATTTATCGGGCGCGGCGGTTTCCTGTCAAGACGGTGTTCTGCCCAAAAGCCGCGCGGCCAGCCCTCCGCGCGGCCTGCTGCGGACAGCGGCTCTTGCTGCTTTCGCCCGTAATGGCTACATGTCGGCAACAATCGGAGACCGGCATGATAGCTCTCATTCAGACCATTGTCCTGGCGCTTGACATTTATTGGTGGATCATCATCGCTTCGGCGATTTTCTCCTGGCTCTACGCCTTCAACGTCGTCAACTCACGCAACCAGTTCGTCGATAGCGTCAGCAACATGCTCTTCCGGCTGACCGAGCCGGCGCTGCGGCCGATCCGCCGCTTCTTGCCCGACCTCGGCGGGATCGATATTTCGCCGATTATCCTGCTTCTGATCCTGTTCTTCCTCCGGCAGTTCCTGCTCACCACGGTGGCGCCGCTGGTCGTCTGACCGGTCGTTCCATGACTAGGCCGTTTCGCCCGCGTAACGACGGCCTCGACCTGTTCGTCCGGCTGACGCCGAAAGCGGCAATGGACAGGCTCGAAGGCATCGAGATCTCGGCAGACGGGCGAAGCCGTCTGAAGGCCCGCGTCCGCGCCGTGCCGGAAAACGGCGCCGCCAATCAAGCGCTTGAACGGCTGGTCGCCAAGGCACTGGGCGTGCCGCGATCTGCCGTCTCGGTCGTCGCCGGTGGCTCGGCCCGGCTGAAGACGCTGCGCATCCTCGGCGATCCGGCGGTGCTGGCGAAAAGTGTCGAGCTGCTCAGCGACGCCTGAAGCGTCTCATTCCTTCGCGCCCCCCCACTTGGGGCAGGGCAATCGCATATGGCAGCGCCAGCCCCCTCTCCGGCCGCTGCGCGGCCACCTCTCCCCCATTTCATGGGGGCGAGGAACGCCAATCGTCGAGCTCACAGCCATGGAAAGCTTGGTTCCTCGCCCCCACAAAGTGGGGGAGAGGTGGCTCGGCGAAGCCGAGACGGAGAGGGGGAGCGCCATATGCGATTGC